>ONGE01000011.1 GCA_900317325.1 uncultured Prevotellaceae bacterium
AGACAAAACAAAGAAAAAACAGCCGCCTGAAAAATATCCCATTCTCAGGCGGTTGATTTGCAAAGAGAGTGAGCCATAACTGAATTATGACACACCCTCTTGTCGTTTCATGTCTTGCCTCGACGGCTACTGTCTGTCAGCTCATCTGGCAGGAGCTTCCTCGGCCGGAGCGTCACTGATAGGTACATCAGTCGCCTCGGGCATGGGCACCACGGTCGGCACGTTCTTCATCACCTCCTCGATCAACGCCTTGTTGGTGTTCAGCGTGTCGCCCTCGGGCGAAATCACGAACATTGCCTTGAACGGCTCCTCGGCCTTGTCGATGTTCTCGACGATGATCTTCTCCATGCGCTCGAAGTACTGGTTCAGCGCATCGGTGTCGTTGCTGGCAACGAACTTCTCGACCACCTCCTTGCCGTCGTTGGCCACTTTCACAAACCGGTAGCTCTTGGGCTTCTCGTTGCACGAGAGCACACCGCAGCACAGGGCTGCAGTCAGCAGGATGGGAATGATTCTCTTCATCTCGCTCGCCTGTTACTCCTTCACTTCCCAGCCCAGGGCGCTGGCACCCAGCACAGCAGCATCACTCTCCTTGAGCTCGCTGATCAAGATCTTCACCTTGCCCTTGTAGATGCCCAGCACGTTGCGGTCAAAGGCCTCCTTCACGGGATTCATGATCAGGTCACCGCTCTTCGTCAGGCCACCGAACAGCACAAAGGCCTCAGGGCTCGAGAAATTGGTGAAATCGGCGAGCGCCTCACCCAGGATATTGCCCGTGTACTCAAAGATGTCCTTGGCCAGCTTGTCACCGGCGATGGCGCAGTCATACACGTCCTTGCTCGTGATGGCCTCGATGTCATACTCGCGCAGTTTCGACGGCTCGTCACGCAGCTCCAGGAACTCGCGTGCCGTGCGAGCCACACCCGTTGCCGAGCAGTAAGCCTCAAGGCAGCCCGTGCGACCGCAGCCACACACGCGGCCATTGGTGCGCTTCACTATCACGTGGCCCAGCTCACCGGCAAAACCGTCGTGGCCGTACACCATCTGGCCATTCACCACGATACCGCTGCCCACACCAGTGCCCAGCGTGATCATGATGAAATCCTTCATGCCGCGAGCCACGCCATAGGTCATCTCGCCGATAGCGGCAGCGTTGGCGTCATTGGTGATCAGGCAGGGAATGCCGAACTTCTTCGTCACCATCTCGGCCAGGGGAATGGGCATCGGCCAGGGCAGGTTGGGAGCCTGGTCGATCATTCCGGTGTAGTAGTTGCCGTTGGGGGCGCCGATGCCGATGCCGTTGATCTTCCCTTCAGCTTCATTGTCCTTGATCAGGCGAGACAACTCGGTGTGCAGCTCGTCGATATAGTCATTGAAGTCACTGTGCTTGCCAGTCTTGATAGAACTGCTGGCGAGGACATTGCCACGAGCGTCAACGATGCCGAATACCGTGTTCGTGCCGCCCATGTCGATACCGATAACATAAGGTTTAGCCATGATTTTGGTTCTTTTTATAGGTTGATAATAATAGATGTTTACTCACTAATCCGCAAAGATAACATTTTTGCCTTTATGGCACAATATAATGTCACATTTTTTATCAACAGTCTATGCGCCAGTAAATTTAGAAGCTGGCCGAGAGGCGGACGTTGAGCTGGCGGCGGGTGAGGTAGTTGGGGACGGCGTACTGGGTGCCGCTGACGTGGGTGACCCAGTAGTAGCTGCTCACGTTGGAGATGTCCATCAGGTTGAAGCAGTCCAGCCCGAGCCAGATTTCCTTGAAGTGGCTCAAGAATCCGCTGTAAGGACGGTTGTTCTTGCCCACGAGCTCGTAGCTCAGGCCCACGTCAACACGCTTGTAGGCGGGCTGGCGCACGTAGGAGTCGGCACGCGTCAGGTGAGGCGCAGTGGTGGGCAGACCGTCGCTCAACACGCCCTTGAGGCTGAACTTGAGGCGCGGAATCTTGGGGAAGTAGTCGGTGAAGAACAGCGCGATGCTGTAGCGCTGGTCGGTGGGGCGGGGCACCTTCTTGCCGTTCAGGTCTTCCTGCGTTTTCATCAGCGAGAAGCTGATCCACGAATCGGTGCCCTCGACAAATTGTCCGAACAGCTTCATGTCCACACCGGCGATATAGCCCTTGCTGGAGTTGATGCCGCTATACACGAGCTTGAGGTTGTCGATCTCGTAGGGGATGAGGTTTGACAGGTTCTTGTAATAGGCCTCGGCAGTGAACTTGAAGGGGCGGTCCAGCGCGCGGAAGGTGTAGTCGCTGCCCAGGATGACCTGGATGCTGCGTTGCGACTTGATGTCCTTGTTGAGCAGGATGTTGCGATTGCCCAGCGTGTCCATGATCTGCTGGCGGTACTCCTTGTAGAAGGGGGCCTGGTAATAGACGCCGCCCGAGAGGCGGAACGACAGGTTGCCGTTGCGCTCGGGCACGAAGCCCACGCTGGCACGAGGCGAGATGAGTGTCTCGCCGTTGAAGTTCCAGTGCGACAACCTCACGCCGGCATTCACCGACCAGAAGCCGGCCGCCGAGTTGAAGCGCCAGGTGTCCATCAGCCAGCCGGCGATGCGCGTGGTGTTCAGGTCGTTGCTCGACGTCTCGGTGAAGATGACGTTGACCTGATTGGGGATATGGGGCAGGGAGTAGCCCGCGCTGTCACGCCATTGCCACTGGCGGGAACGGTCGTAGATGTCCTCTTTGCGCATCGAGACGCCATAGGAGATGCTGTTGTTGTTCAGGCCGATGTTACCCTTGAGTGAGACGTCCATCACGTTCATCTTCAGGCGCGTGCGCTCGTGCTCGTGGTACTTGCCGACACCTTGCTCTTCACCAGCCTCTTGCAGCCAGTACTCGCCGTGGATGTCATAGGCCACCAGCTCGTCGGTACGGTAGCCCGAGGCTTGCAGCGTCAGGTCGGTACCCTTGTTGTTGAACGAGTAGGTGACGGCACCGGCGCCGAAGTAGGTCTGGAACTTATCTTTCTCGTAGCCGTCGAAATAGACCATGAACGACTTGACGTCTTCGCTGGTACCGAAGTTGGTCTCGCGGTTCACGGGCGTGAAGCGGTAATCGTTGATGCTCACGTTGCCCAGCAGGGCGATGCGCAGCTTGTCGGTGGGCTTGAAGACGAAACTGGTTTGATAGTCAAGATACTGCGGGTCATATTCGCCCTTGCTCTCGAGCGAACCCATGAGCGACGAGTTGCGCTTGTAGCGCAGGCCGTGCATTTGCGAGTAGTGGCTCGTGCTGTGGCCCAGCATCAGGCTGCCGCCCTGGATGCTGGCGGCAAGAGCGCCCTCAAAGGCCTCGGGCTCACGGTAGGTGATGTCGAGTACCGACGACATGCGGTCGCCGTAGGCTGCGCTGAAACCGCCGGTCGAAAAATCCACCTTGCGCACCATGTCGGGGTTGATGATACTCATACCCTCTTGCTGGCCCGAGCTGATGAGCTGCGGGCGATAGACCTCGATGCCGTTGATATAGACGCTGTTCTCATCGTAGGAGCCGCCGCGCACCATGTACTGTGAACTCATCTCGTTCTTGGAGCTCACGCCGGCCATGGTGGTCAGCACCGCCTCCACACTGCCGCCCGAGGCGTCGGGCGTGCGGCGCAGCATGTCCACGTCGATGCCCTGCATGCCGGTGGTCTGCTTCTTGTACTCGGTAATCTCCACCTCGCCCAGCTCGAGCGTTTTCTCATAGAGCTTGGGGTTGATGGTCACGGTGCCTTCGGGCTTGATGAGCTGGCGGGTAACGGTGGAATAGCCCAGGCAGGAGAACTCCACCCTCACGGTGTCGGCCTTGGGCACGGTCAACTCATATTCGCCCTTGGTGTCGGTATTGGTGCCCACGGCGGTGCCCAACAGGCGCACCGTGGCAAATTCTATCGGGTCACCGGCAGCGTCAACGACCTTGCCGGTGATTTTGACTTGTGAAAATGCAATGGTGGCGCACAACAGGCACGCCATCAACGACAATATGCGGTGTTGAAATCTCATCTTAATGTATGTTATAATAACATAACGAGGAAAACCACTTTTTATTGCAGTGGGCAAGGGCAGGCTGCTGTGAGAGTGGGCCTTGGCGACTGAACTCGGTTCCTGATCAGTTGGAGAAGAGGTTGAACAGGTCCTTGGCGTTCATGCGGGTGTAACCGCCGGGGATGTTGCGGTCAATCTTCACATCACCGTTCCAGTCGATGTTCTTGTATGTCAGTGAGAAATCGAGTTTTTTCTTCTCGATGGTGGCATTGACCTTGATGCTGTGGGCGATGTTGCCGGCTCTGGTGCTGCGCACGTCGGCATACTTGACCTGGTAGTCGGCAGTGCTGCCACCCGTCGGGGTGATGTCGAGCGAAACGATGCGGCCCGTCTTGTCGAGGGTGAAAGCGTAGCCGTAGCCCTTGTACTGCTCGTTGGCGGTGACGACGGTTCGGTTGCTCTCGCTACTGGCTGTGACCTGTTGTTTCAATCCCTCACTCAGGGTGCCCTGACCGATGATGAAAGGTCGGCCCAGGAAGATGTCCTGCACGTCGCTCACGGTGACGGGGATGCCGGCGGTGAGCAGCGCGACCTTCTCGGCAACGTAGCGCTTGTGCACCTTATCCACGGCATACACGCTGTCGGCGGTGATGAGCAGTTTGCCCACCTCAATGCCCAGCAAGGGGCGCAACGAGATGTAGATGGCCTGATCACGCACCATGCGCACCTGGATCGACGACGAGAAGCTGCTGCCGGCATTCAGCGTGATGTTGCCGCCGGTCTGCAGGGTCTGCCAGTCGCCGAGGGTGGCGACGACAGCATCAACGGGGTCGGCCGTGGTTGTCGTTTGTACGTTAGACAGGTTGCCGGCTGCTTTCCTGCTCGTGCCGCAGGCGGTCAATAATGCGGCGATTGTGATGAGGGAGAGGATGATGAGTTTATTCTTCATAATAGGTTTTGTCTTTTACTTTGCGTTGCAGCAGTTCGTTGTCGGGGTCTTCCTCGAGGGCCTTGGTCCACTGTTCCACAGCTTCTTCTTTTTGGTCGTTGAACCACAGGATGTCACCGTAGTGCTCCAGCAGATGGTTGTCTTCGTCGTTCTCGACAGCCTTCTTGATGTAGGTCAGCGCCTTGGCATAATCTTTCTTGGCAAAAAATACCCAGGCGTAGGTGTCGATGTAGTTGGCATTGTCGGGCAGGTCCTTGAGGGCCAGGGCCGCCATACTCTCGGCACGGTCCAGGTCCTGGCCGCGCTGGGCCAGCAGGTAAGCGTAGTTGTTGAGGGCGCTCGAGTTGACGGGGTCTATCTCCAGGGCCTGCTCATAGCACTCGATGCTCTTGTCGTCGTCGCCCATCTCGCTGTAGATGTCGCCTTTACCCGTGATGATGACAGATTGACGTTCAAGATCGGCCGAATCGGTCAATTCCAGGATTTTATCGTAAATAAGGATGGCTTTGGCATACTCCTTCATCTGGTGATAGCAGCCCGCGACATAGCCATACAGGTCCAGGTTGTCGGGATTGTATTCCAGCGCTTTCTCCGAAGCCTTGATGGCAGCAGGGTAATTGTCGTCGAGCATGTTCAGGATGACCATATTGCGCCAGCCGTCGGCATCGGTGGGGTTGACGTCAAGGCTGTAGCCCAGCTGCTCGATGGCCCCCTTGTAATCTTTCTTGGAGAAGAAATACTCGCTGTAGAGTTGGTGTATCTTGGCCTCGTGGGGATGCTGCTGGATGAGAATCGTGAACAGGTTGTCGATGCGTTGGGTGGTATCCTGCTCGGCCATCCTGTCGCGGATGTAGGTCAACAGCACGCCCAACTTGGTGTCCACATCAAGCTGCTCGGCGGTGAGCGCGTTGTAGATCTGCTGCTCATAGCCTGCACTGTCGCCGGCCTGATTGCAATACTCGGCGCGGGTCAGATAGATGATGCCGTTGTCCGGAGCCAGTTCCTGGGCGCGATCCAGGTAGTAGAGGGCGCTGTCGGTCATGTTATAATGCTGGAACAGGCCGCTCATCGCCAGGTTGTAGGAATCGTTCTGCGGGGCGGTGGCGAGCAGGTTGCGCATCTCCTTGATGGCTCCCACGCTGTCGTTCATCGCCATGTAGTTCTCGATTTTGCTCGACGTGATCTGGATCGCGTCGCCGAAGATGGCCGCGATGCTGTCATAGGTGATGTTGCTCTGCTGGTAGTCGCCCGAGTGGGAATAGGCCTCGGCGAGGCGCACCTGCAGTTCCAGACGGTTGGGATTGCGTTCATTGAGCTCTTTGAGGGCACGCAGAGCCTCGTCGGGGTGCCCCAGCTGCATGTTGGCATCACTGTAGAAGGTGGTCTCATACAGGTCGCCGGGCCGCGCCTCGAAGTGTTCTTTCATCAGCGCCAGTCCTTGTTCGCAGCGCTCCTTGGTCGTATTGCTCATCCTCAGCAGACTCATGCCCATGTAGAACGAGATGGCCGTGTTCTCGGGGTCTATCTCGTGGGCATAGGCCAGCAGCTCGTAGAAGCTGTCGAAGTTGTTTTTCAACTTCTCGTTCTGTGCCTGCACAAAGATGTATTCGGCCTTGCGCTTGTCGGCCAGGCTGACGGCTTTCTTGACCGGCTCTTTCTTGCCCGCCATCGCCGTAAGTGCCAGCAACACCGTGGTCATTATCACTAAATATCGTCTTATCATTATTAAATGGATGATAGTCCTCTCTAATCTCTAATCACTAATCTCTAATCATCAAGTTTTCAATCATTTGAAAACTTGACTCACCTCGTTCCCGTGTGACCGAAGCCGCCGGCACCGCGCTCGGTCTCGTCAAGGTCATCGACCACAGTCCACTGCACGGTGCTGTGGCGGGCGACCACCATCTGACAGATGCGTTCGCCGTTCTCGATGGTCTGCGGCTCATCGCTCAGGTTGACCAGGATGACGCCCACCTCGCCGCGGTAGTCGGCATCGATGGTACCGGGCGTGTTGAGCACGGTGAGGCCGCGCTTCAGGGCGAGGCCGCTGCGGGGCCTGATTTGGCATTCATAACCCTCGGGCAGGGCGATATAGATACCCGTGTGCACCAGCGAGCGTTGCAGCGGTTGCAGGGTCAACGGCTCCTCGAGCCATGCCCGCAGGTCCATGCCCGCGCTCAGGGCTGTGCTGTACTTCGGCACCTCGTGGGGCCCGCGGTTCACGATTTTAACTTCGATTTTATCCATCATTCAATGATTTGTAGCCACAAAATTAAGTATTATTTGTGCAAACTGAGCACAAAAGCCGGGATTATTTGTTTTTGTTTGAAACGGTGCAAATGGGGGCGAAAAGTATCTCTTGGTGTGGATTTGTGTTTCTTTTGGATTATAGTGCCAAGTTTTGGCACTCGTGTGCTCTACTTTTGCAGTGTAAAATCAAAGAAACGGAGGAAATGACTATGAACAAGAACATCATGAACATCGTGAACATCGGCGACCGCATCTGCGCTACGCTCGAGTGCAACGGACGCCGTCTTGCCAGCATCAGTGGCACCCATTTCGCCAGCCTCGATGCCGTCAGGCAAGCGCTTATCAGCCTTGCCGGTCGCTATGCTGGCATTGCCGTGTTGACCGTGCGCAACTGCACCCAGGGCTGGCGCGACGTGACCGCTCTGGCCACAATGCGCCGTCCTGCTGCGTCGGCCCAGCCCGCAATGGCAGCCGCTCCCCGCATGGGTAGTCAGTATCTGATTCCCTGGGCCTCCTAAAAATAATTGTTGATGTGCGCCACGATTGGCGAATTAGTTGTAAATTTGTAATCTCAAAATATCATTATTGAATATGAAAGGAATTATAGGAGCGATTGCCGGCGACGTTATCGGGTCGGCATACGAGTTTAACCCGACGCGCGATTATGACTTTGAATTGATCACGCCACGAAGCACATTTACCGACGATACGGTGCTTACCATAGCCAATGCCATCTGGCTGCTGGAGGACGAACAGCACACTCATGATGCATTGGTGAGAATCATGCTTGACTTGTGTAGAAGATACCCCGACAGGGGCTATGGTGGCCGTTTTGCCCGTTGGATTCACGACGGGGATCCGCAACCTTACAACTCATTCGGCAACGGGTCGGCGATGCGCGTGAGCCCGATAGGATATTATGCCCAGACGCTCGACGAGGCATTGGAACTGGCCAAGATTTCGGCCGAGGTGACCCACAATCACCCCGAAGGAATCAAGGGTGCCCAGGCTACGGCTGCTGCCATCTTCCTGGCTCGCCAGGGCAAGACCAAGCAGGAAATCCGCGACTATGTGACGCAGACTTTCAACTACGACCTGTCGCGCACGCTCGAGGAAATCCGTCCCACGTTCACCTTCGACGAGACGTGCCAGCGCACCGTCCCCGAGGCCATCACCTGCTTCCTCGAGGGCAAGGACTATGAGGATGTGGTGCGCCTGTCGGTGGCACTTGCCGGCGATGCCGACACGATAGCGGCTATCGCGGGCAGCATTTCGTCGGCAGTCGATGAAGTGCCTAACGAGATTGCCCAGGCTGTCATCGCATTGCTGAGTGAGGAATTTTGTACAACCCTGCTGCGCTTCAACGAGCTGGTGGCATTACAAGAGAAATTGGCCTTATGATGGACATGAACAATGGCATTCTCAAGGTGGTCAAGAGCCTTGCTGCCAAGAAATACCGTGACGATGAGGGACTGTTTGTCGCCGAGGGCACCAAGTGCGTGCGCGACACGTGGCAGCACTTCAACTGCCGTTGGCTCATCGCCAAGCGCTCCTGGTACGAACAGTGCGGCACCGCCGAGCACTACGAAAAGATCGTGTTCGCCAACAGCCAGCAGATGGCGCGCATCTCACAATTCGACACACCCAGCGATGTCATTGCCGTCTATGAGAAACCCGAGGATGTCATCGACAGCGAGCGAGTGGGCAAGAGCCTGAACATCGTGCTCGACAACATCCAGGATCCGGGTAACCTGGGCACCATCATCAGGTTGGCCGATTGGTTCGGCATCCGCGACATCTTTGCCAGCCGCACCTCGGTCGATGTCTATAATCACAAGGTGGTGCAGGCCACGATGGGTGCCATCGCCCGTGTCAAGGTTCATTATGTGGACCTGGAGGCCTTGTTCGAGGAGTATCCTTCGTTGCCAGTTTACGGCACCTTCCTCGACGGCAAGGACATCTACCGCAGCGAGTTGAGTAAGACGGGCTTCGTCGTGTTCGGCAACGAGGGTCAGGGCATCAGTGCCAAGGTGGGCAAGCATGCCAACCACCGCCTGCTCATCCCCAAGGCCAAGAGTGCCGGCAGCGAGTCGCTCAACGTGGGTGTCGCCGCCGCCATCACCATCAGCGAGTTTTTCAGGAGATAATTCTTTCTAATTAGTCCAATAAGCCCAATAGCCCAATCAGTCATGGCCAAGCAGCAAAACAAGACCACCTTCTTCTGCAAGAACTGCGGCAACGAGTCACCCAAGTGGCTAGGCAAATGCCCCGCTTGCGGCGAGTGGAACACCTACATCGAGGAGCCCAAGGTGCCCAAGTCGTCATCATCGATGCGCTATGGCGCGGTGGGCGACAATGGCCATAAGACGCTGGAACCGGTCAAGATATCGGAAATCCGTGCCGAGGATCAGCCTCGCATCAATCTGCCCAGCGGCGAGCTCAACCGCGTGTTGGGCGGCGGACTCGTGCCGGGCAGTATCGTCTTGCTGGGTGGTGAACCGGGCATCGGCAAGTCGACGCTGGTGCTGCAGAATGTGCTGCGCATCCGCTCGCGCCGTGTGCTGTATGTCTCGGGCGAGGAGAGCCCCCAGCAGTTGCGCATGCGTGCCGATCGCATTGCCGGCGGGCGCATGGACTGCGAGTGCTACTTGCTGTGCGAGACTTCGCTGGACAACATTTTTGCCAGCATCCGTGCCTTCCAGCCGGGGCTCATCATTGTGGACTCCATCCAGACCATCGCCAGTGAGCAGCTGGAGAGTGCCCCGGGCAGCGTGACGCAGGTGCGCGAATGTGCCGCCGCCTTCCAGCGTTATGCCAAGGAGACCTATACGCCCGTCATTCTCATTGGCCACATTAACAAGGAGGGCAGTATCGCTGGCCCCAAGGTGCTGGAGCACATCGTGGATGCCGTCATCCAGTTCGAGGGTGACCGCAATTACCTGTACCGCATCTTGCGGCCCATCAAAAACCGTTTCGGGAACACCAATGAGATTGGCATCTATGAGATGAAAGAGGACGGGCTGCGCGAGGTGACCAATCCCAGCGAACTGCTGTTGACCGACCGCGACGATGAACTCTCGGGTACGGCCATCGGTGTCACCATCGACGGCATGCGACCTTTCCTCATCGAGGTGCAGGCGCTGGCGAGCACGGCGGCCTACGGTACGGCTCAGCGTTCGGTCACGGGCTTTGACCAGCGTAGGATGAATATGCTGCTTGCCGTGCTGGAGAAACGTCTCGGCTTCAAGCTGGCCCAGAAAGATGTCTTCCTCAACATCGTGGGCGGCATCAAGGTCAACGACCCGGCCCTGGATTTGGCGGTCATCAGTGCCATTCTGTCGTCCAACGTCGATATGGCTATAAATAATAATGTGTGTTTCGCAGGCGAGGTGGGACTCTCGGGCGAAATACGTCAAGTCACGCGATGTGAACAGCGCGTGACCGAGGCCCAGAAACTGGGTTTCAACACCATCATCATTCCCAAAAACAACCTCAAGGGCGTCAAGCGGGACGCATGGACCATCCAGGTCGTTGAAGTCGCTCGCGTCGAGGACGCTTTCAGGCACTTGTTCGGCTAAAAGTTCTTCCCCGCCGACTTCTTGTGCTTGCAATCCTTGCCGCAACCGCAGCCGCAGTCACCCTTGCCGCGGGTCGTGTTGATGACCCGTCGCAACACGTACACCAGTGCTACGGCCACAATGCCAAGCACTACAATCGTCTGTATGATAGTTCCGATGTCCATGATTCCTGATTATTGTCAAATAGCGCTGGCGATTTGATAGAAAATGAACGATATCAGCCAGGCAACACCGGTGGTGTAGAATATCTCGAATACCATCCACTTGGTGCCCGCCTCGCGCCTGATGGCGGCCAGTGCAGCGATGCACGGGAAATAGAGCAGGATGAACAGCATGAACGAGTAGGCGACAATCGGGTTGAACACGTGTTCGCCGTTGGGCTTGGTGGCCGTCTGCAACTTCTCCTTGAGTGATGCCGACTCCTCGTCGGCATCGGCCTCGCCGGTATAGAGCACGCCCATTGTCGAGACGACGATTTCCTTGGCTGCAGCACCGGTCAGCACGCTCACGCCCATCTGCCAGTTGAAACCTAACGGCTCCACTATCGGCTCGATGGCCTTGCCCATCTGTCCCATGTAGGAATTCTCGATCTGCTCTTGCGGGGTTTGACCCTCATGGCGCGGGAAGTAACCCAGCGCCCACACGATGATGGAGGCGGCCAGGATGACGGTAGCCATCTTCTGCAGGTACTGCTTGCCCTTGCTCCACATGTGGATGACAGCATTGCGGGCCGTGGGCTTGCGATAGGGGGGCAGTTCCATTACAAACTGTGTCTTGTCATGTTTCAGGAACGTCTTGCTCATGATGATGGCAGTGATAGCTGCCACCAGGATGCCGATGAGGTAGATGCTCATCAGGATCAGGCCTTGATTGGCGGTGAAGAAGGCGGCCACCAGCAGCAGATAGGCCGGCAGGCGAGCCGAGCACGACATGAACGGCACGGTAAGAATGGTCACCAGTCGGTCACGACGGTTCTCCAGCGTGCGGGTCGCCATGATGGCGGGCACACCGCAGCCAAAGCCGATGAGGTAGGGGATGAACGACTTGCCGTGCAGCCCCACGCGGTGCATGATGCGGTCCACGATGAATGCGGCACGAGCCATGTAGCCGCTGTCCTCGAGCAGGGAGATGAAAAAGAACAGAATCAGAATCTGCGGCAGGAAGACGAGCACGCCGCCCACGCCGCCGATGATGCCGTCAACGATCAGGTCGCGCAGGATGCCCTCGGGCATCGCCTTGCCGATCCATTCACCTATCCAGCCGATTCCGCTCTCGATCCACTCCTGGGGATAAGCTCCAAGGGTGAAAGTGGCCTCGAACATGAGCCACATGAGCACCAGCAGCATCGGCAATGCCAGCCAGCGGTTGGTCAGCAGGCGGTCCAGCGAGTAGCCGGGCTTGGTCTCGCCCGTGGCGCGTTCGGGGTTGGGTGTCAATGCTTCGGCCAACGCGCCGCGCACGAAGCCGTATTTCAGGTCGGTTACGATGCTCACGATGTCGTCGTTGAAGTCGCGCTCAATGCGCTGGCGCATCTCGGCAGCGGTCTTTTTCACCTCTTCGCCGTTCTCCTTGCCGTCAAGCAGCTGGATGGCGTGTTGGTCGTTCTCGATGATCTTGAGCACTGTGTAACGGTCCAGTTCGGGGCACATTGCGCCCAATTCTTTCAGGCAGTCCTCGATGAGCGTTCCGTAGTTCACGTTGTGGTGTCGCGTTTCCTGCTCGCTCTCGTCGATGGCCTCCATCGTGGCTTCGAGCACCTCTTTCACGCCGTGCCCGTTATAGGCGGTCACAGGTACCATCCTGGCGCCCAGCAAGCGGCTCATCATCTCGATATCCAGTTTGTCGCCGCTTTTCTCCAGCTCGTCCCACATGTTCAGTGCCACCACCAGCGGGATGTTCATGTCCATGACTTGGGTGGTGAGGTAGAGGTTGCGCTCCAGATTGCCGGCGTCAACGATGTTCAGGATGGCATCGGGATGGTTGTCGCGGATGTAGGTCCGCACATACATCTCCTCGGGCGAGTACTCGGTCAGTGAGTAGGTGCCGGGCAGGTCCACGAGTTGCACCTTGCGGCCCCCGATGGTAAACCAGCCTTCTTTGCTGTCGACGGTGACACCACCGTAGTTGCCCACTTTCTCCTTGGCACCCGTCACGTTGTTGAAGAGCGATGTCTTGCCGCAGTTGGGATTACCGATCAGGGCGACACGCAGCACGTTGTCGGCCATGGGGTCAACAGCGGCAACGGTGGTCTCGACGATGCCGTTGAAGGCATCTTCCAGGTCGCAGAATTCGGCGTCCTTGTCGGTGACCTCGATTTGGGCGGCCTCGCTGTGACGCAGCGAGATGTGTGAGCCCAGAATCATGTATTCGACGGGGTCTTTAAGAGGGGCGTTCTTCAGTACGGTCACTTGGGCGCCGCGCACGAAGCCCATCTCCAGCAGTCGCTGCCTGAAGGCGCCGTCGCCCATCACCCTGACCACTTGCACGGTCATGCCCACAGGTTCGTCGTCGAGCAGGCGGGTGATGTTATCTTTTTTATCTTTGTCTTTAATCATGTTGTGTCAATGCAATTTTCCAATTTGCAAAATTATAGCCATCGGCTATAACCTGCAATCCCTTATTTTTATATTTTTCTCGCAAAAAATATCCCCATTTATGGGGATACTTCTACACAAAATGAGGGTTTAATCTTAACAAATGTTAAAAATCAAAACCCCATTAAACTTTTTGTTATTAGTTTAGTCTTTATATTGACTTCAATGAAGATTAACTGCTTCAAACGAATAAAACTGACTTTTTCTTAATAATAAAACACTTCAACATTGTGCCGAACTGCTGACGAAGCATCACTAGACACAGAACATATAGGTCCCGATCGACTCCAACAGTCTCGGGACTTTTGTTTTGTCTTTTCGGCACGGTTTAGAACTTCAGATAGAAGGCGCCGGTGAGAGCGATGTACTCGCTGGTGAACGAACCGTCGCGGCAGGCGATGGTGAGGCTGTCTTCACGGTAGGGCAGGTTGCGGCGTGACAGGAGCCACAGGACGCGCTTGGGCGCTGCACCCTCGACCGGGATGACGCGTGTCATGCAGCGAACGGGCAATGAGCCGAAGGTCGCAGCCTCCACGACGTTACCCTCGGCATCGGTGGGCGTGATAAGTGCCAGGATCCCGTCATCGCTCAAGAGCCGCTTGGCTCCTTCAATGAGCTGCCGGTAGGTGAGCGTGGCCGTGTGGCGCGCCGTGGTGCGGGCATCGCCGGTGGGCAGCACGCCATTGGTGAAGTAGGGTGGGTTGGAGACTACAAGGTTATATTGTTCAGCGGTTTGCAGGTCGTTGAAGTCGCCCTCGACAGCGGCCAGGCGCTCGCTCCATGGCGAGCGTTCAAAATTCAAGGAGGCTTCCTCGATGGCGTCATGGTCGATATCGATGCCGGTAATGGTGGCAGTGGCGTTGCGCTGGGCAATCATCAGGGCGATGACCCCGCAGCCCGTGCCCACGTCGAGCACGCGCCTTGCGCCGTCCACCGGACACCAGGCGCCCAGCAGCACCCCGTCGGTGCCCACCTTCATCGCGGTGCGATCGTTCAACACTGCGAACTGCTTGAACTTGAAAATTTTCTCTCGTCCCATAATCGCCTGCAAAGATAGGGATTTTTTAGTTTCTGCTCCCTGGTTTCTGGTCTTTGCTTCCTGGTTTTTGTAAGCGTTTTTTGTCAGCGGCTGCCGGATATGGCAGTATTTACTGGTCTCTGCTTCAATGGCATGGTATTTGCAATAAGAGGTGTGCGTCATGTGAATAAACAGTTAAAAAAAGTCGCATTTAGCATTTTTTCACGCTGGAATGCGCCTCAAGTAAGTTTTTACTTTATAACTTGCAACACTTTTTTAACAACATCTTAAACTTTTCTAAAAGATTAAGGTCTAAAAGACAGAAGAATTTTTATTAATGGATTTTAAAACGTAAATATTATGAAGTACCGTATTTTTGCATTGATGAGTATGCTGGCATTGACTGCCGCATCGGTCTTGCAGGCTCAAGACTACGATGACATCTATTACGATGCCTCAAAGTCGACGACCTCGGCCAAGTCGGTTAAGGTCGCCAAGCCCGCCAAGACAGTCGCTGTTTATGGAGAAGTTCCTGAACAATACAAGGTGGCTGCTAACAGTAATTATCGCGTGGAGCGCGATGAGGACGAGTACAACCGCCGTGGCGCTTATGAGCTTCAGGCTCAGCCCCAGTTCGAGGTGGATATCAATGGTGACACCATTATGCTCGACTCCACCTATCTCGAAGTTGATGCATTTGCCAACACACGTCGCATCGAGCGTTTCTACAATCCCGACGTTGTTGTCCTGAGCGATGACGATGATCTGATTGAGCTGTACTATGACGAGTCTCCCACCATCAACCTGATTGTGGGCAGTGATTACGGTTTAGGCTACTCTTATGCCTCTACCTATTATCCCTGGTACACGGGTTGGTATGAGCCCTGGTTCAGCAGCTACTACAGCCCTTATTTTGGCTGGTATGATCCCTGGATCAGCACCTTCTCGCCCTGGCACTATGGCTACTATGGCTACTATGGCCTGTATAACTGGCACTATCGTGGTCCCACCCTGTGGGGTTGGAACTATTGGGGTATCAGGCCTTGGCACAACTCATATTATGGCCACCACTATGGTTGGTATGATTGGACAGGGAACCACCACCACGGTCGTCCTGGAGGCCACACCTACGGTGGCGGCGGCAGGTCACGCATCGACCGCAGTGGCGTAGGCTTGTCAGGCAACCGCAACGGTCGCTCACGCGTGGGCGGTCAGAGTCCTACCCGCAATGCCATCTCGCCTCGCGGAACTACCGATGGTAATCGTCCCAGCGTGGGAGGTACCGTGACTCGTACCCGTACGCGTGGCTATGCCAGTGATCGTGGCAGCGGTGGCAACATGGGCACTCGTGGCACCAGCGGCGTGACTACTCGCCATAGCGGCATCTCACGCAATGGCACATCAAGTGCTGGCAGCAGCCGTTCCTACAGTGGCAGCAGCAGTTCTGGCAGCAGCCGTTCCTACAGTGGTGGCAGCCGTTCCTACAGTGGTGGCAGCAGCAGCCGTTCCAGCGGCGGTAGCAGCTACAGTGGTGGCAGCCGTGGTTCTAGCGGCGGCGGCAGCTATGGCGGCTCGTCGGGCGGCTCATCGGGCGGTGGCGGACGTCGTCGCTGATAGACAAATCCTTTCTTTACTATAGTTTATTACACACATTCTGATCTAAACATTTTGAATTGAATTATGAAGAAGAAAGTTTTTGCCATGCTGTTGTGCGGACTTCCTTTGATGATTAACGCACAAGCCGCATTTGATGTCCTGCAGATGTCACAAACCGAACTCCGTGGTACCTCACGCTTCCAGTCGATGGCAGGTGCATTCGGTGCCCTCGGTGGCGATCTCTCGACGCTGACCCAGAATCCTGCCGGTATCGGTGTCTATCGCAATTCCGACCTGGGCATCACCATGAGCTTGGACTTCAACAGCACCGCTGCTGGAACCAAGCCTGATCAGACGACCACCAAAGAGACCAAGTTCAACGTGAACAACGTGGGTTATGTGGGTGTCATTCGTCTCGACTCCGAGACGGTGCCCAACCTCAACTTCGGTTTCACCTATAACCGCTTGAACTCCTTCAATCGCCACTACACCGGCGGCGTGGGATTTATCCCGACATCGATGAGTAACTTCATCGCCAAGCGGTTTGTCAACGAGAATCCTTATGGACCTTACTCGGTATCCGACCTCTGGTGGGACAATGATCCTGACCACTATTTCAACCCTTATTTTGATTATAATCTCGATCCGTACACCGGCAAGTATCGTGGTTACGCCCCCTGGGCTGCAGTGACCATCTTTGATATGCCGACCAACGGTGGCGGATATGTAGGTATCATGAATGCCGATGAGAACGATCGAGTGAAGGGTCTTTTCCAAGATGGTACCGAGGGTGATGCCTACTACGAGGTGGATGAGCGCGGTCATGTCGACGAGTACAATATCGCCTTTGGTGGCAACATCGCCAACAAGGTGTACTTCGGACTCGACTTCGGTATCGTTGACTTGGATTACAGGAGTTTCCAGGGCTATGAAGAGGAGTTGGACAATGCCTACATCATGGCCGATGACGAGGACCTGTTCACCAGCCCGATTATCCACAATAACACCTATGTGAATTGGGGACTGTACAACTACCTGCACAGCGAGGGTACCGGTGTCAACTTCAAGTTGGGACTCATCTGGAAGCCTGTTCAGCAGCTGCGCATCGGTGCAGCGGTCCACACGCCCACCTACTACGACATGCGCGATACCTATTATGTGTGTGCCAACATGGACGCCTATCAGAACGGTAATCACCTCTATAGTGCCGACAAGGGCAGCAACGACGGCTACGACTACAGCACCACCTACACCATCAAGACTCCCTGGCATTTCCTGGGCAGTGTTGCAGGTGTGATTGGCACCAAGGGTGTCCTCAGCTTGGACTATGAGTATGTAGCTAACGAGACGATGCGCATTGGTGATGATCGCAACAACGACGATGCCGATATTACCAAGGATGTGAAGAACTACTTCAAGCCCTCTCACATCATCCGCGTTGGCGGTGAGTATCGTGTCAACCCCAACTGGAGCCTGAGGGCCGGTTACAGCATCAAGACCTCACAGGTCGAGAACGCTGTTAACGACTATGAATGCGAGGTTTCCACTGTGGGCTCCAATCCCACTTACCAGTATGACAACACCGTGCACAACATCACGTGTGGTGTGGGCTATCGCTACAAGTCATTCTACGCCGATCTGGCCTACGTGCACAAGATTCGTAACAGTGTTTACAATGCTTTCTCGCCCATCGACGACAAGTTTGAGTATGTACCTAACGTCAGCGCCGAGGTGAAGGACAACAACAACCGTGCCTCCCTCACGTTGGGCTTCAGATTCTGAAATTAAATTTATTACCAGAGATTACGTTTATAAAATTCATTAAAAAGACGTCTGGCGATGCGCGGTGACCGCGTGTCGCCAGACTTGTTATTCGGGTACCTTTTGGACCCGTGTGCCGCAGCAGGGTTACTTGGCGGCAGGAATGTCGGGGAAGAGATCGTCAAGTGCAGTCTGGAAGGCTTGCAGCTGGGACTTGATCTCCTTGAGGCGCTCGATGGCCTCGAAGCGCTTGTCCACACCGCTGCGGTTATGCCTGATTTGAGCCTGGGCGGCATCCAGCTTCAAGCCCTTCTCCTTGACCAGGTAATACACCTTGCTGATGATCTCGATGTCGTTGGGCGTGTAGTAGCGGATGTTTTTCTTGTTGCGCTTGGGGCGGATGATGGTGAACTGCGTCTCCCAGTAGCGCAAGGTGGACTCGGGGATTCCCAGAATCTCCGAAACATCACCGATTTTGTAGAATTTTTTGTCCAGTTCCTGCATGGTCTTGCACAAATTAATAGAAATATTTACCTTTGCAAGTTGATTATAACCCTGCAAAGGTAAACAAATAGTTTAGACTTTGCAATAAAAACCGAACATTTATAACATATTAAGACAAAATATTATGCTGACTGCAAAAGAAATCCGAGAGACGTTCAAGCGTTACTTTGAGGAGCATGGACACCACATCGTGCCTTCGGCTCCCATGGTTATCAAGGACGATCCGACCCTCATGTTTACCAATGCCGGTATGAACCAGTTCAAGGACATCATTTTGGGCAACAAGGAAGCCCAGTGGCGTCGTGTCGCCGATTCACAGAAGTGCCTTCGCGTGAGCGGCAAGCACAACGACCTGGAAGAGGTGGGCCACGACACCTATCACCACACCATGTTCGAGATGCTCGGCAACTGGTCCTTCGGGGACTATTTCAAGCGCGAGGCCATCGATTGGGGCTGGGACTTGCTGGTGAATGTGCTCAAGATTGACCCGAAACTGTTGTATGCAACGGTGTTCGAGGGCGACGAGCGCAATGGCTTGACCCGTGACAATGAGGCGGCTGGATTCTGGGAGGCTCATTTGCCCAAGGACCACATCATCAACGGCAATGCCCACGACAACTTCTGGGAGATGGGTGACACCGGCCCTTGCGGCCCATGCAGCGAGATTCACATCGACCTGCGCAGCGATGAGGAAAAGGCTGCCATCCCCGGTGCCGAGTTGGTCAATAAGGATCACCCCCAGGTCATCGAGATTTGGAACCTCGTGTTCATGCAGTACAACCGCAAGGCCGACGGCACGCTCGAGCCGCTGCCCAACAAGGTCATCGACACGGGTATGGGTCTGGAGCGCCTGTGCATGGTGCTTCAGGGCAAGAAATCCAACTACGACACCGACGTCTTCCAGCCCCTCATCGGCAAGCTGGGCGAGATGTGCGGCAAGAAATACGGTGAAAACGAGGACGTGGACATCGCTATGCGCGTTATCGCCGACCACGTGCGCACTATCGCCTTCTCGGTAGCCGACGGACAGCTGCCCAGCAATGCCAAGGCGGGCTACGTGATTCGTCGCATCCTGCGTCGTGCCGTGCGCTACGGCTACACGTTCCTGGGATTCCGCGAGGCGTTCATGTATCGTCTCATCGACACCTTGATCGAGAACATGGGCGAGGCCTATCCCGAGATCAAGGCTCAGGCCGATCTCATCAAGCATGTCACCAAGGAGGAGGAAGACGCTTTCCTGCGCACCCTCGAGACGGGTATGAAACTCATCGAGAAAGTCATCGCCGACACCAAGGCCGCCGGCAAGAGCGTGGTCGATGGCAAGGAGGCATTCACGCTGTATGACACCTTCGGCTTCCCCTTGGACTTGACCGAACTCATCCTGCGCGAGAACGGCATGACCGTCAACGAGGAGGAATTCAATGTCGAGATGCAGAAGCAGAAACAGCGTGCCCGCAACGCCGCTGCCGTTGAGGCCACCGACTGGGTGGAGCTCAAGGAAGGCGTGACCGAGTTTGTGGGCTATGACCTCACCGAGTGTGACGTGAACATCCTGCGCTATCGCAAGGTGACCCAGAAGAACAAATCCTTCTACCAGGTCGTACTTGACCGCACGCCGTTCTATGCCGAGATGGGTGGTCAGGTGGGTGACAGCGGTACCCTCACCTTGGGTGACGAGGTGATTGAGGTGACCGACACCAAGCGCGAGAACAACCTCCCCGTGCACATCACGGCCAAGCTGCCCAGCGACGTCAATGCTACCCTGCATGCCGCTATCAATACCGAGGCCCGTCATGCTACCGAGTGCAACCACACCGCGACCCACTTGTTGCATGCCGCATTGCGCCAGGTGCTGGGAACGCATGTCGAGCAAAAGGGCTCCTATGTCGATCCCGTGACGCTGCGCTTTGACTTCTCCCACTTCCGCAAGGTGACCCCCGAGGAAATTCGTCAGGTAGAACACCTCACCAACCAGATGATACGCAACGCCATTTCCCGCGAGGAGTATCGCGACATGCCCATCGAGGACGCCCGTCACATGGGCGCTATGGCCTTGTTTGGTGAAAAATACGGCGACCGTGTGCGTGTCATCAAGTATGGCGACTCGGTAGAGTTGTGTGGCGGTACCCATGTGGGTAATACGGGCAACATCGGCATGGTGCGCATCGTCAGCGAGAGCAGCATTGCTGCTGGCATTCGTCGCATCGAGGCTGTTACAGGCGCGCGCGTCGAGGAGATGCTCGATACCGTCCAGGATACCCTGGGACACATCAAGGAGATGCTAAATAACGCCCCCGATGCTGTTGCTGCACTCCATAAGTCCCTGGCCGAGAATGCTGACCTCAAGAAGCAGGTTGATGAATTCATGAAGCAGCGCATCGCTATCCTGACCAAGCAACTCATTGCCGAGGCCAAACTCGATAATGACATCAACATCATCACCCTAACCGGCAAGCGCTTGCCCGATGTCGTCAAGGGCGTGGCCCTGGCCATCAAGGCCGAGTGCCCGTCGGCAACAGCATTCCTTGCCGCTACCGAGCACGAGGGCAAGCCCATGCTCACCGTCATGCTCAGCGAGGACATCGTCAAGAGCGGCAAGAAGGCCGGTGACATCGTGCGTGGTGCTGCCAAGTGCATCCAGGGCGGTGGAGGCGGTCAGCCTCACTTCGCTCAGGCCGGTGGCCGCAATCCCGAAGGCTTGAACGATGCCATGGAGGCCATGCTCAAGGCGCTGGGAATCCAGAACAACTGATTTAACCGCGGCCCGTTCCCCACCATACAGGGGGACGGGCTGTCATTGATTTGACTCAAGATGGACTATTTATTGCTTGTTGTTGGCCTGGGACTGCTCTTGCTTGCCGCTAATTATCTCGTGGATTCCTCGGTGGCGATAGCCCAGCGGGCCAAGATATCTAATTTCATCATCGGCCTCACCATTGTGGGCATCGGCACCAGCGCTCCCGAGTTGTTCGTCTCGATATCGTCGGCACTCAGCAACAGCGGCGACATCGCCATGGGTAATGTCGTGGGTTCCAACATCGCCAATATCTTTCTGATTTTAGGTGTGACGGCAACGATACTGCCGTTCCCCATCGAGCGCTTGCAGCGGCTTCGCGACATCCCGTTCCTGATTGCCATGACCATCCTTGTCATGGCCCTGGCCAACGATGCTGTGATTCCCGGCCTGGACCAGAACTCGCTCAACCGCATCGACGGTATCTTCCTGCTCATCTTGTTCGTCGGCTACATGTGCTGGGTCATCGTCCAGAAGGGCAAGGACCCCAAGAAGGCGATAATGGAGGCCGACGAGGAAGCCAAGTCCTCGCTTGCGGGCAAGTCACCGTGGCTGCTGTGGGCTATCGCGGTCGTCTCGCTGGTGGCGCTTATCTTTGGTGGCAACCTGTTCCTTGACAGTGCCAAGAACCTGGCACGTGACTGGGGCATGAGCGAGGCGGTCATTGCCATCACCATCGTTGCGGTGGGTACCTCCTTGCCCGAATTGGTCACCGCCATCGTCGCTGCCTCCAAGAAGAATCCCCAGCTGGCACTGGGAAACGTCATCGGCAGCAACCTGTTCAACCTGATGTTCATCCTGGGCACCGCATCCACTGTCAAGCCGCTGGTATTTGTTGACATCAACATCTGGGACTATGCCGTGATGTTTGTGTCGGCAGTGATGCTCTATCTGGTGATTTACACCTTCAAGAAGAACAAGCTTGATCGCGCCGAGGGCATTATCTTTCTTGCTGCATATATCGGTTACACGGTCTATCTGCTGCTGCGTTAAACCATTGCGGCTGGTTTCAGTCCAATAATCACAATACTGGTAAGCTATGAAGCATCGTTTGATCATATCGTTGTGCTGCTGCCTGCTCGCGGCTGCGGCAGTCATGGCACAGGATGTGGTGGACACGCGTCCCCACATCTTTGACAGCAATGTGCGCTCCCTCAAGGTGTGCCTGCAGAACAACATGTATATCCCTGCGGTGTATATGATGGGCAGTGACGACCGCTTGTTGGTCGAGTTCGACTATCTGGGCTATGAGCCGCATTACTTGCGCTACAGCATCACCCATTGCAATGCCGACTGGCAGCCGTCGCAGCTGGTCGAGAGCGAGTATGTGTCCGGTTTCAACTATGCCGATATCGATGACTTTGCGCCCAGCGAGGCCACCTATGTTCATTACTACAACTACCAGTTTGAACTGCCCAACGAGAATATGGAGTTTCTGGTGAGCGGTAACTATCTGCTCTCGGTGTATGAGCAGGATGACCCCGACGAGGTTTTGTTCCAGACCCGCATTTCGGTGTGCGAGGGACGGGTGGGGGTGTACCCTAAGGTGACTTCACGCACCGATGTGGATTACAACAACCGCTTCCAGCAGGTGTCGTTCGACGTGCGTTACAGGCCTAACCAGATCAGGGACCCCTACAGTGAATTGATCTGTGTCGTCACTCAGAATTCCCGCGACGATAACGCTGTGATTGTGACGCGCCCCATGATGGTGGCGATGGACCATGTGACCTACGATCACAACCGCGACCTCATCTTCCCTGCTGGCAATGAGTTCCGCCGCTTCGAGACGGTCAATGCCCACACCATCAATATGGGCGTGCAGTCCATCCGCTATTTCGACCCCATGTATCATGCCATCCTGATGGTCGATGAGCCCCGCACCGAGATGTATCTCTATGACAAGACGCAATTTGGCCGATTCACCATCCGCAATGCCGAGGCTTTCGGCGAGAACGCGCTTCAGGCCGATTACATGATCACTCACTTCACGCTCGATACGGGTGGTAAACTCAACGGAGGTCAAGTGGTGCTCTATGGTGAATTCCTGAATGGGTATCCGGCTTCACAGGCGGTGATGAAGTATGACACCGCCAGCGGATGCTATGTGGCCGATATAATGCTTAAACAGGGTGCCTATAACTATATGTACCTTTGGGTGCCCGATGGCACATCCATGGGCCAGACTTCCAAGATCGAGGGTGATCACTTCGAGGCCGTCAACGAGTACCTGGTCATGGTGTATGACCACCCCATGGGTGAGCGCTACGACCGCCTCGTGGGCTACGGTGTCGCTTACTCCGGCAAGTAACCCCGTACCCCGCGCTATCCGTTTTTCTGTACTATCCGTTATATCCGTTTCCCCCGTAATCTCCGTTACGGTCAGCTCATCCGCGTCTTGTAGTCGATGTAATCGAATTCCCTCAGCACCTCGATGCTGCCGTCCAGCCGCTTGAACAGGATCGACGGATGCTGGATGCCGTTGAACATGTTGGTCTTGACGGTTGTGTAGTGATTCATGTCCTCAAAGGTGATGCGGTCGCCGCGCTTCAGGGGCTTCTCAAAACTCCAGTCCCCCACATAGTCGCCGCTTAGGCACGAATTGCCGCCCATGCGGTAGGTGGGTTTGGTCGGGTCCACCTCGTCGAGGGCCTGTGTGATTTTGGGCTGATAGGGCATCTCCAGGCAGTCGGGCATGTGACAGGCAAAAGACACGTCGGTGATAGCCGTGGTGATGCCGCTGTTGGTCACTACATCCACCACGCTGGCTTCCAGGTCACCCGTCTGCCAGCACCAGGCGCTGCCGGGCTCCAGGATGAGTTGCAGGTTGGGATAAGCACCCTGGAAGGCTCCAAGCACCTGTTCCAGATGACCGATGTTGTAGCCCTTGCGCGTCATCAGGTGTCCGCCGCCCATATTGAGCCACTTGAGGCGCGGCAGATACTGCCCGAATTGCTGTTTCAAGGCCAACAGCACCTTCTCCAGGTCAAAACTTGTACTCTCGCACAAGGCATGGAAATGGAAACCCTCGATGCCCTCGGGCAACTCCTTGAGGTCGCTCGCCAGCACGCCGAAGCGCGACCCCGGGCAGCAGGGGTTGTAGATGTCGGTCTCGATGACCGAGCACATGGGATTCACCCTCAAGCCACAGCTCACCTGTTCTCCCGGCCAGTCACTGTTATGCTGATTCACTCGGTCGGCAAATCGCAGGTATTGCTCAATGGAGTTGAACGTGATGTGGGAACTGCCGGCGATATAGGCGTCGATGGTGTCGTCGGTATAGGCAGGGCAATAGGTATGGGTGCGGCACTTGAGCTCATCGTTGGCCAGCAGCATCTCGTTCACCGAACTGGCGGTGGACTCGATGCCATATTCCCTGAACACGTCAAACGTTCGCCACAGGGCATTGGCTTTGAAGGCCATGATGATGTCCACTCCCGTGCGCTGGGCAACTCCGGTAATCAGCTCGATGTTGCGGCGCAGCTTTTCCTCATACACGATATAATAGGGTGTCTTGTACTCTTCCATTGTCTTATGGTCTTTATAGGATTTGGAATTTGGCGAATTTCAGCAGCAGTTTGCGAGTCTGCCCGTCACCGAAGACGACATCTATCTTCGCGTCACCGCTGGTGTCAATGTTGATGATGGTTCCGCGCCCGAACCGCTGGTGCAGCACCTCATCGTTCACTTTCAGCTCATCAACGGTGTGGATGGTGAAGTCACCGCTGGCGGCACTCGACGGGGCAGGGGTGGCGGGTCTTGAAGGCGTCGCCGGTCGCAATGGTGTCGTCGGCGTTGTCAAGGATGGTCTCGTGGACCGGGGCTTTGACTCGATCGTGCGTCTCGGTTTCTCAGGAACGGGGCCGTCTTCCCAGTCGTCCCAACTCGTGCGCTTGCGCGACGGCATGGGGGCCGAGTTGGTGCTGCCCATCAGCAGGTACTGGGGCGCAATGTCACGCAGGAAGCGGCTGATGACGCAGCTCTTGGTCTGCCCGTTGTGGTAGCGCGAGGTGGCATAGGTGATGACGCAATTCACCTCGGCGCGCGTGATGGCGACATACAGCAGGCGCCGCTCCTCCTCAATTTGATAGAGCGAGCCAGCACTCATGGCGCTGGGGAACAGGTCCTCTTCCACGCCCACGATGATGACGTTCTTGAACTCAAGGCCCTTGGCGGCATGCACCGTCATCAGGGTGACTTTCTCGCCGTCGGGGTCGTTCATGTCTTGGTCGGTGAGCAGCGAGGTCTCGGCCAGGAAGTCACCGATCTGGTAATGCTCGTCACCGCTCTCCTCCTTGATTTGCTGGAAGTCGTTGACGGCGTTGATCAGCTCGTCCAGGTTCTCGATGCGGCTGATGTTCTCGGGCGTGTTGTCGCCCATGAGCACGCTCTTGATGCGCGTGCGCTTCACCATCTCTTGAGCCACGTCAAGAGCGTTGCCGCCGTCGCTGTTGAGCTGGATTAGGCCTTTCATGAGTGTGGTGAAACCCTCCAGCTTGGTCATGGTGCCGCGGTTCACGTTGAGGCCGTGCTGTTCAGGATTGTTGATGACTTGCCACAGGCTGACCCCATTCTCGGTGGCGCAGTGGGTAATCTTGCCCACTGTGGTATCGCCGATGCCGCGTGCCGGATAGTTGATGACGCGCCTCAGGGCCTCGTCATCGTCGGGGTTGATGATGAGCCTCAAGTAGCAGATGGCATCTTTCACCTCCTTGCGCTGATAGAACGACAGACCGCCGTAGATGCGGTAGGGGATGGCACTGCGCATGTTGCCGTGCTTGTCGCGGCGGCCGCCGTTGCTCAGGGCTTCCTCAAGCACACGCGACTGGGCGTTGGTGCGGTAGAGCACGGCGTAGTCCTCGTAGCTGTCGCCCTGACGGGCTTTAAGCGCTGCAATCTGATTGGCGACGACATAGGCCTCCTCGTAGTCGCTATAGCACTGGATGACCGGGATGCGCTCGCCCACGGCGTTCTTGCTGAACAGGTGCTTGGCGATCTGGCCGCGGTTTTTCTCGATGAGGCTGTTGGCGGCATCGGTGATTGTCTGGGTCGAGCGGTAGTTGCGTTCCAGCTTGAATGTTTTGATCTCGGGGTAGAACCGTTGCAGGCGCAGGATGTTGTCGATGTTGGCCCCGCGAAAGCTGTAGATGCTTTGGGCATCGTCACCCACGACGCACAGGCGGTTATACTTTTTGCTCAGCTGGTGAACAATCAGGTGCTGCGAGAAATTGGTGTCTTGATACTCATCCACAAGGATATAGCGGAAGAACTCCTGATATTGCTCCAGCACGTCGGGATTGTCGCGCAGCAGGATATTGGTGTAGAGCAGCAGGTCGTCGAAGTCCATCGCTCCGGCGATGCGGCAACGGCGCCAGTATTGCTTGTAGATGGCCGCAGTCTCGGGACGTTGGGCGTCGCGGTCGGCATCAATCAGGTCTTGGTTGCTGGCATAGTCCTCGGGGGTGATCAGCGCGTTCTTGGCATTGCTGATCTGCGTCTGGATAGTGGCGGGCTTATAGACCTTGTCGTCGAGGCCCATATCCTTGACGATGAGCTTGATGAGGGAGCGCGAGTCACTCTGGTCGTAGATGGTGAAATCATTCTTGAAGCCGATGCGGTCGGCATTGCGGCGCAGCAAGCGGGAGAAAATGGAGTGGAATGTGCCCATCCACAGCTGGGCGGCGACATCGGGGCCCGCAAGCGGTTCGATGCGCTCGCGCATCTCGCGGGCAGCCTTGTTGGTGAAGGTGAGCGCCATGATGCGCCACGGTTCGTAGCCCAGCCTGAGCAGATGCACGATTTTGTAGGTCAGCACGCGCGTCTTGCCCGAGCCGGCCCCCGCAATCACCAGTTGCGGCCCGTCGCAATACTCGACGGCCGCACGCTGCTGCTCATTCAGTTTCTCCAGATAATCTTCATTCATGGATGCAAATATACTACTTTTTCGGTGTGTCTTTAGGTTACTTGGAGCAGAATTACGCTATTCTTGTTCTATATCTCATTATCAAAAGTGGCTTCGCGGTACTTGATCAGTTCGATGTTCAGCTGCTCGAGGAGCGAGAGCCTGATTTCGTCGTTATTCTCAACCGGCTGGTACCACGGTTCTTTGCCGAAGTATTCCTTCAGGTCCTTGGATTGGAACACATAGCCGCGACGGGCAAGGATGGCATTGCGCATCAGGCGCAGCGTCGGTTTGTCGTAGTAGTTCAGTTCGCTGCCATGGAGCAGTGTGTGGCACACATAGTCATAGCAGCCGCAGTTGGGGTTGGATTCGATGAGGGTTAAACTGTCAACAAGCAATCTGTGCGGAAATTCATACTCATCAAACCCCACTGGATACAGGCACAGGCCGCCCTTGATGAACTGCACTTCCATTGGGCCGTTCAACGGGGTCCCTTCACCGTCGATACTGAGGATGCCTGTCGTGTGGCCGTTAAAGGTCATGGCTTCGATAGGCACATAGGTCCCTCCCACGAGGGCTTTGTTCCAATCGATGGTCACGCGGGTGCCGTCGGCCATGGTGTAGTCGCCCCTGAGCATCCCCATCCAGTTCTCCACATTGAGTTTCTGGTTGTCCTCTTCTCGGGTTGCGTCCATGATTTTGTAGAGGGCGCCTTTTGAGTCATAGAAACAGAGGATATTCAAGTCCTCCTGCTGGACGAGGCGAACGGTGTGCCCTATTTCTTCGACCATCATCGCGTCGTTGGGACCCTCGGCGATGCTGTAGGTGCCTGGCTCGCCTTTCACGGGCACCAGCATGAATTCGAGTTCCTCGCCCTCGACTGTTGAGCCTAAGATCACTTTTCCCCCTTCGGTCAGGGTGGCGTTATAGACGAGTGCGCCGTTGTACCATGCGCTGCCTTGCTCGATGTCTTGTGCCCATGCGGTAAATGCACTGAGCATCAGTAAGATGAATGCAATATTTCTCATAATAATGATTCTGTTGTGTTGATTCGTTGTTAATCAGCGATTCGGTATTCCTTGCCGGTGAATCGGCCGTCGATGGTATAGACGCGCTCCACCGAGTAGCGGCCACCCTCGAGGTCGTAGAGGTAATGGCTCATGTGGATTTCCTGTTTCCCTGGATCGATGGCAATCAGCCCTTCGTTGGTGGGCAACTGAATGACTTCCCTAGTACTGATGTCGATGATGTAGGACCACACGTTGCGGTTGTCGGGACAACCCTCGACAAAGATTTTGTCGGCATCCCAGGGAATGAAGAGGGTGGTGAAGCAGTTGCCGGCGGCAATCAGGTTCATTGAGGTCTTGATGCCGTTGCCGTTTCGCATCTGGTCCCACAACGGTGCTGCGGTGTTCTCGGTGGCAAACAGGTAGGTCACAAAGCCTGTGTTCTTGTCACGCATCCACACCGACCACTGGCCATTCTCTGAACCCACGCCGCCAACGTTCACATACAGCTCCCTGTTGTCATCCTCATCTTTTAACTCGGCATCATCGGGCAGCCTGACCTCCTCTTCCATCTCGTCCATGTCTTCATAGGCATCGGCGCTGGAGTGGTCATACACATGGGCCATGCCGGTAAAGACATATTTGTGGTACCAGTTCTCTCCCGCGGGTGAGGTCTCTTCCACGACGATGGTCTGGTCATATTCAAATCCCAGATAATAGTGTAAGGTGGAATTTGCCCATTTGCGTGGAAGGTTATGGAAGGGGGTGTTTTCAGGCCTCATTATTTGGCTCGCGGGGTCATAGTAGTAGAAGCAGCAGAAAGGCTGGACCTCGTCATCGGCTTCAGCGAAACTGATAACGAAGTATGCACACCCGTTATCGCACTGATAGACGCGCGCTTCAACGTCTTGGGCCGCTCCCTCCATGTGGTGGAAATAGGCCCAGCCGAAGTCCTCACAGTCCACAAACACTATGCCGTGGCACCCGGGGGGCATGGTCGCTTCGTCGTGCTGATAATAGCTGTTGTCGCCTGCCGCACCGATGATCGCCTGAACGCTCGCTGTGGGCCACACGGCGTGAAATGCCCTCATCAGCGTCATCACGTCGACTGTTCCGTCGCTGCTCTTCACGGGGATGGGCTTGCTCTTCCAGTTGTCATTGATGACCTTGAGCGGCAGGATGTTGGGTTCCATGCCTTGGGCGTCAAATGCCAGCGCCCAGCAGCAGAGTAATAATGTGATTGCTTTTCTCATCGCTTGATGGTCATTTGTCACTAATCTCGTTCCAGTAAATGAAGGGTTCTTGGGCTTCGGGCACGGCCTGCATGTAGGCTTTCCCTTGCTCAACGCTGATTTCTTTCCCATTGAGGGCGCAACCGTCAAGTTCGCCGTAAACCTGCAGTCCGTTGAACCTTTCAATCACCGTGCCGTTCTTGAACTTGAAGATTTCGGTATAATAGGACGGTCCCCCGGCAGGTCCCGAGATTACCAGGTAACAGTTGCCGTCTCTGCTTTTGGGGAACGATGGCTTGAAATTGCCTCTCACGGTGCCGATGAGCTCGAATTTGTCGCCCTCGCGGCTGAAGAATGCGCCGTTTTCTTCGGCCTCATCGCTGATCCAGATTTGCTCGCCCATATAGTCGATAAAGACATGGGCCCACTTGGTCAGATTCACGTTCTCGTTTTCACCTGGATCTTCGGCGATGTAGAGCTTCTTCATCTCCTCGATGTCCTTTTTCCACACGGGAATCTGCTCGTCAATCAGGCTGTGGTATACGGCATATTCCTGGCGGTCGAGTTTGCCGTTATTAAGGGTCAGGATGCCGGTGGTGGCACTCTCGGGAGCCCAATGGAGAAAGCAAAGCTCCACTCCTTGAGGGCCTTCAAATGCCGCCGCAATGTTGCTGGGGTAGTACTCGCCGCCGTCATCGGCATTCCATGTGCAGCCAAACTCCGGGTCATACCACCCTTCGACGGGATAGGAATAGATCTTATCGCCGTCGATGATGATTTCCAGCGCCAATGCCGACATCTCGTTCGGGTTATGCTTCTTTCTTGCGCTGTTCTTGTATTCGCCCTCGAATTGCATCACGCCATAGGTGTAACGGTCACCGATGATATAGGTTTTCTTCGACAGCTCGGCCTTCATGCCGTATTTCTCTTCCATCTTCTTGATGACAGCAGCTGGTAGCGGCACTTCCTCATCCGTCATGGCCGGTTGAATGTTGAGCGGTTTGTGGGAGGCGAGATAGCTGTCGGTAACGACAACATTGCCGGGCACTTCGTCCATATTCATTTTGGACTTGCCCTGGAGGGTGAACCGGGCACCGGCTGAGGGAATTTTGGGCATGCCATGCAATTCGCCTGGGAAGATTTTCTCGCCATCGGGGTTGAGCAGAATCTCATCCACATATTTCACATCTAGTGTCTTGGTGCCGTCAACAATCAGTTTGGTGTACTTGGAGGCGTTGCGGCGAAATTGCTCCTGAATGGCCCATGCCTGATGAATTTCTTCATAGTAATCGGCATAGTCCTCGTTAAACTGGGGCTCTTCAAGGTCACACCAATAAACCATCTGCATCATGCCGTCGTTGGTGCCGAGCAGGAACATGGGTGGGAGCGTGGCCCCGTCATTTTTGTCGGGGCCGCTGCCTGCCGTCATAGGGAGAATACTGCAGGCAAAAATCAAGGAGAAAAACAATATCTTATTCATCGCCAAATGTACTTGTGGTTTCATCAATTATTTCGAGGTGTCCACCAACCCACGCCATGGTCCATGTGGTGATTTCCACAGCATCGGTGCGGGCGGTACTGGTGATAGTCTTAGTGTCGGGGTGCACAATGGGATTGCTGATCTCGTCATAGCCGGGAACCATGGCGAAGCACTTGTCCTCGTCGTCCCAAACAAAGCCGGCAAAGTACTCCGAAACGCGTCCCACGGCGTTGAGGCCGATATAAATCTGCAGGTCGGGGATGCCGTCAAAGTTGATGTCCGTCTTGTCGTCAACATAGTTGGCGGCTTCTTCAGGACTGGGCATTTCGGCAAGCCTCTCTACCAACTCGTGCTCAAAAGCAAACGCGGGGCTGTCGCCCGTTGTTGTATAGCCATCGACGTAAATGACCCCGATGTAGCCCTCGCTGTCCTTGCCGAACGACACATTGAATCGGTAGTCCTCACGCTCGGCAACCTTGACTACCTCCAGGGTGTAGAGCAGTCGACCTTGAGGGGTGTAAAACTCGAGTGTGCCTTTTTCGGGACTGTACTTGACAGGCCAGCCAAACTCGGCTCCGGCAATGGGTGGGTCATCGGCTTGGCGGCTGGGTTCCAGGGCATATTCGCCCTCCCGACCATCAACCCTGGACAGGCTCAGCAGGTTGTCTTCTGATTGATCGGTCATATAGACGTATTTATCCATGCGCACATCGCGCACGGTGTACGTCACGCCGGTCTCTTTGTCCTGAAACCTGTCGCCCACATTGATGACTTGAGCGGGCAGTTGCAGGCAGCAGCACAGCGTCAGCATGGCTAAGAGTTTTCTCATGTCACTTGAACTGGATGGACTGGATAATCGGCATCACGATACCTTCATAGACCTTGGCATCGCCTTCGTGGTAGGAAATGGTGCCGCCGGCAGTCCGGCCGTCCTCGTTGATAACAACGAAGCGCCAACTTACCAAGAGACCGTAACCGGTATCAATGGTCGAACGCATGATGACAGTATTGCCTTCGACGATGGGCTCATCGCAGACCTCGTCCATGGCCTTGGCCGACCACATCATGTTCTGGCCGACCTCGTTCAGGTTCAGGTCCTCCATGTCAGTATCCATTTCATACAGGCTGATTGTGGCACTCGAGAGGTACTCATCGCCATCGTCACGCACGTTGACGGCATTGGAGTTGAAACTCATCTGACTCTCGCTGCTCCAGCCCTCTGACTTCTGGAATTCATCGGGAATACTCACAGTGAATCCGGGAAAATCAAGGGTCTTGTAACCTTCGGGGGCTGCTGCATAAGCATTCACTGCATTGAAACACAGGACCATCGCAACACTTGCTGCAATAGTGATTTTGAAAAGTATATTCTTCATAAGCCTAAAGCGTTTAAGTATTCGCAAAGTTATAGAAAAATTACGGAATATTCAACAATTCTGTCTAAAAATGTTATTCAAAGAAATCCAACCAACAACTAAGGACTAAGGACTAAGGACTAGGGACTAGGGACTAGGGACTAAGGACTAACGACTCATAGCACGGAATGTCTTCCAGGAAGCGATAACTGTTATTGTCGTAGTCGATGTGGCAGCAGTAGTGCTCCAGACCGTTGCTCACGATCAGGTAGCGCGCCTTCAACACCATGTTGTAGCGCACAATCTGGTCAAACACCTTTTGGGTGACGTTGATGCTCGGAGCCTTGTACTCCACGATCACCAGCGGCTGGCCCGTGCGGTCGGCGACCACCGTGTCGCACCGGCGTGCGATGCCGTTTTGCGTCAGCGACACCTCGTTGCCCATCAGTGCGGCGGGGAACTTCTTGTCGGTGATGAGCCATTCCACGAAGTGTTGCCGCACCCATTCCTCGGGCGTCAGCGATACCCAGCGCTCCCGCAGGCGGTCCCAGATGGCCCACGAGCCATCCTCCCGCTTCTTTACCTTGTACTCATATTCGGGTAAATTCAACTCCACCATCGTGATTGAGATTTCTTTCCACAAAATTACGAAAAAAGCACTATCTTTGCAAGAAAATATCGACGATTATGAAAAGAATCTTTTTTTTGCTTTTAATCGCTGTTGCTGCAGTCACTGCGATGGCGCAGCAGTTCGATGACTGTTTTGACGGGCGCACGCTGCGTCTGGACTATGTCTTTGCCGGCAATCACGATGCCCAGCAGATTTATCTGGAGCAGATGTGTGTCACGCCCCAGTGGGCTGGCCGCAAGAGCCGCATGACCGATGTGCCCCTCAAGGGCAACGGCCAGATCCAGGTCAAGGATCATGCCACGGGCCAATTGTTGTTTGTTCACACCTTCTCCACCCTGTTCCAGGAGTGGCTGGCGACCGAGGAGGCGACGAAGGTCAGCAAGGCTTTCTCCACAAGCTATAACGTGCCCATGCCCAAGCAGCCCGTTGATGTCACTGTCTCACTCACCGACTTCCACGGCAAGGTGGTGACCAGCATGACCCACACCGTCGACCCCACCGACATCCTCATCCGCCAATTAGGGCCGAACGGCATCCCGTTCCATTACGTCTGGAAAGGCAAGACTGTAGAGACGCAAAATCTTGCGTCTCAGTCTCCCGACCAGCCCGGCAAGCGCAACTACAGCCCCACCGAGGGCCCCCTTGACGGCCAGCCTGACATCACCGAGTGCATCGACCTGGCTATTGTCGCCGAGGGCTATACCCGCGAGCAGATGGGCAAGTTCTACAGCGACTGCCAGCGCGTTGTCGATGCCCTGTTCGCCCACGAGCCCTTCACCTCGCTCAAGAACCGCTTCAACGTCGTTGCTGTGGCTGCCGAGTCACTCACCAGCGGTCCCAGCGTGCCCCATCTGGGACGATGGAGCAATACCCCTGCCGGCACCCACTACGACACCTTCTACAGCGATCGCTATCTGATGACGCAGGATATCAGGCGCCTGTATGACGTCCTCTCGGGCGTCCCCTTCGAGCATATCATTGTGCTGGTCAACAGCGACACCTATGGTGGCGGTGGCATCTACAACCAGATAACCGTCACAACCAGTGACCATCCCACCTTCCATCAGGTGCTCGTCCACGAGTTCGGACATGCCTATGCCGGCCTGGGCGACGAGTATTTCTATGACGATGCCTACGAGTCGATGTATCCCGCCGATACCGAGCCGTGGGAGCCCAACCTCACCACGCTCGTCGATTTCCAGAGCAAGTGGGCCGACATGGTGCCCAAGGGCACAGCCATCCCCACGCCGCCCGACCCCAAGGTGCCCAACTACCGCAAGATCACCAACGAGAAGGAGCAGCGCCTGCTGGATGCTGCCACCCAGCGCGTCGGCGTGTTTGAGGGTGGGGGATACCAGTCCAAGGGTGTTTACCGCCCTGCCCAGGAGTGCCGCATGAAGATCAACGAGGTAACCAACTTCTGCCCCGTCTGCTCCCGCGCCATCCAGCGCATCACCGACTTCTACACCAGCCACTAAAAGGCCCTCCCGCCGGCATCGTCGGTGTATTGCGAGCCTGCGGCTCGCACCCATCCCCGTCATGTCAGTGCTGTCCAGTACGCGGCGTTGTCAACGCCGCAATGCCCGTCTGCCTGCCAGAAACTAAAAACTGGGGGCTAAGGACTGGTATCTCAAAACTTTTCACTACCTTTGCAGTCCCAAAAACAAGTATTATTTCAAATAGGTAAGATATACTATCATGGCAAAGAAAGCTTTATTGATGATATTGGATGGTTGGGGCGAGGGCCCCAAGGGGTACAGCAACGCGATTTACAGCACTCCGACTCCCTATCTGGACTTCCTGCGTGCCGCTTATCCTCACAGCACCCTGCGTGCCAGCGGCGAGGACGTCGGCCTGCCCGACGGACAGATGGGTAACAGCGAGGTAGGCCACTTGAACATCGGTGGCGGCCGCGTTGTCTATCAGGACTTGGTGAAGATCAACAACAGCATCAAGGACGGTTCAATCATGAAGAATCCCGAGATCGTGAGCGCCTACACCTATGCCAAGGAGCATGGCAAGTCGCTGCACATCATGGGACTGACCAGCGCCGGTGGCGTTCACAGTTCGCTGGATCACCTGATGGCCTTGTGTGATATCGCTAAGGAGTATGCTCTGGACAAGGTGTTTGTTCACTGCTTCATGGATGGTCGTGACACCGACCCCGAGAGCGGTAAGGGCTTTGTGGGCCAGGTTGTTGAACATTGCAAGCAGAGTGCCGGCACTGTGGCTACGGTCATCGGTCGTTACTATGCCATGGACCGCAACAACAACTGGGATCGCATCAAGATCGCCTATGACATGCTCACCGCCGGTGAGGGCAAGCAGAGCGACGACATGGTGCGCGCCATCCAGGAGTCCTACGACGAGGGCGTGACCGACGAGTTCATCAAGCCCATCGTCAACTCGACCGTTGACGGCCGCATCCAAGAGGGCGACGTGGTGATTTTCTTCAACTTCCGCAACGACCGCGCCAAGCAGATCACCATCGCCTTGACCCAGGAGAACAAGCCCGATGACGGCATGACGGTCATCCCCGGCCTGCAGTACTACTGCATGACACCGTATGACCCCACCTTCAAGGACGTGCATGTGCTCTTCCCCAAGGAGAATGTGGACAACACGCTGTCCGAGTACCTGTCAAGCCTGGGCAAGCGTCAGCTGCATATTGCCGAGACCGAGAAATATGCCCACGTGACCTTCTTCTTCGGCGGTGGACGTGAGCAGCCCTTCGAGAACGAGGACCGCATCTTGGTGCCTTCGCCCGACGTGGCTACCTACGACCTGAAGCCCGAGATGAGCGCCTACGAGGTGCGCGACAAACTCGTCGCTGCCATCCGCGAGGACAAGTACGATTTTATCGTGGTGAATTATGCCAACGGCGACATGGTGGGCCACACCGGCGTTTATGATGCCATCTGCAAGGCTGTCAAGACCATTGACCGCTGTGTTCACGACACCGTCGAGGCCGCACGTGCCACGGGCTATGAGGTCATCATCATCGCCGATCACGGCAATGCCGACCACGCTGTCAACATCGACGGCACGCCCAACACGGCCCACTCGCTCAACCCCGTGCCCATCATCTATGTCACCGAGGATCCCGAGCTCATCATCAACTCTGGCCGCTTGGCCGACGTGGCACCTAGCATCCTCCAGATCATGGGTTTGCCTCAGCCCAAGGAGATGACTGGCCACGGCCTGATTGACGTGACCAAGTAAGGCAACGGACAATTATCCGAAGCCCGTCCCAGTATAAATTGAGCCCCAAAAGTCGATGGAAGACTTTTGGGGCTCAATTTATATTTTTAATGAGTTGCCTTGAGCTGAACGGTGATTAATGGATTCCCCTCTTTTGTGAGAACGAGAGGGTGCCGAAGATATCGCCTGCCGACACTTGGACGTCAAGGTTCCTGCTCTCTAACGAGTTGGGCAAAGGCTGGGCGGTGATGGACAACTTGTCCCCTTCAAATTTCAAAGTGCACCAGTCACCGATGTATTCCTTGTTGTGAGAATTGTCGATGGAATGCCCAACGCCGTCCACCGTGACTGATATAAGCCACGGGTTGCTATAGTTCCTGCACTGGAAGACAAACGTGCCACCCTCTTCAGGAATAAGGTAAACACCCTGATGGTTCATCAGGTTATCAACGTTGTACCATTTCATTTTTTCCCACTTGCCTTCAGGCTCGTCGTTTCCACATGACGAAACACCCAGCAGTACAATCGCCAGGAGGATAAATAACTTTGAAAGATTCTTCATATCAAATTGTCTTATTTGTAATAATGAGCAAAGATACAGCCTTTTTAGCGATCTGCTGTCATTTTTATTGGTTTTTTCTCAATTCATTCAAGGCGTGCCATGTCTCCCATTCCTGGAACTGTGATCGGTCTTGGGCAATCATCAGGTTTCAGGTGTGAGTTTTGCCTCGAAATTCTCATCAAATGGTGGACGCTCATCCTTTCTGGGAGAGCACCATGCTGATGAGCAAGGAGAGGTCAATGATGTTGACGCTGCCGTCATTGTTTAAGTCGGCGGCATACTCGTTGACGGGAAAGTCGCCAAACTCATTCAACAGATGGTTGATGAGCAAGGTGATGTCGGCTATGCTGATGTTGCCGTCGGCGTTGACGTCACCTTTCTTGGGGGTGATGCGTTTGAGCACGATTCTCATGCCGGCCAGGGCATCAATCTTGCCGTAGGGGCCGAACTTGTCCTTGCTGCGGAACATCGTGTAGACATCATGAGCGGCTGATTGGGCAAGAATGTCTTTTATATCGGCAACCGACAGGGTGGGGTCGGCCTCGAGCCACAACGCAATGATGCCGGCGACCGTGGGGGCCGCCATCGAGGTTCCGCTCAAGACGCCCCAATAGCTGCCCTCGCTGTACATGACGGTGTAGGGGCTGCTGCGGGCGAAATAGGAGTAACGGCTCACTGCCGAGGTTACATTGACGCCTGGGGCACAAATGGTGGGCAACGCTTTGCCTGTCGGTCCGGCGCCTCTCACCTCATAGCTGGAAAATGATGCGATGTCACCCACCGTGATGGTGTTGTCGGTGACCACTCTGCCGGCTCTCAAGGAGTAGTAGTTGTCGCGGGCGGCATAGGCTCCAGCCGAGATCGTTGAATCACCGACGGCATAGGTACCGATGCAGCACGAGTCGCTGGGAGCGGCATAAAAATTCTTGATCAAAGTTCCTGAGCTGAAGACAAGCGGGAAAGTACCGAAACGGAAACCTGAGTTGCAGGCCCATGCATCAAAGTCGCATGTGGTCTCCTGACGGGGATAAATGCTGACGCCCAGGCCATATCGGCTTTTCTTGACGCCGTTGACAGTGGTGTAAGCGGTGCTGATCAGGTTGTGGACTGATATGTCTAAGCGGTATTTCCTTCCGTTGGATGTATAGGTGGCGCTCGCCTTGATGTAGCCAGCGGTGTCGGCAGTGTGGCAAATGTAGTAGCCACCCAATTGTGATGCGTCGATCACTGTCTTGGATGACAACTCGTCGGTCTCCCAGAGGATATGCCCGGTGTTCATGTCCAGCACGTGGAATTTATAATAGAAATTGATGGATTCCTGGCGCACCCAGACATCGGCCAACGCACCGCCATAGTAGTAAGTGGAATCTCCTCCGATGTTGTTCTTGCACTTGAACAGCAGATTGAAAGGAGCCGACGGTGTCGCTTGACCGTGAGCATAGGAATACCTGCCGGCATCATTGCCCGCCGATATGACAAAGATGCGTCCTGGGCCCATGAGCTGATTGACGACGCGTGACAGATAGTCTTGACCATCGTGCTGGCCGTTGGGTGTGCTCACGCTCAGGCTGACGACATAGGGCTGTCCCACGCTGTCGGCATAGGAGTTGATGTATCGCATGCAGTTGGCGACCTCAACGGCCGACATGCTTCCGTCGAGAACGCTGACGGCACACAGGACAATATCGGCACCCGGGGCCATGCCGCCATAGCCGTTCACGTGGGTTCCTGTAGCGATGCCTGCTGTGTGCGTGCCGTGAGTGTCATTCTGATTGTCGGTCGTCAGACCATAAATCTCATTGCCCATGAACACTGAGCCCGGCAACCTGATGTTCTTGTTGTAGCGAGCCGTGTGTCCCGTCTTGTCGGTGGTGCTGTAGACGCGCACGATGCGGGTCTGCTGGGGGTTGTCACTCGATCTGAAGGCGCGATGCTGGTAGTCGAAACCGACGTCGATCACACCCACAATGACACCCGAGCCGTTGTATGCTGCAGGCAGGTCGTAGGAGGGCCCGTTGAGCAATTCATTCACATGGCTCACACTCATGGTGGAGTCGGTGCAATGTTCCAGACGGTGACTGATTTCGATATCGGTCACTCCCGGTATGCGTGAGACTTGCGCCAACCTGTTTACCGGTATTTGGGCTGTGACGAAGCCGTCGAACAAACTGTTGATGACCACTCCAGCCCCTTCAAGCATGGAGATGGTGTATTCGCCATCGATGGCGATGAAAGCATCGATCATCTGAATGCCGTCGACCATGCGCGGCGAGACGAACAGTGATTTCTCACCGTTGGCTCGCTGCAGCTTCTTGAATTGCTCACTATAAGCCTGCTCGTCAAGGAACTGCTGTACAGTAGCAGGCAGCAACATCTGGGCATTGATGCTGAACATAGTCATCAAGATCAGCATGCAAATCAATGAAATTTTTTTCATCTGTCTCAAGTAACCAAGATATGTTTGTGTCCAGTTGATGAGTCTCCGCTGTGCTCTCTGGGATGTCTGAGAACCTTTTGGGGGCTCTTGTTGTCATATAGAGTCAATGTATAGGCCCAACTATCGTGGGCGAGTTCATTGTTGGTGCTAGTCAATTGCCGTAAGGTAATTGATGAACAGAATCAAGTCGGTGATTAAGATTTCATTGTCACCGTTGAAATCGGCGTTGGCTTTATTGATCAGAACCGTCTCATCCTGAGGCTCACTGCCGCCTTTGTGCAACAGGTAGTTGATGAGCTCTGTGACGTCTGAAATGTTGACATGGCTGTCATTATTGACGTCACCCATCAGCACGTCATCTTCATCGTCGGTGATATGGAGCAGATAACGTGCTCCGGCCATCGCGTCAATCTTGCCGTTGGGGCCAAATCGGTAGCCGTTGTCAGCATTTTGAGTGAAAGAATCCTTCACGGCTGTTGCGGCAATCACCGCCTTGATGTCGCTGGGCGAGAGGCTGGGGTTGATCTGCAGCCACTGGGCGATGATGCCGGCCACAGTGGGCGCAGCCATCGATGTGCCGGTCATGACACCCCATGAGTGTCCGTCCACTTCCATGACTCGGCCTGGGTTGCCAGGCCGGCCAAGGTAGGAATATCGGCTGCCGGCAGCCACCACGAGCACACCAGGAGCAGTGACGGTGGGCAATGCGGTCCCTGTCGGACCAGCGCCAAGCATCTGATAGCTGGAGAGGTTATATATGTCTCCAACAGTGAAACTGTTGTCCTGAACGTTCATGCCTCGGGTGAGGGAGTAGTAGGCATTGCGACCAACGTAGGCTCCGGCCGAGATGATGGAGTCATGCACTGCATAGGTGCCGATGCAACTACTGGGGTCGGGTTTTGCATAAAATCGGTCAAAGGCTCGCATAATGCTGTCGCCATTCTCGTCGACCTCCTGCCTGAAAACCGTGTTGGGATACCAGAGACGGCTCCCCATGCCAACCCATGAATCGACATAGATGCTGTCTGGCTTGTTGGGGTAAACAAGATGAGGCGGATAGACAGTCATGCCGATGGCGTAACGGCTGATGGTGCGCCCCGCCTCGTCGACCATGTAATCATTGCATCTTAAATTGTACAGTTTGCATTCCGACATATACTTCTGTGAAGAATTGCTGGAAATGACGACACTGACATAGCCGTTACTGTCGTAGGTCAAGTCGGGGCTGAAATAGTCACTGATTTCTGAAACGTTAATGAGCTTGGACAGGTTGATGAGCTCACTCTGCCAGACGATATGACTGGTTTGCTTATCATAGATGTGGATCTTGATCAGGGGCTTGGCATTTTTTTGCCTTACCCAGACTTGGAACCACACGTTTTTGTAATACGAAGAGAGGTCGGAGTCGTTGTCAGGACGTTTGCCTAACAATGTGTTGAATTGACGGTCGAGAGTCGCAGGCCCGCTGGCATAATAGTAGTCATTGGCGTTATTACCCGAGGCAATGACAAAGATATGGCCAGGACCTGTACACATGGCGACAGCCTTTGAGATACGGTCATTGCCGTCGTGAGGACCTTCGTTGGTGCTTACGCTTACACTGATGACGCAGGGTTTGCCCACGCTGTCGGCGTAAGAATAGATGTACTTGATGCAGTTGATGATTTCGGTTTCCGGAATATTCAGATTGAGCATCCTTGACGAACACAAGACGATCTCGGCTCCCGGCGCCATGCCTCCATAGCCGTTCACATGCGTTCCGGCGGCGATGCTGGCTGTGTGGGTGCCGTGAGCGTTCTCGAGGTTGTCGGTGGTCAACGAGTAGATCTGATCACCCATGAAGATGGATCCGGGTAACGTGTTGCCGTCAACAATGGCCGGGTGGCCACTGGAATTCTCAGGGTCATAAACCCTGACAATGCGCGTTCGGCTTGTGTCATCGGCGCATCGGAAAGCCAGATGCTGATAGTCGAACCCCGTGTCAATGATGCCGATGACCACACCGCTGCCATCATAACCTTGAGGCAGCTTGTAATCTGTTCCATTGATGACCTGACCGGCATGGGTCACGCTCAATGTAGTGTCGGTGCACAATTCAACCAGGCGGCTGATTTCTACATCTTTCACTCCGGGGATATGATGAACCTCAGTAAGTATGCCGACAGGTATCTGGGCAGTGACAAAGTCTCCGAACTCGCAGTTCACCAGAATGCCATGGGCCCGTAGAGTACCGATGACATCAGTGTTCTCGATGTCAATGAAGGCGTCCACCATCTCCACGCCGTTGATGACGCGTGACGGTGCGAACCGTGATGATGGGGCATCATTATGACCGATTCTCGTGATGCGTTCCTGATTGGAGCGCTCATCAAGAAAACGTTGAACAGTTGGCAATACATCCTGCAACTGAGCAAAACCGACCGCAATGGTCAGCAAGGTTGTAACCGCCAACAATACTCTTTTCATATATCTGAATGATATGCGTTATAAAACTCGCACAAAATTAGTCAAATCTGCCCAATTATCAAAACATCAGGTTGATATGTCGTTCTGATGAAGAAACAATTTATTGTTATTCCTCAATACTCATCAAATAATTGATGAGCATCATCAAGTCGGTGATAGAAATCACCCCGTCCTGGTTGTAATCGGCATTTTGCAGATTGATGGTGACTTCGAAATTGATGGGCTCGTTTTCATCGTCAGGAATGAGCAGCATATAGTTGATCAGTGACGAGACATCGGTGACATTGATGTGACCATCATTATTGGCGTCTCCAAGCAGTACGTCTTCATCATCGTCGCTGATGTGGAGCAGATAACGTGCACCGGCCATCGCGTCGATTTTGCCGTTGGGGCCGAACCTGAAGCCGTTGTCGATGTTCTGGGTGTAGTCATCCTTGATGGCTGTCTGCGCGATGATGGATTTGGTCTCGCTGGGTGTGAGGTCCGGCTTGATTTGCAGCCATTGGGCGATGATGCCGGCCACCGTAGGCGCAGCCATCGAGGTGCCGGTCATGATGCCCCAGACGTGTCCGTTCACGCTCATGACCCTGGAGGCATGCCAACTGTTCCCGAAGAAAGAATATCTGCTACCGGCGGCCACAACATAGACACCAGGAGCTGTGACTGTGGGCAGAGCCTCTCCGGTCGGTCCGTAACCTTCTCGCTGATAACTGGACAAGTCGTAAATTGCTCCTATGGTACATTTGATGTCATAGAAAATGGAGTCGTAGCGCAGCGAATAGTAGGAATCATGGCCGGTAAAGGCGCCTGCCGAGATAACCGAGTCGTGAACGGCATAGGAGCCGATGCTGCTATAGGCATTTGAACGGGCATAGAAGCCCTCGGGTGCCCAGGTGCTAATCGTGTCGCCATCCTCGGTGACCTCGTCCACATAGATGGGGTCATTTAACCGCTGTTGTTCACCAACACCGATCCAGCAGTCAACAAAACAGCTGTCTGTTTGATTGGGATTACCGACCGAGGGCGGGTAAACGGTCAAGCCGATAGCATATCGGCTGACACGTGAGCCAAATTGATTGATAGTAAAATCCTTGCTCTTGAGGTTGTGGAGGGCGCACTGCAAATTGTATTTTTGTGAGTAGGTGTTCTTGTTGACTGATACCGAGATATAGCTCACGCTATCAGTCTCCCAATTAGGCTCGTAATACTCACTGATTTGGGATATATCGAGTTTTTGTGTCGAATTAATCAATTTCGATTGCCATACGATATGGTGCGTCTTGGTATCGAGGATATGGAAGCGCATATAAGGCCTGGTATCTTTGGCTCTTACCCAGATATCATACCACACATTTTTGTAAAAGTATGTGTAATCCCAAGCGCCGTCGGGCATTTGTCCAAAAATGGTGTTGAATTGCTTGGTCGAGGTTGTGGGTCCACAGGAGTAGAAGGAGGAACGGGCTGTGTTGCCGGCAGCGATGACAAAGATGTGCCCCGGACCTGTAAAACGTGCAGCGGCTCTTGAGATGTAGTCACTGCCATCACGAGGACCCGGATTAGTACTTACACTGACGCTGACGACGCAGGGCTTGCCCACGCTATCGGCGTAAGAATAGATGTACCTCATGCAGTTAACGACTTGAGTTTCGGAAATGCTCACGTTCAAATCTCTTGCTGCACACAACACGATTTCGGCTCCTGGTGCCATGCCTCCATAGTTGCCCACGTGCAAGCCGGCTGCGATACTGGCCGTGTGGGTGCCATGGGAATTGTCGAACATGTCGGTGGTCAAGGTGTCAATCTGCTCATCCATGAAAATGGAACCGGGCATACGGTTTGTGCCGCTCATGGCAGGATGGCCAGTCCCGTTGGCGGGATCATAAACCCTGACAATGCGGGTGCGGCTGGTATCATCGGCGCATCGGAATGCCAGATGCTGGTAGTCAAAGCCTGCATCGATGATGCCGACGATAACGCCCGTGCCGTCATAACCCTGCGGCAAGCCGTATTCGCTGCCGTTGATCACCTGGCCGGCGTGTGTCACGCTCAGGGTGGTGTCGGTGCACAGGTCAACAAGCTTGCTGATTTCCACATTGACAACACCCGGCATCTGTCCAATCTGGGCCAATTTGTCCACGGGTATCTGGGCCGTGACGAATTCGTCAAGGTCACAGTTGATGATTACACCTTGTGCCTGCAGGGCATTGAGAACACCCTTGTTGTCAATTTCTATGAAGGCGTCCACCATTTCTACGCCATTGATGATGCGTGAGGGTGAAAACTGATGTGATGTCATTGATGCGATGTCATCGGAATGATTCATGTTTCTAAGACGTTGCTGGTCAGTGCGTTCGTTCAAGAAACGCTGTACACTGCCGGGCAACATCTCACTCAGCTGTGCGAAGCCAATAGCTAATGTTAAAATGGCGATGGTAGCCAACAGAAATCGTTTCATAGATTATGCTTAATTGTAATGTTTACTTAAAATTTGTGCAAAATTAGTGTAAGTTGAATAAAATGCCAAATCCGTAAGGGCATTTCTAAGACGCGGCAGGATGTTGTACAAGTCAATCATTCCGGCACTGATATCAAGATGTCATTGCTCCTCAACGGTCATCAGATAATTGATGAGCATCGACAGATCGGTGATGGAGATGGTGCCGTCCTCGTTCAGATCGGCATTCATCTGATTGATGTTCACGATGTCATTCACCGGCATGCTTTCATCATCAGGGAGGAGCAAGAGGTAGTTGATGAGTGTCGAGACATCGGTGACGTTGATGAAACCGTCTTCGTTGACGTCGCCGAGGTGCAGGTCATCACTGATATGGAGCAGATAACGTACCCCGGCCAGCGCGTCAATCTTGCCGTTGGGGCCGAATCGGTAGCCGTTGTCGATGCTTTGGGTGAAGTCATCCTTGATGGCGGTCTGCGCGATGATGGTTTTGATTTCACTTGGCGTGAGGTCTGGCTTGATCTGCAGCCACTGGGCGATGATGCCGGCTACAGTGGGGGCAGCCATCGACGTGCCGGTCATGTAACCCCATTTGTGCCCATCGACTCGCATCACTGCAAATCCGTTCCAGTATCGGCTGGCGGCAGATATCACATAGACGGCCGGAGCGGTGACCGTGGGTAGGGCGGCACCTGTTGGCCCGAATCCTTGTCGCTGATAACTCGACAAGTCATAAATCGCTCCCAGTGTGCAGTTGTTGTCATGCACGAAGCCTGCAGAGGGCATAAAGTAGGTGTCGTGGCTGATGTAGCCTCCTGCCGAAATGATAGAGTCGTGAACGGCGTGAGTTCCGATGCTGCAATCGGCACTGGCCCTAGCGTAGAAACCGTCAATCGTTTGGACTGTAGTATCGCCGTTCTCGTTAATCTCATCGATATAGATGGGACCATTGAACCTTGGTCGTTCACCCACACCCACCCACGAGTCGATGTAGCAACTGTCAGGCTGGGCGGGCTGGAGAACTGACGGGGGATAAATCGTTACCCCGATGGCATACCGGCTGTTGTGGATGCCATAGTCATTGATGCTGTAGTCCTGGCACAACAAGTTGTAGAGGGTGCATTGTACTTGATACTTGCTGTTGGTGTTGTTGCGTGTTATCGTGGCCGACAGATAGCCCGTGCTGTCAACCGATGTGTCAGGGCCATAATACTGATTGATTTCGGCCAAATCGATTTTTCTGTTCGAATTGATCAGCTCAGATTGCCATACCACATGATTTGTCCTCTTGTCAAGGATGTGGAATTGAATGACGGGTTTGACATTCTTGTCTCTTACCCATGCCTCGAATTGGGCGAACTTATAGTAGTAGGTGTTGTCAGCATTGATGTCTGACCGCAGGCCGAAAGCCGTGTTGAACGGCCTGGTTGCCGTTGCTGAGCCCGAAGCGTAGAAAGTGGGCCGAGCACTGTTGCCGGCGGCGATGACGAAGATATGTCCCGACTTGGTGAACAACTCGGCAGCCCTTGAGATGTAGCCGCTGCCGTCGTGGGGACCCAGATTGGTACTCACACTGACGCTCAACACGCAAGGCTTGCCTACGCTGTCGGCATAGGAATAGATGTAGCGCATGCAGTTGACGACCTGGGTCTCGGAGATGTTGATGTTCAGTCCGCGCGAACAGCACAGTACAATTTCGGCTCCGGGTGCCATGCCTCCATAACCGTTGACATGCATTCCTGCAGCGATGCTTGCGGTGACAGTGCCATGCGACTCGCCGATCATATCGGTAGTCAAGGTGTCAATCTGCTCGTCCATGAAGATGGAACCTGGCATTTGGCTGGAAGTGCTCCTGGCGGGGTGACCTGTATTGTTCTCGGGGTCATAAACCCTGACGATGCGGCTGCGGCTTGTGTCATTGGCATCACGGAATGCCAGGTGCTGATAGTCAAAGCCCGCGTCGATGATGCCGATGATGACTCCGGTGCCGTCATAACCTTGCGGCAGACCGTAATCGGTGCCGTTGAGGACTTGTCCTGCATGTGTCACAACCAATGTGGAGTCGGTGCACAATTCCAGGAGCTTGCTGATTTCCACATCGGTCACGCCGGGCATCCTGGCAATATCAGACAACTTGTTCACGGGAATCTGGGCCGTGGCAAAGTCGTCAAGTTCGCAGTTGATGATTACCCCTAGGGCTTGCAGGGCCTTGAGTACATCTCTGTTGTCAAAACTGATGAAAGCGTCCACCATTTCAATGCCGTCGATGATGCGGGGCGGAGCGAACTGGGATGGTGCCATCATCGGGATGGCGTCGGCATGGTTCGCCCTGATCAAGCGTTGTTGATCGGCACGCTCGTCAAGGAAGCGTAGTACCGTGACGGGTAAATCCTCACGCAGCTGTGCGAATCCTGCAGCGAGTGTCAGTATGGCGATGATGGCCAGCGATATTCTTTTCATAGACAATAACGATATTCAATAATGCCGGAACCCGAAAAACAGCAATTCCGCCTTTCAGTCGTCGTTGACATTATTCGGCACTCATGATCATATTGATAAGCATCGTGACGTCACTCACGTTGATGTCATTGTCAGGGTTCACATCGGCGTTCACAGTGTTGATCGTCAAGGTGGTCGATCCCATCAAATAATTGATGAGAAGGCTCACGTCGGTGATGTTGACAAGGTGGTCATCGTTCACGTCACCCGGCATGATGGCAGGTGGAGTTTCAATGACCTCGAGCTTGAAGGTGAGGGCGTCGGCATTAAATGTGAACAGGTAGTCGCTGCCGTCGCCTGTGAAGTAGTAGGATGCGTTGTTATTGCGTTTGGCCGTGGTGTAGGTGGCGCCTGTGGTGATAGTGGTCGTTGTTGTGGGACCGTAACGGTAGGTGCTGTTGAAGGCGGTCCAATCGTCGTTCCAGATCTCTGGACCTCCATCGGCGAAGACGAAGTAAATCGGGTCGCTGATGGTCAACGTGTCCACATAGGTGCCGTTGCCCAGGTTGGTCATCTTGCCCATGGGTTCAGTCAGACTCCACGTGCCGGCGCCGCCCACAATGTAGATGCTGGCGCTGTCGACGGGCTGATCAAGGAATGCCAATGTCTCGAACAAGGCATCCATCACTTGGCCGTTCTGGTTGTCCCACCAGCCGCAGTTGTACCAGTTGGTCGTCACTTGGGCCGTACTGCCGCCATACTCGTTGGCCTCGGGGAACCACCAGTACAAGCCGTTGACCTTGCTGTGAGCGTTGAGGGTTTCGACCAGAGCGGCAGTAAAGGCTTTTTGTCCGGCTTCAGTGGCAGGCCAGGTGGACTGCAGGTCGTAGGTCGCGTCACTGGGGTAATAGGCATGCGGATATCCGGTTTCCACGATTTGGATGTTTTTGGTGGGATAGGCAGTCTCCAAATCGGTCAACAAGTTGCTGAGCATGTTCAGGTTGCCGTGCCAGTAAGGATAATAGCTCAGACCGATGATATCGAAGTCGGTCGTGTAGTTCTTGAGGGTCTGATAGAATGATGTCACATTGCTAGCACGGCCCATCTCGGTGTGCACCACAATCTTTGAGCCGGGGCACACCTCGCGACAAGCCCTGATGCCCTGCATGAGGTAATTGGCAAAGTTCTGGAAGGTGCCGTTGCCGTAGTTCGCTCCGCTGGGATAGCAGTGTCCTGTGGGCCATAACATGCCGTAGGTCACCTCATTGCCCACTTGGATGAAATCGGGGGTCGCTCCTGCAGCGATCATGGTATTGAGCACGCGCTTGGTGTAAGCGTACACACTGTCGGCCAGAGCACTGGCCACAGTCCATGAGGCTGGTGTGGAATGTTGTCCGGGGTCGGTCCATGTGTCGCTGTAATGAATGTCGAGCAACAGTTTGAGACCTGCGTCTTTGATGCGTTTTCCCAATGTCGTCACATAGGGCAGGTCCTGGCAAACGCCCTCGCCTTGATCCTCGGCATCTGCCCTTGACGGGTCAACGAACAGGCGCACACGCATGGAATTCATGCCTTGGTCCTTGAGATAGGTGATCAGATTGCTGATTCTGGCACCGTTCGCATCGTAATATACCGAGCCGTACTGCTCATATTTGGTGAGCAACGAAATGTCGCCACCCAAGTATTTCGGGGCTGCATCTGCAGCAAATGACAGTGCCATCAGGCATGTCAGCATAACAATGAACTTTTTCATAATGGAGGTAGTATAATGTTGGTTGATAATAGGTCAAGCATGCAGGATTTTATAGACCAGCTCCTTGAGCAGGGCATATTGATCCTGACGTGAGCCGATGCCCTTGCTGCGGGTATCGCACTCGCGCAGGAAGCCTATAATGTTCACCAGTGAACGAGTGTTGTACATGCGTGCGGCTTCCAGAAATTTGCGGGCTCTCCACTGGCTGCGGCTCCCTAGCATGGCCATGATGCCTTCGGGCGACTTGTCGCGTGCCGTTGAGGTGAGGAGCACGTTGGAGAAGAACGAGAACAGCCATGCCACGCTCACCATCGACGGGTTGTTCTTGGGATTGTGTTCAAAGTAGTCCACGATGCGGAACGCCTTGGCGGCGTCACGTCTTGCCAGCGCGTCTTCCAACTCAAAATTGTTGAAGTCCTTGCTGATGCCGATGTTTTGCTCAATGAGCAGGGGCGTGATGTTCTTGTCATCGGTGAGTATCGAGAGTTTATCGAGCTCGCTGAACAACCGGGCAATGTCGGTGCCGATGTGGTCGGCAAGCATGCTGGTCGCCTTGGTGTCGATGTTGCAGCCCAGCGAGTTGGCATAGTTCACGATCATGGTTTCCAGATCACGGCCCTCGCGCACCTTATTGGAGTCGAAGATGACGCCGCTCTTGTTGGCCTTGAGTGCGTCGGTGAATGGTTTGCTCTTGAGAACACCTCCCTTATGGCAGATCACGAGAATCGTCGAGGGTAGGGGCTTCTCGGCATAGGAGGCAAACAGGTCCAGGTCGTCCTTGTGACCGGGTTGCTTGGGGATGAGTTGTGCTTCTCGCACCACCACAACCTTGTATTGTGAGAAAGCGGGGTACTGGCAGCAGGTGCTGACGACTTCACGGACATTGGCCGTGTTGCCGTAGAACAGCGTGAGGTTGAAGTCGCGCTGGTCCTCGGTCAACGCGGTGTCAATAATGAGTTCCTGCAAGCGGTCAATGAAATAAGGCTCCTCTCCCTGCAAGACATAGATGTTCCTGAACTTGCCGGCCTTGATTTCCTTGTTCAGAGCCGCAAATGTGACCGTTTCTCGTTTTACTGCCATGTGGTTGATTGTGTTATTCTTAGTGCAAAGGTAATAAAAAAGTTTGATGTGGGTAGTGTTTTGTGTCGCTTAATTCCACTATGTTGAAGTTGAGCCATTCCGAATCAAGGCATGGCTCTGATTACCAACTGAAACCGTGTTCAGGAGGTCAGCCCGTCTAACCAGTAATAATCTGAAACAATAACAAGCAATGATGAAGATACAGCGGGCCCCTGCAGTTAGAAAAAACTGCTGGGGCCCGCTGTAGAATATGTCCTTTATTTTGGCGGTGTAGAACCGCCGCGTGTTGTCGGTTTTATTGTGCTTCGGCGATCAGTTCAATCTCGACGAGGGCGCCCTTGGGCAGGTCCTTGACGGCGAATGCGCAACGGGCGGGGTAGAGGGCCGTGAAATACTCGGCGTAAACTTCGTTCATGGGACCGAAGTTGGCGATATCACTGAGGAAAACGGTGGTCTTAACCACGTTGTTGAGGTCGAGGCCCTCGCTTTGAAGGATGGCACGGGCGTTCTTGAGGCTCTGGTGGGTCTGCTCCTGGACACCTCCCTCGGGGAAGGCTCCGGTCTCAGGGATGATAGGCAGCTGGCCAGAAACGAATACGAGATTTCCGGTGCGGATAGCTTGGCTGTAAGGACCAATGGCAGCGGGTGCCTTGTCGGTGTTTAATGCTTTCATTTTGATTAGTTAAGTGTTAATGGTTAATAGTTAAGAGTTGAGAGGAAAACTCTCAACTCTTAACTTAAAAATTTACTTCTTGATGCCCATCTTCTTGGCAATCTTGGCGGGGATGGCATCCTTGTGAACGAGGATGTTCAAAGTCTTGGCGCGGAAGAAGGCCTCGCTGCAATAGAAGTAGCCCTCATAGAGCTGGTTGGTGTCCCAGCTGTTCTGCACCTTGAAGTACTTGTTGCCTTCCTGGTCAACAGCCTTACCCATGATCACCATGCCGTGGTCATCGGTGGTCTCTTTGTTGTCGAACATCTCCTGACGCTCCTCGGGGGTTACCCACTGCTCCTTAACCGGGCCCTTGATGTCCCAGAGCTCGGCCTCGCGGTCCTTGTCGCTGAGCTGTGCCCAACGTGCCATGTCGGTGCCTGCTGCATCGGGAACTTCCTTCTTGACGGGCAGGATGGCATAACCGTTGCGCCACTTGAATCCCTTCTCGCTCACGTCCGAACCCCAAGCGATGCTGTAGCCGTTGTCGATAGCATAGTTGGCAATCTCGAGCAGCTCGTCGATGGGCACGTTCTGATAGCTGGACCACAACCAGTTGTCGGCCACCTCAAGAACGAAGGGCTGATAGTAGGGGTGGTGAGTGAACGATGCAATGGGCACATAGTCGTCCATGTTCAGGCCCAGGCTGGCTGCCCAAGTCTGCGGGGTATAGGTCTTGCCCTCATAGACGAAAGTCTCGGGCATCTTGCCCATGTAACTGTCGAGGATGCCCTTCAGGCCGTCCATCCAAGCGGGAGTGAGCTTGCCGCGGCTGTTCTTGTTGATAGTGCCAACATAGCCTTTCAGCAGAGCGGTCATCTCACCGGTGTCAAACTTCTTGTCACCGTAGGTCATGCCGGTGTACACCTCGTTGGGTACCATACCGTATTTGCGCCATACGTAGGGCACGTCCTCGGCAGCGCCACCTTCAGCGAAGTTGATCGTGCCATCCATGCGGATGTACTTGATGGCCTTGTCATAGTAGCAGTGGTTAACTACAAAACCCTCACTCAGGTGAACCTCCTTGCCGGTGAGGCGCAGGATCTCGTTCTCGAAGAATGAGTTGGTCGAGTAGCACCAGCACGTTCCAGACTTGTTCTGGTCCTTGACGGGCGTGTGGCGGATAACCTTAGTGTCGGTGAACTTGAATCCGGTGCTGTCGGGGATGACAACCTTGCCATCGGCCATGACGTTGAGAGCAAAAGCCGATGCGAGCAATGCAAACAAAAATTTCTTCATAAAAAATTGAGTTAGTTATTAATGTATATAGGTTAATGGAATTTCACTTGGTTGTAACTCACAAAAGTAATCATTATTTTTGAATTATGAGTGTTTTCGGCAAAGAAAATGAAAAAAGTGCCTTGGTGAGGCTTGTTAGCCGGCACCCAGGCACTGTTTTTCCAGGATCAGATAGATAAGATTTGATTGATGATACCGCAAAATTAATAAAAATTTGGCATTTTGTTAGACTTGCAGTAATTTTGTACTATGATTTATCCCTCAAACTTTGAGACTAAGATTGGTTTTGATGCCGTGAGGCGCGAATTGGAGCGTCACTGCGTGAGTGCGTTAGGTGCTGCAAATGTGCCGCGTTTGCGTTTCTCGACGCGTCGCGACGAGGTGTTGCGATGGCTGGAAGAGACCAACGAGTTCTTGTCTATCGTGCAGACTGGCAGAGAATTCCCTCTGAGTTATTACTTCGACCTGCGCGTGGTGCTCAAGGAGGTGGCGACACCGGGCACCTTCTTGTCGGCCGAGCGTCTGTTCGATTTGCAGCGCCTGCTGGTGACTGTGAGTCAGGTGACACGATTCTTTGCTGTCGACGGTGACGGCCACTCGCCTTATCCGCGCTTGCGTGAGCTCACAAGCGGCATGCAGTCGTTTCCCGAGTTGAGCGCCGCGATAGGCCATGTGTTCGACAAGGCCGGCAACATCAAGGATACCGCTTCTCCCCATCTGCACGAGTTGCGCGTATCGATAGCCCGCGTGACCAGCAGCATCAATGGCACGTTGAGGCGAATCATCGCCCAGGGCAAGCAGGACGGCATCCTCGATAACGACGTGCAGCCCTCGCTGCGTGACGGCCGTCTGGTGTTACCCGTGAGCGCCATGAACAAGCGCAAGCTGCACGGTATCGTCCACGACGAGAGTGCTACGGGTAAGACCGTGTTCATTGAGCCCGATGCCATTGTCGAGGCCAATAACCGCATCCGCGAGACTGAGGCCGAGATTGCCCGCGAAATCATCCGCATCCTCACCGAAGTGACCGACCAGATACGTCCCCACCTCGATGAATTGGGTGGCGTCCTGGAGACGCTCGGCCAGTTGGATTTCATCCGTGCCAAGGCTTTGTTCGCACGGGATGTGGGCGCTCAGATGTGCCATGTGGACCGCAAGCCCGTGGTAGAGTGGTACACGGCCATTCATCCCGCCTTGTTGCTGTCGTTGCGCAGCCAGGGCAAGGAAGTGGTTCCGCTCAACATCACCTTGAACAAGCAAGACCGCATCCTGGTCATTTCGGGACCTAACGCCGGCGGCAAGTCGGTGTGTCTCAAGACTGTGGGCGTGGTGCAATACATGATGCAGTGCGGCCTGTTGCCCACCTTGCGTGACAACTCTCACATGGGACTGTTCCGCGACATCTTCATCGATATCGGCGACCAGCAGAGCATCGAGAACGACTTGAGTACCTACAGCAGCCACCTGCAGAATATGAAGCTTTTCCTGTCCAAGGGCGGCAAGGAGACCCTCATTCTGATTGATGAGATGGGAAGCGGCACAGAGCCTCAGATTGGCGGTGCCATAGCTCAGTCTATCCTTGAGCAGCTCAACGAGCATCAGGTGATGGGTGTGGTAACGACACACTACCAGAACCTGAAGCATTATGCCGACGAGGCCGAGGGCGTCGTCAACGGCGCCATGCTTTATGACCGACAGCGCATGCAGCCGCTGTTCCAGCTGTCGATGGGCTACCCCGGCAGTTCGTTTGCTATTGAGATAGCCCGCAAGACTGGACTTCCGCAGCAGGTCATCGACAAGGCGAGCGAGATTGTCGGCAGCGATTACATCAATATGGACAAGTACCTGCTCGACATCGTGCGAGACCGTCGCTACTGGGAGAACAAGCGTCAGGACGTGCGTGCCAAGGAGCGTCGCCTCGACCAGATGATTGCCGACTACGACGAGCGGCTGGACAACATCCGCGCCGAGCATCGACAGATCATCCATGATGCTCGCAGCGAGGCCCAAGAAATCCTGCGTGGCAGTAATGCTCAAATCGAGAGGACCATCAAGGAAATACGGGAGCAGCAGGCCGAGAAAGAGCGTACCAAGGAATTGCGCCGTCAGCTCGATGAATTCAAGCAGCGCCTCAATACCGAGGAACCTGAAGAGCCCTCACGCCTTAAGGAGCTCACTCCCAAGGATAAACCACGGCGCAAGCTTCCCAAGAAGAAGCCGCAACCGGTTCCCGTCAAGGATCGCCCCCTGCAGGCCGGTGACAACGTGGTGCTGAAGGGAACGACCACCGTGGGCACGCTCATCAGCATCGACGAGAAATATGCCCTCGTGGCGTTCGGCAACATCAAGACGCGCATCGAGGCCGATAAGGTGGAGCGCACCATGCGCAAGGAGAAATTGCCCAAGGCCGAGTCGCTGAGTCGCAGCACGACCGACGAGATACGTGCGCGCCAGCTGAATTTCAAACCCGATATCGACGTGCGCGGCATGCGTGCCGACGAGGCCTTGCAGGCCATCACCTATTTCATCGATGATGCCATCCAATTCAATGCCCAGCGCGTGCGCATCCTGCATGGCACGGGTACCGGTGCGTTGAAAGTGGCCATCCGTGAGTACCTGCACAGCGTGAGCGGCGTCAAGAGTTATCGCGATGAGCATGTGCAGTTCGGCGGTGCTGGCATCACTGTCGTAGAGCTGGAATAGCACTTTTCCGGCTCTCCAATTAGTCCAAATAGTCCAATTTGACCAATTATGATAGAGAACAACATATTTTTCAAGCCTTTCAAGACGACTGGCGGTGCAATCCCCTTTGACCGCATCACCACTGCCGATTATGAGCCCGCCATTCGCGAAGGTATCAGGGAACATGATGCCGAGGTGAAAGCCATCGCCGACAATGAGGCCGAGGCGACGTTCGAGAACACCGTTGTCGCTCTGGAACGTGCCGGAGCGACGCTCAACCGTGTGCTGGGCGTGTTCTATCCCATGCTGTCGGCCAATGCCGATGACGAATTGATGGCGGTGAGCGAGCTCATGGCGCCCGTGTTGAGTGAGCATTTCAACAGCATCACCCTCAACGAGCGCTTGTGGCAACGTGTGAAACACGTGCACGACAGCTTTGATGCCGAGCGTCATGACGTGGAAGACAGGATGCTGATGCGGGAAACCTACGACGGCTTTGTGCGCAGCGGTGCTAACCTCCAGGGTGCTGACCGTGACCGCTATCGCGAATTGTCCAAGCGATTGACCGAGCTGACCTTGAAGTTTGACCAGAATGCCCTCAAGGAGACGCCACGCTATGAACTGTGGCTTACCGAGGAGGATCTGGCGGGACTGCCCGAGAGCGCCCTCGATGCCGCCAAACAAGCCGCCAAGGACAAGGGCCGCGAGGATGCCTGGCTGGTAACGCTGGATGCCCCCAGTTACATTCCCTTCATGAAATACAGTGACCGTCGTGACCTGCGCGAGAAATTGTACAAGATGTATAACCGCCAGTGTACCAGCGGCGAATACTGCAATCTTGACGTCTTGCGTGACATCGCCAACACCCGCCTCGAGATTGCGCGCTTGATGGGTTGCAAGACCTTTGCCGAGTATAAGCTGCAGCACACCATGGCTCAGACACCTGCCAACGTGTATGATATGCTCAACCGCTTGCGGGAGGCCTATCTGCCCGTGGAGCGCAGCGAGATGGAACGCCTGACTGGGTTTGCCAGCCAGCTGGAGGGCCAACCGGTGGAAATCATGCCGTGGGACTACAGCTATTACAGCAACAAGGAAAAGGACTCGATGTTCGAGATCAACGATGAACTGCTGAGGCCTTACTTTGAGCTGGGACGTGTCACTCAGGGCGTTTTCGGCTTCGCCAAGCGGATGTATGGCCTGCGGTTTGTGCCCAACCACGATGCCCAGGTGTTTCACCCCGAGGTGGAAGTCTATGATGTGACCGACGAGGACGGCAAGGCGGTGGGTATGCTCTATCTCGATTTCTTCCCCCGCACCACCAAGCAGAGCGGTGCCTGGATGACGAGTTTCCGCGAGCAGTATATCGACGATGACGGCAATGACGTGAGGCCGCTGGTGACGCTGACGATGAATTTCACGCGCCCCACCGAGTCCAAGCCTTCGTTGCTCACGGTGCGTGAGGTCGAGACTTTCATGCATGAGTTCGGCCACGCCCTGCATCAGTTGCTGAGTCGCTGCAAGTACCAGTCGTTGTCGGGCACTAACGTCTATCGCGACTTTGTTGAGGTGCCCTCGCAATTCAACGAGAACTACGTCTATGAGCGCGAGTTCCTCGACAGTTTCGCTTCCCACTACCAGACTGGCGACCCCGTGCCACAGGAACTCATCGACAAGTTGCTGGCTTCGTCGCAGTATGGTGCAGCCTATGCCTGTGTGCGCCAGTTGGGTTTCGGCTTCATCGATATGGCTTGGCACAGCATCAGCGAGCCCTATGAGGGCGATGACTATGAGTTTGAGCATCGCGCGGTGAAGGATGTGCAGGCGTTTGAGCCGGTCGAGGGGTGCATCATGTCGCCGCAGTTCACCCACATCTTTTCGGGAGGCTATGCAGCGGGCTATTACGGCTACAAGTGGGCCGAGGTGATCGAGTGTGACGCATTTGACAAGTTCCGTCAGGAAGGCATCTTCAACCGCGAGACTGCCCGCTCATGGCAGGATAACGTCCTCTCGCGAGGCGGTACTGAGGCACCGATGGCGCTTTATAAGCGATTCCGCGGCTCGGAGCCAGGCATCGAAGCCATGATGCGTCGCGATGGCATCACCCGTGTAGAAGCAGGAACAGATAAATAACCAAAACAGTATAGTGATGAAGAAATTTTTATTGATTTTCATGTTGTGTCCGTTGTTGACGGTGATGTCATGCCGTGACAATACCGCGACAAGCAACGAGACAGCCCCAAGCGTCAGTGCCGATGCCAATCTCAATTCAATGGAGGCGGCATTAGAAAAAGAGCTCTATGCGTCTAATGCCCAGATGCCCATGCAGGTGGATTATGCCACAACCCTCAATTCGGTTACCCGCGACGGAAAGGTCGTGACCTATGAGTATGTCATCGACGAGGGCGTGTTCAATTTTGATGATATCATTGCCCGCAACGAGGATTTCAAGGCCAACCTGAAAGAGCAGATCAAGCTCATGAGTTCACCCGATTCCGAGGTGTACACCTTCATGTCGCTGCTCAAGAAGACCGGCAAGGATCTGCGCTACCTGTATAAGGGTAAAAGCACGGGTAAGACAATGACCATCGTGATCACCAACGATGAGCTCAAGGAACTGATTCAGGATTATTGATCATCAACAGGATGCAGGTCTTGCCTGCCAGTGCATCAATGAATAAGAGAAACAGAACATTCAGGCCCGCTTCGATGGACGATGTGCCCACAATCATGCGGCTCGTCGAGGAAGCGCGTGGCATCATGCGGTCTAGCGGTAACATGAACCAGTGGACCGACGGCTATCCAAGTCGCGAGACCATCGAGGAAGACATCAGCAACGGCCATTGTTACCTGTGCGTGGAGCAGGGTGGAGAGATTGTGGCTTCGTTCGCCTTCATTCCAGGCCCCGAGCCCACCTATAAGGAGATTTTTGAGGGACAGTGGCTGGACGACAAGCCCTATCATGTCGTGCACCGCCTGGCCAGCACGGCTGCCAGTCGCGGCATTTTCAACGATGTGATGGACTACTGCATGGGGGTGGCGGGCAATCTGCGCATCGACACCCACCGCGACAATGTCATCATGCGCCATGTCATCGACCGTTACGGTTTCATCTACTGCGGCATCATCTACCTGCTCAACGGTGATGAGCGCCTTGCCTATCAGTTGGGTAACGACCAATAGCGTACCGGCATTTTGTGGGACAAAAAACAATCAGGGCTGGCCCAAACGGGTCAGCCCTGATTCGTATTAAGGATTAATCTTGTTTTCTCAGATTACTTCTTCAGCTCGTCAGCTACAGCCTGAGCAGCCTCAGCGCCTTTCTCCTTGGCAGCGTCAACAGCATTGCCAGCGGCTTCCTTAGCGGCGTCAACAGCCTCACCAGCCTTCTGGGTAGCAGCGTCGGCAGCGGCATCAACAGCCTCACCAACCTTCTCGGCAGCCTGCTTTGCAACGAAATCAGTGAAACCAGCCTTCAGCTCCTCGGGAACCTCGATGTAGCTGGTCATCTTCTCAGCCAGGGTCGGGATCTTGGCCAGGATGGCCTCCTTGTTGTTCTCCCAAACGGTCTTCAGGATGTTGATGATGTTAAAGTAACCAGCCTGGTCACCACCATCCAACAGCTCCTGAGCCTTAGCCTTGATACCATCGAGCAGGCTAACAGCAGCAGCCTCATCGGGGCAGTTCAACAGGTCGGCGGCAACACCGTCAACAGTGTACTCAGCAACGGGAGCCTCTTCTACGGGAGCTTCCTCAGCGGGCTTGGTCTCAGTCTTGCAACCAACAAATGCGATAGCAGCAACAGCTGCAAACATCAATAAAAACTTCTTCATAATAAAACAACTTTGTAATTAAATGATTAATAATAAAACGTTTGATTCAACGCCGCAAATGTAGCGGTGTTTTTTGAATTGACAAATTTTTTTGAGCCTATTTTTCATTTTTTAGTAATTTAATAGCCCTTTTCGGGCATTTTGCGCCACTAAAGCTCTTCAAATCAGGCTGTGACTCTGCAAAAACTAAAATATATTTTGCTTTTGTGTTCGACTTGCACTAATTTTATTTAACTTTGCGGTGCAGAATATTGCCCGGCACTTGGTGTTACAATTTCCGTGCCAAGAGTTGCCGTGAAGCAGAAAACGACAAAAAACTAACAAAAAATTTCAGGATTATGTTTGTATACATTCTCATGGGAGGCATTTTTATACTGAGCATGATTGTTCAGAACTCCCTCAAGACCAAATTTGCCAAGTATAGCAAAGTCCCTCTGGGCGTTCCCATGGCCGGTCGTGACATCGCCAATGCCATGTTGCAGCAGAACGGATGTGGCGACGTGAAGGTGACCAGCGTGAGCGGCCAGCTTACCGACCACTTCAATCCTGCCAACAGGACGGTGAACCTGAGTGAACCGGTTTATGGCACTAACAGCATTGCTGCTGCAGCAGTCGCTGCCCATGAGTGCGGTCACGCCGTGCAGCACAAGGTGGGTTACAGCATGCTGCAGTTGCGCACCAAGATGGTGCCCATCGTGTCGTTTGCCTCCAACACCATTCAGTGGTTACTGCTTGCTGGTATCGTTGTTGCAGGTTGGACGCCGATTCCCCTGTATATCGCTTTGGCCATGTTCGCCATGACGGTGCTGTTCAGCTTTGTGACCCTGCCTGTTGAGGTGGATGCCAGCCGTCGCGCCGTCAAGTGGCTCGAGGGCTCTGGAATCGTGAGCGGTCAGCAGTTGGGCTATGCCAAGGATGCTCTCCATGCTGCAGCCTACACCTATGTGGTGGCTGCTATCGGCTCCCTGGCCACCTTGTTATACTATGTAGCCATCTTCCTGGGTGGCCGCAGGAGGTAATACCGATAACACAATACACATTAAATATAAGAGTAAAAAAAGTTAATACCGATAATGGCACAAAAACCATCCATCCCCAAGGGGACTCGCGACTTCTCGCCCATCGAGATGGCGCGCCGCAACTATATCTTCAACACGATAAAAGACGTGTTCTTGCTTTATGGCTTCCAGCAGATCGAAACGCCGGCTGTCGAAAACCTGTCCACCTTGATGGGCAAGTATGGCGAGGAGGGCGATAAACTGTTGTTCAAGATTCTGAACAGTGGTGATTACCTGAAGGACGCTCCCGATGACCTGCTCGCGGCCCATGACTCACTTCACTTGACGACCAAGATCAGCGAGAAGGGACTGCGCTATGACTTGACGGTGCCCTTTGCCCGCTACGTCGTGCAGCATCGCAACGACCTGCAGATGCCCTTCAAGCGCTATCAGGTTCAGCCCGTGTGGCGTGCCGACCGTCCGCAGAAGGGGCGTTACCGCGAGTTTTACCAGTGTGATGCCGATATCGTGGGCAGCGACTCGTTGCTGAACGAGGTGGAACTGGTGACGATGATCGACGAGGTGTTCAACCGCTTCAACATCAATGTCGCCATCAAGCTGAACAACCGCAAGATCCTGAGCGGTATCGCCGAGATTATCGGTGCTGCCGACAAGATTATCGACATTACCGTCGCCATCGACAAACTCGACAAGATAGGCATCGACAACGTGAATGCCGAGTTGCGGGAGAAAGGGTTGAGCGACGAGGCCATCGCCACGTTGCAGCCCCTCCTGGCTCTCGACGGCACCAACGAGGAACGTCTCACCGCTCTGGCAGGTATGCTTGCCGGCAGCGAGGTGGGCATGAAGGGTATCGAGGAGATGCGCTATGTGCTTGACCATGTGGCGGCCCTGGGTACTCGTGCCCGCGTTGAACTGGATGTGTCGCTGGCTCGCGGCTTGAACTATTACACGGGCACCATCCTCGAGGTCAAGGCCCTCGACGTGGCCATCGGCAGCATCACGGGTGGTGGTCGTTACGATAACTTGACGGGTGTGTTCGGCATGCCGGGCCTGTCGGGTGTGGGCATCAGCTTCGGTGCCGACCGCATTTATGATGTGCTGAACGCCCTCGACCTGTATCCTGCCGACACGATGGCAACGGCACGTGTGATGTTCGTCAACTTCGGCGAGCAAGAGGCTGCCACCTCGCTGGGTCACATCATGGCCCTGCGTCGTGCAGGCATCAGTGCCGAGCTGTATCCCGATATCTCCAAGATGAAGAAGCAGATGAATTATGCCAACGATCGCCAAATCCCGTATGTGGCCATCGTGGGCGCCGACGAGGTCCAGAACGGTACCATCGCTCTCAAGAACATGGCCACTGGCGAGCAGCAATCGTTGACCGTCGATCAGGTGATTGAGAAACTCGGTAAATAATCTATTAATTGAAAATCTGGTTGCCGCATTATGAACAGCATGTATCAACAGTTGATGCAACTGCCTCTCTTCCAGGGGGTGAGCACCGATAAGATTACAACCCTGGTAGAGAAGTTGCCGTTCCACTTCCTCAAGTTCCGCAACGGGGAACAGGTGTTGCAGACGGGCGACCCGTGCACGCACCTCAAGTTCATCGTTTCGGGACGAGTGAGACTGACGACGCCCTGCGCCCACCTGCGCGTGACGTTCGGGCAGACGTTGTCCTCGCCTCATGTGCTGGCCGCCGAGTATCTGTTCGGGCGTGAGACGGTTTATCCGTTCACAGCTGTTGCCGAGGGGCCTTGCGGCATCCTGCAACTGCTCAAGAGCGATTACATCAAGATGGTGAACACCGACAAGGTGTTTCTCTTCAACATCCTCAATTATCTGTCTTCGGGCAGCCAGCGCAGCGTCTCCTCGGTCTTGTCGGCCAGGAACGGCTCGGTGGCCGAGCGACTGGCGATGATTGTCGATTCGCTCACGGTGAGTGGCTCGACCGATATCACCTTGAATTATAAGCAGAAGGATCTCTGCTCCCTGTTGGGCACACAGCGCACGACGCTTGTCGCTTCGCTGGACAAGCTTCAGGAGAAAGATATATTGGAATATGACAGCAACGAGTTGCGCGTGCTTGACTACGACGGCTTGTTGGAGATTAACAAAGATTGATAATAAAAAGATGAAATACACGTTTTATCCTCAAGGAACCTGCTCGTCGCAGATCGACTTTGACATCGACCAGGAGGGCATCCTGCGCGATGTGCAGTTCACAGGCGGTTGCCATGGCAATTTGCAGGGCATCTCGGTGCTGGTGCGCGGCATGCGTGCCGACGAGGTCATCGGCAAGTTGCAAGGCATACGCTGCGGCTACAAGAACACGTCTTGTCCCGACCAGCTGGCGACGGCCCTGCGTGCGGCATTGCAGCAGAAGACCGAGAAATAAAGAATCATCAACAATAACACAATATTAATAGAATTAAGAAGAATGAAAAAATGTTTATTGATAGTGGCAGCTGCCCTGGCAATGTCACTTGTGGGATGTAATGGAAACAGTGAGTTGAAGGCCAAGTATCAAGCCCAAGGCGAAGAGTTTGCTACAAAGCTGGATGCCGCTTGCCAGCAGCAGGATGCTACGACGATTCTCGCGCTTGATGACAGCATCCGCGCCGTTGAAGAAGAGGTAATCGCTACTGGTGACACCGCTGCCATCGCTGCCTACAAGGCTGCCCTGAAAGACGCCCGCATGCGCAATGGCGCTGCCATCTCCAAGTTGAAGGTGGATAATGGCGAGAATCGTGAAGAGGTTCTCGACGAGGTGGTCGACGATGCCATGAACGAGGACGTGAGCATCACGACGGTCACCCGGTCGATCAATGCTGTGGGACGTCAGGAGCCTCCCAAGAAGAGATAATAAAAGATAGATGCAAGGACCGCGCCGAGGAATAGCGACATGGCTTTCACGTGTTGTCGCGTGTTGCGTCATCACCTTGCTGGTGATGTCTTGCGGCACGGGCATTGAGATGTCGAGGCGTGTCACCGACAAGGAGGTGCAACGAGTCTTGGACGAGGGGGCCGGCCACGAGGCCGTGGTGACCCTGGAAGCCTACAAGGACTCGCTAGCAGCCTGGGAACTCGGGAAACGTTTCTGGGTAGCCGATGACAGGGTGACGCAGATGCTTGCCGTGACCGATGGCTATGACAAGGATACCCTGCATCTGGCTGGACATGTCCTTAGATATCAGGGGTATTCCAGAAGTGGAATAGCCGTCTATGGTGATGACCGCAGGATATTCATCAATTTTGAAGATGAGCAGACGGGTTTGGGTCTTTCTTACGTCATGAAGAGCCGTGATGCGAATCATACCCTTTCCTCTCTGCCGATGCTGATTGATTTGGACATGGTGAATCATGTGTCACGCCAGCTGGTGGGTAAGGACTTTTATATCCGTACGCCCATCTGGTATGACCGCCAATCCGAGCAGATGATTGATGGCCGTCATTTCATCAAGGTTCACATCGACAGTGTGATGCCCGGCAATGCCGTGTTACCGCTGCGCGTGTTGTTCACCACGCTGGACACCGGCGAAAAGGCCATGGTATGGATGAGTGACAATGCATCGACGATGCATGGCCGCGACTTTGATGCGCTGTTTGTGGAGAGGGACCCGCACTTGGGACATCCGGCCATCACCGACGCCAACTGGGAACTGATTACCCGTGGGCAGGTCGTGGTGGGAATGACCAAGGAAGAGTGCCGCTTGTCGCTGGGCAGCCCCCAGCGCATCAACGAGAATCCCGATCAGGGCGGCATGAGGGAATATTGGTATTACGACGGCGGGTCGTATCTGTTTTTTGTTGACGGCCTGCTCAACCAGTTCAGGAGATAGAATGTTGACGACATTGGAAATAGAATTTCTGGGAACAGGAACATCGACAGGCGTGCCCATGCTGCGTTGCCATTGTCCCGTGTGCATGAGCGCCGACCCTCGTGACCAGCGGTTGCGCACCTCGGCAATAGTCAGATATCAGGGTGTCAGGTTTCTCATTGATTGCGGGCCTGACTTCCGCACCCAGATGCTGCGCGCCAGCGACGATAACCTGGATGCGGTCCTGTTAACCCACATCCACTATGACCATGTTGCAGGTCTTGATGACTTGCGCACCTACTGCTTTGAGCGCCAGTTCCCGCTGTATGCTCGTGCCGATGTGCTGGAAAACCTGCACCGACGCATCCCTTACTGTTTCCCTGGTGGCACTCCCTATCCGGGTGTAGCCCAGTTTGAGGAACATGTCATCGGCGATGACCCGTTCCTGGTCGAGGGTGTGCGTGTTGAGCCGATTCCGGTGATGCATTACAAGCTTCCCATCTGCGGTTTCCGTATCGGACCGCTTGCCTACATCACCGATGCCAAGGAGATTGCCGACGAGGTGGTGGATTCCCTCCGTGGGGTACCCCTGCTGGTCATCAATGCCTTGCGCATCAAGCCGCACATTTCTCACATGTGTCTTGACGAGACCCTTGCCATTGTAGAACGTGTCAAGCCTGGCCGCACCCTACTGGTACATATGTCCGACGGTATCGGATTTCATGCCGATTCCCATAGGTTGTTGCCTCAGGGTGTCGAACTGGCCTATGACGGCTTGATAGTAAAAGTATAAGGAAGTGGAAGAGATCAAGATATCGGAGGTCAAGCCCGATGAGCAGACGTCGGGTTTGCAGTTCTTTGAGAGCCGCGTCCAGGCGGGCTTTCCCAGCCCTGCTCAAGGCGAATATGCCGACAGTATCGACCTGAACCGTGCGCTCATCACCAATCCTGCTGCCACCTTCTGTGCCCGTGTCATCGGCAATTCGATGGTGGAAGCCGGAATCAACGAGGGCGACTTGCTCATCATCGACCGTTCTCTCACGCCTCACGACGGCAATATCGCTGTTTGCTTCATCGACGGTGATTTCACTGTCAAGCGCTTGAGCGTGCGTGACGAGGGCGTTTTTCTCACCCCTACCAATGCCGATTTTCCCGAACTGCGTGTTGAGGAGGACAGCAATTTCCAGGTGTGGGGTGTGGTATCGCATATCATCAAGAGGGTTTAACATTTAGTGTTGGAAGCGAGCAGAAGGCATATTCCGAGGTATGGCACGGCATTTTTTGTGCTATGCGTGGCTGTGGTGGCCTGGCAATGTTTTGTCGTGGCGCTTGACACGCAGTTGGGCGGGATGTCTCGCCTGTTGCACGAGTGGCACACGGTGGCCGTCTCGGTGGCCAATGCCCTGTTGCTGCTGGCGCCCTATTGGCTGTTGCCTCGGCGCTGGCGCTGGCTGGTGTGGGTGCCGTTGACACTCCTCACCGTGTGGTGCATGATACAGGTGTGCTATTGCAGGGCCTACGACGACCTGATGCCGTGGCAGAGCCTGACGCTTACCGAGAATGTCAATTCCACCCTTGCTGCCAGCACCGTGTCCCTGCTGCGATGGCAGGACCTGCTCATCGTGGTGTCTTATCTGGGGCTGATTGCGGCCTGCGTGTTGGGTCGGCGTTCCCGTGAGGACGGCCCTCGTGTCAAGCCCCTGCTTTACACGCTGCTTGCCGCTGTGGTGATGGCCCTGGCGGGTTATGTCAACAACACCGACAATTTTGAGCGCCGTTTTTTCCACAACTTCAGCAACAGGGAGTATTTTGCCTCAAACGGCTTGCTGCCTTACGGCCTGTTCTCGCTCTATCAGGCGATGTTCAACGCCCACACCGTGAGCGATGCCGAGCGCGAGGCATTGCAGCGTTTCCTCGCCGAGGACTGCCCGCAATACAGCGACAACAGCTACTGTCATGCCGAGGGTCGCAATCTGGTGCTGTTCATCGTCGAGTCGTTGCACACCTGGCCCATCGGTATGGAGGTTGAGGGCCGTGAGGTGACTCCGGTCCTGAATCGTCTGGTGGCCGGTGACAGCGTGATTTATGCCCCTCATGTGCTGTTCCAGACCAGCCACGGTCATTCCAGCGATGCCCATTTCATCTACAATACCGGCTTGCTGCCCTTGCGCGACGGTGTGGTGGCCGTGAACTGGGGCAACAAGGAGTACCCGGCTTTGGCCTATGCCCTCAAGGGTTATGACTGCCGCGAAATCATCTGCACTCCGGGTGTGAACTGGAACCAGAACGTGACAGCCAGGACCTACGGCTTTGACACGCTCTACACGCGTGACGACCTGATGGCCGCCGGTTGTTTCTCACGGCACAACGATATCGATGACGCCGCGCTCACCGACTTCTCGTCGACCCTCCTGGACGAGCTGCATCAGCCGTTCTTCCTCGAGATGGTCACGATGACGATGCACGTCCCGTTCTCGACCAGTCAGTCCCGCCCGTCGTGGATTACCGTCAGCGACACCCTCACCGCCGAGGCCCGCGATTATCTGAATTGCGTCAACATCACCGACAGTTGCATCGGAGCCTTTATCGATGACTTGCAGCGTCGCGGCTTGCGGCAGAATACCGTGGTGGCTGTCGTGAGCGACCACACCCAGATTTATTACAACCGCATCGTGGGCCGTTCAGACTATGATTTCGTGCCCGACGATTGGGGTATTCCCATGATCATTGCCGGCTGCGACACCACCTTGCGCTACGACCCGGTGATCGGCCAGGTGGACTTGTTTCCCACCTTGCTGGACGTGATGGGAGCCAACGATTATGCGTGGAAGGGCCTGGGGCACAGCATCCTGCGTTTCCCCGTCAGGAGCGCCATCCAGCCGCGCAACATGTCGGTCATCGGCGACAGCACCGAGCTCACCCAGCACCAGCGCCGTGCTTGGGACATGAGTCGGTACTTTATCTTTGACGCGCGTTAATCAGCATCATTTGTGGTCGGCGAATTTGCCGAATTGGGGTAAAAGTGTTACTTTTGCCCAAGATTAAACATTGACAGTCTATGAAAGATTTCAAATCACGGCTTTTCTCTAGCGAAGCCCGCTTGAGTGACCTCATCACCGCCTATCCTTCACTACTCTCGCTGTTGACCAGGCTGGACATCTCGCTGGGTTTCGGCGACCGTTCCATTGCCGACGTGTGCGAGGCGAGTGGGGTGGACACCGGTTTTTTCCTGCTCATCTGCAACGTCTATACCTTCAACAACTACATCCCCTCGACGGCTGCCATTCTGGGAACCGACATGACGGGCCTGGTGCCTTATCTCGAGAAGTCTCACCGCTACTATGTGGACAAGCGCCTGCCGCACATCGAGCGCCACCTGGATGCCATCGCCCAGAAGCTCAGCGGCCGCATCGGGCAGGTGTTCATCAGCTTCTTCAAGGAGTACAAGCAGGAGGTCGAGGCCCATTTCGCTCACGAGGAGCGTGACGTTTTCCCTCACATCCGTGCCTTGATGACGGGCGAGCGCGACAAGACCTACAGCATCGGCGAGTTCCTGCATACCCACAGCGACATCGAGGGCAAGCTCGATGACCTGCTCAACATCGTGTTCAAGTATCTCCCGCCCCAGGTCGATGACGACAATGTGCTCGACGTGGTGTATGACATTCTGCGCCTGAGCGAGGACCTCAAGAAGCACACCTTCATCGAGGAGAAGATCATGGTGCCGCTGGTTAAACACCTCGAAAAAGCTGTCCTGTCATGAAACAACGCTTGTTGATAGTGGAACCCTCGGAACTCATCATCGAGGGATTGAAAAGCATACTGGACGGCCAGATTCGATTCAAGGTGCTCGAGCCCGAGATGAGTGCCGACCACCTGGAGGAGCGCCTGCTGGCTGCCCACCCCGACATCGTGCTCATGAACCCGACGCTGGTCGATAACCCCACACGGTTGCGCGGCGATCAACCCCTGGCGCTGGTGGCTTTGGTCTATCAGTATGTGGAGCGCGATGTGTTGAAGAACTACGATGCCGTGGTGGACATCCGCGACAGCCGTGCCGTCATCCTCGAGACGCTGGCCCAAGTCTCACCCGGCGAGGTCGACGCGAGCAAGAGCAGCTACGAGCTCACCAAGCGAGAGACCGCCGTCCTCGTGCAGCTGGCCCAAGGCAAGACCAACAAGGAGATTGCCGATGCCCTCAACGTCAGCGTCCACACTGTCATCTCCCACCGCAAGAACATCACCCACAAGACCGGCATCAAGAGTGTCGCAGGCCTCACCGTCTACGCCATGCTCAACAACCTCATCGACGAGTCCTCCCTCCTGTAAAAAACTTCTTTTTTTGATGCCCTCCGGTCCCTCCTCAAGCCTCTCTTGTGGGGGTGGTTGTGGCCAGCCGACTAAAAACTAGGGACTAGGGACTAGGGACTTAAAACTTTTTACTATCTTTGCAGGTTGAAACTATAAAGAGACGATATGTTATTGACTAAAATGCTGGATAAGTTTGGGGACTACTGCATGTTCATGTGGAGGGTTCTTGCCATCCCTGACAAGTGGAAGGTGTTCTTCAAACGTTATATCAATGAAATCTATAAGTTGGGCATCGACTCGATTCCGTTGATTATTATCGTGTCGCTGTTCATCGGCTCGTTGTGCACGATCCTCATCAAGCTCAACATCTCCAACCCGTTGCTGCCTCGCTACACGGTGGGCTTGACCACGCGCGAGATTATCTTGCTCGAGTTCTCGTCGACCATCCTGTGCCTGATTCTGTCGGGCAAAATCGGGTCTAACATCGCCAGCGAGATCGGCACCATGCGTGCCACCGAGCAGATCGATGCGCTTGACATCATGGGCATCAACAGTGCCAATTTCCTGGCCGGGCCCAAGATTCTGGCCCTGATTACCATCCTGCCGTTCCTTGTCGTTATCTGTATGGCGACCAGTCTGTTGGGCGGATGGCTCATCTGTATCGTCACGGGCATCGTTGACCCCGACACCTACATCTTCGGCATCCAGTCGTTGTTCATCGAGTGGTATGTGTGGTTTGCGTTGATCAAGTCGCTGGTGTTTGCTTTCCTGATGTCCACCATCGCCTGCTACTATGGTTACTCGGTGCAGGGCGGTTCGGTCGAGGTGGGTCAAGCCAGTACCGACACCGTGGTGGTGAGCAACATCATGATTCTGGTGGCCGACGTTATCCTAACCCTGCTGCTGCTTTAATAGTTAGGAGTTAGAAATTAGGGGTTAGGAATTAGGAGTTAGGAATTAGGAATTAGAAGTTCTAGATGATCTAGAATATCTAGATCATCTAGAAACTAGGGACTAGGGACTAAGGACTAGGAACTAAGGACTAGGAACTAAGGACTAGGAACTAAGGACTAGGAACTAAGGACTAGGAACTAAGGACTAGGAACTAAGGACTAGGGACTAGAAACTAAGGACTACAATACTAAAAACTAAAAAACAATGATCGAAGTTAAGCATATTTCCAAGTCCTTCAAGGAAGAGGGTGGGATGCGTCAGGTGTTGTTCGATGTGAGTTGCAAGCTGTATGACGGCAAGACCAACCTCATCATCGGCCAGTCGGGCTCGGGTAAGACCGTGCTGGTCAAGAACATCGTGGGGCTGTTCGACCCCGACGAGGGCGAGATCCTGTATGACGGGCGTGACATCACCAAGATGGACCGCAAGCATCGCAAGGCCCTGCGCAAGGAAATCGGCATGCTGTTCCAGGGCTCGGCCTTGTTCGACAGCGAGACGGTGTTGGGCAATGTGATGTTTCCGCTGGTGATGTTCAGCACCATGAGCGACGGCGAGATTCGTGACCGTGCCCAGTTCTGCATCGACCGCGTGAACCTCACCGGCAGCGAGAACAAGTATCCCAGCGAACTCTCGGGCGGTATGCAGAAGCGTTGTGCCATCGCCCGTGCCATCGCCTTGAATCCCAAGTACTTGTTCTGTGATGAGCCTAACTCGGGCCTTGACCCGAAGACGTCGATCGTGATCGACGAGTTGCTGAGCGACATCACCCACGAGTTTGGCATCACGACCATCATCAACACCCACGACATGAACTCGGTGATGGGCATCGGCGAGAACATCGTGTTCATCAACAAGGGCCATGTGGGCTGGAACGGCACCAAGGACGAGATCTACGACGTGGACAACGATGACCTGAACAACTTCGTGTATGCCACCGACCTCTTCCGCGACGTGCGCAAGTATCGCCGCGAACATGGTTACAAACCCACGAGAAAGAATTAGGAATGAGGAATTAGGAATTAGGGCTATCGCATTCCATCCGTCCTGTCCGTTTTGTCCGTTTCATTCGTTTTGTTCGCGCGTGCACGACAACTAGGCACTAAATAATAAAAACTCAATAATGAAAACTAGCGATAAGAACTGTAAGGAAGAAATCCTTGAGCTGCTGCGTTCCACCGAGCGTGAGGGCATCGAGGATGTGATAGGAGATTTGGAGGCATGGGGCTTTTTCACGGCTCCGGCTTCGGCTGGTCACCACCTGAACACCGAGGGCGGCCTGGCTCTTCATTCGCTCAACACTTGCAAGGCGGCTCTTGCTGTGTGGGAGGCCATGAAAACCCTTGAGCCGAGCCTGGAGCATGAGGTGAAGCGTGACAGCATCATCCTTGCCAGCCTGCTGCACGACGTGTGCAAGTGTGACATCTACAAGCGCTCGGTCAAGAAGCGCAAGAATGCGCTGGGCATTTGGGAAGATGCCGAGGGCTACAAGATCACCTATAAAGGCTTCCCGATGGGGCATGGCGAGAAATCGCTCACATTGCTGCTGTGCAGCGGTCTCCCCTTGAACGATGACGAGATGCTCGCCATCCGTTGGCACATGGGCGCCTGGGGTGTGAACCAGAACAGCTACGAGGACGTGCGCAACTACGATGCCGCCCGCAAGCTCTATCCCCTCGTGACCATCATCCAGACTGCCGACGGCCTTGCTGCCAGCATCATGGAACGCACCGGCGAGGAAATCGACGAGTTATAATTCAAAGTAAAATCAGTTGATTATGTCAAGAACAGATAAGGAACTGGAAGGCGTGACGCTGCTGGGCAACCAGGGAACGCAATATGAGTTTGACTATCGCCCCGACGTGCTCGAGACCTTCGAGAACAAGCACCCCGAGAACGAATATGTGGTGACGCTCGATTGCCCCGAGTTCACCTCGCTGTGCCCCAAGACGGGCCAGCCCGACTTCGGCCGCATCATCATCAACTACATCCCGCGCGAGCGCATGGTCGAGAGCAAGAGCCTGAAGCTCTACCTCTTCAGCTTCCGCAACCACGGTGACTTCCACGAGGATTGCGTCAACATCATCATGAAGGACCTGGTCAAGCTCATGGACCCCAAGTATATCGAGGTCATCGGCCTGTTCAATCCCCGTGGCGGCATCAGCATCAAGCCGTTTGCCAACCATGGCGACAGCGAGCATCAGGACATGGTGCGCATGCGCCTCATCGCTAACTTCCACAACGATTAAATAATACCTATGGCAAAGAAAGACGCGGTTATCATCACCTCGGGCGGCATGGACTCGACGACCATGCTCTATGAGTACAAGGACGAGATAGCTTTGGCCATCACTTTTGACTACGGCAGCACCCAGAACGGGCGTGAGCGCCGTTGCGCCATCATGCATTGCAAGCGGCTGGGTATCAAACACCTGATAATTCCCCTGGACTTCATGCACAAGTACTTCAAGAGCGCCCTGCTCGAGAGCGCCGATGCCATCCCCGACGGTAACTACAACGACGAGAACATGAAATCGACGGTGGTGCCTTTCCGCAACGGCATCATGCTGGCCATTGCCTGCGGCATTGCCGAGAGCAACGGCCTGCATCGCGTGATGATCGCCAACCATGCGGGCGACCACAGCATCTACCCCGACTGCCGCTCACCCTTCATCGAAGCCATGAGCACTGCCATGATGACAGGCACCTACGAGGGCGTCAAGGTCTATGCCCCCTATACCGACCTGAGCAAGGCCGACATCGCCCGCCATGGTGCGGCCTTGGGCCTCGACTATAGCGAGACCTACTCGTGCTACAAGGGCGGCGAGAAGCATTGCGGCACCTGCGGCACCTGCACCGAGCGCCGTCAAGCCCTGCGCGAGGCGGGCATCGACGACACCACCGAATACTTGGCTTAGTTTTTCATCCCAATTGGTCCAATTAGACCAATTAGTCCAATTTGGTCTAATAAAAAATCTGCCATCAAGCGGTTGCCAACTGAAAACTTTATACTACCTTTGCAGCCGTTTTGGATTAAAGAAACATCATTAACTACAAAATAATTAAAACAATGAAAGCATTTGTATTCCCCGGTCAGGGTGCACAGTTTGTGGGTATGGGTAAGGACCTGTATGACAACAATCCCCAGGCCAAAGAATTGTTTGAAAAAGCCAATGAGGTGCTGGGTTTTCGCATCACCGACCTCATGTTTGAAGGCACCGAGGATGACCTGAAGCAGACCAAGGTCACCCAGCCTGCCGTATTCCTGCACTCGGTAATCCTCGCCCTCACCATGGGCGACGAGTTCAAGCCCGACATGGTTGCCGGTCACTCGCTGGGCGAGTTCTCGGCTCTGGTAGCCGCTGGCGCGCTGCCCTTTGAGCAGGGTTTGAAGCTGGTCGAGGCACGTGCCCTGGCCATGCAGAAGGCTTGCGAGGCTGCTCCCTCGACGATGGCTGCCATCATCGGCATGGACGACGCCAAGGTGGAGGAAATCTGTGCCACCATCGATGGCATCTGCGTGCCCGCAAACTATAACTGCCCCGGTCAGGTGGTCATCTCGGGTGAGATTGCCGCTATCGAGGCTGCTTGTGTGAAATTCAAGGAGGCCGGCGCACGCCGTGCGTTGCCCCTCAAGGTGGGTGGCGCTTTCCACTCGCCCCTGATGGAGCCTGCCCGCGCCGAACTCGCCGAGGCTATCGAGGCTGCCGACTTCTCGGCTCCCGTTTGCCCCATCTACCAGGATGTGGACGCCAAGCCCCATACCGATCCCGAGGAAATCAAGGCCAACCTGCTGCAACAGCTCACCGCTCCCGTTCGCTGGAGCCACATCGTTGCCAACATGGTTGCCGACGGCATGACCGAGGCCGAGGAGCTTGGTCCCGGCAAGGTCCTCCAGGGCCTCATCGGCAAGACCAGCCGCGACGTCGTCCTGTCAGGTCGCCAGTGATTTTATGCTCGCTACGCTCGCAGTGTAGGGTTTAGAGATTAGAGATTAAAGATTAAAGAAACATCCGCATTCCAGTAAATGGAGTGTGGATGTTTTTGTTGTTATGGTTTCATCCGTTTCGTCCGTTATATATATAAATAATAGGCGGACGGACGGAAAACTAGCGGATGTCAAGGATGCGGTGGGTTTGCAGCGACAGTCGCCAGTCGGGGTGGGCGAGCACGGCCTGGACGGTGGCTTGCATGTTGCGCTTGCGGTCGTTCTCGTTGCTCACCCAGCAGGGCTGCAGGTAGCGGTGTTTGGCTGTGATGTTGTTGTATTGGGCCAAGTCTTGGCCCAAATAGACCACCTTCAATTCATCGCAGCGGGTGAGCACCACGGGCAAGTCGCCGCTGTTGCCGAGGCCCGTCTTGGGCGATAGGGTCACCCAGTCGATGCCGTGGGGCAGGGGACGTGTGCCGTTGGTCTCGATGGCGATGCGTTTGCCCGTCATCTGCTTGAGCCCCGTCACGAAATCCTCGTCAATCCACAGCGAAGGCTCGCCACCCGTGAGCACGATGAGCGGAGCCCCGGGGTACTGCATCACCTGCTCGACGATTTCGGGCAGCGACATCATCGTGCCCTCCTCGTGTCGCGTGTCGCAGAAGGCACAATGCAGGTTGCAGCCGCTCAGCCTGATAAACACGCTGGCGGTACCTGTGTTGAAGCCCTCGCCCTGCAGCGAATGGAAGATCTCGTTGACTTTGTACATTTTAGTTTTTAGTCCCTAGTCCTTAGTCCTTAGTCCTTAGTCCTTAGTCCTTAGTCCTTAGTCCCTAGTTTCTAGATGCTCTAGATATTCTAGATGCTCTAGATATTCTAGAGACTCTAGAACTCCTAACTCCTAATTCCTAATTCCTAACTGTCACTCGTCCTTGATGTAGGTAGCCAGGTTGTTGGCGCTCTCACGCACGTCGGCGCGGTAGCAGTTGGGCACGGTATCGACAATCCAGCGGGCGATGTTCTCGGCCGTGGGGTTGAAGTCGAGCACCTCGTTGAGGTACTTGTGATCGAGCTTGCCGTGCACCATCTCCTTGATGATGGTGAAATCGGTGACCATGCCGTTGTCGTCAAGTTCCTTGGCCTTGCAATAAACGTTCACGATCCAGTTGTGGCCGTGCAGGTTCTCGCACTTGCTGTTGTGGTCGAGATACAGCATGTGGGCCGATGAAATCTCCAGTGTCTTTTGTACGTAATACATATTTTTAGTTTTTAGTTTTTTAGTCCCTAGTCCCTAGTTTCTAGTCCCTAGTCCCTAGTTGTCGCGCACACGCGGATGAAACGAATGAAACGGATGAAACGGATGCCAACTGTTCACTGTTAACTGTTAGCTCCTTTTCTTCTTCTCCTGGGGGACGGATTCGTTGAAGTGCATGTAGTAAATCAGGTTGATGATGCCCTTCTCATAGCCCAGGGTCAATGCAGTGAGGTAGTCACTGCAGAAGATGCCGTCCCTGGCGAACACAAAGCCATTGGTGCCCAGGCGGCTCTCCACCTTGTTCGTGATGGCTGGCTCGGTGTTGGCGGGGCAGTGGTTCACGTTGAGCGAAATGATGACACATTTCACGTTGGCATCATAGTTGAAGCTGGCGGCAGTGCTGTCGGCGTTCATCGAGGCCACCTCGCGGTCAAACACATATTGTATCATGTAGGGGCCTTGCGGCAGGATGAGCGTGTTGTTGCCGGCATACATGCGGGCGTCGGTACCCACCATGCCGTTCATGTCCATGAGCGTGGTGTGGGCGTCGGCACCGCAGCAGGTTGTCTCGTCAAACATCATCATCATGGATGCGGCGGCCAGGTCGGTGTCGATGAAACCGCGGGTGGCGTAGGGGTTGTCCTCGCTCACGTGGGCGTTCTCGAACTTGACGTTACCCACCGCCTTGCCGTTGCGGTCAACGATGTGGTAGGTGTCGCCGTCAACAGCAATCAGGCGCTCGCCGTTGATGTCGATGAGGTTGTCGTGCTCGATGGGAATCAACACGTTGTTGCTCTTGTCCACCAGGCCGGTTTTCTTGTCCTTGAAGACGATGTAGTCGCCCGACGGGGTGCGGGAATAGTCGGTATAGCCGGCCTTCTGCAGCTTCTCATCGTCGGCAATGGGGTTGGCCACCTCCTTGCCATTCTCGTTGAGGCACACCACGGTGTCGCCCTTCACTACGGGCAGCACGCCGTTGATGAAATAGGGCTGGATGGGCTGATAGACCGACGTGTTGGAGGTGAACATCACCTTGCCGCTACGGTCGATGACGGTGAAATTGACCACACTGTCGTTGGGCTGTTTGCTGTCGATGACCATCGCATAGTCCTCGTAGAGGAAGAGGTTGGCGCTGCTGTAATTGACGGGGATGACGGTGTCGCCCTTGGCGTTGATGTAGCCCCACTCGCCGTTATCGTCCTGAATGGCGGCCATGCCGCGAGAGAACATCGAGCACTGTGACACGTCCTTGGGCAGTTCCTTCACCACCTGACCTTTGCGGTCGATGACGCACAGCGGGCCTCCCACACGGCTGCACACGGCCACTCCGTCGTCGCTGAACGAGGTCACGCTGCCAAAGTGACCCGCTACCGGGGTGGTGGGAGCGCTCACGTCATAGTAGTCGTAGCTGCCCTCGCTGTTTCTCACGTAGAACATCCCGGCCACGATGGGCGACGGGGCGTTGTCGTAGGCGTCCTTGGCGACCACCTCGCCGCTGTTCACGTCGAGGATGCTCCACTTCTCGCTGCCCGCCAGCTGCACGGGCAGGTATTGGGTCTTGTACTGGTAAGTGGCCTCATTGCCGCCACAAGCGATCAATATCAATGCCGCAATAGCGGCCAGTGCGATTCTCGATAAAATCTTCATCTTCAGTATGATGCAGTTAGTCTGTGTTGAATTCTTTGCTGGGCCAAGCCTTGGCGTGGCCGTTATTTTCTTGCAAAGATACACTTTTTCCCCTTACTTGGCGGTTCAGATTGAATTGTGTAACATTTTTTGTGCTTTTTTGTCAATCGATGTGACTTCGCCAAGTGACGGACAGGAGAAAAGTGTCTAATTTTTTGACACTTTTGTCAAAAAAATCCCGATACGGCGAAATAGTCGTCAAATTCCTTTCACGGCGTGGTGAAAATGATGGTAAATTTGTAGTCACAACAGTGACTCTTTCTTGTTTAACATTATAACTCCTTTTTTTATGAAAGCATTTTATACGTTATTGACGGCGTTGATGTTTATCCTGCCGAGTTTCGACCGAGCCAGTGCTCAGACACCGCAGGGCATGCTTTCTCCTGACGAAATCTTCTTCGAGGCATTTGTGGGAGACAGTGTGGCAACCTACTTCGAGGTGATCAACACGGGTACGGTGCCCTTCTATCACTTGAGCGCGCTCACCAGTGATTACGGCTATATCTGGGTCTATGATAATGGGTTGCCTGATTATATCCAGCCCGGCGAATCGGGTCAGATTCTGGCCACCTACAAGCCTGAATTGCCGGGTGTGCACCATGCCCACTACTCGATGAAAATCGGTGACAGCTTTCACGGTGTCAATCTGACAGGAACGGCCTATATTCGCGGCGACGTGAACAACGACGGCAAGGTGGACATCACCGACGTGGTCGCGCTGATTGATTTTGCCCTGAAGGATAACGAGGCAACCTTCCCTACCGATCTCAACGGTGACGGTCAGGTCACCATCACCGATGTGGTCAGGATGATTGACATGCTGCTGAACGAGGGCGGCGAGGGCAACACGCCCGAACCCGCAGTGTTCGAGGACGAGGTGTTTGAGGTCGAGGGCTGCACCTTCAAGATGATCGCTGTCGAGGGTGGCACCTTCAACATGGGCGGTGATTATTACGAGAGCGTGATGTATCACCAGGTGACCCTCGACGATTACCACATCGGTGAGACCGAGGTGACCCAGGAACTGTGGGACGCCGTGATGGGCAGCAACCCGAGCGTCAACAGCGGTTACTGGGAATGGCCCGTGGAGTATGTCTCGTGGAACGATTGCCAGCAGTTCATCACCAAGCTCAATGAGAAAACGGGCCGCAATTTCCGCTTGCCCACCGAGGCCGAGTGGGAGTTTGCAGCACGCGGCGGCAACAAGACCCACGGCTACACCTATTCGGGCAGCAACAATTTCAACGATGTGGCCTGGTGTGAAGACAACAGTAGCGACCGCACCCAGGCTGTTGGCTCAAAGCAGCCCAACGAGCTGGGCACCTATGACATGAGCGGTAACGTGTGGGAGTGGTGCCAGGACTGGTATGCCCCCTATACCAGCCAGGCGCAGACCAATCCCACCGGCCCCGAAACCGGTAGCGAGCACATCGTGCGTGGCGGCTGCATGCGCGGCCACTCGCGCTTCTGCTCGGTGTTCTACCGCATGTACTACGAACCTACGTTCAAACGCGATGAAATAGGCTTGAGGCTGGCCTTGTAAGGAAAAAAGTGCTGCCACGAGCGCCTGGTTGCCAGGACGCAGGTGACAGCGACGTTTGGATGATGCAATCGCGGGCGATGCAGGTCCTTGACCTGTGACGCCCGCATTGTTTTTGCCCCCATGGATGCGACGGAGGACAGGAGGATTTGGCAGACGGGTGACAAAATGGCGCATTGATGACCGGAATTGGCCGTTGGCACACTCGTTGCAGTCTTGCAGGACGTGAAAACAAATTTAATAATATAAAATCATTAACAATTAAAGTAATCATGACTATCAAACCATTGAACGACCGCGTTCTCATCGAACCGGCCAAAGCAGAAGAAGTTGTTGGCGGTATCATCATCCCCGACAGCGCTAAGGAAAAACCTCTTAAGGGCAAAGTGCGTGCTGCTGGTAACGGCACCAAGGACGAGGAAATGATCGTCAAGCCCGGTGACACCGTCCTCTACGGCAAGTATGCCGGCAACGAAATCGAGATCGACGGTGAAAAACTGCTCATGATGCGCCAGAACGACATCCTGGCTATCGTCATTGAATAAAATGAATAAGGACTAGAAACTACTAAGGAGGACTAGAAACTATTATGGCAAAGTTAATCAAATTCGATATCAAGGCTCGCGAAGAGCTCAAGAAGGGCGTTGACCAGTTGAGCGACGCCGTGAAGGTCACCCTGGGTCCCAAGGGCCGTAACGTGATTCTCGACAAGAAATATGGTGCTCCCCACATCACCAAGGACGGTGTGACCGTAGCCCGTGAGGTGGAACTGGAGGACGAATTCCAGAATATCGGCGCACAGCTCGTCAAGGAGGTCGCCAGCAAGACCAACGACGATGCCGGTGACGGCACCACCACCGCTACCGTTCTGGCTCAGGCCATCATCACCGAGGGCCTCAAGAACGTGGCTGCTGGCGCTAATCCCATGGACGTGAAGCGCGGTATCGACAAGGCCGTCAAGGTCGTTGTCGACGGTATCAAGGAGCAGGCTCAGGAAGTGGGCGACGACTTCGGCAAGATCGAGAACGTGGCACGCATCAGCGCCAACAACGACGATGCCATCGGCCAGCTCATCGCCGAGGCCATGAAGAAGGTAAAACAGGACGGTGTCATCACCGTCGAGGAGGCCAAGGGCACCGAGACACGCGTCGATGTGGTTGAAGGTATGCAGTTCGACCGTGGCTACATCTCGCCCTATTTTGTCACCAATGCCGACAAAATGGCATGCGAGATGGAGCGTCCCTACATCCTCATCTTCGACAAGAAGATTTCGGGCTTGAAGGACCTGCTGCCCCTGTTGCAGGGTGCCGTTCAGGCTCATCGTCCCATGCTCATCATCGCCGAGGACGTTGACGGCGAGGCTCTGGCATCGCTGGTAGTGAACCGCCTGCGCGGCTCGCTCGAGGTGTGCGCCGTGAAGGCTCCGGGCTTTGGCGACCGTCGCAAGGAGATGCTGCAGGACATCGCCATCCTCACCGGTGGCACCGTCATCAGCGAGGAGACCGGTTTGACCCTCGAGAAGGCTACCCTCGATATGCTGGGTACCGCCGAGAAGGTTACCGTTGACAAGGAGAACACCACCATCGTCAACGGCGCCGGCAACAAGGACATGATTGCCGACCGCATCGCCCAGATTCGCGTGCAGATCGAGAATACCAAGTCCACCTACGACAAGGAGAAGCTCCAGGAGCGTCTCGCCAAGATGTCGGGTGGTGTAGCCGTGCTTTACATCGGTGCACCCAGCGAGGTGGAGATGAAGGAGAAGAAGGACCGCGTGGACGATGCCCTGAGTGCTACCCGCGCTGCCGTTGCCGAGGGTATCGTGCCCGGTGGCGGTACCGCCTACATCCGTTGCCTCAAGGCCCTCGAGGGCTTGAAGGGTGACAACGATGACGAGACCACGGGTATCCACATCATCCAGCGTGCCATCGAGGAGCCCCTGCGCCAGATCGTTGCCAACGCTGGCCTGGAGGGTGCCGTTGTGGTGAACCGCGTCAAGGAAGGCGAGGGTGACTTCGGTTACAATGCCCGCACCGAGAAGTTCGAGAACCTCTTCGAGACCGGCGTCATTGATCCTGCCAAGGTTTCCCGCATCGCTTTGGAGAACGCTGCCAGCATCGCCGGCATGTTCCTCACCACCGAGTGCGTCATCGCCGAGAAGAAGGAACCCGAGCCCGCAATGCCCGCCGGTGGTCCCGGCATGGGTGGCGGCATGGGCGGCATGATGTAATCTTTAACAGAAGGCTGTTTCATAGTAATCAGATTTATTGGTTTTCCCCTGTCGGCTTTTCGGTCGGCAGGGGATTTTTTTGAGGCTTCCTGCAAGACCGTCAGATTCCGGGAAAATGATTATCTTTGCCGAGGTGATAAAACTGAACTGCGGCGGATGCAAACAGTGGTGTTGCTCCGTCGGCATTCTCAATAATGGAATAGTCATGAAACAGCCTGTTGTATATTGCTTCTTAACCATTCTCGTGGCGCTGTCGGCCCTCAGCGCCGCAGCATCGGTGCCCGTTGTCGAAGGTGTGTCCCGCGAACTGGCCGTTTACCGCTCGGCCCACATCAGCGATGTGAAATACCGTTTGGAATTCACGGTCCCGGACCAGAAATCGCAACCCGTCAGTTTCAGTGAGACGATTTTTTTCAATTGGACTGGCGACGAGGACCTGCAGATTGACTTTCAGGGCAGTCCTGCTCAATTGCACCGGGATATTGTTGTCAACGGCTCGACAGTGAAGACCGTTTTCCTCGATGAGCACATCGTGATTCCACTGCGATATCTCGCCCGGGGCATGAATTCGGTTCAACTCAGCGGCATCAGCGGTGACAAGGCCTTGAACCGAAGCCAGGATTATATGTACACCCTGTTTGTGCCCGACCATGCCCGCAGCGCCTTTGCCTGTTTTGACCAGCCTGACCTGAAGGCGGTTTTTGACTTGAAACTGGACATCCCCAAGGGGTGGGTGAGTATCAGTAACCAAACCCAAAAGCCCATTCCCACCTATCTCTTCTCGTTCACGGCAGGCCGTTTCAGCGTGCAGAAGGCCATCCGTGACGGCCGTGAGATTACCGCCCTGTATCGCGAGACCGACGCCAAGAAGGTGGATCAGTTGCCCATCGTGTTCGACCAGGTAGCCTTGTCGCTGCGATGGATGGAGGACTATACGGGCATCCCTTACCCCTTTGAGCACTATGGTTTCGTCGTGCTGCCGGGTTATCAGTTCGGCGGCAAGGAGCATCCGGGTTGCATCCAGTTCAACGACCAGCGCATCTTCCTCGGTCCGGAACCCACGCCCGACGAGGAGATGTCGCGCCTCAACCTCATCGCCCACGAGACGGCCCACATGTGGTTTGGCGACCTGGTGACCATGCGCTGGTTCGACGACGTGTGGACCAAGGAGGTCTATGCCAATTTCATGGCCGACAAAATCGCGCGCGAACAGTTCCCCGACATCAACCACGACCTGGCTTTCATCAAGTCCCACTATCCGCTGGCGATGAGCACCGACCGCACCCAGGGCACGCACCCCATCCAGCAGCCGCTGGACAACATGAACAAGGCCGGACTGCTCTACGGCAACATCATCTATCACAAGGCCCCCATCATGATGAGCAAGCTCGAGAAGGAAAAGGGTGTCGATGCCTTGCGTGAGGGCCTGCGCTCCTACCTCAGCCGCTATGCCTACAGCAATGCTTCGTGGGACGACCTCATCGTCGAACTCGACCGTTTCAACCCCGAGCACAGCGCGCAATCCTTCAGCGACGTGTGGGTCAAGCAGAAGGGAATGCCTGTCATCAATTCCATGCGCATGAGTGACCTCGTACGTGTGCGTCAGTCCGACCCCTATGGCCGCAACCTGGTGTGGAAGCAGGGCTTTGATATCGGCTATGTGGATGAGAACGGCAGGTTTTGCCAGCAACCCATTTATATGGACCAAAAAGACTATTTGTTCTACGCGGGCTATAACGATGGCCTGTTCGTCAACAGCAACGCCGAGGGCTATGGCCAGTTTGTACTTAAGAGTGATGGCATCTCGTGGATGTCCGAAGCCTGGAAAACGATGGCCGACAATGACCTGACCCGCTATGCCGCCGTGCTCAACCTCTATGAGAACTTCCATCTGGGCACCATCACAGCAAAGGATTTGGCAAATGTGTTGCTTGAATTCCTCACCCATGAGAAAAACGAACTGATAGCCTCGACCACATGCAGTTTCATTGGCGACTTGTTGCCAAACCTTGATGACAAGGATAGAGACGATACTGAGCGCCGCCTGTCGGATTTGATGGAGGATCACAGCCTGCAATCTGTACGCCAGACCTTGATGCGTCAACTATCGTTGAAAGCCGTGTCGCCCATAGTCGTGAACAAATTGAACGAAATCTGGAAAAAACAAAACACTACATTCCTCAATAACCGCGACTACATGCGCATGGCCTATCACCTGGCCATCATGCAGCCTGACCGCTGGCAACAGATTCTTGACGAGCAACGCGGCCGCCACAACAACGAGGACCAGCGGCGGGAATTTGACTTCATCTCACGAGCCTGTAACCCCGACACGTTGGTGCAGCAGCAACTGTTCAACGAACTGCTGCTGGCTGAGAACCGCCGCATTGAGCCTTGGGCAAGGGATATGCTGGCACTGCTCAACGACCCGACAAGGGAACCGTTCAACAACCGCTATATCACAACGGGCCTTGACGTCCTGCCCGAAATCCAGCGCACGGGCGACATTTTCTTCCCTGGCTATTGGCTCACCGGCTTGTTGTCAGGACACCATAGCGATGAGGCCAAAGCCCTTGTGAGGCAATGGATTGAAACTCATCCCGACCTTGAGCCGGCGCTGATGAACAAACTCAAAGAAAACGCTTACTGGTTATTAAACCGTTAGGAAACGGATGCAACCCCTAATTCCTAATTCCTAACTCCTAATTCCTGTTCCGCTTGATTTTCCAGCCGATGGCGGCCATGACGATGGTAGTCAACGGACTGAGGATGTTGAAGAAACAATAGGGCAGATAGGTGAGGGTGGGGACGCCAAGCACCGTGGCTTGGGTCATACCGCAGGTGTTCCAGGGAACGAGCACCGATGTGACTGTGGCAGCATCCTCGGTGGTGCGGCTCAGCAGCCTTGCCTCATAGCCTTCCTTATCATAGACATCGCGGAAAATGTCGGCGGTCAACACAATGCTGATGAACTGGTCGCCGGTCGTGAGGTTGAGGAAAAGACCGGTACCCACTGTCGAGGTCACCAGGCTCAAGCGTGTGCGCACCCACCTGATAATGACCCGCGTGATGCTCTCGATCATGCCGCTGGCCACCATCGCCGAGCCGTAGCACATGGCACAGAGGATGAGCCAGATGGTGTTCAGCATGCCCGCCATGCCGCCCGTCGAGACCAGGTCGTTGAGCGCATCATAGCCCGTCTGCACGGCTGTCGAGCCGTAGTAGGTGATGGCCATGCCCTTGAAAATCGCGGCTGGAGTGCTCAGCGACGGGTCACCGGCAATCTGGCACAGGATGTGGGGTTGCAGGATGATGGCCGTGAGGCCAGCCAGGATGGATGAGATGAACAATACCATCAACGAGGGAACCTTGCGGGCGATGAGGATGCCCGTGATCAACGGCACGAGCAGGGTCCACAGCGAGATGTTGAAGGTCGCGGCAAGTCCGTCGGTATATTGCTCGATGTGCAACGAGCCCTCACCGCCGTGACCCAACCCGGCAAAAAGGAAGATACCCAGGGTGATGAGTATCGACGGGGTGGTGGTCAGCATCATGTAGCGGATGTGTTCAAAGATATCGACCTTGACCGATGACGAGGCCAGGATGGTCGTGTCGCTCAAGGGGGACATCTTGTCGCCGAAGTAGGCCCCTGAGATGATGGCACCGGCAGTCCATGCCTCGGAGATGCCCAAGGCCTGCCCGATGCCCAGCAATGCCACACCGATGGTGGCGACGGTAGTCCACGAGCTGCCCGACAACAGCGACACCAGCGCACAAATCACGCAGGCGCACACTAGGAAGAAACGCGGCGACAGAATCTGGACACCGTAATAAATGAGCGTGGGCACCACGCCGCTGATCATCCACGACCCGGCAAGCATGCCCACCGTCAACAGGATGAGCAGCGTCACCGACACGTCGCCCAAGGTCTTGGTCATCTGATTCTCAAACGTTTTCCACGGCGTGTGGTAGACGGTCATCGATATCAGCACACACACGGCCAGGCCGAAGAGCAACGCAATCTGGCTGCCGCCACTCAACGCGTCGCTGCCGAACAACATGATGACAATAACCAGCAGCCCAATCAATACCGCTACAGGTATCATGGCCACCAACGGATGAGGTATTTTGCGTTCGCTCATAAGATGCTTCGATACAATACAGGTATTATCGGTTTGGGCTTGTCGCCTGGTGTCGTGGAGCAGAGCTGACTCGAGCTGCCCGCCTCTGCAATGCTAATGTAGCGCTCTACCAGATGAGCTGATACCCAGGATTCAAGCTGCGATGACGCAAAATTAATGCTAATAATTGATATTCCAACACTTGCTCTTCAAAAAAACGGCCCTCATCTGGAATACTCGTGAATCAGTCCCGCCGGCCACTTGCCGATTGCTGTTCATTGAAAAATGAAAATAAATGGTTAACTTTGCGGCATGAAAGTGCCGATAAAGCTAAAGAGAATAATCAAAAGGCTCAAACCTGTCAAGAAGCTCAAACGTGCCAAGAAGGTGAAACCCGTCAAGAAGGGCACGTGGAAGCGCAAACTCAAGGCATTGGACCTGCGCACCGACCGGCGACAGCAGTTGCGCACCCGGGTCGCTGTGGTCCATGATGACACCTCGCGCCAATGCACCAATTGCGGGACACAGTACACGGGGCGTGTCTGCCCCCAGTGCGGCCAGCCTGGCACGTGGTCCCGTTATACCTGGAAGCAGGCTATTCTCAATCTCCTCGACATCTGGGGACTGGGTAACCGTCCGATGTTTCGCACGTTGAAGGAACTCTTCTGGCGTCCGGGTTACATGGTCCGTGACTACTTGGGTGGCCATCGTCAGTTCTATTTCCCGCCGTTCAAGCTCCTTGCCGTGACAGTGGTTTTGTTCATTTCTGTCTCATTTCTGGTGGTGAGGCTGCTGAGACTTGTCGGTGGGGACGCAGCGGACATAAGCGGTCTGATCGACATGACCATTTCCTCGAACATCGTTGATTTGCTTGAGCGTATCAAGCCTACTGGATTCTTGAAGGCCATCATCGACGACTTGCTCTTGTTTTTCAATTTCCTTTCCAGGAATCTGCTCTATGACTGGCTGTTTGTCGCTGTGTTCATGGTGCTCTGCATCTGGATTGCGTTCAGGCGCGTCAGCAAGTACAACTTTGTCGAGACCTATATCTTTTTCATCTTTGTGTTGTCCCAGTGGACGATTTATAAGTCCGTGGAATTGCTGGGCACTGGTTTGTGTCGTGCTGTGGAAACGGCTTCACTCTCGAATGCTGCGTCCCAACCGGTAGCGCTCGTTTTTTTGGTCTCGGTTTTCTCTCTGATAGCAGGTCTGGTCTCGACAGCTTACACCTTCTTTGGCATATATCTGTTTTTGGCAGATTTCAAGCAATTCTATGGCCAGAGTTGGGAATCCACCCTCACCCGTTTGGGAACTTCGGTTTTGATGGGTATATGGTTCTTGACGATGTTGATCACCTTTGCAGCGGTGATTAGCCCCACGGTGAGCGAATATCGGCCCAATTTGATACTCCTGATTGTGGCCATCATAGTGGTACCCCTCGCTTTCATCTTTGCCAACGGATATATGACCAAGAATGAGTCACATGTGAATCGCATTGTTAAAGGTGTGACCAAGGGGTTGATGCTGTCGGTCATTTCTACGTTCTCTTTCAACCTGTTCTTGATCGAGAATAATTACACCCTCCTGAGTGCAATAGCCATCGAGGTGGCGTATTGTGCGCTGGCGACAGGCCTCAGTATCTTGCCGATTATCTTGTACAAGAAGTTGCGTCGAACTTGGGTCGCTTTCCTGCCTGTGCCTCTTGTCGTGGCTTTGCTGGCTTGGGTATACTATATCTATTGACGCAATGATTATCGCCTTGACAGTTTAGCGCGACGTATGAAAAATAATAAAAAGGATGAGTTGATGACTCACCCTTTTTTGTTGTTTGTGATTCTCGGGGAATATGAATCAGAATCAGCGGCGCAGCAGCAGGTTGAGCACCAGCCAGCCACCCACGGCTTGCAGAATCATGCCGGGATAGCCCAGTTTCCAATCCTGTAATGCGCTGGCAAGACTGCCGGTAATGGCCCATTCGATCAGGCCGCCCACCAGCTGATAGGCCAGCACTACGCCGATCAACGCCAGCAACGAAGCGCCCTTGCTCTTTCCTGCCATCCAGGCAGCGGCACAGGCCAACAGCACGCCCTTGATCATGATGATGGGCAGTGCGGCAACGGGAGGCATGCCGAACAGCATCGAGTTGATGAGCGGCGACAGCACGGCCGTCAGCAAGCCCACACGCAGACCGAACTTATAGGCGGCAATCAGTGTGAAGAAGTAGATGGGCAACATGATGAGGCCGCCCTGCGGGAACAGGTGGCACAACTGCGGCAACACGATGTTGCCGACAATAAACAACACAGCGAACATATAGGTGCGCGTCTCGCGCCATCCCAACGAATACAGTTTTACTGCAGTAGCGTTACTCTCCATTTTGAATCTTGATTTTGATGTTTGTCATTCAAGTGGCAAAGATATAACTAAATCTTCACATTCACAAATATTTCAGGCTCGCGATGCTCGCTGGCGCGAGCAGGTTAAAGGTTATTATGCTCGCTGGCGCGAGCAGGTTAGAGATTAGTGATTAGAGATTAGTGAGGCAGACGCGTTGTAGGGCCTCGCCTTGGCGTGGCCGCAACCAGGGCCCCACGCTAAGGCGCGAAGACGCCAAGATTTTAAAAACAACTATAACAATATTGCATCCGCACTCCAGTTGGTCGGAATGCGGATGCAATTAGTTTCATTCGTTACAATTGAATG
>ONGE01000036.1 GCA_900317325.1 uncultured Prevotellaceae bacterium
GCACAGTGCCACCTCATTCAAGGTGGGCGACAAGGTCAAGGTGCGCGTCGTCATCAAGACCAACAAGGACATGGACTTCGTCACCATGACCGACGAGCGTGCCGCCTGCTTCGAGCCCGTCGACCAGCTTTCGGGCTACCGCAGCGAGGACAACACCTGGTTCTACCAGGAGACCAAGGACACCCAGACCAACGTGTTCGTGAACAGCCTTGACAAGGGCACGCACATCATCGGCTACGATGTGTGGGTGACCAACCCCGGCGAATTCACCTCGGGCATCGCCACAATCCAGTGCCAGTATGCCCCGCAGCTGAGTGCCCACAGCGCCGGCAAGACCATCACGGTCGACCAGAAAGAATAGGAGCATCACCCGGCATCAACCACAACGGTCAGCATGGCAACGCCGCCATGTTGACCGTTTTTCTTTTTCTGCAATGATCAAGAAAGCAAGAAAAAAAACACAAAAAATGACTGGGAAAAGCAAGAAAACAAATTACAAATACTCAACTTGCATTTGTATTTTTGTTTCGCTATAAAACAAGTACTTAACTAATATTTGGGTAAAATTTTGACAAATTTTTGGTCACAAAAACGACAATACCTGCAAATAAAATCCCAGAAATTCATAATCGGGCAAGTACAGCATAGACTAATTTTGCAGCGTCAATAACATTTCTCCAAATTCTTATTGATAATTCTTAGGTTCACCTTGTGTGACCTAACCCTCATAACGAAACAAAATAAAAAATATAATCTTTTGATGGTAGTTAATGTTGATTAAATGATTAAACTGGCCTTATTCTAATCCTATCATTAAACGCAAGCAATAAAAAACATGAGAATTACGGCGTCTGCGCGAGCAGATGCCGTTTTTTTATTGCTCTGCAATAAAAATATCATTACCTTTGCAGGCAGAACAATATATTCATAACCCAAAAAAACGAAGTAATATGGCAGCCATCAAGACTATCGGCTTACTGACCTCGGGCGGTGACGCACCGGGAATGAATGCAGCCATCCGCGCGGTGACCCGCTCGGCAATCTACAATGGATTTAAGGTAAAAGGCATCTACAGGGGCTACAAGGGTCTCGTAGAGAATGAAATCGTTGACTTGAAGACCCAGAACGTCTCCAATATCATCCATCACGGTGGAACCATCCTCAAGACGGCACGCTGCAAGGAGTTCAAGACTGCTGAAGGGCGTCAAATCGCCTATGAGAACATCAAGAAGCACGGCATCGATGCTCTGGTGGTCATCGGAGGCGACGGTTCGCTGAGCGGTGCCCGCTTATTTGCCAGCGAGTTTGACTTTCCCATCGTGGGACTGCCCGGAACCATCGACAATGACCTGAGCGGCACCGACCACACCATCGGCTATGATACCGCTCTGAACACGATCATGTGGTGTGTGGACCGTATTCGCGACACTGCCAGCAGCCACGAACGCCTGTTCTTTATCGAAGTGATGGGCCGGGAGGCCGGATTCCTTGCGCTGAACGGTGCCCTGGCAAGCGGAGCCGAGGCGGCCATTATCCCTGAGATCTCGACCGAGGTCGATCAGTTGGCCGAGCTGATTGAGAGAGGCTTCCGCAAGAGCAAGAATTCATCGATTGTACTCGTTGCCGAGAGCCCTGTCACCGGTGGCGCGATGGGCCTGGCCGAACGCGTGAACAAGGAGTTCCCGCAATATGACGTGCGCGTGACCATCCTGGGTCACCTGCAACGCGGCGGAAGCCCCACAGCCCAAGACCGCATCCTGGCCTCACGCATGGGTGCAGCAGCCATCGATGCGCTGATGGAGGGTCAACGCAACATCATGATCGGTGACGATGACGAGAAAATCGTGTATGTACCGTTCTCCAAGGCCATCCGCAAGGACAAGCCCATCGACCGCGACTTGCTTGAGACACTCAAGCGCCTATCGGTCTGACACCTTAATTTAATAATTATAGTCCACGCATGCGCGCATCCGCTTCACGTCTTTGATGATAGCGGCTGCGGCAACGTGTGCGGGGTGCTTGGCGTAGATAGCCACGTCGTCCATAGTGGGGACAATGGCTGTCAGGACGATGTCCCAGTCCTCGCCGGGATTCTCGTTAAGCCCCACCTCAATGCTCTGCAGCACGTCAATCTGGGCGGGCAAGGCTTCAAGGGCTTGCTTGAAGCGCAACGCAGTCTCGCGCCTCAACTCATCAGAGCCCTGCAGTTGAAACATCACAATGTGTTTGGTCATAATAATATAGTTTAGAGTGTAGAGTGTAGTGTTTATTCTTGTTAATGACGGCTTTAAGGACCCTAAGGTCTTTAAGGACTTTAAAGTCGTTAGAAAGATGGAGTTATAAAAGAAGACACCAGCCTTGTGGAGAGGGCTGGTGTCTTCATCATTATCATGTTGTTTTATTACTCAGCAACGGGAGCCTCCTCGGCGGGAGCCTCGGCGTCCTCAGCCTCCTCAGCGCCTTCCTCGGCAGCCTTAGCGGCAGCGAGAGCAGCCTGGTGAGCAGCCTCCTCGGCCTTGCGAGCAGCGCGCTCGGCGGCGAGTTCCTCGGCGTTCTCGGCGATCACCTCAAAGGGGATCTCGACGGCAACTTCCTTGTGCAGGCGAACGATACCGGTGTACTTGCCCGGGGTCTTGATGCTCTCGTGAACGCTCACGATCTTGCGGTCAACATTGTGACCAGCGGCGAGCAGAGCCTCGTGTACCTGAGCGGCGCCTACCGAACCGTAGATGGTGCCCGTGGGGCTGACCTTAACGGGGATGGTGAGCGATACGCCCTCAAATGCCTTGGCAGCCTCCTCGGCATCGGCTTTCACCTTAGCCAGCTTGTGAGCCTGCTGACGCAGATTCTCGGCATGCACCTTCAGTGCGCTGGGGGTAGCCAGAATGGCCTTGCCCTGAGGGATGAGATAGTTGCGGCCATAGCCGTTCTTCACTTCCACAACGTCGTTCTTGAAACCAAGATTGACGATATCTTCTTTCAATATAATCTTCATAATTGTTTCCTCCTTTGTGTAATCGTGTTGTTTATTTCATCAAGTCGGTCACATAGGGCAGCAATGCCAGATGACGGGCACGCTTCACAGCCTTTGCCACGCGGCGCTGGAACTTCAGCGAGGTACCGGTGATGCGGCGGGGCAGGATCTTGCCTTGCTCATTGAGGAACTTCTTCAAGAAATCGGGATCCTTGTAGTCGATGTACTTGATACCGCTGCGTTTGAAACGGCAGTATTTCTTCTTACGGTTGTCAACTGACAGCGGAGTCAGATAACGGATTTCACCCTGGTTGTTGGGTCTCATTTGTTCTTGTGCCATAGTTTTTACTTCCTTGAATAATTAAGTTTAACTGTTTGGTTTTTATGCCTCGGCAACAGGAGCTTCGGCAGCGGGGGCCTCATCTACTACGGGAGCAGCCTCAACGGGAGCAGCCTCGGCGGCAGCCTCCTGAGCGGCACGCTCTTCCAATTTGGCCTTGCGCACGGCGCGACGCTTAACAGCGTACTCGGCAGCGTACTTGTCCAGACGGAAGGTGAGGAAACGGATCACCTTCTCATCGCGGCGGAAAGCGGTTTCCAGCTTTGCAACGATGGTGGGCTCGCCCTCAAACTCAATCAGGGTGTAAAAACCAGTGTTCTTGTTCTCGATGGGATATGCGAGCTTGCGCAGTCCCCAGTTCTCTTCGTTCTCGATGGTGGCACCGTTGTCGGTGAGCACGCTCTTGAACTTTTCTACCGTTTCCTTCATCTGATCATCAGACAAAACGGGAGTCAAAATGAAAACGGTTTCGTACTTGTTCATAAATCGTTAAAAATAAGTTGATTAATAAATGTTGCGCTAAAAAGCGGGGCAAAGTTACAACAATATTTTGAATTGACAATGATTTCCGCCATTTTTCTCCCCAAAATCAGTTTTTTGAGGAAGAAAAACGGCGGATAGGCAGTTATCGGGACAGCGGCTAGCGGCGCCCCAGGGCGATGTCGATGACGCGGATGTATTCCTGCTGGGGATAGAGGCCGATGACGCTCTTGGGCTCGCCCTGCATGGGGCAGATGAGCAGGAAGGGGATGCTGCGTATCTGGAACACGTCGGCGATATCGCTGTTCTCATCGACGTCGATGCGGTAGAAGTCCACCTCGCCCTTATAGTGTTGGGCAACCTGGCGCAACACGGGCGCCAAGCGCTTGCAGGGCTGGCACCAATCGGCACAGAAGTCCACCACAACGGGGCGCGGACTGCGCATCACCCATTCATATTCTTTATAGTCGGCTATGAGTTCCTTGAACTGTTCCTGAGTGATGGTGTGTACGGTATAGACGGTATCAGGGTTTGGCTCAACGTTGTCATAGGCATAGCGCTGAGCGCTGGCGCTGAAAGCCAGCGCCAGCGTGAACAGCACAAAAAACAGTATTTTCTTCATTTGTTGATATCGGTTCTCAGGCGAGGGACGCAATTTTACTGATGCGCCTTGCGCAGCAGGTCGTTAACGGTCTTGACAGGGTTGAAGGTGTCGATGGGCACTTCGATGAAGATGGTGTTCCAGTTGCTCATTGAGCCGTTCCACAATCCGGGCAGCTCCAGGGCCTTGATGTCCACTCCGTCCTTGCTCTTGATGCTGATGAAGCCGGTCTCTTGATCGACAAACTTGCGCAGGTCGAACTTGATGCCCTTGTAATCCTTGATGTAGCACACCAGATCCACGGGATTGAAGTGGGTGCCGCTCTTCATCATCTCGACGGCGGCTGCATCGTCGGGGTTGATCTGCGCCGACTCAAGAATCTGAGGCGAGGCCGAGCCGTCGGCGTTATATGCCAGATAGGGGCCGCCACCGGGCTCTCCCTCGTTGGGCACGACGCCACACACGCGGATGGGCCTGTTGAACTTGTCGCGCAACCAGGTTGCCAGTGCCGCGTCGTCCATGCCGTCGGTGGCCTTGTCGCTGATGCACAGGGTCTGCTGGGCATAACGCAACATAGCCTTGAGATCGCCGGCCTTGAGATCGCCCTTGTCGAGCATCTCGAGGTATTTCTTCAATTGGCGCTGCACCATGACGAGGTAGCCGCCGATGATCTTCTTGAAACGGGTGCTGACGCTGCGCAGGCGCAGGGGTACCACATTGTCCACGTTCTTGATGAACACGACGTCGGCATCGCGCTCGTTGAGGTTCTCGAGCAAGGCTCCGTGTCCGGCGGGACGGAACAGCAGGTTGCCCTTTGTGTCACGGTAGGGCGTGTTGTCCATGTTGACGGCGATGGTGTCGGTCGAGGCCTTCTGCTCGCTGAGGGAGATGTCGTATTTCACGCCCCACACTTTCTCCATCAGGGGCACCTTGGCCTTGATGAGGCGTTCAAAACCCGCACGGTGCTCAGGTGAAACCGTGAAGTGGATGCTCACGCGACGATCGCGGTCGGCAGCATACTGAGCTCCCTCCTCGAGATGCTCCTCGAGCGGCGTGTGAACCGTTGCCGCTGCAGCGCGGTGGAACTTGAGCAACCCCTTGGGAAGCGAACCATAGTTCATGCCCTCGGGCAACAACAAGGCCTTGAGCACGTCGGCATATCGCCCGGCGGCAATCAGCTCACTCACATTGTTCTGGTACAGGCTCACGCAGGTCTTGTTGAGCTGGGGGAAGAAAGCAAACTGAGTGATGCCCTCAAAGAACTGGCGCTCGAAGTCGGTCTCAGGGGCCGACTTGCCCTCGTTGATGAAGGCGAACAGGTTCTTGAACATGCGGCTGGCCGCACCCGAGGCGGGCTGGAATTTCTCTATCGTCGCTCCCCCACCCTGGAACTCCTTCCAGAGCTTGATGCACTGTGCCTGCTGCTTGGCATCGAGGCGGGTGATGCCATGGCCCACAGTGGCTGCAGCCTCGAGCTTCAGCCACGGGAAACCGGTCTCAAAACGCTTGAGTTGAGCCTCGATCATGGGCTCGGTGATGCCTTTGGAGGCCATCAGTTTTTTGTCGTTGTCGTTAAGCATAGCTGTATCGTATTTTGGTTACACGCGGGTTAAAAACCCCCAAAATTACATTTTTAGTCACGTTCTTGCAAGCATATTGCCACAAAAAGACTAAATTTGCCAAAAAAATTGCTGAATGGCGACAATACAGGAATACTTCACGGCCGAGGAAAGGGCCCAATTGCCACGACTCGTCAAGGGCTTGAGCGACAGGCTAGGCAACCAGTTGTCGAGCCGCGACGTCGACACGGTGCATGACCTCATTCTGCAGGGCATCACCCGGGCCGGAGTCTTCAAACGCGACCAGTACGGACTGAATCCCGTGATCCGGCACTTGAGGACGGCGCTCACCTTGTGCGACAGCATCGCCCCCGACCGCACGATGGTCATCGCCACGATGATCTATAACCTGTGCCGCGGCGACTATCTGAACCCTGAACGCGTGCGTGCGCTCTTCGACGACGACATCGCCCGCGTGGTGCATGGGCTGCTGCATGTGGCTCCGCTGTACAAGAAGCAGGCGGCTGTGGCCGATGAGAATTTCCACAAACTGCTGCTCACCTTTGCCGAGGACGTGCGCGTCATCCTCATCATGACCGCCGACCGCCTCGCTCTCATGCGCGCCATCAACCACCACCCCAACGAGAAATTCGTGCACGAGATTGCCAGCGAGGCCCGCTACCTGTATGCTCCACTGGCCCACAAGCTGGGTCTGTACGCCATCAAGACCGAACTGGAAGACACGTCTCTCAAGTACCTGAACCGCAAGGTTTTCACCCAAATCGCGCACCGACTGCAGGAGACCAAGCAGGAGCGCGACAAGTATGTCGAAGACTTCATCAAGCCCATCAACGAGCGCCTCAAGGCCGAAGGGCTGAAATATGAGCTGAAAGGGCGCACCAAGTCCATCAACTCCATCTGGCAGAAGATGCAGAAGCAGGGCGTGGACCTGAGCGGCATCTATGACCTGTTCGCCATCCGCATCATCCTGGACACCACGCCCAAGGACGAGAAACGAGCCTGCTGGCTCGCCTACTCTATCGTCACCGACATCTACAAGGCCAACCCGTCGCGCTTCAAGGACTGGATCACCATCCCCAAGAGCAACGGCTACGAGTCGCTGCACATCACAGTGTACGGTCCTGGGAACAAATGGGTTGAAGTGCAGATTCGCACCCGACGCATGGACGAAACCGCCGAGCGTGGCGTGGCCGCACACTGGCGCTACAAGGGCATCAAGAGCGATGGTGACGTGGACCAGTGGATGAACGATGTGAGACAGATGCTGGAAGCCAGCGGCCACGAGGGACAGATGAACCTGATGCGCAACATGGACACCAACCTGTACAACGACGAGGTGTTCGTGTTCACGCCTAAGGGAGACCTCTTCAGGCTGCCGCAGGGAGCCACCATCCTGGACTTCGCGTTCTACATCCACTCACGCGTGGGCAGCACCTGCATGGGCGGCAAGGTTGACGGCAAGAACCAGAAAATCAATTACCGGCTCAAGAGCGGCGACACGGTCGAAATCATCACCTCGGCCACCCAGACGCCACGTCTCGACTGGCTCAACATCGCCGTCACCAGCAGAGCCCGCAACAAGATCAAGAACGCCATCAACGAGCGCAAGGCCCGACAGGCCCAACTTGCCCGCGAGACCCTGCAACGACGCTTCAAGAACCGCAAGATAGAGCCCGACGACGCCACCCTGGCACGCGTGATAAAAAAGATGGGCTACAAGACCACCACCGAGTTCTATGCCGCCATCCAGGAGGATGTCATCGACGTGAACACCGTCGTTGAGCAGTACGAGGAAATCCAGGCCAAGCAAAACGAGGCAGCCACTACACGCGGCACAGCCGAGGAGTTTGTCCTGCAACAGCCTGCGGCACAAGAGGAAAGGTTCGACGACGACATCCTGACCATCGGCGACGACGTCAAGGGCGTGAACTACAAGCTGGCACGATGCTGCAACCCCATCTTCGGCGACCGCATCCAGGGCTTCATCGCCAGCGACGGCGCCATCAAGATTCACCGCTGCGACTGCAAGAACCTGCTGCACCTCAAGAGCCGCTACCCCTACCGCATCATCCGCACCCGCTGGACGGGCAAAGCCGGCAGCCAGTTCGTTGCCACGCTCAAGGTGCTGGGGCGCGACGATATCGGCATTGTCGCCTCGATCACCTCGGTCATCAACAAGACCGACAACTGCCTGTTGCGCAGCATCTCGGTCCAGGCCGAGGGTGGCCTCTTCGAGGGTATGCTCACCGTCAACATCAACAACATCGCCCTGCTCGACGACCTCATCAGGAAAATCCTCAACATCAAGGGCGTCAAGCATGTGGAACGACTTTAACACGGGAACGTCAACCCAAAATCATCAGTCCAAAACTAAAAAAACAAGAAACCAACGGCCAGAATCTAGTGGTGGTTATCTGAAAAAGTATTACCTTTGCACCCATCATGCACGTTGTTTCGATAGATAAACAAGCCATCAACGAACTGCCGCGCGTCAACTTCGCGGGCCACATTCACGTCATCGACGCCATCTCGCAAGTCAAGAGCGCCGTCACCGCCTTGCGCACCTCGCCCATCGTGGGATTTGACACCGAGACCCGCCCGTGCTTCCACCGCGGCGAACGGCACAACATCGCCCTGCTGCAACTGTCGACCCAACACGATGCCTTCCTCTTCCGCGTCAACAAGACCGGCGTTCCCGAGCCCCTCAAGCGATTCCTCGAAGACAAAACCGTCATCAAGATCGGACTCTCAACCACCGACGACTTTCACCAGCTCTCTCGCGTGTGTGATTGCCAGCCCGCCGGTTTCATTGAACTGCAGAAACTCGTCAAGGAATACCAGATCACCGACATGAGCCTGCAAAAGATCTACGCCATCCTCTTCGAGAAAAAAATCAGCAAGGGGCAACAACTCTCGAACTGGGAAGCGCCCCAACTCACCGAGGCGCAGCAGCAATACGCAGCCATCGACGCATGGGCATGCCTGCAAATCTACAACCACCTGATGGCAGGCAACTTCATCCCCCAAGAGTCACACTACTGGCACGAACTCGTCGAGCAAGACTGACATCCATCCAGAAAAATCATCCGATTCAACTTTTTTTTGAAAAAAAACAGCAAACGTGACTTGTTTGGCACGAAAATTGTTGTACCTTTGCAGCCCGTTTACAACCGGACACATACTATTGGGGCTGACTGGCTTTGACAGCGTGTAGAGGTGGTAAGCAAGCATGCAGAGCGATAATGGCAAGGCTCTTTAATCTCAGTCATTGACACAATTAAATGGCGAAAACAACTACGCTCTCGCTGCCTAACCGAAGCACAGTAAGTTCGGCTTTATCATCGCCCAAGGGGCGGTGACGAGACATCACCCAACTGCCCTCGCGCCGAGGCGGGTTGATCCGGTGGTGCAGGAATATCGGCGATAGGACAAGGCAAGCCTCGGGCCAAGTCCGAAATTCAGAGGATAAGCCACCGGTTGGTCGTCTCGGGCCTGCCAGCGGTCGAAAACCAAGCCGAGACTAAGCATGTAGAAACCTTATTAGTTCCACGTTTGGACGAGGGTTCAAACCCCTCCAGCTCCACAAAAACATAAATAAGTCGCTGATAATCAGCGACTTATAATTTTTTATAAAATATGTACCCCCATTTGTATCCCCTCCCCTTTAGCGACATTGACAACTCAACGACATGTGTAAAATCTGTCACGTGCCAAGTCACTTTGTCAGTCCGAATGCGCTATATAACCTACCAAAATAGTCACTGTGTTGCACCCTCACTGACATTACATAACAAAAATTGACAGCCGAAATATTTGGCATGGATGTTGCTAGTCATAGGATTGTATGAAACAGGAATTTACTGTTTATAAGATTGAAGAAAGTATGATTTATCCGCCGCAACACTCACCCTTTAACACCGCCGAATTGCCTATGTAGAGAAAAAGATTGCTAAGAAACGATAATCCAACTATAAATAGCAAGGAATGATCACCGATCACATCGTTTCTTCGTGGTTGAAATCACAAGGGAAGCTTATGAGACTGTCCTTAAGTCAATAATGATCGATCCGGAGATAGCCCAAAACGGTGGAATACACAAAATTAAAGTAGAAAGTAATAACATCGTATTTCAGTTTCAGGTTGTCGAAAATATTCCGAAGAAAGTGTTTAATCAGCATGTCATTAAACAGATAAAAGAATACGAAAACACTGCTATTGCAGCGATTATGAATGCAATAGATGTTGGCAGAAAATCTGCTCAATTAACATACTATCGTTTCGTGTTCAATATCCTTCAAGACCTCAATTATCATTTTATAGATGTGAGAGGAAGAATGCGATTTTTATCGCTCAACTACTATTGTAGTGCTGTTGGTCAAAGACGGGCTTCATTGGATGAATCATCCGTCAGAACAAAGAAGCAAGACAAAGATGGAGAGAAGAATCGCAAGCATTACACGACATCTGACAGACATTACCGGTTCGTTCATCTCGATAACAGAAATCGTATTGATGACAGCGAGAGTTTAAGAACATACACAACCCAACTACAACCGATTTACAATGACATAAAGAGAGTATTTATTTAGTATTATGAGTTTGAGTTAGCGCCGGCATTAGTCCGGCTTTTTTTGTGCCCACACCCAAGGCCGCGCGAATGCCACCATTTGGACACGATCGGAAACCATGATCACACTCGCGCCCCCAATGCCCCCGTTCATTCCCATCCATATCATAGCATACATGCTATTATTGAAATACGCAAATACGCTCAGGCTATTCCCATCAGCAAAAAGTGGTCAAGTTTTGTTGTCATCGCTTATTTTCCGTACAACATACATCCTCCTGTACGATAAAGACAAAAAAACACTAAGGCATTTTTGTAGTCTCCCGATAAGGACTTATCTTTGCCCCTAGAAAACACTCCAACGTACGGTGGTAGCGGTGCTAGAATAGCGACCCTGAAAGCACCTTGAAAAACACATATCTCAACAACAATTCCAAAATACCGTACAACTTACGCCCTACCTGTACGGTAGAATCTGCACAGAATTTTTAGCCGCTATAATTTCGCGGCATGAAACATTTCAAAGACGAAAATATCATCGAGCAGCTCCTCACCAAGCGCGTTATCGACATGACGGGCCAGGAGTTGTTCGACCTCATAGGCAGCGCGGTTCAACAGGCCACGTTGCGTGACGTGCCCGAACATAAGGAGAAGAGGATCCTGCACGGTAAGAAAGAGATTGCTTCGGCGCTCACCGTGTCGACCTCGACAATCAGCCGCTGGCTTGAGAACGGTACCATTCATGCCCCGGCTGTCATCCGTGCCGATCGTGTCCTGCTGTTCGACTACGACCTTGTTCTGGAGCAAATCCAGGCAAGCGAGGGTCTCCGCTGGAAGGGCAAGGAGAAGGATTCTTCGAAGACGGCATCTCGCTATTCTGGTCTCTCGGCCTAGAGCCGTTCTCGTCCAGACAAGTGCCGCTCAATTCTGGCATGCAAGACAGCACTACTTTTAACAACAGACAATACATTATATTTTTTATTTAATTCATTAAAATATGAAAAATTTTAAATTGATTATTTTGATTACAGACCGTTCCGGTCGCATGGTGCCCGCAGTTGCATTGGCATTGACCCTGTATGCGCTCGCCAAGTATTTATTCGCCGTTTTGTTTCACCGTTCAAACCGCTACGCCTATGCCGCTGAATAAAGCTAAAGGTAATATGTTTGGTTTCATAACTCACACGTGGAACGCCATCAGAGGGTTGTGCTGGCATGATTGCATATACTGCTACATGGATCCGGCCAACAACCCCAACAACGATGGAAGTGAGCTTCATCTTGAAGAAAAGGAACTGAGCCTAGGGCACGGTTCGGGCAGATTCATCTTCGTCGGAAGCAGCACGGATATGTTCGCTGATGTAGTGCCTAGTAAGTGGATCGTGCGCGTTCTTGACCACTGTAACAAATTTAGCAACTATTATTTGTTCCAGACCAAGAACCCTGAACGCTTTCTTGAGTTCATTGACCACCCGGTAATCCTGTCTAAGTCGGTTCTCAGCACTACCCTCGAGACCAACCGTTGGTATCCGAAGATCATGAACAATGCCCCTCAGCCCTACGATAGAGCCAATGCCATGGCCGCCGTCGCTGCTCATGGCGTGCACACTATGGTGACCGTCGAGCCTGCTATGGCCTTCGACCACGATGAGCTGGTTGCGATGATCCGTGCCTGCAAGCCTATGCAGGTTAACATCGGTTGCAACACCATCAGATCAATTCAGTTGCCCGAGCCCACGCTCGCTGAGGTCCAGGCCCTGATCACTGACCTCAATACTTTCACGCGTGTACATATTAAACCTAATGCGTCCGTGTTGAAGTAAGAAGTAATGCCTGTTAGCTTGGGGGTGGCTAACCCCGCCCCCAATATATATGATAATCAATTGTTTAATTATATAATACAAATTATGAAGTTTAAAGATTTAAAGTTTTTTGAGAACAGCGAGAATCCGTGGAAGGCTATCGGTTTTGGCGCAATCGCTGCCGCTACTACCGCTCTTGTCACCTATGGTGTTAAGACTGGCTGGAATTACGTTACAAGTCTATTCCAGACCAAAGCCGCTAAAGACCTTGAGGACAAGAAGCTAAAAAATGCTAAAGCTCTTGAGAAGGAGAGGACTAAACAGCACAAAAAGCGACTCAAGGATAAGGAGAGGCATCAGCGCCAGATGTGGGAGATGCGCGAAGAGCAACGCCAGAAACGTTCGGAATCCTCACAGCAACCCACTACTGACCAGGCTTTCGAAGTCCCCTATGTCTCCAAGGTGGCACCGTTCAAGGAATCGCTCGAGAATGACACGCGTGAACTTGAGTGGCTCGTAGGCAAAAAGATTGAGGTCGGCGGCAGATGCTTAATCTACGGTCCCGCTGGTGTCGGAAAATCAGCCTTTGCGCTCCAAACGGCTATCCATATCGCTGGAGGCACTGAGTATGGTTTCCTGCCGTCCGAGGAAGAGAATCAGCACGAGGCGCAACAGGTCATTCTTATTGATCTGGAGATGAGCGCGGCAGAACAAAAGGAGCGCACCCGTGGCATCACTATCCCTGACAATCTTCTCCGTAACACCGAGCCCATCTACAATCTCGATGAACTGTTCCGGATGATAGAGCAGGAAAGCCACGGTCCTAAGGTCACGGTGATCATTGACAATATCCGGAAACTTGAGGAGGAGATGAGTCAGACCAACCAGGTTAACGAATACTTCAGCAAGTTGGAACAGACTCAGGAAAGGCTTGCCGCTAAAGGAATCATCGTCACTTTTATCACCATCACGCACACAGGCAAGGACTTCGACATGTACAAGCCAGTGCAGTTAAGTGATATAGCTGGAGGCGCCGATCTCGCCCGCTTCAGCACCTCGGTTTACGCACTTGTTCCAGGCCGTGACGGCAATGTAGTGTTCAAGGCTTTAAAGCAACGTAACACCGCTCGCATGGAGGATGTATACGTGCTGCGCATCAAAGAGAGCCCTAACTTGCACCTCGATTTCGTATGCACCAGCAAGGACGGAGATGCCCTGCCGGTTAAACCCAAAGGCGGCAAAGCTAGTAATACAAGCAAGTCCACTACTGACGAGCCGAAGAAAAAAGGCAACACAAAGGTTGATGAGGACGATATCGAAAAAATGGTCGCATTGAGTGATCAAGGAAAAACCTATGCCGATATCGTTAAAGAGCTGAATCTCCAAATAGGGGAGCACCAAGTGGGTAGAATCGTTAGGGCGGAAAAAGCCAAGCAGAAACCCGAGGGCGGCAACCAGGCAGCATAATAAGCACAGGGCCAATACAAAAGCAGAGGCGCATCAGCAACGGTGCGCCTTTGTTGTGCCCACAGGAGACTTCTGAGGGCATTTAATAGACTGACTGGGTGTCGCTATCGCCTGGGGGTGGTAACGGGAGTCCACGGTCTTCTACGCCGGTCAGGGCGATATGTCCTTCACGCAGCGGATTGAAGTACTCATCAAGGCCATAGAAGTAGTGTCCTTGGCGGCATTCATCGAGGGCAAGCTTGAACCACTCCACATACTCTGGATCGCTACCATGGGCGTTACGGGCGAGGCGTGGGTATTCTTGAATGATCCTCTCGGCATTCTCACGTGGGGTCATGCCGCTGTCGTCCCATGGCAGGGTGCAGTCGGGGGTATATAGTGCCTGGTCGTCCCCGCGCTGCTCGTTGAAGAATGCGCCGCACCCCTTCCACGTGTTTTTCTTTATCGTGAGCCAGCAGCGGTAACACATACCGTTAGGGCTGATATACGGGCACACACGGAACAGCTCGTAACCCATCCGGTGAAGCTCGGCTACCGTCTCATAGTACCTGACGAACCGGGCGTGAATATCTGCTTCTGTCATTGTTGAAATACGCGCTTAAATTAATCGTAGATGCGCCACATTAAATGATTCTGTCGCTTTTTAAGGTCTTTTCATTTGTCTCCTTTATGCGCCGTTTTACTTGAATATTACTTGAATATAATGAGTTGGGCTTTGGGGATAATTGGGGGCTGTAAAGCCGTGTTGGTGAAGATGTTATTTGTGTTCTGTTATTCCTAAAAGATGTTCGGTTTCTAACCACTTACGTTTCTAACCACTTACTATAATAATGACGCTTTTATTTTTAAACATGAGATAATAATTAAAAAAAAGCGTTAAATTTGCGACTGTTTTTGGAAAAGTCAGCTTTATTTTGGTGGCTTAACTGAAATTTAGCGGGAACAACCTGAAAGATTGTTTAAGTTCTAGATGTTGCTTGTTGATTAGTAATACTGGAACAGATGGTAAGTAACAAGACATATTTACAAAAATTACTAGTAATAAACGAACCTTTTATTTATGGAAGGTATGAGACTGAAGTCACTTTTTTTGGGATGTTTGTTGGTGTTGTTTTTAGTATCAACACCAACTCAAGCGCATGCCCAGCGGGTGTTAACACTCGATGAGTGCCGTGCCATGGCTCTGGAGAACAACAAGCAGATGCAGGTGTCACGCGTAAAACAGAGTATTGCCGAGAATCAGCGCAAGTCGGCAAGGACGAAGTACCTGCCGCGGGTGAGTGCCCTCGGAGCATATGAGTACACCAGCCGCGGGATTTCTCTTCTCAACAAGGAGCAGAAAGCACTGCTCAACAATCTGGGTGGTGTGTTCATCTCGGCCATTGAGAATGAGGTGAGCAAGTTACCTTTAGACCCCGCCAAACTCAAGGAGTTGGCTGAAATGGCCGCCCCCTACGTCAGTGCTACCCAGGGAACAATCGACCACTTGGGGCAATCGCTGAATGAGGCGCTCCAGTCCAATAATCACAATACCTTTGCCGGTGCCATCACGTTGACACAACCCCTCTACATGGGTGGAGCCATCAAAACATTGAACCGCGTTGCCGACATCAAAGAGGAACTGGCCGCCAACACGCTCGAGGCGCGCAGGCAGGCCACACTCTATGACATCGACAATGTCTATTGGCAGGTGGTATCGCTGCGCCACAAGCAGGATCTGGCCGAGTCCTACCTCAACCTGGTCAAGAAACTTGACCACGATGTCGAGAAGATGACCGAAGCCGGCCTGACAACACGCAGCGACAAACTGAGTGTACAGGTACGCGTCAATGAAGCCGAGATGGCTCTTGCCAAAGTCATGGACGGCCTGTCGTTGACCAAGATGCTCCTGTGCCAACTGTGCGGACTGCCGATTGACGAGCCCATCGAGTTAGCCGATGAGAAAGCCGACGAGATTGCTGCACCGGCCGCTATACCCTTGACAACTAACATCGACAACCGCCCCGAGCTACGCTTGCTCCAAAATGCCATTGACCTGACTCATCAAGAGGTCAATCTGCTCAAGGCAGAGAACCGTCCTCAGGTATTATTCAACGGCGGATATGCTGTGACCAACCCCAATGCCTTCAACGGCATCCAGCATCGCTTTGGTGGTTTCTGGCATGTGGGACTGCAAGTGCGCATCCCCATTTGGAATTGGGGTGATGTGAAGCACAAGGTTCAGGCGGCCCAAGAGGCGACAACGGTTGCCAACCTCGAACTCGAGGACGCACGCGAGAAGATTGAGTTGCAGGTCAGCCAGAACCGTTTCCGCGTCAGCGAGGCCAACAAGAATCTGGCGCTCGCCAAGTCCAACATCGCTAGTGCCGAGGAGAATCTGCGCATGGCCAAACGCGGCTTTGAGGAGGGCGTAATCACGCCCACGACCGTCATGGAGGCCCAGTCGGCCTGGCTCATGGCACAAACCCAGAAAATTGATGCCGAAATCGAATTACAGCTCAGTAACACCGACCTGCTCAAGGCATTAGGCATCCTGAAATAACCCGTCACTAAATTAAAAACAATCAAACAATATTATATTATGTCAGCTAAAAGTCAACATACCAATATTTTGTTAGCAGTCCTCGGATTTGCCACCGTGGTCCTCATTGTCGCTCTCATCGGTCACCTGGCCCTGCAACGCGACCCCGAGGAAATCCAGGGCGAAATGGAAGTCGAGGAATACCGTGTGTCGGGTAAAGTGCCGGGACGTATCCTTGCTCTCCTGGCCAAGGAAGGTGACTTTGTACACGCAGGCGACACGCTCGCCATTATCGAGGCTCCCGAGGTGAATGCCAAGATGGTGCAGGCCCAGAGCGCTGCCGACGCCGCAACGGCCATCGCACAGATGACACAGAACGGTGCCCGCAAGGAGCAGATTCAAGCTGCCGCCCAGATCCTGGAGCAGGCAAAGGCCGGTCTTGAAATTGCCGAGAAGTCCTACAATCGCATGAAGAAACTCCGTGAGGAGGAAGTCATCAGCGCCCAGAAGTTTGACGAGGCCGAGGCCATGTACAAATCGGCACAGGCACAGGTCAAGACTGCACAGAGCAATTATCAGATGGCCGTGAACGGTGCCCGTGACGAGGAGCGCCGTGCAGCTGCGGCCACCGCAGGTCAGGCCCGTGGTGCCGTGCAGGAGGTGCAAGGCTACGTGCGCGAAACCATTCAGAGGGCCCAGATGGCCGGTGAAGTCACCGACGTCTATCCCAAGGTGGGTGAACTCGTTGGCACCGGCACTCCCATCATGAGCATCGCCATGATGGACGACCAGTGGGCCACGTTCAACATCCGCGAGGACCAATTGAAGGGCATGAAGGTGGGTCAGGAGATCACGGTCAGGATACCCGCTCTCGACATCGAGGCCAAGATGAAGATCACATCGATAAAGGACAAGGGCTCGTTTGCCGTTTGGAAGTCCACTAAGGCCAGCGGCCAGTATGACCAGAAGACTTTCGAGGTGAAGGCTCGTCCTTCCCAGGCGATTGATGGCATCCGTCCGGGCATGTCGGTAATCCTTAAGAATAAGTGAGAAGTTAGGGGTTAGTTAGAAGTTAGAAGTTAGGAGTTAGGAGTGATTTTCCCTTATCCTTTAAACTTTAACCTATAAACAGTGAGCAAGTTGAGAACTTGCGAACATTATGAAGTATATTTCTCAATTCTTCGACATCGTGCTGCGCGAGCTCAACATCATCGTGCGCAAGAACCGTATCTACGGCTTCTGCATGGTGGTGTTCCCCGTGCTGTTGGTGGTGTTTTTCACCACCATGCTCGATGACGGGCTGCCCCAGGACCTGCCCATCGGCGTGGTGGACCATGACAACAGCGCTACCTCGCGCAGTCTCATCCGCAACCTCGATGCCATGCAGAACTCGCGGGTGGTGTATCGCTTTGCATCGGTCACCGAAGCCCGCAACGCCATGCAAGAAGGCAAGGTCTTTGCCTATCTGTACATCCCCGAGGGCACGGCGGCCAAGCTCATGGCAGGTCGACAGCCCGATATCTCGTACTACTACACCATGACGTGTATGACGGCGGGATCGATGGCATCCAAGGACTTGAAAACCATCAGCATGCTGGGCTCTGCGGCAGTGGGCCAAGCGACATTGAGTGCTAAGGGCGCAACTAAGGAACAGATACGCACGGCACTACAGGCCGTGACGATTGACGCACACATGATCGCCAACCCTCAGGGCAGTTACAACTACAGCCTGACCACGGTCTTTGTGCCAGGCATCCTGATGCTTTTCATGGCGCTGCTGTCGGCCTACGCGCTCGGAATGGAGATGAAGTTTGACTCGGGCAAGGAATGGCTCGCCCGCGCTGGCAACAACATCCTCGTGGCCATCCTCGGCAAGTACATCGTCCATGCGCTAGTGTTCCTGCTTGTGATGTTCTCCTACCAGTATTATATCTTCAACGTGCTTCACTTCCCGCACTTGGGCGGCGTGTGGAGCATCGTGCGGCTCACCCTCTTGCAGGTCGCTGCCTCGATTGGCTTTGGCATCTTCGCTTTCGGACTTATGCCCTCGCTGCGCATGTCGATGAGTATCAGTTCGCTGTGGATGGTGCTCGGCATCTCGATGTGCGGCTCGGCGTTCCCTGTCGCAGGCATGGATCCCCCATTGCAGGCCATGTCTTGGCTATTCCCTTTGCGCCACTACTGGATGCTCTATCAGGCAACAGTGCTCAACGGCTTCCCCGTCATTGACGTCTGGTTCCATCTCGTGGCACTCGTGGCCTTCACGCTGCTGCCATGGTTCGTACTCCGTAAAGTCAAAATCGCAATGCTCAACTATGTCTATATTCCGTAAACTCAAGGAACATATCACCGACGTGCTATACGTATGGCGTCAGGAGATGAAACAGGTCATCAGGGACGAGGGCGTGCTCATGTTCCTTGTCGTCGTGCCGCTGGGCTACCCGTTGCTCTACTCCTGGATCTACAACAACGAGACGCTGCACGAGACACCGGTAGTGGTCGTTGACCAGTCACACTCGGCCCTCTCGCGCCAGTTCATCAACGACTGTGACGCCACCCCTGACGTCGATGTGAAATATTACGCCGCCGATCTCGACGAAGCCCGTGCACTCGTCAGCCGCCAGCTCGCCAAGGGCATCTACCTCATCCCGTCAGACTTCGCCACTTGCATCAACCGTGGAGAGCAGGCGACCGTCAGCGTTTATTGCGACATGTCGCTCATGCTCGCCTACAAGGCCGTTTATCAGACTGCCATGGTCGAGGCGGGACGCCTCAGCGCTGGCCTGAAGATCAAGAAGGCCGGCAACTACACCGATCACGAGAATTCCATCACTGCGCAGCCTCTTATTGCTCACGATGTGGCGATGTTCAACCCATCGGGCGGCTACGGATCCTGCGTCCTGCCCGCAGTGCTCATGCTCCTGCTGCAGCAGGCGTTAGCGCTGGGCATCGGCATGTCGGCGGGTACGGCCCGTGAGGATAATCGCAACGGCCAACTCATCCCCGACGATGATCCCCACTACCGTGGCGCCTACCGCGTCGTCTGGGGCAAGGCACTCTGTTATGGCATGATCGGTGCCGTGGCAGCCGCCTACCTGTCGATGGCTGTTCCCCGCATGTTCTCATTCCCGCAGCTGGCCGACGGCAAGACGTTGCTGGCAATGTTGCTGCCCTTTACGATGGCATGCATCTTCTTCGGCATGACCGTTTCTTGCCTGGTGCGTTACCGTGAGAACGTCATGTTGCTGATGGTCTTTGTCTCGATTCCGTTGCTGTTCCTCACCGGCGTGTCATGGCCGCAGTCCAGCATCCCTGGTGCATGGCAGGGTGTATCCTGGCTCTTCCCCAGCACCTTTGGTGTACGTGCTTTCATCCGTGTCAACTCCATGGGTGCCTCCGTCAGCCAGATCCTGCCCGAGATCCGCATCCTCTGGATTCAGGCTGCCGCTTATCTGGGCATGGCTTGCATCGTGTATGCTTACCAGAAGCGCCTCGCCCGCAAGCACGTTAAGACCGTAACCAATTCAACCGACCTCATTGAGCCCGATGATCAATAAAACTGTTCACATCTCCTTAGATACCTGTAGCACAGACTACTATAGGTAGCACCATGCGCTCAGCGACAGAAAGAGTAATCGCAGGGCTTTCTTCAATAAGGTGAAATCACTATATCAAGCATCGCCTATTGACGTTGCACTCGTTAAACGAAATAATGAATTCCAACTTATGAGGCAATTTCTTTTTTATCAATTCTTAGCGATTGGCGCCTTGTTCCTGCTCTCGTCTTGTGAGCACGACGATCCCGTCAGTCCCATCAAGCCGCTTGAGCAGCGCACAGTGTTGCTACTCACCAGCGAAGGCTACATCTATGACCAGTCGGGCAAAAAAATCATGGAACTCCCGAACTGCGAAGAGGGCAGTGAAATCATCAGCGACGGCGATGACTATTTCGTGTCAGGTAAAACGACCAAAGACCGCGTTGGTTATTGGAAAAACTGCAAGTGGAACACCCTGCACGTGGATTTCATCGATGACGTGAACCACTGGACCGACGGCATCGGCAAATGGGACTACTACATCTTCCTGTTTGATTATCCCAACGTGCTGAGAAACAGCGGCATTTTCCCGCTTGAAGACTGCGAAGACTTCGTTCCTGCCAGCAAATGCATGTCGGTGAGTGAGGGAAAATGTTATGTTGTTGGAAGGGACCATCCCGAAGACGATAACAAGTACCAGAACGCTTTGCTCTATTCCGAAAACAAGGGAAAATATGTCAAGAACATCCTTCCCAAGTCACGGGATGACATCAATGCCGCGGCCTATACCGTATTTGCCTATGACCGCACCCACACGGTAGTGGGCGGGCGCATAGGCGAGGACCCCTGCTTGTGGGTCGATGGACAGTTGCAGATTCTTCCGCGTCTCTACGATACCCACGACCAGACCGGCGAAGGCATGCCCGTAGCCTATGTCGGCTCGGTCACATACAACAATGGCCACATCTATGCTGTGGGGTCGGATATTAAAGAAGATCGAAACGAGGTAGCGATGCTGTGGGTAGATGGAGTGCCCCAGCACCTGTGTTCAGATCAGGAAGGTTTGTATTGGTCGTGGGCTCTCGAAGTCATTGGTTATGGCGATGATTGGTATGCTTTAACCATAGAGATGTATGATGCGCCCGGTGACGAATACAACCTGAGTATTGTGTTGTGGCTCAACGGCGAGGTTTACCGCAAGTTCCACAGCATCGACATCGTCAACTTCACTGTGCTTTAACTAATATATTCCTAAATAAACAGATAAAAACGATGAAAAGAACCATATTTTTACTCGTGTTGGCCTGCATGTTTGGCACCATGTCGGCCCAAATCACTAACATCAGCAGTGATAAGCGGCAATTTGATGCCGACAGTGTTATCGAGGAGTTTGACAAGCTGCCGTTTTTCGGGCCGTTCAAGGACACCTATTTCACGGTGGGCTTGCCACTGAACGAGAAGCCCAACGAATATAACAGCGACGTGAAGTTCCAGATCAGTTTCCGCCAGCGACTGACCAAGTCCATCCTTCCCTTCCACAGCCACTTGTTCCTGAGTTACACCCAGAAGGCGATGTGGAACATCTTTGAGGAATCGCTTCCCTTCCACGACCTGAACTTCAACCCTGGCATTGGTCTTCAAAAACTATTTGTCCATAAGGGCAGGGCAGTGGGCTCAGCAATTCTGATGCTTGAGCATGAGTCCAACGGGCGCGACGGCGAGGCATCGCGTAGCTGGAACAAGGTGTCGCTCAGCGGAAGGGCGCTTATCGACCCGCAATTCATAGTGCACGCCAAGACGTGGATTCCCATCATCGATGGCCAGAACAACAAGGACATCCTCAAGTACTGCGGTATTTTCCAAGGTGGCGCTCAGTTCCTGTCCACCAACGGGCGCTGGGTGGCCGATGTCACCTTTGTCAAGCGCAAAGGATGGAACCTCAACTTCAATACGACGCTCAATGTGGGCTTCCGTATCCGTCAGAGGGACAACCAGTTCATCATGCTGCACTTCTACGACGGCTATGGCGAGAATATGCTCGACTACAACAAGTACCACTGCCGTCTGCGCATCGGCTTATTGATCCGTCCGAATTTCTTCAGCGAATTCTAATATTTCTGCTTACAAACTGGTATACTTTAACGGATTTATTTACACATAGTTATTGACAAGTTTTCATGATGATGAAGAAAACGATTCTTATTACCTGCCTAATGCTGCTATGCGTAATACCATTGCATGCGCAGCGCATCCAAGTGGTGGATGGCGATGGAACGCCAATCCCCTATGTAACAGTTACAACCACCCAAGGCAAATACATAGCAAGTACCGATATTGACGGTTGGATTGAGAGTGTTGGCGAAAACACCAATATCCATTTGTCGCAGGTGGCCTATAAGCCCCTGACGATCGCCGTGGCTGACATCACAGACGGCCGAATCACCCTTGACGAGGCAGGTTATGACCTGCCCGAGGTCGTGGTAAAGCCCAAGGATCTACTCTATTGCCAGACCTACTTCCGTGATGTCTATATCGATGACGATGGTCCCATCTACTACCGCGCCGGCGTCATTGACAACGCCTATAATATCGCAAAGAAAGAGGTGTCAGCCAAGTCACGCCACCTCTCAAAGGCGCAAAGCGGGTTTTGGCGCGCCCTCTACAGCAGCACATCAGGACAGTATGACCAATTCGCAAGATTGCCCGAAGAATCATATTATGATAAAATACGTGGACTGCAACAGAAGGGCAGTATCACCCTGACCGACGCTGGCAATGGGCGACAGATCATTGCCGACAGCATTTGTCAACTGGGTTACATCTACTGGAACGCAGAGGAGCGCACTCGCACGGTGTCTTTCAATTTAAGTACCTACCGTAATCACATCAAGAACAAGGAAAAACAGGAAAAAGCCGCTAAAAAGGGTAAAACGTTTGTCCCCGACACCGTCAAACAACAGCGCACTTCGACCACTATTTATCAGGTCTATCGCACCGACTCGGTCGGAAACTCAAGAACCGACGACTTCGTGATGTCACAGCTCACCGTTATTGGACGGCACAGACATTCAGGCACAGAATACCTCATCCAAGTGCAGTCCTATGCCACCGATTACGCCTACATCGACAAAAAAGAATACAAGCAACAGCGCAAGGACAACCAGGTTGAAATGAACATCGATGAACTGCGCCGATTCGAGAAAGTCAACAAGATTCCCCCACTGGCTCCGAACATCCAAGAACAGATCAACAAATTCATCGATAAAGACTAAACCCGTAGTATGCCCACTACGCGCAACTAACGTGGCGTAACAATGCGTCTAAACAGTTTATCGCGAATTGCCACAACCTATGGTTCATCGAGCGGGCAATCCCACCATCCCTTGTACCGCCTGCGCCTACTGCATGCCGTGCCCCTATGGTGTGGATATCCCCGGTAACTTCGCCTTCTACAACGAGGCGATGAACAGCGGTCAGTTGCCATTGCCCGAGACATCTGCTCCCGACTATGCCGAGCGTCAGGCTGGATTCGCCAAGGCCTACACATCAGCAATACCCGTCGAGAAGCGTGCCAACCGATGCGTTGACTGCGAGGCATGCCTCTCGAAGTGCCCTCAACAGATACGCATCCCCAACCAGATGGGCCGCATCGTCAGCCTGCTGAGGAAGCGATGAAAAAGAATAATAAGAAATTCATCAATAAACATATAAAATGAAGAGAATAGGACTGGGTGCCGCTCGTGTCAAGCAGTGGGAAGGGGTAATCTCTACTTTTTTTATTGGAACTCTCACGTAAGCTCACGTAAATTCCACTTATTAGCGTTTGTCTTATTTTTTTGATAATCAGATATTTACAAATAGACCCCACGTAAATTCCACGTAAATCTCACGTAAATCTCACGTAATTGGGCACTCGTTACGAATGTGCGCGGTGCCAATACCTTTGCTCATCAACGCAAATCTTACCATTCGACCTTAGTTTCCTCAAGAGATTGTCAATTTTGTTGGTTTTCTGTTTCTCGTTAAGGATAGACGGTAGTTTATTCAAAAGTAATCTATTGATATCACCTCGATTAAGTTTGCCATGCTGTGCTAGCGCCTCCAGTATCAGGTCTTGGTAGTATTTGTCGTCAAAGCCCTTCATATCGGTGTATTCCACTTCCTGATGAGTAACTTTGGCCACCTGCTGGCTGATGTGGATGTTCGGCTTTCTGCCCTCAACGAGCTTTTGCTTCCTGAGCAGCGCAATGGCTTGATCGGTCAACGGTTTTTTCTTCTGCACGGCATCCAGCAGGACGGCCGTAGTCAGATTGATATCGGCACGTTCCATGAGCAGCTGCGAATACTGGGCGTTGATTACACGTCCGGGCACAATAAGCACAACTCTCGATGGGTCAGATTTATCGTAGTCGGGCATCGGAAGGTAGCGTAGCCTCTGACGCATAAACATTTCGTGAATGCCATATCCCTGCGTGTCGATCATCTTTAAGTTGACCATGGCACTTGCAAGAAATGGGTTGCGGTATCTCTTAGGAGTTTTCTTGCCGTCAATGTACTGCTCATAATCGCCGTCAAAGAATGAACCGGAGTTTTCAAATATCAGTTGCTCGGCCTCCTCAGTGACAATGATCCTCTCGTTGCGACCGTAATCCTGGTGCGCTATGCAGTTATGCATTGCCTCAAGGATGGTCTTCGAATCATATTTCCACACTTCTGCAGGGATGAGGCTGTTACTCGGCATAATCTTGATGCGGTAATTGCGGATGCTGTCGTTTAACTTTGATGTTGACAGCAGGAACGGTATAGTGTAGATGTTGCCAGCATTCTCGGTTGCCGTGCGCAGACGCCACACAATTTGGGCAATGTGTCCCAAGTAATGTGCGGATTCCTCCTTGCCGAGCAAGAGCAATGCCGTGCGTGTGATGCTTCCGTTAATCGTTATTCTGGCTTTGTCCAAGAACGTAATATCGTCCCAGGCCTTTGCTGCATCAACTTTATCAGGAAAACGCTCATAGAAACCTTTGCGCGCCATCTCGACAGCTTCAGGGTCAAGGTCGGCAATGGTCGCTTCGGGCACAATGGCAGCACTCCAGTCTGTGGTTGAATTATAGATCTGTCGCACCCAATCGCTATAGGGATATAACTCCGTCACCGAACTGTCAACCCTCACGTATGCAACACCCTGGAAAGTTGTAGGCTCACCTTTAGCGGCAGGTATGACGAAGACAACAAAATGCTGCTCCTGACTATCGTAAAATTCCTCAATAGTGAAATTAATCTTGGGCGATATGTATTGGCGCAAGAACAGTTCAAGGTCCTGGTTTCCTTTCGCCTTAGTCTGCAACGGTTTGAACGTAGTTCCCTTGAGCTGCAGGGTACCATCCTCTACACCAAAATAGAGGTAGCCGAAGTCCTGGTTGTCGAGACAGGCACCATTAGACAAGGCTGAGATATACTTGCCCAGTCGATGAGGATCCTGATAATTGCTTTTAAACTCAAGCCAGCGGCATTCTTTACCACTTTGTGCAATTAGATGTTTAAGTCGTCCAATCTGTTCCATTTCGTTCATATCGCTGCCACCGGGCCTTTGTTAATAATAATGCCCGTGATGCAAAATTACTAAAAATATCGGCACTTCCATCCATTATCAAAATAAAACAGGCAACGGCACTGCCCTGAAACGTGAAAAACGCGCGCCATTTCCATTCCAAGCCTTATTCCTGAATAAAGCGTAAATGCTTGATATATAAATTTTTAAGTCAAATAACAGTAATGATACAGTTGTTACAAGCTATGTTCTCGTCAATGGCGCAGACATGGCATGGGTCGACGGTGGATGTGCGCGCTGCCATTCCTGAGGCTCAAAAGGAAAAGAGTGTTAATAGCGCGCCGTCGGTGAAGGGTGATGATCCCTACGCTGACGATATCCACAGGCTCGAGGATGCACTTAACGAAGGTCGTCCTCTTGATAATGGCCGCTGCATCGAGATTACATTGCAGGACCTATTACAGATTATCCCGCGAAAGAGAAGGCGCATCGACGCTTACCGCGGGTTAGTGAGTAGGCTCAACAAGATGGGTGTAACACTCACGATTAACTCTCAAAAATCCAGAAAATTATGATTCAAAATCTTGTAACTGGTGAAATCTATGGCAACCGCAGGGAAGCCAAAAACAAACTCGGCGGGCTTGGTGCCTATAACGAGTTGATGAAAAGAGGCGGGCTACAGTTCCTTAATGGCAGTAGCTTGACATTTAACAATTTAATTCAGAAGCTATCTTATGAAAAAGAAGGGAATTTACTATGGTGAGGTCTATAAGTACACCTTAAAAGCGACAGAGAAATCAACAGCCAACTGTGATGCCGGGAAATGCTATATCGGGCAGACTGGCAACACAAAGAAACGTCAAGGCGATTGGGACAGCACAGATCCCAGGTATGCCGGACCTAAAATAAACAGAGCGAGGGAGATATATCCTCCCGAGGACTGGGTGCGTGAGGTACTTTTTAGCGGATTTTACATGAAGGAATCCACGCGAAAGAAGAAAATTGATGCTATGGAGACGGCGATGATCCGGAAATATGACTCTGTGAATAACGGATTTAACACTTCCTACGGCCGTGGCATGAAGGGCCTGCATCACACGAAGGAGTCCAGGCTGAAAATCTCACAAAAGATGCGGGGTGTAAAGAAAAAGCCCGAGCACAGGAGTGCCATCTCAAAAAGCATGAAAAAATATTGGAAACAAAGATTAAAAAATGCTGCATAAATACTCACAACAGAATAGTGTGCCGACCTAGGTTCATGCAAATTCGGCCCTTCGTGGAGCGCTATTTTCACCGTGACATTTGCCGTTTTGAATGTCGTGCCTGATATGTGACATTCGATTCATGAATGTCGCCCACTTAATTACTGATTATCAGCTTAATAATACAAAAGTGACATTTACTCTAAAAAAAATGGGTGTGGGGGTTTTATGCTCTACACCCCCGCTCCCATAAAAATTAAAGTCAAATGTCAGACGCATAATTTTAGCTTTGATGCGCCCTAATCGTTGCCGTCAAAGCTCCATGAATAATATTCACTTTTAACTATATAAAAATTTATAATTATGGATACAAGAATGATGTATATCCCTAGTGGTGAAGTGTACAATAACAGAAAAGAGGCCAAGCTGATGATGGGCCATGCGAACTTTAACCGCGCCTTGAGAAATAGGCTCATGCTGATTATCGATGGCAGCGACCTCTTTGAACATAATAATTACTAATTCATTAAAACATTTGCTTACTATGTTTATTGATAAAGATTTTCAATTCAGAGTTAACATTAGCAATGACTTTTACGTAAAGAAAACCGATGCCACTAGAGCAGTTTCTCTGGGGTGCCATTCACGGTTATACCTTCTGCAACCTGTTTCAATTTGACCCAAACAAGGAGTATTGGTTTGAGACGTGTGACGGAAGGCATTATTCGTCAAAGCCCCTCTATGAGAAAGGTCCAAACCAAGGCTGCATGAAGCTGAGTTTCAAGAGAGACCAGTTCTTCAGTGGGGCCCAGACCGTGTTTGTTGATATTGACTTAACACGATTCGAGTCGATTCCTGATTACCTGGCTTGCCTCACATGCCCGCCTACCTGCGTCTATATGTCCTATTCCGATAACCTGGAGAAAAGCGGGAAAGCATCAAGGCGCTTCAGAATGGTGTATGTCTTTAACCGCATCTTGGGACACAGGAGAGCCGATGGAGGATGACTGCGGCGAGAGACCAAGTCAATATTTTAACGGCGTGTATGGCAACGAGGAGTGCTATACCTCAGGCTACATCTACTCACGGCTGGATTTTCCTGAGAGTCTGCCGCCTGTTGATGAAAGCCGGGTAATTCAAACTGCACAGGATCCAACCAAGCCGACAGTGGTATTCGATGCTCAACTGTTGCATGATATGGGGAATATGGAGCCAGAACAGTTCATGCACTTCTACTCAACGCGATACAGATACTATTACCGCACCGAGTCTGACAACTGGATTAACGGCACATACCAGCTGACCGACGAGAATTACCTTCAGCTATGGTGGCCAACGGAAAAGATAACCGACGGCAACCACAGACGGCGTACACTGTTTAAGCGTGCGTGCCTTAGAAGACTAATCAATCCCTACGTTGATGCCGATACGCTGCTGTTCAATATGTATGTAGACCTGATAAAGTTCATTGATTACAGCGATGGGGTTATCAAGCTGGACATGTTGAAAAGGAGGGTTGAGCGGGCAATGCAGATGGACTTCGACGAACTGGCTGAGTATTGTGAATATGAGATCGCCTATTGGAAGGATCACAAGCAAAAATTCATCCTGCATCCCAATGTGCCCCACACACAGGAATATATTCGCTATATCACCAAAGTAGTTCATTATGCTGAGTTGGACGAGAAGTATGACAGGTCAAAAACAGTCAAGGAGAATTTAGCGCTGTTAGAAGGAGAATCCCGGTCAACATTGTACCGTTATTGCCATGAACGCGGCATCCCAACTAACCCCACGAGGATAATGACAGAGGCACAGATGCGAGAAGCCAAAAGACAGGCTAAAACAGATGTCAAGGCTCGGTTCATGCAACTTTACGACCCAAACCTGTCAGCGGCGAAAAACAGGGAAATAATGATGCAGAACGGTATTGAGATATCTGAAGGCACCATCCGCAACTGGAGCAAGGATTACGTCGCGCCAGACATGTTAACGCCGCCAGAGCCTCAAGCGCCAAGAAACAACGGCTATAACTGGGACACGTTACTAAATAAAACAGCGAACAGCTATCCTAACTTGGAAAGGCCAACGTTCCATGTGCCAGAATCACTATTAAATTTTGGCCACGAGAATAGGGAGTATGACCCCAATTATGCTGAGCTGGAAAGGATATGGAATCGCCAATATGACAGATAATCAGTTATCAGAAGCCGGTAGGACATCCATCAAAGATGTCCTACCGAGTACAATGTATGCAAAATCATGAGTAGTTATTTGATATAACTACTACTATTATAACGTAATGGGAAAATTTACAAGTTTTGCGTATACTGATGGGAAAATTTACAAGTTTTGCAGATACTGGTGAGAAAACTTACATTTTTTGTAGATACTGATGAGATAATTTACAAAAATTGCGGATGTGGATTAAATGGGGGGAAACACTTTTACCCGCTCCTGAAATCTTTATGTATGTGATTAATATTTAATGTTTTATGAGAGACAAAGGAAAAAGTTACGTTTACATTCTCACGAACAAGAGCTTTCGTGATAACTTGTTGAAAATTGGTGTGAGCGATAAGCCGATGGATGAACTGATTGAGTGGCTAGACAATGAAGACCTGCCGGATCCATACGACCCCTTCGCCATTGTCCAGACAGAGGAAGCCAATATGCTTGAAGGAGCCTTTCATCGGCTGTTGGACCATTTCAAAGATTGCCACTGCAACAGCGAATTTGGTTTTTACATACTGCCACCTGAGCAAGCTTTGGGGAGCCTGTTTACCCTCGTCATCGAACTCGGCATTAAGGATGCTGTCGTGTTAAGGTACGACGATGGTGTACCGAGCCAAGTATTTCCACCTGCTGACGCTCTTCAGGCGCAATTAGAGGATATGCCGGACAAAGATTAACCCTTCGACGGCGAGCGAACGGCGATCAGGCTGTCCCATGACATTACGCAACAACCGTCAGCCCTTTGGGCTGGCGGCTTTTTTTTCGCTTCCTAGATAACCCGGAAAAACCTTATATATAGAGATTTAACTAACCTATTTTATTAACCATTTTATTACAACAACAATGACATTATGAGACAACTTTTGAAAATTATTGACAACCTGGCCAGGCTTATCGCTGTGATTGACATCGGAAAACAGATCAGCGAGCATCTGGCCTCAAAAAAGGACACCACGAAAGATGAACAAGCAAAGAAATGAAATCGGAAACTTAATCGACGTGGCGCTTGAAGTTTTTGAAACATCAGGCAACCTATTAATTCAACTTAAAAACCTAGCGACCGCACTCAGGACCATGAGGAAGTCGCGACAAAACAACCAAACCAACAATGAACAACGAACAACAAGAAATGCAGATCATCCCTACTGACGGGATCATCGCAACATCACCTTCCGTCATCAACATTGACGCAGAAGAAATCGAAGTAGCAGTGGTACTGGACGACATTGATCCGGACAACCACCCGAACTTTATCGAGAGCAATACCTCGGCGGTAACGCTTGAGGAACTCACCGAGAAATGCATAGTACCGACCTTCGCGGACAATACGCTCACCATTAGCCACACGGCTTTCATCAAGAGCGTTATCGAGGCCGGCAAGACCATCTTCGGAGAACTTACTCCTGTAGAGATTAGGGTATCGCACCAAATCAACGGGCGCATCCCATCGGCTCTGCACAAGAAGACTAGCGAGCTTAGAGACAACGAGAAGACCATTTACTACCAACGTATGGCATTTGTTTGCCATGTTGCCGGTCTTACGCGTTTTATCAACGGCCAGCCTGTGCACCTTTGCATCGGCGGCGTGAGAGCTTACAACGAAGACAAGCTATTCGGACGCGAGAGCCCCATGAAATTCAAGATTTTTGTGGGCTGGCAAGTCCGTGTATGCAGCAATCTCTGTCTGACCTGTGACGGGTTTACAGGGAATTTTGACGCGCTGACCGTCTCCGACATCAAGGAGCGCGCACTGCAACTCTTTAGCGGGTTCGATCCACACAAGGACGAGAACCTGCGCACCTTGGAGGCCCTGGGCAACACCAGGATCACCGAAGAACAATTCTGTGGCATCATCGGACGCCTGAGGCTTTATCAGGCGCTCCCCACCGCCACACGCAATGAACTCGGCCTGCCCAACATCATTCTGGGCGACCAGGCCGTTAACGCAGCAGTAAGAGGCTATGTCGAGAACCCCAACTTCAAGAAGGAGGAGGGCTCCGACAGCATCACCTTATTCCAACTGCTCCAGCTATTCAATGAGGCTGTTAAGCAGACCTACATTTCACAGTGGCTGGAACGCAACCAAAACTGCACTGACTTTACCTTTGGAATCCAGCAAGCCATTGACGGGGCCAATCCCGCCTACGACTGGTTCCTTTCGTAAAACAAACCATTTCACATAGCAATGAGGCACGACAACCTCAATGCTCCCGAAGAGGGGGTTATCACTTCACCGTGATGGCCTCCTCTTTCATCTTAGACAACAACCCTTTTTATCAACATTCTAAAAATCAGACTAAAATGAACGAATTATTGAAATCGCTGATCTACATTCAGCAACACCTGACAGCGCCGAAATCCGAGTACAATTCCTTCGGCAAGTACAACTACCGCAGCCTGGAGTCTATCCTCGCTGCCATCAAGCCGTTACTCCGCAGCCAGAACTGTGGAATCCGCTTTGAAGACGAGGTAATCGAACTGGGAGGGCGAACCTTCCTCAAGACGACGCTCTATTTCTTCAACGACAAGGGCGAGACCGTCACCACATCCGCTATCGCTGAACATACAGCCACCAAGAGCGGCATGGACGCAGCCCAAATTACTGGCGCCGCTTCCAGTTATGCCCGTAAGTACGCCATGAATGCCTTGTTCGCTATTGACGATACAAAGGACGCCGACTCGGACAGTTATCACCGCGAACAGACCAAGCCCCTTCCCGAGGAGCCCGCTAAGAAGGCACCGGCACGAAGGACACGAACCACATCCGCATCGGCCCCGGCTACCACTCCCGCAGCCAACGATCCCCGCTATGCTGCTATCGAAGCGGCATTGGCTAAAGTGAACGATATCGACTCACTTATAGAGCTTTACGAGCAACACCGCATGGAGGTCGAGAACAATCCCGACATCAAGGCCATGTTTTCGCGCCGTAAGCAGGAAATTCACAAATCCACCGTAATCACTTTCTAGCGCTATGACAATGATCAGATTAAACGATTCAGGTGTGGTATTCAACAAGGAAGCCCACACCTATCACCTGGAGGGCAAAGAACTCTCTGGCATCACGAGCGTTATCCAGCGTCAGCTCTTTCCAAACGAGTATGACGATGTACCAGAAGAGATGATCCAGGCCGCTGCCGCATATGGCAATGCTGTCCACGAATCATGTGAGCTTTTCGACCGTGAATGGGTAAATGACGGCACTATTGAGGTCGCCGACTATATCCAACTTACCCATGCGAACCAGCTTGTGCATGAGGCCAGCGAGTACCTGGTAACCGATACCAAGCATTACGCATCAAGCATCGACAAGGTGTACCGCATTAACCAGGACACCTTTACACTGGCTGATATCAAGACCTATGGCACCTTCACTCCCGAGAAAATGGAGCGTGCTAAGTGGCAACTATCGATTTACGCCTATCTGTTCACGCTCCAAAACCCCGGGGCAAAGATTGAGAGGCTACTGGTGATCCGTCTCCGCAGCAAGGGGAAGGACCACATCAGCGAGATTATTGAAGTTGAACGTATCCCCGCCAACATCTGCAAGGCTCTGCTCGAAGCGGACCTCAACGGCGAGACATTCAAAAACCCGTACTCAATTCCTGCTGACATCAAGGCACAGGAAATGACCATCCGCGAGCTCATCCAGACGAAACAGCAAGTGGATGAGGAACTGAAGCGCATCAAGGCCGACATCCTATTACGTATGGAGGCCACTAACGCGAAGATCTGGGAGGGCGACCACATGAGAATCACCCGCAAGCTACCTACCCAACGAGAGAGTTTTGATCTGGGACGTTACAAAACCGACAACCCCGATCTTGACCTGAGCGACTACATGAAGGTTAGCACCGTATCTGGCAGCGTGCTGATCACTATCTAATCGACGACGTTTTTACTAACCAGCCAGGAGAATGAAATTGACACCATATCAACCGTTCTCCTGGCATTTTTTGAACATTTGAACATGAACATCAACATCGAACTATTCAAGCGTTACAAGCCCGACAAGAAGGTCCAGATCATCATGGAACTGACCGAGGACGAGCTTTTAGCCATCACTCCCGCCACCGTCACGAGAATCATCAAGGAAGCGGGAACGAGACTTTACAAATCCAGGGACAAGCGGCTGTGGATACCCGACCAATTTCGCACCGGCAACCATTGGAACAGTACATTCATCGGTATCGAGCTGATCAAGGGCAAACTCTATGTGGACCTGTATGTTCAGTATAGCAACACGGACACTGACAGGAGCGAGACTTTCAGTGACTTTTTCTCAAGAGGAGATTATAGAGGAGCTATCCGATATGACGATAAGTACGGGAATCCTCATACTGACTATTACACCTATTCACCGAGCGACAAGGCAAGGGCACTCCGATCCTTGCTGCTCACCTATGTTCAACGTAAATACCGGCACTATTATGAAACGAAAAAAGAAAACGCTGGCTGAGAGGAAGCGGCAGGAACGACTCACCACTGCCGACAAACCAGCCAATCCATCATTCCACAACTTCACAGTGAGGAGAACGATCGAGATACACCTGACCACCATTAACCCGCAGCTCACGCAACGAGATGCCGAATTCTATGTGGACGGCAACTTCTACGTGCGTGGACAACTGGACGGCAAATATCAGGACTTCTATCTCACACGCGTAAAAATGAACTATAACAACCGCAAAAAATCAACAGACAATGGCAAAGAATAAGAACAAAAAGCTCACCATCAAATATTGGTGTAGCCTATCGAGAGGATCAAGGGAACGAGCATTGAAATTTTGCTTCCCGATATCTCCAAGCATAGTTGAAATGCTGCTCGACGAAACCCCAACGAAATTCGAGATCAAGGAGGGGTTCTGGTCGGTCGTGTTTAAGCGGATTACTATTCCCGCTGACAACCGATTCTACAAGACTTGTTATATGAACCAAACCTATCTAGCGTGACGATTATGGGATTCAGACTACATTGTGCCACCACCTACAGAGTAGAATGGGGCAACGCAATCGGATTTAACCACAAGATACAGGAATTTCACAACCTGCTGGACTCCTGTGGCTGCGATTATAGCGGCGAAGAATATGATATCGATTTTGAGGTGCTGAAACAAGACTGGCGCCGCGTGATCGATAAACTGAAGAGACTCGATACCTTGCCCGATGATGAGGCCGAGGAAATCGAGATGCGAGTTAAAGATTTACAATGTACAACCGATGAGGTAATCGACAAGATGGAACGCCTGCTGAGTATGGGTGAACCTGACAGCGACTACCTTCACCTAAGCTTTTTCTGATTATGATTGACAACGAAGATTACAATTTGAGGCTGGCCCGTTATATCTGGGCTATCCTCACGAGCTACCCAATCATCCTTATGTCCTGGGGCGTTGATCCCAAGACAGTGAAGGCGATTGAACTCGGACTGGAATTTCACGTGCAAGGCTTCAAACACCGGGGCCTAGTGAGAGTGACATTGAACGAAGGCTTGGATTTATTTGAGGTTTCACTGATTGACGAAAATGACAAAATCGTGAATACCATAGAATCCGTCTTTTGTGATAATCTCGTGGCTGTGATAGACGACGCTGTGGAGAAATGTGAGAATTATCAAGAACGCATTTCTCAAGAATATCAACTTATCACAAAGAACGAGTTATGTGAAAGCGACACCGGCCAACCAACCCATTGAGATCGGCCGAGTGTATTCAAATAATGGGTGTATTCAAAAAAGTCTGCAAGGGCCAATGAATACACCCTTTTTGTGTAACCATTTTTATCAAAGATTTATATGACGACACAACCAACCAAGAGGGCCGTGATCTATGCCCGAGTGAGTTCTGAAAACGACAGACAGGACACATCGCGGCAAATCACAGACCTCAAGAAATTCAGTGAAGCCCAGAATATGACAGTGGCGAAAATCTACGAAGAGCATATTTCAGGGGCGAAGAAGAATGAGGAGCGGCAAGTGTTGACCGAGTGCTTGGACTATTGCACCGGGAACCATGTCGATTACCTGCTATTATCTGAACTGAGCCGACTGGGAAGATCAACGCTGCAAGTATTGAAATCCCTTGAACGGTTACATGAGGCTAAGGTATCAGTTTACATACAGAACCTTGGCATCTACTCGCTTCAATCCAATGGAGAGGTGAATCCCATCGCGTCCATTCTCATCACCGTTTTAGCTGAGATGGGCAATATCGAGCGAGCCAACATCCAATACCGGCTCAACTCAGGACGGGCCCAATATGTGAGGAACGGTGGGAAACTCGGACGCAAAACCGGGACCATCAAGAGCGAGGATAAGAAACGAGAGGAGTACAAAGAGGTCATATCGCTGCTGAAACGAGGCTACTCCATCAGAAACACAGCGAAACTCACCGGCTCCTCCATATCAACAGTACAACGCATTAAAAACCAATTTGTAAGATGATCAAGACGATTAAAGAATTATTGATTGAATGGTGGGCTGGAAACACTACCACCAAGATGCCCATCCCCACAATCTACACTTATGAGGTAGAGGTGGATGGCAAGACAATCACCATCGAGAGCATGAGCAGAAGCAGGATGTATGTTCACTACAAGGCGAGAAGGAAATATCCCAACGCCAAGTACATCCGGGTAGTCAGTAGAACTCAGACTTATTGAATTGACACGTCACTACGAAAGGCAAACTGGAATAGTTGGTCAATAGCTGAGTTGATTAGCTATTCCATGAGTTATATGGTGGTAAACTTAACGAACAAAGCGGCTTTTGCCGCTTTATCTTTTGATGGATGCATGAAAAATCAATTGATATTATTACGATTTGCCGGTCATGATGTCGAGGACCATGCTGTCGGTGGCACACATGGCATCGGCGCCGATGACGGTCAGGTTGCGTATCGAGCGGTCCACGTCGTCGTCGATGATGCCCTCGGCACTGGTGACGTGGCGGCCTTCCATGGCCAGCACGGCACTCAACAGGGCCGTCGAGACGCCCGAGGCGATCTTCAGGGCGCAGCTGGGCTTGGCCCCGTCGCAGATCATTCCCGTGAGGTTGGCGATCATATTTTTCACGGCATAGCAGATGCGGTCATAGTCGCCGCCCATCAGATAGGTGATGCCGCACGAGCTGCCTATCGAGGCCACCACGCAGCCGCACAGGGCGCTCAACTTGCCCAGGCTCTGCTTGATGTAGATGGCGGTCAAGTGGCTCAGCGTGAGGGCACGGATGAGCTCCTCCTCGGTGTTCTCGTTCTCCATGGCATAGACGGCGACGGGATTGGTGGCGCAGATGCCCTGGTTGCCCGAACCGCTGTTGCTCATGACAGGGATGAGTGCACCGCCCATGCGGGCATCGGTGGCCAGTGCGGTCTTGGAGAGGATGCGGGAGAAGATGGTGTTGCCAAAGATGCCGTGACTCAATGGCCTGTCCATGGTCTTGCCCAGGCAGTGGCCGTAGTTGCCCTTGATGGACTCCTGGGCGGCCTTGAGGTTGTAGTCGCGGGTCTCGAGAATGAAGCTGATTTCGTCGAGTGGGGCCTGCATGGCGAAGTCATAGACCAGGCGAAGTTTGAGTTCAATGTCGCCCTCGTCGCCATCGCTGCTGCCGTGCGCCTGCTGGTCGAGCAGCACCTCGGCGTCGCGCGTGACGTTCACAAAGCGGGTGTGCGACCCGCTGATGATGGCGCTGGCGGTATGGCCACCTCCCTCGCACAGGATCTCAACATACAGTTTGTCGCATTCGCCCTGCTTGAGTTGGATGTCGATGCGTCCCTCATTAATGTATTGCTTGCCTTGCTCGATGGCCTCGGGACAAACGTCCTTGATGACCTCGAGCTGGTACTCGCTCTTGCCGATGAGCGCGCCCAGGGCAATGGCAATGGGCAAGCCGATCATGCCCGTGCCGGGAATGCCCACGCCCATGGCGTTCTTGAGGATGTTGGCACTGAGCAGTGCCGTGATTTTCTCGGGTTTATTGCCTAATGCCTCGGTGGCTCGGGCGACACACAGGGCCACCGCCATGGGCTCGGTGCAGCCTACGGCAGGCACCACCTCGCGCTTCATCAACGCAATAATCTGCTCTCTCGTTTTCTCTTCAATCATTATTATCTGGTTTTTCTAAAGGAAAACAATAAATACAATAATGACAAATAAAAGATTGTGGTGATGAAAATTGTTCTTATTGTATTTATTGTTTTCTTCTTTGGGTTTATTGGCGGAATTTGTCAAGGCCGCCGTCCAGGAAGTCGAGGAAGGCGGGGACGTCCTCCTTGTAGCTGAACGAGCCGCTCAGGGCGTTGCCCTGCGGGTCAACGCACACATAGAACGGCTGCGTGTTGCTGCCGAACTTGTAGCGCTGCAGGTAACTCCACTTGTCGCCGATGGTGCGCAGGGTGCGTTTCTCGCCGTTCTCCTCGGTCACCTCGATGGGCTCGGGCAACGGGCGCTTGTCATCGACAAACAGCGAGATGAGGACATAGTCCTTGTTCAGCTTGTCGGCCACGGTGGGGTCGGTCCACACGGCGGCCTCCATCTTGCGGCAGTTTACGCAGCCAAAGCCCGTGAAGTCCAGAAAGACGGGTTTGCCGGCGGCGGCAGCGGCAGCCATGCCCTGCTCATAGTCGGTGTAGGCGGCACGCACCTCCTTGGTGTTGAGGTTGAAGTCCTGGGTGTTCATGGGCGGGGCAAAGGCGCTCACGGCCTTGCACGGTGCGCCCCACAGGCCCGGAATCATATAGATGGCGAAGGCCAGAGAGATCAGGCCGCCCATGATGCAGACCACGGGCATGGGCTTGGTCTCGTCACCCGGCATGACGATGTCGCTCTGGAATTTGAGTTTGCCGATGAGGTACAGGCCCAGCAGACCGAAGATGGCGATCCACAGGCACAGGAACACCTCGCGGTCCATCAGGTGCCAGCCGTAGGCCAGGTCGGCAACCGAGAAGAACTTGCAGGCGAAGGCCAGCTCAATGAAGCCGAGCACCACCTTCAGGATGTTCATCCAGCCGCCCGACTTGGGTGCCGACTTTAGCCACGAGGGGAAGAGGGCAAACAGCGTGAACGGCAGCGCCAGGGCCAGGGCAAAGCCCAGCATGCCGATGGCGGGACCCCAGAAGTTGCCGCTGGTAGCGAAGTCAACCAGCAGGAAGCCGATGATGGGACCGGTGCACGAGAACGATACCAGTGCCAGCGTGAAGGCCATCAGGAAGATGGACAGCAGGCCGCTGGTGCTGCTGGCCTTGTTGTCAACGGCGTTGGACCACTTGCTGGGCAGCTTGATCTCGAACATGCCGAAGAACGACAGGGCAAATACCACCAGCAGCAGGCACAGGAAGATGTTGAATACGGCGTTGGTCGAGAGCGCGTTCAGGGCGCTGGGGCCGAAGATGGCGGTCACGATAAGACCCAGCAGCAGGTAGATGACGACAATCGAGATGCCATAGGTAATGGCGTCTTTGATACCCTTCTTCTTGTCATCCTTGGCGCGCTTGAGGAAGAAGCTCACTGTCATCGGGATGATGGGCCACACGCACGGCGTGAACAGGGCTACCAGTCCGCCCAGCAGACCCAGCAGGAAGATGTACCACAACGAGCGTCCGCCGCTGGCACCGTCGGTGCCGTCAAACCGCTGGATGTCGCCCACAACGGGTTTCCACAACGCATCATGGTCCAGGGCCGCAAGGGCAGCACTGTCAACGGGCGGTGCCAGTGCTGCACTGTCGGCTGCGGCTGCGGCAAGGGCTGCCAGCGAGTCGGCCTTGGCCTTGGCGAGGGCCTCGGCGTCAGCCTTTTCCTTTTCCTCTTTTTCCTTGTTCTTGTCGGCCTCACCGTCAACGGCGGGCGACTTGCCGGCCTTCTTGAAGCTCACGGCACTGGGCGGCAGGCACGACTGGTCGTTGCAGGCGCCATATTCCAGGTCGGCGTCAATATCGTAGTTGGGCTTGGTGAACTTCACCTTCTGCACAAACTGCACATTGTTCTCGAAGTAGCGCAGCTTGGCGCCGAACATCTCGTCAAACTGCGAGATTTCCTTGCCCACGGGCTTGAGCTTCCCCACAGGCTCCACGCCGTCCTTCTTGTGGAAGGTGATGGCAGCCTCGGTGGGTCCGGCATCGCCCAGGTTGGTCGAATACACGTGCCAGCCCTTGTCAATCTTGCCCGTAAAGACAATCTCACCCTCGCTGGAACCGTTGGTAGTCTTGAGTTGGGAAGTAAAAGTGACGGGATTAGCCATCTGGGCAACAGCCATCATAGCCACCGTCATCATCGTCAACAATGTCGCAATCTTCTTCATCATAATCGTTTTGGTTATTAGGTTGCAAAATTAATGTTTTTTTTCAATCGTTTGTCATTTATACTTCATAATACATCTTCGGGGTACATTTTTTTTGTGCTGTCATCGATGATTTTGTGTGCCCGTTTTGTGTTTTTTTTTCATGATTTGCGAGAGTTTAATAAAAAATGATTACTTTTGTGCCTAGAACATAGTATTATAATAAGAGTGATGACCGAGGGTATGGCCATGACGGTTCTTGAATATGAGCGGCTGTTCAAACAGAATTTTGAGCGGCTGTATTATCATTCCCTTGACATCGTTCATGATGAGGATGTGGCACGCGATGTGGTGAGCGACGTGTTTGTCAACGTGTGGAAACTGCGCCTGCGCGAGACAATAGCTCTGGATACCGCGTTGTCCTATCTATATACCAGCGTTCGCAATCGTAGTTTGGATCAACTGCGCCATCGTAGCCGTTACGTGCCGCTATTGGATGAGGTCATTCATGAGCTGGAAAACTATTCCGATACTGATTGGGAAGAGTATGAAGCCCGTATCAGAGCGCTCAAAGCTGAGCTGGACCGCCAGCCTGAGCGTGTCAGGCGTGTGCTGTATATGCGCTTCTATGAGCAAAAGAGCAACCAGGAGGTCGCCGAACAGCTGGGTGTCACTGTCGATGGCGTAAAGAAGATTATCCAGCGCTCCTTTGCCCAGATGCGGGTGTCCTTAGGTAAAAAAATGTTAAAGTTTGTACCACTGCTGCTATTGGCGTGTATGAATTAGCGAAATGGAACAAGATAACAAGAATATTGAAGGACAGGAGCCGATGTCACCGCTGGAGCAGTGGGAGTTGCAGAGCGCTTTGAACCGTGAGCACGCCAGTGCGCCCGATGTCGAGGCCGCGTGGGACGACGTGTGCCAGCGACTGGGCTTGCCTGAAGCCGATGCCGCCGAGGAAATGCCTCAACAGCCCTCTACGGCGTTGTGGCCCATGTTGCGCCCCTTTGTCCGCTGGGCTGCCGGCATTGCTGCTGTGGTGGCCCTTGTGGTGGGCTATCGTTACTGGTCTGCCTCACAAATGGCCGTTCCCGTCAATGTGAATGCCGACTCATTTGCCATAAATGTCCCCGACAGCATCGATGCCGTGACCATCACCACTGCTGATGGTCTGCCCCGTCATGCCGAGGAGGAACTGACCCTGGACAAGCCTGCCGATGCCACCACGCCTGCCCGGTTGATGGCTCTATCCGTTCCCCGTGGACAAGATTATCATCTCACGCTCGCCGACGGCACCCAGGTGTGGCTCAATGCCGAGAGCCGCTTGGAATTCCCTGACCGCTTCAATGGCAACACGCGCGAGGTGCGTCTCCAGGGCGAGGCCTATTTTGAAGTGAAAAAGGATGCCAAGCGCCCCTTCATCGTGCACACCGATTACCTGACGACGCGTGTGCTGGGCACATCGTTTGATGTGAGGGCCTATTCCCCTAAGGATGCGTCTGTTACGCTCGTTTCAGGACGTGTGCAGGTCAAGACGGACAATCTGGCTCAGGTGTTGTCTCCAGGTGAACAGGCGTCGCTCAAAGGATCGCAACTGGCGGTCAAGGCTGTGGATACCTATCCCATCACACAGTGGAAGGAGGGTTTCTTCTACTTTGATAACCAGTCGCTGTTCTTTATCATGCAGGAATTGGCCAGATGGTACGGCGTGAACGTCTCGTTTGATGATACAAGCAAAATGCAGGTGCGCCTGCACTTCGTCGTCGAGCGAAACAAGAGCCTGCGAGAAGCCATCGCCAACCTCAATGCCCTGGGCGTTGTCCATGCCGAGGTGGATGGCAACATGGTAATCATCAATTAAAAAATGTTAAAATTTTGAATAATAAGCGGAGTCTCGTACCCCGCTTATTTTTTCTCAGTATTAAAAGCAGAATAGTTACCTAAACTAAATCTGTATTACGTATGAACAAGAGAAAACTTATTACTTTGCTGTGCCTGCTGATACTGCCGCTGGCAGTGTTTGCACAAGGGCAGAAGGTGACTCTCAAGGTCAACCAGACGTCGTTGCCCAACGCTTTCAGGCAAGTGGAGCAACAATCAGGTTATTACAAGATCAATTATCCCTACGAGGCTGTCAAGGATTACAAGGTGACAGTCGATGTGACTAACGCCACCGCTCCCGATGCGGTCAAGGCACTCATCAAGGGCCTGCCACTGACCAGCACCGTTGAGGGTCGCTTCATCCAGGTTTCCAAGAGCGGCAACCGCGCTGATGCTGATGCCCCCAAGCGTACAGTCAAGGGTCAGGTGGTGGATGCCGACGGAGAACCGCTCATCGGTGTTACCGTGCGCGTCTCGGGTACCGACAACGGCACGGTGACCGATATGGACGGCAACTATGTGCTGGAGGGTGTGGATCCGAACAGCACGCTCGTGTATTCCTACATCGGCAAGAAGACCGTAGAGCGCAAAGCCTCTTCCAGCAACAGCGTGCTCATCCTCGAGGATAATGCCAATGTCATGGATGATGTGGTCGTGACGGGTTATCAGCAGATTTCCAAGGAGAGGGCTACGGGTTCGTTTGCCAAGGTGACTGCCGACAACCTCCTGACCAAGCGCTATGACAACCTGTCTCAACTGCTTGAGGGTGAGGTCGCCGGTTTCAACACCCAGAGCAATCTCATTCGTGGTACCACGACAATGAATGGTGTGACCAACCCGCTGTATGTGATTGATGGTTTCCCCGTAGAGTCTACCCGCTATGACGAGTGGGGTGGGCTAAACGAAAACGTGCCCAATATCGATGTCAATGAGATTGAGAGCATTACCATTCTCAAGGATGCGGCTGCAGCCAGCATCTATGGTGCCCGTGCCGCCAATGGTGTCGTTGTCATTGTGACCAAGAAGGCCAAGGGCAAGCGCACCAATGTGTCTTTTAACACATCGTTGA
>ONGE01000012.1 GCA_900317325.1 uncultured Prevotellaceae bacterium
GTTCTGACCGTAACCGTTAGCTGCGCTACCGAGGGTTCGACCCTGATCGTTAACGGCGAGGCTGTTGAGGGCAACCCCTACAGCTACACCGTTGCTCACACCGATCCCTATGCTGCACAGGTTGTTAACGTAACCGCTCAGTCGGTACTGGGTGATGCTACCAGCACGGAGGTTAGCGACAGCTACACCTTCCAGGCTCAGGATCAGCCCACCGCTGACGAGCCCGTTATCACCTTCGATGAGGATGGCAGTGGTGTGATGATCACCATCGAGAACTTCACCGAGTACACCATCAAGGTTGACGGTGAGATCTTCCAGCAGCGCAACGAGGACTATGCTTATGTAGAGAAGGTTTACGACAAGGCTCAGTCAATTGAGGTTTATGCCAAGAACGATCCTGGCTATCCCTACATTGCAGCCGAGAAGACCGAGACCTACAACCTGCCCGCTAAGGTTAAGCAGCAGAACAGCACCCCGAGCGTTACCCACAGCTACGATCCCAACACTGGCGAGCTCAATGTTTGGGCTTATGGCTGCACCGAGGAGAACGTAACCTACACGCTGTACTGCGACGGTGTTGAGTACACTGGCGAGATGCCCATCATGGTTGACACCGAGGCTGGTTACAACCACACCTGGACTGCTACCGCAGTTTCTCCCACCACCACCGTAAGTGCTGAGTCTGCTCCCGATGCCATCGTGATTGAGGGTATTGTTCCTCCCACGGTAACTCCCGATCCCACCATCACCGTTGATACCGATCCCGAGACTGGTGTTGTTACCATCACCGTTAATGGTCAGGGTACCGTAACCGCTAGCGTAACCACTGGCGCCGGCACCACCAACTACACCGATGAGGATGGTGACGGCGAGATCGTCATCACGCTCTATCCCGGTGAGTATGAGGATATGGCTAACGTTAATGCTACCGCTCTGCTGCCTGGTGACAATGTAGTTGCCGGCTCCGCTTCCGAGAACTACATCGTGATCCCCGCCAAGACCGCTAAGCCCGTAATCACCTACGAGGAGGTTGATGGTGGTGTTCAGGTTACTGTAACCGGCAATGGTACTCTGAATGTACTCATCGACGGTTATGGTGATGGCGATGTTATCACCTACACTGGCGCAAGCCCCTACACCTACTTCCTCGCATCGACCGCCGATGATCAGGAGGTTACCGTAAGCGCTAACGCACAGGAGGAAGGCAAGGTAGTCAGCGACTATGCTATCGAGGACATCATCGTTCCCGCTGCACAGCCCGTTAATCCTGACAACGTAGGTCAGCCCACCTTCCAGGGCTACACCGTTGACGGTGTAACCGGTTATGGTGTTTACATCTTCCCGAGCGTTCCCGCCGATGCCGACATCATGTATCGCGTTCTGGTATGGGATCCCGTTACCGAGGAGTGGACCGTAAGGAACGACTGGACCCCGTACACCGGTGCCGAGAAGGAGATCTGGTTCGAGAACAATGGTGAGAAGGTACGCGTTGAGGCTTACGCTTACGTAGGCGAGAACAGGAGTGACGTTGCAGCTTATGAGTTCACCGTTGAGACCGCTCTGAACGAGCTCATGGGTGGCAAGACCGTTGCTGGCGTACGCTACTTCAACATGGCTGGTCAGGAGATGCAGGAGGCTAACGGCATGGAATGCGTCGTGCCGTCGCCGTCGCAGTAGGGCCTCGCCTTGGCGTGGCCGCTTGCGTCCCGTTTGCATCCCGTTTGCGTGACCGCTTGCTTTCCCCGTCCTGCCCGCCACTCCCATTCTCGCCCGCCGCTCCCATGTGGAGCAGATTTTTGTTTTTGGGAATTGGGAAAAAATGATTACCTTTGCAGGTTATTAAATCATCAATGAATTAAAAAGTGGAAACAAGATACATCTTTGTCACTGGAGGCGTCGTTTCGTCGCTTGGTAAGGGCATCATCGCGTCGAGTATCGCGCGCTTGCTGCTCTCGCGCGGCTACAGCGTCACCTGCCAGAAGTTTGACCCCTATATCAACATTGATCCGGGAACGCTCAACCCCTATGAGCACGGTGAGTGTTACGTCACTGTTGACGGCCACGAGGCCGATTTGGATCTGGGTCACTACGAGCGCTTTACCAACATCAAGACCACCCGCGCCAACAACGTCACCACCGGTCGCGTCTATCAGAGTGTGATCGACAAGGAGCGCCGCGGCGACTACCTGGGGAAGACAGTCCAGATTATCCCGCACATCACCGACGAGATCAAGCGCGACGTCAAGTTGCTGGGCACCACCGGCAAGTATGACTTCGTCATCACCGAGATTGGCGGCACCGTGGGCGACATCGAGGCCCTGCCGTTTATCGAGGCAATCCGCCAGCTGCGTTGGGAATTGGGCAGGCGCTGCATCTGCGTTCATCTGACCTATGTCCCCTATATCAGCGCTGCCAAGGAACTCAAGACCAAGCCCACTCAGCACAGCGTCAAGCTGTTGCAGCAGGAGGGTATCCAGCCCGACGTGCTCGTGCTGCGCACCGAGCGCCAGCTGCCTCCCACGATGATGAAGAAGGTGGCCCAGTTCTGTAACGTGAGCGCCGATGCTGTGGTGCAGAGCCTTGACGTGCCCACCATCTATGAGGTGCCCCTCAAGATGCACGAGCAGCGCCTCGACAACATCATTCTCGAGAAGACTGGTCTCTCGAGTGAGGGCGAGCCCGACCTGGCCAAGTGGAACGAGTTCCTCGCCAAGCTCAAGGGTGCCACCCAGGAGGTGCACATCGGCCTCGTCGGCAAGTATGTGTCGCTCCAGGATGCCTACAAGAGCATCGACGAGAGCCTCTTGCACGCTTGTGCCTACCATGACCGCCGCCTCAAGCTCGACTACATCAACAGCGAGCACATCAACGACGGCAACGTTGAGAAACTGCTGGCCGGGCATGACGGCATCGTTGTCGCACCCGGATTCGGGCAGCGAGGTGTCGAGGGCAAGTTCATCGCCCTCAGGTGGTGTCGCGAGCACGACATGCCCACCTTCGGCATCTGCCTGGGCATGCAGTGCATGGTCATTGAGTTTGCCCGCAACGTGCTGGGCCTCACCGATGCCAACAGCACCGAGATGGACGCCAAGACCACCCACAACGTCATCGACCTCATGGAGGACCAGAAGACCGTCACCAACATGGGCGGCACGATGCGACTGGGCGCCTATGCCTGCACCGTCAAGCCGGGCACCAAGGTGGCCAAAGCCTATGGCGTGACCGATATCGAGGAGCGCCACCGTCACCGCTTCGAGTTCAACGACGAGTACCGCGAGCGCTTCGAGAAGGCGGGCATGACCATTGCCGGCGTCAACCCCGAGAGCAACCTCGCCGAGGTGATTGAACTCACGTCAAACCGCTGGTACATCGGCACGCAGTATCATCCCGAGTACTCCAGCACCGTGCTCAATCCCCACCCGCTCTTCATGTCCTTCATCGAAGCAGCCATCGCTCAAAGAACGCAAAATACAACTAAAAACTAAATAAATGGACAAAAACACAGTAATTGGAATGTTGCTGATGGGACTCGTGATCTTCGGATTCATGTGGCTCCAGCAGCCCAGCGAGGCCGAACTTGCTGAGCGTCAGCGACAAATTGACTCTATCGCGGCGGTTCAGAAGGCTGAACAGGCCCGCGACATCGCTGCCGGTGCCGTTGACACCCTGAGCAGCAGCGAGCTGGCACAGCTGCAGGGCGTGCTCGAGAATATGCCCCAGGATAATGCCGTCATCAATAACGAGGGTGTGATGATTTCCCTCAAGGACGGCAAGATCTCCGGAACGGTCACCGTGGCCGACACCACCGTCCAGTGGGACGAGGTGACTGCTGCCACCAGCGCTAACCCTGCCGTGCACAACCTGGCTGTCCAGGCCGTGCAACGCGCCCTTGACATGTATGCCAAGAACGGCTCGTTTGCGGCTTCGCTGACAGGTACCGAGGAGATGGTGACCATCGAGAACGACTCGGTCAAGGTGGAACTCAGCACCAAGGGTGGCATCATTGCCCGTGCCACGCTCAAGGGCTATTCAACCTACAAGACGCCGCAGCTCGTCCTGTTCGACAAGGGTGACAACGACTACAGCTTCACCCTGAGCAACAATACGCAGCGCTTCGAGACCAAGAACTTCTTCTTCGAGCCTAAAAAGCTCAACGACAGCACGGTGCTCATGAATCTGCAACTCGAGGGCGGCGCCCAGTGGGGCCTCAAGTACACCCTCGTGCCCGGCAGCTACATGGTGCGCATGGAGATGGTGCAGAAGAGCATGTCGCGCATCATCCCCGCCAACATCAACCTGGTGGACCTCGACTGGCATCAGAAGATCTCGCGTCACGAGTTCGGCAAGCAGTTCGAGGAGCGCAACAGCGGCATCTACTACAAGTTTGCTGGCAAGGGCGGTGATGTGAAGCACACCAGTGAGAACGGCAGCGACGAGGACGAGGTGAAGGAGAAACTCAAATGGGTGAGTGCCAAGAACCAGTTCTTCTCGACCGTCCTCATCTGCGACAGCGTGATGAGTTCCGCCAAGATGACCAGTGTCGATACCAAGGACTCGCCCGATTATGAGAAGTACCTCAAGGATGTCAACATCCACACGATGATTCCCTATTCGAGCTCGCAGGCTACTCCGGCATCGTTCTACTTCTTCCTGGGCCCCAACCGTTACAAGTTGTTGTCGAGCTATGACAAGTATTCTCCCAAGGAGGACCTCAAGCTCACGCACCTCATCCCTCTGGGCTGGAAGTTCTTCCGCTGGATCAACACGGGTATCATCATCCCCGTGTTCAACTGGCTGGGCAAGTTCATGACCAACTACGGACTCATCATCCTGGTGCTCACCATCCTCATCAAGCTCGTCTTGTCGCCGCTCACCTTCAAGACCTACATCTCACAGGCCAAGATGCGCATCCTTGCTCCCGATATTGCCAAGATCAACGAGCAGTATCCCAAACAGGAGGATGCCATCAAGAAGCAGCAGAAGACGATGGAGCTTTACCGTCAGGCTGGTGCCAACCCGATGGGCGGCTGCATGCCCATGTTGCTGCAGATGCCTATCCTCTTCGCGATGTTCACCTTCTTCCCCTCGTGTATCGAGCTGAGAGGTCAGTCGTTCCTGTGGGCCAATGACTTGAGCGCCCCCGATAAGATTTTGGAGTGGGGCGGTAATATCCCCATCCTGTCGAGTCTGTTCGGTAACCACTTGAGCCTCTTCTGCTTGCTGATGACCGCCACCAATATCATCTACACGTGGCTCACCACCAAGTCGCAGCCCTCGTCTAACTCGATGCCGGGCATGAAGGCGATGATGTATCTCATGCCGCTGATGTTCCTGTTCTTCTTCAACAACTACGCATCGGGTCTGAGCTACTACTACTTCCTCTTCACGTTGTTCACCATCCTGCAGACCTACGTGAGCCGCTTGTTCGTCAGCGAGGAGAAGGTGCGTGCAACCATGGCTGCCAATGCCGCCAAGCCCAAGAAGAAATCCAAGTGGATGCAGCGCCTCGAGGAAGCTCAGAAGTTGCAGCAGCAACAGCAGCGCCAGCAGGCCAAGGGTGGTAACGCAAAGCGCCGCCGTTGAGGTGAGTTTTCACGGTTAAAATGTGAATTTTTAGAAGAATTGGTACGATAGTTGCAACTTTTGGAGTGTACCGTTCGTCTAATGGGTACAGTTACTAATCATTAAAAAAGTAAGAACATGTACATTCATCAGTGCCCCGAGTGCGGGAAACAGTACAGCACTCAAGATAAGGTTAACCGTGTGAAGTGCCCCTATTGCGGCGCCGAGACCAACGTGTCCTACAGCGAACAGCAGTCCAACTATCAGGAGCAATGGCGTGAGTTCGGCAACCAGGCATCCAGCGCGCTCGACAGTGTGTTCTCTAACGGACCGTCGGGCAAGAGCCGTGGCGTTGCCGGTCTGCTCGCTCTGTTGATGGGTGCTGTGGGTCTGCATTACTTCTATCTCAACAAACCCACCGCCGGCATCATCTTCCTGGTTGCCACATTATTGTCGTGTGGCGCGCTGGGCCTCGTGACCGAGATTGTCTCGATCATCCAGGCTGTGCTCTTCTTCACTTCGAGCCAGGAGGAATTTGATCGCAAGTGGGTGAATTGCCCGACCAATTTCCCGATATTCTAGCACCCTGACTGCCTATGGGTAAACGACAAGTGCCGACCAGACCCGACTTTATCAAATGGCTGCTGCTCCTCGGAGTGGCGGCATTTGTCGCGTTTATCGGTGCTTATCTGGTGTGGAACTATGTCTTGCCTCACTCGGTGACGGTGGATCGCTTCCGTTACCCCGTGGCAGGAATCGACGTGTCGAAGCACAACGGCGAGATTGACTTCAAGCAGGTGTGCGACGATGACTATCAGTTCGTGTTCATCAAGGCGAGCGAAGGCAAAACCTATAAGGACGACGCTTTCGAGACCAATTTCAAGGCCGCACGTGCTGCCGGGCTGAAAGTGGGCGCCTACCACTTCTTCCGCAAGAACCGAACGGGGCAGGAGCAGGCCGACAATCTGCTCGCTGTGGTGGAGGGCAAGCCCCTCGACTTGCCGCTGGTCATCGACCTGGAGGACGATTGGGGCAACGGGGCAACCGTGAACCGCTCGACAGCCATCCAGCGCGTGCTGGATATGATCAAGTGCTTGAAGGACAAGGGCTACAGCGTGATGATTTACACCAACTTCGACGGCTATGAGAAGTACTACAGGGACATGCTGGTCGATTGTGACCTGTGGCTCTGTTCGTTCACTGCCCCCGAATTGTTGCCTGACGTGCCGCACCTCATCCAGCAGTACAGCCACGAGGGAGCGGTGGCCGGTGTGAAGGGAAAAGTCGATCTGAACGTGTTCCGCGGCAGCAAGCGCGAGTGGAACCGCTACCTTGACCAAGTGAAACAACCGCAATAACGCTCACGCATAATGAAAAAGCTGAGATTCATAGTACTACAGGCCCTGATGGCCATCCTGCTGCTCGCCGGCAGTGTGGATGCCGGCGCTACGGTCTATAACTGGAGCAGGTATGACCTCTCGTTCGAGACACCCGACAACGGCTTCGTGACCTTCAACAGCCCCACGCGGTTTGAAGTGCAGTGGGAGGACATGGTGATGACCGTGCAACTCTACAGCCAGGATAAGGGCAACGAGAAAAAACTGCTCACCGAGAACCTGCAGCGCAAGGCGTTGGGTTACAACATGTATGACCTGCACAACGGCAAAATCAAGGTCAAGGGCTTCAAGAAAACCTACAGCATCGACGGAACGATGCCCGACGGCTCCCGTGCCATCATTGCCGACCTGGTCTCCAAGCACCAGAACCTCATTGTCGAGGTAACGGTGGTGTATCTGTACGGTAACCGCGAGATTGTCGAGGACATGATCAAGAGTTTTGCCGAGAATAAGAAGCAGCAGCCCAACCATGACCGCAAGCGGCAGAAAGTGCAGTCCAAGCAAAAGGCCGACCAGGAAAAGCAGAAGGCCAAAAAGCAGGAACAACAGCAGCAACAGCCTGCAAGAAAGGAAAAACTCTACGACGCTTAACCTATCACACAAAAAACCGATATAGCCAATGAAAAAGATTTGTTCACTCCGAGTTTGTCTGGCTATCGCAGCACTGGCGGCGATGAGCCTGACGATGGCCGCCCATGAGGGCGACGGCCCTGATGTGGAGAGCAGTATGCTTTACGCTCCGCTGGTCTATGATAACTATGCCCCCGAGGCAACGGCGCATCCCGCCAACACGAACAACGGGCTGTACAGCCTGGATGCCGGCGACCAGTGGCTGCGCGATGCGATGGACAATTCGTCGCGCACTCACCGCGTGCGCCAGCGTGCCATGATCGACAATCCCCAGCTGGTGGCCTATAACGCCAACCGCCTGCCCGAGGCTCCCCCCGAGGGGGTTATCCCCAGCGACCCGCGCCAGGGCATGCTCTCGGTAGCGCCGCCCCAGGTGGTTGTCGAGGATGTCACGCCTCCCGAGGCTCCCGCACCTCCCCTCCACAACTGGCTCCACGTGTTCAACGCGTCGCTGCAGTTCACCCAGGCCTACATCAGCGGTAACTGGTATCAGGGCGGTGAAAACAACCTGGCCCTGTTGGGTAGCATCAACTGGAACTGCAACCTCAATCAGGATATTCACCCCAACTGGTTGTTCAACAATGCGTTGTCCTATAAGTTGGGTGTGGCCACCACTCATGGCGACAGCATCCGCAAGTATATGATCAACGAGGACAATTTCCTGTTCACTTCGCAGTTGGGTTACAAGGCCGTGAAGAATTGGTACTACAGTGCTATGCTGCAGTTCACGACCCAGTTCCTGAACAACTACAAGGTCAATACCCGCAACATGACCGCCGCTTTCCTGTCGCCCGCCGAGTTGAACATCGGTCTCGGTATGACCTACAACTACAAGAAAGCCGATGACCGCGTGTTCACCCTGGCCATCGCGCCGATTTCCTATAATCTGAAGTACTGCCGCAACATCACCGACATTGATCCAACACGATTCGGCATCAATGCGGGGCACCACAGCAAGAGCACCGTGGGTAGCAACTTCGAGGCCAAGTGGCTGTGGCGCTTCTCGCCCACAGTGATGTTCACCTCGCGTCTCTACATGTTCACCAACTATGAGTATGTGCAGGGCGATTGGGAAAACACCCTTGATTTGTCCATCGGCAAGTACTTGACCACCCAGTTTTATACCCACCTGCGCTTTGACCGCTCTCGTGCCCGTGACGACGACTGGAACTACTGGCAGTTCAAGGAGATCCTGAGCCTCGGCGTGGTCTATCGTTTTGCAACGGTGAACTGATGTCGCCCCGATGAGGCAAGCCGCGCTCATATTGCTGATGCTGGTCATGCCGTTGACGGCACTGGCCGTTAAAGGTGTGCCATCCAAATCGGTCATTCTCGACGGACTTGACCTGGACTCGATGCGTGTGCGCCTTGACGAGACCGACATGCAGCCGCTTGAGGGCATCTGGTATTATCCCAACGAGGAGATGACACTGGGCATCGAGCGCTATCGCGGCAAGCACAACATCGGTTACCGAATCATCCTGCTGGAGTCGCCCGACATCAATGTGATTCCGGGCACCGTTATCGGCTACATCGCCGCCAGTGCGGTGGACAACAAGTACCAGTTGTGGCTCTACAGCCAGCGCGACCGCCTCACGCTCATCAAGCCGCTGGAGTGCGTGGCCACGCTCAACCAGTCGGCCACCTCGCTCACCTTCGACCCGCCACACTGGAAGGTCAAGGTGCGTGTCAATATCGCGCGTTTCCTGCCCTCGCTGTTCCAGGGGGTGAGCATCATTCCCGAGAAGTCGAGCGAGAAACTGCCTGTCGGGTTCCGTAAAATCTACCCCGAGGGTGGTGAGGGCAAGCCTTTTAACCATATACGTTACCTGTGATGAGAATCAGAAGTAAACATAGTTTAACCCTGCGGTTCCTGTTGCCGATCTTGCTGTTGGCACTGTGTGTCAATACGATAGATGCCCGCACGCGCACTACCCGCAAGAATCTGCGCTCGCTCGAGGTGCCCGTCATGACACTCGACTCGAGCGACGGCCTCTTGCCCGACAGCCTTCAGGCCATCGACCCCGATGCCGTCACGCTCAAGGGCTACAGCAAGCGTGCCAGCGACAGCAAGGAGTCGTTCTTCATCACCAACAACACCAGCCACCGCATGAGTGCAGTGCGCCTGCTGTTGCGCTACACCACGATGAACGGCGAGATGCTCACCCAGCGGCAGGTCACCGTGCCGGTGAGCCTGAAGCCGGGCGAGACCAAACTGGTCAGCATCAAGTCATTTGACGTGCAGCGCCTGTTCTACTACTATGCCGGGCCGCAGCCCCGCAAGCAGGCCACTCCTTTCAAGGTGGCTTTCCGCCTCACGGGCTATGACATTCCGGTGGGAAACTGACAAGAAATCACAATAATTCATTATATACACTAATAAAAAAAGAAGAATGAAACATCTGTCAATTAAACTGTTATCGTTGGTTGCGATGGCACTCGTCGGCTGGACGGCCGCCGATGCCTGCACCAACCTGTTGGTGGGTAAGAACGCCAGTGTCGATGGCTCGACCATCATCACCTATGCCGCCGACAGCCACACGCTGTACGGTGACCTGCAATTCCTGCCCGCTGCCGATCATCCTAAGGGCGCCATGCGCGAGATCATCGACTGGGACAGCGGTAGGCGTTTGGGTGCTATCCCCGAGGTGCCTCACACCTATGCCGTTGTGGGTAACATGAACGAGCACCAGGTGACCATTGCCGAGAGTACTTGGGGTGGTCGTGAGGAGCTGTGGGACACCACCGGCACTTCCATCATCGACTACGGTAGCCTGATGTACATCGCCCTGCAGCGTTCCAAGACTGCTCGCGAGGCCATCAAGTGGATGACCGAACTGGTTGCTCAGTATGGCTATGCCAGCGAGGGTGAGTCGTTCTCAATCGGTGACCCCAACGAAATCTGGATCATGGACATGATTGGTAAAGGTCCCGGCGAAATCGGTGCCGTTTGGGTTGCCATCCGCATCCCCGACGACTGCATCGCCGGCCATGCCAACAATCCCCGCATCTGGAAGTTTGACATGAAGGACAAGAAGAACGTCATGTACAGCAAGGACGTCATCACCTTCGCCAAGAAGAAAGGCCTCTACAGCGGCAAGGATGCCGACTTCGCCTTCGCTCCTGTTTACCAGAAGTTTGACGCCGGTGCCCTGCGTGGCTGTGATGCCCGCGTGTGGAGTTACTTCAACCGTTTCCACAAGGGTATGGACGCTTATCTGCCCTTCATCTACGGCAAGACTCGTGCCGATGCCGATGTGATGCCCCTGTACGTCAAGCCCGACCGCAAGCTCAGCGTGCGCGACTTGCAGAACATGATGCGTGACCACTTCGAGGGAACCCCGTTTGACATGACCAAGGATCCCGGTGCCACGACGGCCTATGGTGTGCCTTACCGTTGGCGTCCCATGGACTTTGAGGTCGATGGCGTGAAGTACAGCCAGGAGCGTGCTATTGCCACGCAGCAGACTGGTTGGGTATTTGCCGCACAGATGCGTTCATGGCTCCCCGATGAGGTGGGCGGCTGCTTCTGGTTCGGCGTCGATGATGCCAACACGGCAGTATTCGTGCCCATGTATTGCTGTATCACTCAGGTGCCCGAGAGCTATCGTCAGGGCAAGGCCGACCTCTATACGCTGGATTGGGACTGCGCTTTCTGGGTGAACAACTGGGTGGCTAACCAGGCCTATCACCGCTATTCCCAGATGATTGGCGACATCCGCAAGGTGCAGGGTGCCATCGAGGACAACTTCGCCAAGCAGCAGTCGGTCATCGAGGCTCAGGCCACGTCGCTGCTCACCACCGACCGCGATGCTGCTGTCCGCCTGCTGACCAACTACTCGGTCAATGCCGGTCAGGATGCCACGGCTCGCTACAAGAAGCTGGGTGAGTACCTCTTCGTGAAGTATCTCGACGGTAACGTGAAGAAGGAGAAGGACGGCAAGTTCCAGCGCAACGAGGCTGGCACGCCCGTATCGCCCAACTGGCCCGGTTACACTCAGGAGTACTATGACATGCTCATCAAGGGTCCCAACGGCGGCGACCGTCTCAAGGTCGAGGAGCCCGTATGGTTGGACCCCAAAGATAAAAACTAAAGTCTAACGTCTAAGACTGAAACTAAAAAGCCGCATCGATATCTCATCGGTGCGGCATTTTATCTGTTTACTCACTTTTTTAGAATCAACTAATAACTAATTCACTTTCTCATGCTGCAAAATTACTGCTGCTCATGAGGGTGTACAATCGCTAAAATAGGTCATTTTTTGCGCATTGCATCATCATTTTGTGGGATTTTCACCAGAATCAGTTATCAGTATCTGGGTTTGAACCCAGGATCAGGCCTGTATTTATCGTAGTCGATATCACCGAGAACGATTCTCGGTTTGGACGTCTGATACTTGTCGTTGATGAAACTCAGCTCAGGGCAGAAATACTTCGTCTCAATGCCTGCGGCGTCAAACAGGAAGTGAGGAAAGTCATCGGTGATGATAGGCTTGTGCTTTGAGGCCTTGATTCGCGCGACGATGTCAGGGTACTTTGCCTGGAAAGAGTTTGAAGTCCAGATCATGAACGGCACCTTGATCTGGTAATCGATGGTAGGCCTCTGGGCCGCATTGCCGTGCCCCATGAAGTCGTCGATCTCATAGATTTCCTCGCCGTGATCCGAGAAATAGATGACCAGGCAGTTCTTGTCCTCATATTTCTTGATGATGCTGTCAACGATAAAATCGTTGTAGAGCGTGGCGTTGTCGTAGTGGGCAATCACTTCGCGTTCTTCCTCGTTCAAGTCATTGCTGTAGTCGGTGGCCTTGAAGTGTTTGAAATCCTGCGGATAGCGGGTGTCGTAGGTGAAATGCTGGCCGAACAGATGCAGCAAGATCATCTGGGGATCGGCGAAATCAGGAATCAATGGAATCAGGTTGATGTCATGGCCCACCGTCTCGGGATTGCGATAGTCAAACATGAGGTCCGACAAACCGCCGTCGGTGATCCACGAGAAACCCTTGTTCACAAAGTACTGGTTGTCAAGTAAAGCGGTCTTGTAACCGGCTTTCTTGAACACAGCGGGGAAGAGCACCTCGTTGGCGTTAGGCTCGCTGGAGCCGATTGTCCGGAACACATTCTTCAGCACCACGCCGGTGTGATCGCTGCCCGACACCACATTGTCGAACACCACCAGAGTACTGTCATTGGCTCTCGTCGCCAGCAAGGGATTTGTCGGCTTGGAGTAACCATAAAGTGAAGAATGGTAGCGGCTGAAACTCTCGCCGATGATCACGATGACTGTGGGGGCATCTTCCTGCTTCAGACTGGCGTTGACACCGCGATTGACTTCGCGCATGTGCTGTATGTTCTGATAGGTGCTCTTGGCACTCATGAATGCATAGCCCGTTCGAGTGAACGAGTGCAGTTGTGACACCGATGCGCCGCCCTCGCCATTGGCGGTGTGGTTATAAATCATGAACAGATAGATTGAAGCACCGAGTACAGCAAGAATCATTGATATGAAGGCCATCACCTTGTTGCCGACCAGCTTGCGTGCAATCCAGATGGCCGCCCCGATGACGAAAAGAATGACTCCGAGGAGCATCAGGATGTTAGGGATGGTCAGATAAGTCGCAAAGAACGACCTGATTTCCTCGGCTGTTGTTTCGGCCATGATGCCAATGGAATCGTGGGTGAATATCAAGTTGAAGTTGACGATCAGGAAGATGTCGACGATGGCAATCCACAGGTGCAGGAACAGGAAAATCCCCAGCACGCATTTGCGCAACGTCTTGTTGCCGAACATGCGGCAGATCAAAGACTCAATGGTGGCCGCTAAGGCCGAGATGCACAGGATCATGAATATTGACCATGCATCGTGATATACCGCTATGGCCGTGCTGTTGCACAGGATGTTGAACACGAGGAGCGTCAGGAAAATCCGGTTTCCCCACACTTTTGACACAAAGTTGACGATAGGCGATTTCGAACTCATGATTCCTAAAATACTGCAGCACACGATTGGATGGTTTTCATAACGATCTGGACAGCAAGAGGATGAACAGAAGGTCAACTTGCCAGCATTCTTTCGGCGCCGGTGCTGCAGGTCGAACCGAGAGCAGCAAGCTGACGTGGCAAAATTAATAATATAATCCGAGAGTATGGTGTCGCGTGGCGTTTTTTTAATGGTTGGCCGGCTTGAGGCATTGAAGCAGAGGCAGGCAGGTGTCCAATTTTTTTACGGAAAATGAGTTTTTTGTGGTTTTTAGCCGTTTTTCTCGTCTTTTCTTGATGCAGTGAGGATAATGTATTGTATTTTTGTAAATGAAAACTACTTAAACCTAGCGATTATGAAAAAGATCTTTTTGCTTTTTGCCTTGATGATGCTCGCATTTGCATCACAGGCTCAACTCTTGTGGAAAGTAAGCGGTAACGGGCTGAGTCGTCCCAGCTACATCATGGGCACCTATCATTTTGCCCCCGCATCGATGATGGAGAAGATTCCCGGTATGCAACAGGCACTTGAAGGGTGTGATGTTGTTGTGGGTGAGATAGAGAAGGAGAGCATGATGAGTGCTGAGGCTCAAGCCAAGATGGCACAGGCCATGATCGCGCCACTCGACAGCACGCTTGATAAACTGTTCTCGCCCGAGGATCTTGCCATCGTTGAGCAAGTGTTCGATAAGTACTTCGGGGCGATGGGCGTGAAGCTCAGTCAGATGAATATGCTCAAGCCCAATGCCATCAGTGTGCAGATGCAGGCCATGCAAGCGGTGAAGTATTTCCCCAACTTCAACCAGAACGAACTCATTGATTTGGCTGTTCAGACCGCTGCCAACGAGATGGGACGCCCGTCTATTGGTCTGGAAACCATCGAGGAACAGATCGAATTGCTCTTCAATGGACCGTTGACTGAACAGGCCGAAGGCTTGCTCGAGGCATGCAAGAAGGATGATCTTTTCACGGTACAGTCCTCGGCGCTTGTCGAGGCCTATATGGCCCAAGACCTCAATCGGATCGAGGCGGTTTTCACTGATCCCGAGCTCGGTGGTGAGAATGCCGAGGAGATGGAAGCGCTCATCTATGACCGCAATCGCAGTTGGGCCGAGAAACTTCACAAGATGATGCCCGAGCGTGCTGCTCTGGTGTGTGTGGGTGCCGGCCACCTTCCCGGTGACCAGGGCCTGCTGCAACTGCTGCGCAACCGTGGCTACACCGTCGAGCCCATGCAGTGACCTCACGCACAAGCTGAACAGAAAACGATAAGTACAATAAACACAATAGGCTTGACTTGACCGATTTGTATTTATTGTACTTATTGTTTTCTTTATTACCAATATGGCTAAAAATATCGATGAACTTGTTTTTGCAAGAATAGTTTTGTCACTTGTTGTGTAGATAATAAAATTGGTGTATCTTTGTCGCATTATTCAACAATACAACATTTATTTTGGACCCTGACCCGTTATCGTGCCTATTATCGGTACTTTGTTCAGTGAGCGGACATCCGCTTGTTACTTTCAACGCGCCCACAGCGGGTAGCATCATCGCCATCATAGTCGCCGTATTAGGATTGTTCCTCTCGGCATTCAACTCGGGCAGCGAGATTGCCTATTTCTCGTTGCGCCCCGACGATGTGGATGACATCGAGGACACGCATCGTCGCGAACGCGTGAAGGAGTTGCTTGCCAACCCCGAGAAGCTCCTTGCGACCATTCTGGTGGGCAACAATCTGGTCAACGTCATGATTGCCATCGTGCTGAACTTCGCGATGAACCAGATTTTCAATTTCCACAGTGGTGTGGTCAGTTTCATTGTCCAGACAATCATTTTGACTTTCCTCATCTTGCTCTTCGGCGAGGTGATCCCCAAGCTGTATGCCACCAACTTCAGCGTCAAGTTTGCTGCTATGGCATCGGCGCCCCTCAAGGCTGCCGTCAAGTTGTTTACCCCGATTACTGCCTTGCTGGTGCGCAGCACGCGCATCGTCAACAAGGTCGTTCCCGCTCAGACCGAGGAACTGTCGGTCGATGACCTCACGCGAGCACTGGAGGTGAGCGAGGTCAAGAACCCCGACGAGAAGGAGTTGCTCGAGGGCATTCTCTCTTTTGGCGACAAGACTGTGAGCGACATCATGCGTCCCCGCGTCGATGTGGTGGACATCGATCAGGATGACACCTTCGACGAGGTCGTCGCTAAGGTCATCGAGACGGGATACTCACGCATGCCGGTCTATGAGGAAACCCCCGACAACATCAAGGGCATCCTCTATGCCAAGGACCTGCTGCCTTATATCGGCAACCGCGGAGCCTCGTTCAAGTGGCAGAAACTCATGCGTCCTGCCTATTTTGTGCCCGAGACGCGTATGCTCGACGACTTGCTCGAAGATTTCCGCCGCAAGAAGATGCACATGGCTATCATCGTTGACGAGTACGGTTGTACCCAGGGCATCGCCACCCTCGAGGACGTGCTTGAAGAAATCGTTGGCGAAATCAACGACGAGTATGATACCGAGGAGAAGTTCTATAACCGCATCAGCAAGGACACTTGGGTGTTTGACGGCAAGACGCTGTTGAGCGATTTTGCCCGCGTGCTTGACATCGATGAGGAGGAGTTGGGCGAGCATGCCGAGGAGGCCGAGACCATCGCCGGATTCCTGCTTGACCTCAAGGGCGAGTTCCTCAAGGAGAAAGAGGTGGTCGAGTACGGCCGATTCACTTTCACGGTTATCAAGGTCATCAAGTACCGCATCGCCAAGGTCAAGGTCACGATGCGCGAGCAGTGATTTTCTTAGCATTTAGCTATTAGCTCTCAGCTGTTTAATTCCTTGTTTTTTTGAAGAATTGCTTCATCGGGTGCTCATTTGGCACGCGATTTGCCGTGTCATGTTGCAGTATAACTAATTCATGATGCAAGAGATGGCTAACAACAACATCAACCTTGACGATTACGCCCAGTACTTCAACGACAGCAGGTTGTGGAGGAAACTCAAGAAGGTGGCCCGAAAGGCTGGTCGCAAAGCAGTCTATTATGTGCTCGTGCTCTACTATGTGGCTCGTGATCCGGCAGTTCCATCGAGCATGAAACTCAAGATATTGGGCGCTCTGGGTTATTTCATCCTGCCGCTGGATTTCATCCCCGATGCCATTCTGGGCCTCGGTTTCACCGACGATCTTGCTGCCCTGGCGTGGGCCTTGTTCAAGATGAAGCAGTACATCACGCCCGAGATTGAGCGCAAAGCCCGTGAACGTCTGCGTGAGTGGTTCGGCCCCGAGGAGGGCGAGGAATTCGACCTCACCAATCAGCATTACAACGCCAGTGCTCCGCACGTCATCGACGTCGAGGCCGAGGAGTTCTAAAAAAGAGAGGCTATAGAGGATTCATCCCCATAGCCTTTATAGTATCTATAGTGACTATAGTATCTATAGTGACTATATTCTACTTCACATAGAAGTCAGAGGAAACGCCCACACCGCCGGCTTTCAGTTTACCATAATTGCCGTTGCCCTGATATTTCTGGGTCCAAACGCGCTCTGCGCACTTCTTGCCGAGTTCGTCTTGGGTGATATAGTAGCCGTAGATGTTGCGGCGCTCGGGAACAAGGCCCTTCATTACCACATCCCAGTCGTCGCTGGTGATAACGATATCAATGACTTTGGGGTCATCGGCCTTGGCGATGGCAAGGGCCTCGGATTTGAACTTGGCTTGCATGGAGCCAGCCTTGGGCATAGGCTTGTAATCGATGTTTTCGGGACTGTTCTGAGCGATGGCTTGATCTGCTGCATTGGCATATACATTTTGATTGTAGTACATGTATTTTTGAGTATTACTGTACTTCTCGCCAACTTCGTCCCACAATTGAGGGGTGTCCTTGGTGAAAATCTGGAACAGATGCATCTGCTTTGCACATTTTTTGGCACCTTCCAGATCTGCAGCATTCAGGTAGGAACCTTGTCCGCCGAGAGTGGCGAAGACATATTTGCCATTACGACTCACGAGGGTGATGCCTTGAACCGAACCTTTTGCACGGTACTTGTTTGCCGTCATCAGGCTCCCTTTGGTTGAAACGCTCACAGCGCCATCAGCATCTTCGGTGACTTTCGTACTGTTGATCAAGACGAGGGTCCAGGAACTGATTTTATCATAGAATTGCCAATAGCGTTCATTCTCTTTCTGGATGCTTTCCCAGAGTTTTACGTCATAATCTGGTCCAGAGTTGATTTTGTCGAGGATGTGGTTGTGCTTGAAGCGGGCATCCATCTGGCTCCTGAGTTCTCTCAGGCCGTCCTCGGTGATGTCCATCTCGGCCATGCGATCCACAAACTCCTCCATGCCGATGCCGTTGTACGTGCCGTCTTGGGCCATGACCCAGGGCAGGGGAGGCCGTTGGGTCTCGAGGGCACTCATCTTGGCCTCTTCTTTGGCCTTTTTGGCTTCCTTCTTGACATCCTCTTTCTTCTTGTCTACGACTTGCTCGGCTTTCTTCTTGGCCTTGTTGATCAAACCGCCCAGCTGGGCATTGGCCGTTCCGGGCACGCTCATCGCTGCCATGGTGATGGCGGCAACCAGTAATGTCTTAATAGCTTTCGTTTTCATAATTAGATCTGTTTTAAGAGTTATTGTTATTACGAGTAGAAATGTCATTCGTAGTGACGCTCATCCTGAATGTCATGGGCAAAGATAAGAAATTTTGGAAGAACTACCAAAAAAAGCGTCAAAAAAACAAGGGTGGGCACCATCATGGTGCTCACCCTCATTCCCTTAGGGTTGGGATTTGTTCCTTAGTTCTGTTCCTCCTTGGGAGTCTCCTGGATCACGTTGATGTAGGTGTGACCAGCGCGGTGCTGGAACTCTACAGTGCCGTCAACCAGAGCATACAGAGTGTGGTCCTTGCCCATGCCAACATTAACGCCGGGACGATGCTGAGTTCCGCGCTGACGGCGGATGATGTTACCGGCCTTGGCAAACTGACCACCAAAAATCTTCACGCCGAGGCGTTTGCTTTCGCTCTCGCGGCCGTTCTTAGAACTGCCGACACCTTTTTTATGTGCCATAATCTAGAGTTGTGATTTTTTAATGGTTAATTAAGCAACGACTTCTTTAATCTCAAGCTGAGTGAACTGCTGGCGATGGCCGTTCAAGCGGCGATAGCCTTTGCGACGTTTCTTCTTGAAAACGATGATGTGTTCACCTTTCACGAGGGGAGTCTTTACCTCGCAAACAACCTTTGCACCTTCGACGGTAGGTGCGCCAACCTTAACGGCACCGTCGGCATCCACGAGAAGGACGCGGTCGAACTCTACAGAGTCACCTTCCTTGCGCTCGTCGCCGAGGTAGTGGACATACAACTTCTTGCCGGTCTCGACACGGAACTGCTGTCCCTGAATCTCTACAATTGCGTACATTTGTTTAATCTTGTAGTTTAAATAACTGTCCCTGAGGCGGCTAGACTCATCTGTCAGGCACTTTCCTAAGCCCCGCGGGCACTAATGCGGGTGCAAAGGTAATACTTTTCCCCGAACTGGCAAGCCTTTGAACAAGAATTTTTTATTGTCCTGAAAATCTGGATGCTCAAGATAATCTAGTTGTTCTAGTAGGGGTAGGGGTAGTTGATGTCCCACAGGAAGAGGGCGTGGCCGGGCATCGAGGTGCCGGCGGCGCAGCGGTCTTTGCGTTCAATCACCTGGCAGAATTCTTCGACGGTCATCTTGTGGCGACCCACCTCGACGAGGGTGCCGACGATGGCGCGCACCATATTGCGCAAGAAGCGGTCGGCGGTGATGGTGAACACCCACTGCCCATCCTCGCGGGCCCATCGGGCAAGGGTGACGCGGCAATTGTTGGTCTTGACATCGGTGTGCAGCTTGGAGAACGAGGTGAAGTCGGTATAATCCAGCAGACGGGCAGCAGCCTCGTTCATCAAGTCGAAGTCGAGGTCAGGCGGACATTTCCAGCTCAACGGGTAGCGGAACGGGTCTTTGTGAGTGACAGCGAAGTATTTATAGGTGCGGTTGGTGGCATCGAAGCGGGCATGGGCATCGTTCTGGACGGGCGATATGCCGTAGATGGCGATGTCGGGCGGCAGCAGGGCGTTGAGGCTGTGGACCAGGCGGCCAAGGTCGGCAATGGGCGGCTCTGAATCAAAGTGGGCCACCATCAGGCGGGCATTCACGCCGGCGTCGGTGCGGCCAGCGCCCGTCACGGGCGTTGGAACCCGCAGCAGCGTAGCCATGGCCTCCTCGATGACCTGTTGCACCGAGGTGTCGTGGGGCTGCACCTGCCATCCGTGGTAGGCCGCTCCCTTGTAGCCAAGCCTGATAAAATAGCGCATTATAGTTCTAGAGATTCTAGAATATCTAGATTTTCTAGAAGTTACTTCTCGAGATAGGTGTAACCGTAGAGGCCGCTGCGGAAGTTGCGGACGAACTCGTTGCCTTCCTCGCTGGTGATCTTGCCCGAGCGAATCGACTCGCTCACCCAGGTCTCGACGTTGCGCACGAGCTGCTTGGGGTTGAACTCGACGTAGTCGAGCACCTCGGCCACGGTCTCGCCGTCAATCACCTGGTCAATCTCGTAGTGGTCCTTGAAGACGTTGATGTGCACCGCATTGGTGTCACCGAACAGGTTGTGCATGTCGCCCAGGATTTCCTGATAGGCGCCCACGAGGAAGATGCCCAGGTAGTAGTGCTGGCCGGGCTTGAGTTTGTGGACAGGCAGCGAGTGGGCAACACCCTGTGACGAGATGAAGTTGGTCAACTTGCCGTCACTGTCACAGGTCATGTCCTGCAGTGTAGCAAAGCGGGTGGGGCGCTCCGTCAGTCGGTCGATGGGTATCACGGGGAACACCTGGTCGATGGCCCAGGCATCGGGCAACGACTGGAACAACGAGAAGTTGCAGAAGTATTTGTCGGGCAGCATGCGGCTCACCGAGCGCAGCTCGTCGGGGGCATGCTTCATGTTGCGCACGATGTTGTCCACGTCGCGGGCGATGGACCAGAAGAGTTTCTCGACCATGGCGCGTGTGCGCAGGTCAATCAATCCCAGTGAGAAGCGGTCCAGGGCCTCGTCACGGATTTGCAGCGCGTCGTGCCAGTCCTCGAGCAGTCGTGCCTGGTTGATTTTGTCCCAGATCTCGTAGATGTCGCGCACCAGTTCGTCATCGTTCTCGCTGACGGTATCCACCTTGTCGTCCCACTCGGGCAGTGTGGTGGTCTCGAGCACATCCACGACGAGCACCGAGTGATGGGCCGTCAGGGATCGACCGCTCTCGTTGATGATGTTGGGATGCTTGAGGCCGTTCTTGTTGCTGGCGTCCACGAGGGTATAGACCGCGTCGTTGACATACTCCTGGATGCTGTAGTTCATCGAGTGGCCACTGCCGCTGGAACGCGTGCCGTCATAGTCCACACCCAGGCCGCCACCGATGTCAACGTACTCCACCTCGAAGCCCAACTTGGCGAGTTGGACGTAGAACTGCGCCGCCTCGCGCAGGGCATTCTTGATGCGACGGATCTTGGTGACTTGGCTGCCGATGTGGAAGTGGATGAGCTTGAGGCAATCATCGAGTTTGTGCTCGTGCATGTAATCAATGGCGCTGAACAGTTCGCTCGTGTTCAGTCCGAACTTGCTGCTGTCGCCGCCACTTTCTTCCCACTTGCCGCTGCCGCTACTCGACAGCTTGATGCGGAAACCGATGTTGGGCCTGATGTGCAAGCGCTGAGCCACGCGGTCGATGAGTTCCAGCTCACTGAGTTTCTCGACAACGACAAAGATGCGACGTCCCATCTTCTGGGCCAGCAGTGCCAGCTCGATGTAGCCCTCGTCCTTGTAGCCGTTGCAGATGATGACGGGATTGGCGTTCAGGTCGGTCATGTTGCTGGCCAGCACAGCATGCAACTCGGGCTTGCTGCCGGCTTCCAGACCGATGTTGAATTTCTTGCCGTGCCCGATAATCTCCTCCACGACCTGTCTCATCTGGTTCACCTTAATAGGATAGACGATGAAATTGGCGCCCTGGTACTCATACTCCTTGGCGGCTTTCTTGAAACAACTGGAAATCTTGTCGATGCGGTTGTCAAGGATGTCGGGGAAACGCAACAGCACGGGGGCGGTCACTTTGCGGGAATGCAGCTCGTCCATCACGTCTGCCAGGTCAACGGGCACACAAGAACTCTTGGGCGTGACGGTGACATGGCCGTTCTCGTTGATGGAGAAGTACTTGAGGCCCCAGCCTCCGATGTTGTAAAGTTCGGCGCTATCCTCGATGCGCCATTTATTGATTGCTGACACGGCTTGGTATTTTAAGTTTGTTATACAATGCGGCTAAAATTGTGAGCGCAAAGATAACCATATTTCTCGGGAACAGCAATAAACCGTCCGCTAATTTCTGGCCTCGACCGCTAAAACGGGCAAAAAACAGGGCAGGACCCTTTTCCCCTTGTCGGGATGGATCCTGCCTGGATGATAATTGGTTTCAGTTCAGCAATCAGTTGCCCATTACCGAAGTGATCAGGAGGGTTACATCGGTGATGTTGTGGTTGCCGCTGTCATCAACATCAGCATTGCTCAGATAGATGTTGGTGAAGTCCTCGCTCATCACGGCATTGATCAGGATGGTCACGTCGGTGATGTTGACAGTACCGTCGCCGTTCACGTCGCCACGTTTCAATGTCTGGCCCACTTTCTTGATGTAGAGCTTCATGTTCTCCTTGTCAAGAGTCAGCTCATACTCGCCAGCCTCGGCACGGAAGGCCTGGCCGTTCTCGTCGGTGAGCTCCAGGGGCCATTCAGCCATCGGGTCGCTGTACCAGAAGTCGCCCTCACTGACGGCACCGAAGCGGAATTGCTCGATGTAGGCCCAGCCGCCCTCGTCGTTGTCATTGGCGAGCTCGGTGGTGAAGCTGAAGTAGTTCTCGTTGTTCTCGCCACGACCGTCAAGGGTGACAGTAGCGGTGTAAACATTGTTCTCGGCGTCATAGTCCATCAGGGTGCCGGCATTGGGCGCCCAGCTCTGATCGTTCACCTCGCCCAGGATGTAAACAGGAGGATATTCGGGAGCGGGCTCATCCTTGGTCAGGCGCCATACGGTGAAGTGACCGGCATTGTTGCCGGGGTAGTATTGATAGATGGTGACACCATCCTCATCGACCTCGGCATTCAGCCACTGGCTCTGGAAACCATTGTTTGTTGTAGTTGTTTTGGGAATATCTACGATAGGCTCACCGCCCGATTCGGCGATGGCAAAGCCATCTAAGTAGTGTGTAGTCCCGTCTTTGGTGGAGTAGATGAAGAACTCTTTGCCGTCCCAAACCAGGGGGAACATGCCATTGGTGTTGGCACGGTTCACGAGGTTTAGGGTTGTGCGGGTGAATTGATTGTCAACATATGACAATTTCTCGGGATTGCCATTCCTGGACCAGTATAACAGCGCGTCATCACCGTTGATGTCGGTGTAAGGATTGATGACCACGCTACTAGACGTCTGAAGGCCGTCACCCACCATATAATAGCAGTTGTCGGCATCAATTTCACCGCCAGCGACGGCAATATGTGAGAATGAGCTTCCCTGATTTGCGCCATTTAACCAGATTTCTCCGTCTTCCATGAGGTTGCCCTTGGCAAAACTCAGGAAGTCACAACGGCCCATGATGGCTGCATCTTCTGGAATCTCCAAATCGATGTACTCGCCAGTGTTGGGATTGATGACACGAAGGCCTTCGCTCCATGAGTTGGGGAATTGTGTCAAGCTGACAATGATGTTGCCGGCATCGTCACGGCTGATACCGCAGTTCTTGCCACCGGGGAAAGTTACTCCAGTCAATCCGTTTTGGTCAATCTCATAAATCACAGGTGCTGTGGTGACTGTGGGCACTCCATCAATCGTGTCAACAACCATTTTCTTGCTGTTCACATAGAACTTGCCGTCCATACCGAAACCTTGGCGAATCTCCAAACAGCCCAAGCCGGTCACTGCCTGAGGATTCTGCAGGTTCCAAACCTGTTCAATCTTGTAGCCGTCGGCGCTAGCTCCGAGGGCCAGTGCTGCCATTGCAGCGATCAGTAATAGTTTCTTCATAATGCAGTTGAAATGTTAAGTTAATATATACGGTTAGAACAATGTTGTTTATCTATCCTGAAACACCAGTCAATTTGTTGTCGCAAATATAGACAAAAAACCGAAACAATCAAAGGAAAACACTTTTTTTATCTTGAATGTGATTGTTTTTGGTAATCTTTTATGATAGATTGTAGTTTAAACCTTGAGTTTGGGCCGGGATTACTGGCAAATAGTTGAAAAAAAACTCTGATGGACTTTGCTCACCCGTAAAAAACACTTATCTTTGCAGCAAAATAATAACATCGTTTTGACCCAATATTTTTAATTCTGAATTATGGTAAATTACAAGGATTTAGGTCTCGTGAACACTCGCGAGATGTTTGCTAAGGCAATCGATGGCGGCTATGCCATCCCCGCATTCAACTTCAACAACATGGAGCAGTTGCAGGCCATCATCAAGGCTTGTGCCGAAACCAAGTCGCCCGTTATCCTGCAGGTATCGAGCGGTGCCCGCAAGTATGCCAACCAGACGCTGCTGCGTTACATGGCCGAGGGTGCTGTGGAGTATGCCAAGGAGTTGGGCTGGGAGCATCCCCAGATTTGCCTCCATCTTGACCATGGTGACACCTTTGAATTGTGCAAGTCGTGTGTAGACTTCGGTTTTTCGTCGGTAATGATCGACGGTTCGTCGCTCCCCTATGAGGAGAACATCGCCCTGACCAAGAAGGTCGTGGAATATGCCCACCAGTATGACGTTACTGTTGAGGCCGAGCTGGGCGTTCTCGCCGGCGTTGAGGATGACGTTGTAGCCGAGGAATCGCACTACACCAAGCCCGAGGAGGTGATCGACTTCGCCACCCGCACTGGCTGTGACTCGCTGGCCATCAGCATCGGCACCAGCCACGGTGCTTACAAGTTCAAACCCGAGCAGTGCACCCGTGACCCGAAGACCGGTAAGCTCGTTCCTCCTCCCCTGGCATTTGACGTGCTCGAGGAGGTAGAGAAGGTGCTGCACGGTTCGTCGAGCGTTCCCCAGGAGTATGTTGACATCATCAACACCCATGGTGGTAACCTGCCCGATGCCGTAGGTATCCCCGAGGATCAGCTGCGCAAGGCTGCCAAGAGCGCCGTTTGCAAGATCAACATCGACAGCGACAGCCGTCTGGCATTCACCGCTGCCGTGCGCAAGGTGCTGGCCGAGAAGCCCGGCGAGTTTGACCCCCGTAAGTATTGCGGTCCCGCTCGTGACGAGATGGTCAAGCTCTACAAGCACAAAATCATCGAGGTGCTGGGTAGCGACGGCAAGGCCGAGTAAAAGCATCCATCGAAAATCCCTTATTACTGAATTGGGACAATATAGAGACGCAAAATTTTGCGTCTCTACTATTTTATTGATTATCAGCGATTTGGAATATGTATCATAAATTTGTGACAAAAAAAGTCACAAAAAAATTTGGTCAGTATCAGAAACGATATTACCTTTGCACCGCTTTACGAAACAATTACGTTTCGGCAAGTGCGTTCGGGGTGTAGCTCAGTCCGGTTAGAGTACGCGTCTGGGGGGCGTGGGGTCGCTAGTTCGAATCTAGTCACCCCGACAACGCAAAGAGTGCTGATAGTCATTGATTATCGGCACTTTTTATTTTTTGGATATTCTGGAAGCGTCCAAACAAAGCAGATATTCGATGAAGCGACGCAGACCAGAGGTCTGCACAGTCCTTTGGCCTTGTGCTGGTCGCAGACCGGCTTGCTTGAAAAGGCATTGTATCCGCTTTTTGCCATTGCAAGAAATTATTTAAACCAAATAAGTCAAGATAATATGATTAACCGTGTATTAGTGACGATGATTTTGACGTTAGTGGCCTTCTTGCCGTCACTGGCACAGACGTGGTTGGGTGGGGACATCTCGATGATGACGTCCAATGCCCGCAATGGTGTGATTTACAAGGATTCTTGTGGCGTGACGGTGGATCCCTACGACTTGTTCGCCCAGCAGGGTTGGAACATGATGCGAGTGCGCCTGTTTGTGGATCCGCAGAATGCTCCGGGTAGGCATCATGACGAGGGCGTGTGCCAGGATCTGGATTATGTCATTGACCTGTGCAGGACCATCAAGGCGCGCGGTTTTGAGGTGATGCTGGATTTCCACTACAGCGACACATGGGCCGATCCTGCCAAGCAATTCACGCCCAAGCGTTGGGAAGGTCTGGATGCTAAACAGTTGGCCGACAGTATTTACCGTTACACACGTCATTGTCTCATGGCCATGAAGGCCGCCGGTGTCGTGCCCGCTACGATTCAGGTGGGCAATGAGATTACCTTCGGTATGGATTGGCCCGTGGGACGCGTTGACCCGATGACGGCCGACAACTGGGATGTCTTTACCGGTTTGCTTAAGGCTGGTTGTAAGGCTTGCCGCGAGGTGTGCCCCAGCGCTGGCCTCATCATCCACACCGAGAAGGCCGGCGTGTGGGATATGACCCGCAACTATTATGACCGCTTGAAAGAGGCTGGCGTGGACTATGACATCATCGGCTTGAGTTACTATCCCATGTGGCACGGCACGATTCCCAACCTGGGTCTGACGCTAGACCGTCTGGCAGAGCGTTTCCCCGACAAGCCCGTGATGATTGTCGAAGCCGCTTATTACTACCTGCACGACGGCGTGAATCGCGGCGAGGAAGATTTTTCTCATTGTCTGCCCGGTACTATCGACGGGCAACGCGAATTCACGGCTCAGCTGGTCAATGAATTGAACCGCCACGACAATGTGACGGGACTCTTCTGGTGGTACCCCGAGGAGAACCGTTACGGCACCCGTTGGGAAAACAGCGCTTGGGGGCTGAACCGCGGCCTGTTCAACAGCGCAAACGGCCAGGCATTGCCCGCCTTGTATGAGATGAGCCGCTTCAAGCGCTAGTCATCAACAATCACTTTAAATCATAATACAGGTGAAAAAGAACAAATCCATAGGAATCCTGTGTGCAATTCTGTCGGCGGTGTGCTATGGCACGAACCCGTTCGGCGCTTTGCCGCTCTACGAAGAAGGGGTGAACACTGCTACCGTGCTGGCCCATCGTTTTGGTCTGGCTGTCATTCTGTTGGCCGTGATTATGCTGATTAAGCGCATCGATTTCAGAGTCACTCGCCATGAGTTCAAGGTGTTGTTCTCGTTGGGCATCCTGTTCGCTGCGTCCAGTATCACCTATTACCAGAGTTTTCACTTCATGGATGCCGGCATCGCCTCAACCATCCTGTTTGTTTATCCTGTGATGGTGGCCGTGATTATGGCTGTATTCTTTAAGGAACGCATTACAGCGATGACTGTGATTGCCATCGTCCTGTCGCTCATTGGCATCGGTTTGCTCTACAAGGGTGGGTCGGGAGTATCGTTGAGCGTGATTGGCATAGTCTTGTGTATTCTTTCGTCTTTGGCCTATGCCATCTACATCATTGTGGTGAACCAGTCAAGCATCAAGATGTCGTCGTTCAAGGTCACGTTCTATGCGATGCTGGTGTGCGAGATCACGCTGATACTTTATTCCTTCACCTCGCCTGAATTATATCTTCATGCTTTGCCGTCGATGCGCGCATGGTCGTTTGCCGTGTGGCTGAGCATTGTGCCTACCATCCTGTCGCTGGTGTTCATGACGGTTGCTGTGCATCATGTGGGCGCCACACCCACTGCTATCTTGGGCGCGTTGGAGCCGTTGACTGCTGTGGCGATCGGTGTTCTGGTATTCGGTGAGATGTTGACGCCCCGCCTCATCGTCGGTATCCTTTTCATCCTCTTTGCTGTAATGCTCGTTGTCCTGGGCAAAGACCTTCATCTGCACACCATTACCCACGCCGTCTCCCGCCTTTGGCGTTGGAAGTAAGAATTATGACACAGGTTAATTATTGACCGAGGTGGTCGCGCAGGATGTCGAGGGCTGCAGTGAGGTCGTCGGGGGTGACGGTTTGGTCGATGTGGTAGTCGCCGACCGATGTCAGCAGGGTGCAGGTGATTTCGCCGTTGCGGCTTTTCTTGTCGTGGCGCATCAGGTCCAGCAGTTCGTCATAATCGTCGCAGGTGAAGGGGAAATCACGGTAGTTGTCGCGCACGAAGCTGCCTAGCAGGTGCACATCCTCGCTGGGGAATTTCAATAGCAGATGTGAGAGAACGGCTTCGGTCACCAGGCCCCATGCCACTGCATAGCCGTGGGGCACTGGCTTGCCGCGTTTCATGGCCAGGCTCTCGAAGGCGTGGCCGACAGTATGCCCCAGGTTGAGGGCTTTGCGGTTGCCCTGTTCATTCGGGTCGCTGGCAACGATGTCCACTTTGACCTGTACCGAGCGGCGCAGTCTTTCCAGCAGGTTATCGTGGTTGATTGGGGTGTGGAAATCATGGTTAAGCAGACGCAGGAACTCGTCGCGGTCGCTGAGCATGGCGTGCTTGAGGACCTCGGCAAAGCCCGATTTCATTTCCTGCAAGGGTAGGGTGCCGAAGAATCGAGTTGAGATAATTACGTCGCTGGCGGGGGCAAAGGCACCGATCTCGTTTTTCAGCCCGTTGTAATTGAAACCCGTCTTGCCGCCCACGGCAGCATCGACGGCCCCCAGCAGGGTAGTGGGCACATTGATGAACCTCATGCCACGCTTGAATGTCGCCGCGGCCCATCCGCCCAGGTCGGTCACCATGCCGCCGCCCAAGTTGATGGCCAGCGACCTGCGTGTCACGCCCATGCGCTCCATCTCGTCCCACACGTGCTTTACAGTCTCGAGCGTTTTGTTCTCGTCGCCGTCGGGGATGGTGATGAGGCGGGGTGGGGCAGGATTGACGAGCCGTGCCGTATTCACGTCGGCAATCCACACGGTCATGTTGTGATCGCCGCCGTTCGCCAGCCGTTTAATGGCTGCCAGGACATCGTTGGTGAAAATGAGGTTCTGTCCCATTAGCATAAATTAAACTACGAATTACGCCAATTGCACAAATTCTTGTTGAAAGAGATTATTTGTATAATTCGCGTAATTCGTAGTTGAAAAAGTTTACGCTTTGACGAGAGACAGCGCCACGAGCAGCGAGGGCAGGGCGGCGGCCAGTTCGTCCATATTCTTGTAAACGAGGTCGGCACCAGCCTTGTACAAGTCCTTCTCGGGGATGGGACCCGTGGTCACGCCGATGGTGAAGCAGCCTGCAGCATGAGCGGCCTGCACACCCAGGGGGGCGTTCTCGATGACGATGCACTGGTTGGGCTTCTTTTCAGACTTTGCCATGCCTTTCAAGAAGGGCTCGGGGTTGGGTTTGCCCTTGCGTACATCATGGCCCGTGACTTTCACTTCACCGAAGAGTCCGGGGAAATCTTTCTCGATGCGTTCCAGCAGGACGTCTTGCTGCGAGCCGGTCACCAGCACGCGTTCCACGTCGGCATCCTTGAGCGTCTCAAGCACGCGCTTGGCGCCGGGCATCACGGGCGCTTCGCCCAGTTCGGTGAAGTAGCGGGTCTTCACGCCGTACAGTGCGCGAGCCTCGTCGTCGGTGATGTTCTTGCCGGCTCCCTGTTTGAATTTCATCTTGATGATTTCGCTGCCCGTCATGCCTTCCAGTTCGTAGAACTCGTCGCGGGTGCACTTGATGCCGTTCTTCTTCATGAGTTTCACCCATGCCTGGGTATGATACTTCATTGAGTCATAGAGTACGCCGTCGCAGTCGATGAGTGCGGCGCTGATGTCTAAGCCTTTTTGTCCTGTATATTTCAGGTACTCGGCTATCGTCTGTTGTAAGGTCATTGGTTTTAGGTTGTTATAGATTATTTAAAATGGTTTCTATCTCACTGTGATGTGCAGGCATCCCGACTTGCGTTCAAAGATGGCGTAGCACCGGCCTTGCCGCCTGAAGTCCTGAACCACCTCGGCGAGGATGTTTTTCAAGTCTTCGAGCGAAACCACCATCGTCGGGTCCAGGCAATCGAATTTCACCCAACTGATATCGACTGTGGTGCCGTAGCGGTGGCAGGAATTCTCGGTTGCGGCGCGGTTGCGGCGTATGAGTTTAGACACGCTGTATTCGGTGCGCGTCACACTGGTCACCTTGATGCGGTAGGCCTTGCCGCCGCGCTTGCGCACGCTGTCCTGGAAGGCATAGCCGATTTCCTTGAGCAGCTGGGCCGCCTTGGGCACGAGGTAAGGTACCGACGCACTCAGGTCGTCGAGCATGTAGGCGTCGCAGGAGAAAATCCTGATCAACGGCTTGTCGATATGATAAGCATCGCTCAAGCTCGAGATGGGCTTGAAACCGTTCTTCTCGGCTGCGACAAGCTGCAGCGCATTAGTGTCGTTGAAGATTTCCTTGAGCGGACGTTGCTCGATGTAGGTGGGCAGACGATGAATCTCAGCATCGGCAATCAGCCCCATGCTGTCACCGGTGATGCTGCGGTTGATGGGCATGGCCGGCGGTGCCTTGTAGTCCCATGCCGTGGTATCTTGTTGCTCCTTGCTGCCGTGCCCGCACGAGGTGATGCTTGCCAGGGCCAGGCCCATCAGCAACAGCAATGGCAGCAAGCGCAAGATGTTCAGATTCATCTGTCTAGATTTATATAGAGACCACCATGCGGTGGTAATCATTTTCTGTTTGAGGTAGCAAAGATATAAATAAATAACGAAAAAACCCCACTTGAGCACATCAAATTTGCCACATTTTTTGTAATATTGCACCTTCAAAATGAAGGAAACAAGAAAATACGGTGTTCTTTTCGTCTGTCTGGGGAATATTTGCCGGTCGCCGGCTGCCCAGGCGGTGATGCAGCACATGGTGGACGAGCGGGGGTTGAGTGACCGCTTCTACATCGACTCGGCGGGCACGGGAGGCTGGCATATCGGCGACATGCCCGACAAGCGCATGCGGGTGCATGCCCGCCCTCGTGGCTATGAGCTGACTCACCATGCCCGCAAGGTGCAGGCATCTGATTTTGAGGACTTTGACCTGATTGTCGGCATGGATGCCGCCAACGTCGATGACCTGCGTTGCCTGGCAGCGACCATCGAGCAGCAGGACAAGGTGCTGATGATGGGTGACTACATCCGTCAGTTCCCTAACTACGACTATGTGCCCGACCCTTACTATGAGGGCAGCGAGGGTTTTGAACTTGTGCTCGACCTGCTGGAAGACTCCTGTGAGAACTTGTTGGATCAGATAATTAAACATAACCATATATCGAAATGAAAAGATTCAAACTATTGACTACTTTGGCCCTTGCCATCGTCGCCCTGACGATGGGCGCCCAGTCACCGATTGCCGTGGACTGGCAGATGGGGCAGAACAACACTGCCGCGAGCAACTACAGTTCGCGTTTTGTCATCAAGAATGTGTCCAAGCAGCCCTTGGGCAGTGACTGGCAATTCTTTTTCAACCAGTTCTCACGCTCGGTGACCTTGCCTGCCGGTTGCCCCGTGGATGTAGAAGAAATTTCCACCACCTATTACCGCATCAGGCCCAACGCCAATTACAAGTCCCTGGCTGCCGGCGACTCGCTGGTGATCGACATGGTGATGGGCGGCACGCTCGTCAACAAGAATTACATGCCCGCAGGCGGACATGTGGTGTTGAACGGTGACATGACTCACCCGCTGGCCGTGAACATCAACCGGGCCCCGCTCGACAAGCCCGGCCAGTGGCGTGACCACAAGGCTTACCCCGACGGCAACTACATGTACAGCTACAACGAGGCCATCAACGGCTTCGGCGACGGTTACACGGGCAACGACTATGACATTTTCCCCAAGCCCAAGCAGGTGGACATCGAGGACGGTTTCACCACGGTGGGCAGCCTCGTGACCATCAAGACCGGCAAATGGTTCCAGTGGGGCGGCTATCGTCGTGCCAAGACGCTGCTCACCGATGAGTTGCAAAAGCGCGGCATCTACGCCACCAGTGGCCAGAAAACCGTCATCCGACTGTTGCTGGACAAGAAAATGAGTGAAAACCGCGAGTACTACAGCCTGCGTGTCCACAACGGAGAAATCACCATTCTGGGCAGGACTCAGGCTGCCCTCATCAATGGCGTGAAGACGCTGATTGCGGCCCTGGATCACAGCAAGGGACATCGCTTGCAGAATTGCTTCGTCATCGACTGGCCCGACTTCGGTTATCGTGGTGTGATGCTCGACATCGCCCGCAACTATGTCGTGAATCCTGAGCAGATGAAACGTTTCATCGACCTGCTGGCTTACTACAAGTTCAATGTCATCCAATTCCATTTTGCCGACGATGAGGCTTGGCGATTGGAAATCCCCGGTTTCCCGGAACTGACGCAGGTCGCTTCGCGCCGCGGTGCCACCCTCGACGAGAAGGGCCATCTGGCTCAGATTTTTGACGGCAACGGTAATCCCGATGATCTGTCGCAGTGCGGCAACGGCTTCATTACCCGTGCCGAGTTCATCGACCTGCTGCGTTATGCTTGGCAGCGCGGCATCCGCATCATCCCCGAGATCGAGACACCCGGTCATGCCCGTGCCGCTATCGTGGCGATGAAAAACCGCGCCATCTCTAACCCCACTGCCGAGCAGTTCCGCTTGTGGGACGAGAAGAACGAGAGTGTCTATACTTCGGCTCAGAGCTACCACGACAATGTCCTCAATGTTGCCAGTGACGATGTGTACCGCTTCATTGATCGCGTGGTCGCTGAGTTGCAGCAGATGTATAAGGAAGCTGGCTTGAAACTCGAAATCGTCCATCTGGGTGGAGACGAGGTGCCTGCTAACGCGTGGTCCAAGAGTCCCGACGTGCAGGCGCTCATGCAACGCGAGCATCTCACGACCCAGCACGAGGTGAGCGAGTATTACATCAAGCGCATCAGCGCCCTGCTCGAAGCTCGCAAAATCCGCATCGAGGGTTGGCAAGAGGTTGCTCTGGACCACAAGCCCGAGTTCAATGCCGTGCTTGCTCCCCGCGTGGCTGGCGTGAATGCCTGGAGCACCGTGGGCTCACGTGCCGACGTGCCTTACCGCTTGGCTAACGACGGCTACCCCGTCATCCTGTCGAATGTGACCAATTTCTATATGGACATGGGCTACAGCTGGCACCAGAACGAGCAAGGTCTGCACTGGGGCGGCAAGGTCGATGAGTTTGACGCCTGGAGCGCACTGCCCGCCAACATCTATGCCACTGCCCGCACCGCTGTTGACGGCACCCCCATCAACATCACCACTGCCGGCGACGGTAAGGTGAAACTGGAGAAGCCCGAGAACATCATCGGCGTGCAAGCTCAGCTGTGGGGCGAGACGTTGCGCAGCTTTGATGAGGTGCAATATCTGCTGTTGCCCAAGATGATGGGCGTGAGCGAGCGTGCATGGACCTCGGTGCCCGAGTGGAGCAAGGACCTGACCGATGTCAAGGCCTATAACGAGGCCCGCCACCAGTATAACCTCAAGATCGGTACCCGCGAGTTGCCCCTGCTGCATGGTATGGGCTACAACTTCCGTGTTGGACCTCCGGGCATCAAGTGGGTTGACGGTCAATTGCTCATCAACACCCAGTACCCCGACGAACTGGTAACCTACACCCTCGACGGCAGCGAACCCACCATCGATTCACCCCGTTGGACTGGACCCGTGACGGTCAAGAACCAGCCCCAGGTCATCAAGGCCAAGACTTTCTACCTGGGTCATGAGAGCGTGACGACCTACCTCTTCAAGTAACGCCAAATAGGTAATAAGACTTAATCAGAGAGCTTGGAGAAATCCAGGCTCTCTTTGCTCTCCTAGTGATAGCATTGCAAAGGATGCCATAGTATGAAACCGCGCTCACACTTGTTCTATTCGCATGACGTGCGCATGGCGACCAAGCGCACCGACTTCTCGCAGGGCTACACTCCGCAAGCCATGCCGATTGTGCTCATCACCGAGCCGACCTGCGAGATCAGCGACGCGGACGGTGAACTCAACATCGTGAAGTTCACCTACCAGTACCAAGACAGGCGGACGTATCTGCCGACAGACTACCTGTCAGTGGATCACGACCGCATCTTCACTGAGCAGTTTGACCCCTCATTCCAATAGACCTATGGCACAAAGTATCCACATCAGCACCCTTCGCAGGATGCTCAAGGCCGGCGACCCGGTTGACCTGAAGCTCTGGACCAAGAGCGGGGAGATCCAGTGCTGGCGCAACTGCATCCCGCTGCGCTACAACTTCTACCAGGGCACCCAACAGTTCAAGCTGCTCGATTCGCACCAGATACGCCAGGCCCGCATCTGCTGCATCTTCGAGATCAACGGCCTGGAAGTGTTCTTATAATTATTTTTGGCTCAAAATGTAACATTCACCCTAAAAGTGTGCGTCTATTATACATATAATAGTTGTATTTTTGCAGCGCAAAAAATATTCAAGATTATGAAACATCTAATCACACTACTATTTATAGTCATTACTTGTCAAAGTCTTTTGGGCTACCCAACTGATAGCGTAAAAATCAATGTAGCAGACTTTGATTTTCTTGTGTCAACAACGGAAGAAAATTATGTGGCTTATCCACATATTATCAATAATGGGTTTAACAAGGAGTATAAACGCATGAAGTCTGCCATTCGGAGCAACCTTAAGAAAGGGAAAATAGGGATTGAGCAAGCGGCTTGTGAATATGCGTTTTGGTTCTTTGATAAGTTTGACGGTCACTACCATGTTGACATCCCCATGTTTTGGGACGTGTATTTTCCCAAAAGTCACATTCGCTATCGCGAGTTGTTCGAGTATGCTCCAAAAGCCGTTTCTTGTATGGTTGACACAAATACTTGGTTAATCCGTGTACCCTCGTGCGAAGGTAAAGACCCTACGTTTGAGTGGGTAGCCAAAGCCGTAGAACAATATCTCAACTCCGGCTGTGACAATCTGATAATTGACGTGAGAGGCAACACTGGGGGAAGCGACGAAATATGGATGCCCGTAGTGCCATTATTGGTTGACAAGGAAAATGTGAGTCCAGATACGATTTGGTTCAGAAACACAAAGACAAATCTTGCTTTTTTCAAACGCCAACAAACGAACCATCCCGACAACGAGTGGCTTACATCGTTCATCACCAAATGTGAAACAACGAGCGATGAGTTTGTGCCAACAAATGAAGATGATGAGGATGATGATAAGGAGATGCCACACTTTGAACTTCCGCATCGAGCCGCTATTATTGTTGACAAATCAACCGGAAGTTCGGCAGAAACTTTGGTGACAGTTGTAAAGCGTTATTGCAATCCGGAACGAACAAAGATATATGGTAAAGATAATACTTGGGGGGCGAATGAAACAGGTAACCAATTGGGTGCAATGCTTCCAAATAGTAAAATATGGTTCTATTATCCGACCTGCGGAAATCTTTCTTATTTTCAAGGGAAAAATTTAGGAACGGCTGGTATCGCCCCCGACATACGTATAGCGTTGCCATATCCAACAAAACTAACCGACAATATTGATGAATGGGTTATCTGGATTGCAAGTGAAATGAAGAAATCCTCGTGATATATTCTCTGTCTTTTACAGACCAAGCACAACTCCATAATTTTGCGGTAAGAAAATCGCAGAATTATGGAGTTAAATTTTAATAGTGTAGAAACCATCCCCAACTTGAACGCTTCGGCGGCGTTTCAAGTGGATAGTGGCAAAGTGTTCAAGGAAGACGTGGACATCGTGCCGACTATCATCGACAAATCGCTGTCCTATATCCCATGGGGGAGCGATAACAACATGCCGTACCACATCATCAACCTCATCGAGAGTGACGACCCTTTAGTTCGGCAAAGTTTGCAGCATTAGTCGACACGCAGTGGCGGTGTGCGGAAAGCAAACCTTTGTCAAACCCTCGCCAGATGTTCAATGCCGAGGTGTGCTACGGCAGCGGGCTGCAGTACAACACCGGCTCGTGTGGCGGCGATGTCAAGCGGGAGGTCGAGGACTTCCTGCTCGACAACGCCTTGCCCTCATACTTCCTCGGTGTGTGCCAGGACTTCAAGCATTTCGCCTTCTGCGTCTCGGTCTTCATCCTCAATGCTGAGGGCACGAGGATTGTACGACTGATCCGCAAGGAGGTAAATACCTTTGGCTTAATCTGTGAAAATAGTTGAAAAAGTGTTGTTAAATACAAAATAATTTGAATTATGAGTGTTAAAAATGGGGAATGGTTTTAATAATTGAAAAATAATGTGTATGTTTGTAATTCATTCCGAAATCACCTGTGATATTCAATATTACCTAATCAATAAAACCTACTAGAGAATGAGAAAACAGTTACTATTGCTACTCTGCCTAAGCCTCTTGTCGCTGCCGGGACTAGCCCGTGTGGTGACAGGCGTGGTGACGCAGTCGAGCGACGGCGAGCCGATTATCGGCGCGTCGGTCAAGGTGCACGGCACGACGCGCGGCACGGCGACCGACTTCGACGGCCGTTTCTCGATTGAGGCAGGCGACGGCGACGTGCTCGACGTGAGTTACGTGGGCATGAATCCCAAGAGCGTGAAGATTGCCCCGGGGCAAACGGTGGTGAACATCGCCCTTGACGACAACGCTCAAGTGCTGGGAGAGGTCGTGGTGACCGCCATGGGCCAGACCCAGGAGAAAAAGAAACTGAACTTCGCTGTTCAGACCCTTGACGAGGAGGCGGTGACCGCCGGCGGTTCCACCAACTTCGCCAACTCGCTGCAGGGCAAGATTGCCGGTTTGCAGGTAAGCACCGGCGGTAGTTCGCCCAACTCCTCGACCCAGGTCATCATCCGTGCCATCTCGTCGATGAACAACTCCCAGAGCAACGAGCCGCTGATGATTGTTGACGGTATGGCCATCAGGGGCGGTGCCTCGACCCTGGCCGACCTCAACCCCAACGACATCGAGAACATCACCGTGCTTAAGGGTGCTGCCGCGTCGGCGCTCTATGGTCAGGAAGGTGCCAACGGTGTCATCATGATCACCACCAAGAACGGTGGCCGCAACGGTGAAATCACCGTCACGGCGTCGGCAACGCTTGAGCTCAACACCCCTGCCCGTCTGCCCAAGATCCAGAGCACCTTCATTCCCGGTGCCAAGGGTATGTACAAGGAGAACATGGGTAGCGGCGGCTGGGGCCCCTACATGAGCGAGAATGACACCTATTATAACAACCTGAAGGACTTCCTCAAGACGGGTATCCTGCAGAAGTATGACGTGAGCGTGAGCGGAGGAACAGAGAAATTCTCTTCTTATGCTTCGGTGTCTTATACCGACAACAAGGGTATCGTTCCCAAGGACTACCGCAAGCAGATCAATGTCCTGCTCAAGGGCATCTATAAACCCAGCAGCAAGGTGACGATGCAGTTGAGCGCCAGTTTCATGAACCGTACGTCGCGTGGCTTCGGCAACTCGATGTCCAGCATCTACAACTGGGGTATCAACAAGGATATGAGCGACTACCGCACCCTTGAGGGGCACGTCAACTGGTGGGCCTACTATGACCACTGGGAGAACTTGCTCGATACCGAGCGCATCAACGGCGCCGTGTCGCCCTACTTCGGCCGCTACATGGACTGGAGCCAGACCGAAGGCAACCGCTTCGTCATCAACGGGCAGGTCAGCTATGAGCCCATCAAGAACCTGGTGTTCACCGGCAAGATGGGTTATGACAAGAGTTACTCAATGTATGACTCCTATACGGTGCCCCGCATCTATGACGGTGACCTGGTGGATCCCACTGCCGAGGATGTGCAGACCAAGCTCAGCGACATGCAGGACCGTTATGGTTCTTATAGTTTCCAGCCCTCGCGCGGTGCGTTGCTGAATATGCAGCTGCTGGCCACCTACCAGCACACCTTTGCCGAGGATTATACCGTGAGTGCCCTCTACGGTGTCGAGTTCAAGGAGACCAAAGGCCTTGAATCCTCGATCTATAACGAGCACTTCCAGCTTGGCGGTGAGTTCTATAGCTTCAACAACACCGATTTCACTAACGGTGACCTGCTCATCAGCAACCATCCCACGCTGTATCACTCGAAGTACAACAAGTATGGCCACTTCAGCGAGTTGCGTTTCGACTACAAGGGCATGGCGCAGTTGTCGGTAACGGGCCGTATGGACGGTTCATCGGCCTTCAAGCAGGCCTCCAAGACCAACTACTTCTATCCCTCGGTCACTGCAGGTGTCATCTTCAGCGAGTTGTTCCATCTGACCAACGACTGGTTCAGCTACGGCAAGTTGCGCGGCAACTGGGCCAAGGTGGGTAAGGACAGTCCCCGTTACCTGTTCACCGATACCTACAAGCAGTGGACCCTGTTCCCCGATGGCGGCTATGGCGTGGATCCCACCACGTCACGCGCTATCGATTTGGAGCCCGAGATGACCAAGTCGTGGGAGATTGGCGCCGACTTGCGCTTCTTCCACAACTGGACCCGACTGGACATCGCCTACTACTCGACCACGGTCGATAACCAGATCGTGAGTGTGCGTGTGTCACCGGCTTCGGGAACCATCCTGCAGACCCGCAACGAGGGTAGCCTGAAGAATCACGGTATGGAGATTTCGTTGAACCAGGACCTCATCAAGGCCACCGACTTCTCGTGGAGCGCGTTTGCCAACTTCTCGTTCAACCGCAGCAAGGTACTTTACTTGCCCAACGACATCACCGAGATTCAGGGTACCCAGTATGGCGACATCTTCCCTGTAGCCCGTCTGGGAGAATCCTCGACAGGTATCTCGGGTAAGGATTACGTGCGTGATCCGGATGGCCATGTGATTTGTGACGAGAACGGTTATCCCATCATCAATGCCGCCAAGGGACTTTACATCGGTAACCGTGAGCCCGACTGGCTGCTGGGCTTGGGCAGCACGTTGCGTTACAAGAACGCCACGCTGTCGTTCCTGTTCGACGGTCGCAAGGGCGGTGATGTGGTCAACGTCACTGGCCGCAGCCAGATCACCAACGGCATGAGCAGCCTCTACGACAAGTACCGCAACCGCGAGTACATCATCAATGGTGTGCAGGCTGTGCCCGGTCCTGACGGAACGACAACCTATGTCAAGAACACGACGCCCATTGTGCTTGACTCCTATTTCATCAACACCTACTACTCGACTGTATCGTCCAACTTCATCGAGGACGGTTCCTATATCCGCTTGAGCTATGTGACGCTGAGCTACGACTTCGGCAATCACTTCAAGCGCACTTGGCCCATCAAGGGCTTGTCGCTCACGGCAACTGCCCGCAACTTGTTCCTGCTGACCAAGTATCGCGGCAATGACCCCGCTGTACTGGCATCGACTGCAGGTGGTACCGGCGGTGCTGGCATCGACAATTATAACGTGCCCAGCACGCGCAGTTTCAATTTCTCATTAAAAGCAACATTCTAAAAGGCCAACGCACTATGAAAAAGATTAAGTTTTTAGCATTGTTAATGCTGGTTGGCCTGGTGTCGGTGAGCTGTAACGATATCCTCGACGATAACGTCAACCCCGACAGGGCCCATGCCATTGATGCCAAGGACGGTCTGCCGGTTGTCATCTACTATGCCCAGCAGATTGTCTATGACCACAGTGAATACTACGCCTACTTCTCGCAGATGCTCACCACCGGCGGCAAGAGCTCGGTGGGTGCCTACAGCTACAAGTGCGAGTGGGAGATGCTGACGATGAACCGCCACCCGATGTGGCGCCGCCACTTCTATGATATCGGCAAGAACACCGTCAACCTCATCAACAATTCCAAGGCCATCAATTCGCCCAACTATGAGTTGATAGGTCGTACCATTAAGTTGATGTCCACCCAGTTGACGACCGATGCCTTCGGTGACATCCCCCAAAGCGAGGCTTACCAGAGCATCGCTCCCAAGTATGATACCCAAGCCTCGGTTTACGCTTGGATGATGCAGGAGTGTGAAGACCTCATTGCCATGTATGAGGATCCCGCAATTGTCAATAACCCCGACAACCAGCCGTTGACTGCCAAGGAGGACCGCGTCTATGCCGGTGACCTCGAGAAGTGGAAAGGTCTGGTTTATGCCATCAAGGCCCGTCTGCTGCTGCGCAATATCCCCAATGTGGATCGCAGCCCCGCCATGTGTCAGCAGATTATCGCTGCCGCCGATGCTGCCATCAACCAGTGGCGCAAGGGTGACATCTTTGACTATCAAGGCAGCCGCGACGCATGGTTCGGCAACGAGCCCCGCTATTATTGGGAAGGCGGAACTGGCACGCAGAATGCCGTGTGGAGCGTCGCTCAGCCCATCATCAACTCGTGGGAGTCGCGCGGCAACCTCTTGGGCAGCGCTATCCCGAGCAAGTTCTTCATGGTTGACCTGTTGGGCCTGAGCAAACCCGATAACGAGATGACCAGCGGCACCTTTGGCGGCGAGGGTTCGTATGACGGCTTTGCCAACGACCCGCGCTGCGGCCTGCTGATGATTGCCCGCACAGGTCCCGCCAGTGCATCGACGACCAACGAGCGCATCAAGATGCGTTATCTGGAGAACAACATCGGTATGGGTACATCTTTCAAGATTGCCAATTATCCCAACCTGTACATGGGTGCTTATGCCGGCACAGCCGACTCCTACAACCCGATCTTCACGATGGAGGAACTCTACTTCATCAAGGCCGAGGCCATGTACTGGATGGGAAACAAGACCGAGGCGTGCGCGTTGGCCAAGGAAGCTACGCAATGGAACATCCAGCGCCATCTGGCAGCCTTCCTGCGTAACTATCCCAACCCGAATTACAACCCCAACACCGACAACAAGTATCCCGGCAACGCTGTCGCCGGCGGCAAGCCCGGCTATGAGCCTGCCGAGTACTGGTTTGCTCAGGTGAACGCCTTCCTCGACAACGAGGAGTACTATCACGGCACGAGGTTGTCGCCCCACAAGGTGACCGATCGCGGCAACAAGCACTGGTTCTTCAATCCCAGCGAATTCTCGTTGAGTGACTTGATGCAGCAGAAGTACATCGCCATGTACCTGCAGCCCGAGCAGTGGACCGACATGCGCCGTTACCACTACAGTAACAACCGCAACCACTACGGCATTGGCGACAATCAGGAAATCGTCTATCCGACCCTGCGCCGACCGTACAACCTGTACGCTGCCTACTGGATCGACGGCCTGACCGAGGAGCAGAAGGAGAACACCTGGATCCAGCGCATCAACTACGACCCCGAGACCGAGGAGAAGTATAACCGCGCCGAACTCGAACGCCTGGGTGCCTACAAGAACTACAAGTGGTTGCAGGAACCCATGATTTGGGCCCACAACTATGGTGAAGTCACCTCGTTAACCCAAGAATAGTGACATTAAGGACTTTAAAGACCTTAAGGACCTTATAAAGAAAAGAAAGAAGATTATGAAACGATACAGAATATATGGTTTATTAGCTCTGGTGGCACTGCTCGCGACCTCGTGTGCGATACATGACCCGTTTGCCGACAACGGTGAACTCGGACAGGTGTTGCCCACTGTGGACTGGGAACAGGGCTCCACGGTGGTCAAGGCCGGCCGCTATGCTACCTTCAAGGGCAAATACTACACCACGGCCGAGAAAGCCATCGACCACAGCGAGGTGTGGTGCCTCATTAAGCGAGAGCAGACCGCTACAGCGACCAGCAAGTTGACGACATCGCTCGCTTATACCAAGAACTACTCCCTGACCGACACGGTGCGTTCCAGCCAGATGGTCGCCACCTATGCCCACAGCAAGGCTGAGTGGGACGGTTATGAGTATGTCCTGGCCGACAGTTTCCCCACTTCGCGCACGCTGGCCCCGGTGACCTGGGTGAATCCCAGCGAATGGGACCAGGAGAAGTTCGACAGTTATTATCCCTCGACGTTCCAGCAGGAGTTCACGACCTATATGGTGAATGCGTTGACCAAGGACAGCACCTATTACAACGACCTGCGCAACGTCTATATCAACTACAACTTTCCCATCGGCTTGTTTGAGCAGTTGAATGCCCAGTACGGCATTGACTTCCCCACCGACACGATTACGGCCGACAAGTCCAACAACTGGTTCACCACCGACGAGGTGGACCACTATTACTACATCACAGTGGCCGAGGACGGTACTGCCGTTTATCATGAGATTGCCGAGGAGAGTGCAGCCCCGGCAGGAGCCAATGTGCAAGCGGTGTACAAGTCGGCCTTCTGGCTGTTCTCGCGCTACAGCGACGACACGGGCGGCAAGATCACCACGGTGCGTCGCCAGTACATGCCCTATTTCAAGAGCTTGATCGAGACGATTCCTTTCACGTCGTGGATCTACAACACGGCCGATAAGGCTTACACGGTGAATTTCAACCGCACCTACTATCTGGAGCCCGAGTTCCGCGTCTATGACACCGACGGCAAGGTGGGTGTGACTACCGACAACAAGGAAGTTACACTCAATTAGGAATTAGAAGTTAGGAATTAGGAATTAACTAACTGATGATGAATATGAAAACATTAAATATAATAGCATTCATAGTTCTGATGGTGATGACCGTTGTGTCGTGTGTTGACAAGACTCCCGACTATGACAACTTTCCCACCAAGGATGTTGACTTCACCTATAGGGTGGACGATGACCGCTACGGACTGGACTTCTATGTGGTTTCGACCGTTGAATTCACCAACACTTCCTCCAAGTCGGGTGCGGTGACATGGGACTTCGGCGACGGCACTTCGTCAACCGAAATGAACCCTTCGCACAAGTATGACAAGGCGGGCATCTATCAGGTGACCTTGACGGTTGACGGTGTGGGCAGCCGCACTTATCCCTTGCTGATTTATGATATCGCTCCAGTGCTGAGCGTTATCGAGCAGAGCGCCACTCCCGTGGTCATCAACGACGTGGACGTGAAACTCGACATCGAGTTGCCCAACCCCGAGAATCTGGTGTGCAAGTATGTGTGGACCTTCCCCGACGGCACCCGTGACAAGGATGGTAACATCATTTCCACCTTCGAGGGTTACAGCCATGCCGACGGCACGATCGACAACCCCGGCAAGTTGACCTTCAGCAACATCGGTTCGCAGAAGATCACGCTGCAGACCTGGTTTGACATCAACGGCGAGAACCGCCGCCTCGAGGACAGCTATGTCAACGTTCAGGTGGGTTCATCGATTCCTGCCCCCACGCTCTATTATGCGACCCAGGGCGGCAACATCATGGCCGTGAAACTGGTGGACCTGAGCCAGCTGCCTGCAGGCACCAAGAACCTGCCGTTCGACATGGGCGTCAGCTCGGGTAACATGCCCACCACGCTGGTGTTTGCCTGCGAGAAGACGGTGACCGACAGCGCCACCATCGAGCAGGATAACGTCTATATCCTGGACTGCGGCAAGCAGTACTACTACATCAACGATGAAGCCGGCAATCTGGGCGATGGCAAAATCACCGTCATGAGTGCCGATGGCTTGACCACCAATGTGATGATCACCAACGTGGGCGGTCCTGCCTTCAACGACCCCTTCCAGGGTTGCACCGACGGCACCAACCTGTATTACACCGACCGCAACACGGGTATCCGCCGCATTCCGCTGACCACCCGTGGCGAGACCGAGCAGACCAACTACGCGAGCACGGCCGGCTACTTTGTGGTCAACAACCAGTTGAGCTACTACGGTCAGGGTATTGCCTACGGTGCCATCCACACTGGATTGTACCTGGACAAGACCGGTATGTTCTGGTGGGGCAAGAACTATTCGGGTAACGGTATCTACCGCTTCAGGCCCAGCGATATCGGCAAGACGGGAACCGGTATTCCCATTCCTCATCCCATCGTGCTCGAGACCACTCAGCCGCGCGGATTCACGCTCGATGAGGACTTGGGCTACCTGTATGTGTGGATGACCAAGGGCACCACACCCGGTGTGGGCTTCACCCAGTATCAAATTCCGGCCGAGAATGCCACGGTGACCTATGACAAATATGTCAACTTCATCACCATGGAGGCCGATCCCATCAACACGACCGATGCCGAGGGTGTCTATACCACCCAGATGGCCGTGGATGCCCAGACGCACTATGTTTACTTCGGTTTCCGTGCCGCAACGAGTGAGAAGACCTACACCACTGGTTTGTATTACTTCAATCCTGCCGACGGCAAGGTCTATAACTTCAACGGCAACAAGGACAAGATCCTGGGTGTGTGCATCAATCCGCGCCTGACCAACCTGTTCTGATGGCATCACTCATTGGCCCAATTTGTCTAATTAGTCCAATTTGACGCTATGAAACAAAGATTAATCCTGATAGCATTACTGGCGGCGATGGCCGCCAGTTTTGTCACCGCTGCAGGCGACACCGCCCCCAAACGTGAGCAGCGCGGCATCTGGATGACGGCCTACTTGAGCGACTGGCCCAGTGGCGCCATCACGACGAGCAACACACCCATCATGCAGAATGCCTGTCGCAAGATGCTCGACACGATGCGTGTCAACCACATGAACGTGGTGTATTTCCATGTCAGGGCGATGTGCGACGCCATGTATAATTCGGCCTATGAGCCGTGGTCGAGCTATGTCTCGGGGACTCGCGGTGTGGCTCCGGCGTTCGACCCGTTTGAGTACCTCATCCAGGAGGCCCACAAGCGCGGCATCGAGGTTTATGCCTGGGTCAACCCCTACCGCTATGGCCATGGCGACAACAAGTGGGGCCAGAGCGAACTTGACTACATCTACACGCATCCCGAGTGGCTGCTGACTACCAACTATGAGATCGTGCTCAACCCCGGTATTCCCGAGGTGCGGCAACGTGTAGTTGACGTGTGCAAGGACATTCTCGTGAAATATGACGTTGATGGACTGGTCTTTGACGACTATTTCTACAACCAGGACAATCCGTCGTTCTCGCTAGACGCCGACCTGTATAATGCCTACAGGGCCAATGGTGGCACGATGTCACAGGGCGACTGGCGGCGCGAGAACGTCAACCAGATGGTCAAGGACGTGAACGACATGGTCAAGGCGACCAAGCCGTGGGTGCGTTTCGGCATCGGTCCGGCCGGTGTGGCCTGTTCTTCTCAGGCCGTGGCCGACCAGTATGGTGTCGATCCCAGCCCTGGCAGCGACTGGCAGTATAACCAGATCTATAGTGACCCCATGGCGTGGGTGACGCGCGGCACGATCGATTTCCTGGCGCCGCAGGTCTATTGGAAGACGACGGGCACGTTTACCGGTGTCACCAACTGGTGGGGTAAGATTGCCGACCGATTCAACCGCCACATCTTTATCAGTCAGTGGATTCCCGACGAGGAGGGCTGGACGCTGGCCGAGTTTGTCAAGCAGGGACACGTGATGCGTGCTGCCATGGAGGCCGGCGGCAACCCGGGCATGGTTTACTTCCGCTACAACACGTGGCGCAACAAGAAGGAAGTCATCGACGGCAAGGTGCGCCAGTTGCGCACGTGGCTCAAGGACAGCCTCTACTCGACGGTGGCCCTCAATCCTGCTCCCGCATGGCTCAGGCCTGATCAGACCTATCACACTGTGACCAATCTCAACTACAGTGACGGCAAACTCTCATGGGACAGCATTCCCAACGTGCGCTATGTCATTTACACCATCCCCGATGGGGTGGAGGACAAGGATTTCCATTGTCAGCAGCAGTACATCGAGGCAGTGAGCTATTGGACGTCCTACAGTCTGCCCGCCAGCAAGCGTGAGGGCTACCGCTATGCGGTCACCATTCTTGACAGGTGGGAGAACGAGTATGCTCCCGTGACACCGGGGGTGGAGCCCGTTCAGGCCGCTAAGCCCGTATTGCTCTACCCTGACGACGGCGCCGAGGTTTCCGAACTCTCATTCCTGCAATGGCAAGGCGATGGGGCCACCTATATGGTGCAGGTCTATGCCGACGAGCAGATGGACTCGCTGGTGGCCCAGGTCGAGACCGATGTGGCCGACTGCCCATTGACCAGGGTGCCTGGCCTGACCAGCGGCACTTACTGGTGGCGCGTGGTGGCTCGAGGCCTCAACCAGTGGGACAATGCCAGTGACTTGCGTCGCTTCACGCTGGGACAGATGCGTATCACCTCGCCCGCTGCTGCAGCCACGTCGGTGCCCTTGACTCCAGCAATCACGTGGACGGCAGGTGCGCCGGGTACGGCCTATGTGCTGGAGATTTCCACCACGGCGTCCATGAACAACCCTGACACGATTCTCACCGCCGAAGCGCAGTGGCAGGTGCCCGCCTACAGGTTTGCAGGTGCCACCACCTACTATGCTCGCGTTACAGCCACCTACGGAAGCGCCACTGTAGTGACTCCGGTATCGTCATTCACTACGGTCGAGGTCATTCCTCCCGTTCCGGTGTTCATGACGCCGGCTGTGGATGGCGTGGCGCTGTATGCGGCCGATGTGGTGCGTTTTGTGTCTGTCGAGGGAGCCGCCTCGTTGAGGGTACAGATCAGCACTTCTGAGTCCTTCCCGACCCGCACATCTTATTCGGGTACGTTCGAGGGGACTTTCGAAACCCCCGCTTTGGGCTCCATCAAGGGCGCAGGCAAACTGGTTGACGGCAAGCAGTATTATGCCCGTGCCCGTTATGCTTATCACACGCTGGCTACGGGCAGCACCGTCCAATATACCGACTACTGCGACATTCGCAGCTTCGTTTATCACGAGACGGTGAGGGGTGACGTGAATGGCGACGGCGAGGTGAACATTGCCGATGTGAATGCCGTCATCGGGGTGATATTGAGCGATGCTGCTGCAGCCACTGCGATGGACGATGTGAACGGCGACGGCGAGGTGAACATCGCCGACGTGAATGCCGTCATCGACTTCATCCTCAGTAATTGATTGCCGGCTTTTCCGGTTGATTCCAGGTACAAACGTCCTGATTGCGTACTTTTATCGTTGTTTTTTTGCGATGTAAGCCGCATTCAGGATGTTTTTTGTATCTTTGCCTATTGATATGAGACGGTTATTCTTGATATTGCTGGCGTTCATTTCGCTGATGGGAGTCTTGGCTCAAGGCTTGCCCTCTTATGCGCCTTATAACAAGAAGGTGAAGCTGGACTCCACCAACTTGCCCATCGTGTGGATATCAACGAATGGCCAAACGGTGAACCTCACCACCCGCGTGACGGCGACGATGAAAATCATTCACAACGGTGACGGCCTGCTCAATTACTCCGACACGACGGCCCATCCGGGTCAGCATGTGGAGTATGACGGCTATGTGGGCCTGCGTTATCGTGGCAATTCATCTTACGACAGAAGTCTGAAGAAGCCCTACTCCTTTCGCCCGATTGACCGTCCGCTTGAAGAGGGCGGCTCATGGAAGAAAGTGTCATTGCTGGGCATGGGCAAGGACAGCAAGTGGATTCTGCTTGCCCCCTACAACGACAAGAGCCTGATGCGAGACATGCTGGCCTTTGAATTCGCGCGCCCGTGGATGGAGTACACGCCCGACGGCCGCTATTGCGAAGTGCTGGTCGATGGCGTGTATTACGGCATCTTTGTGCTCGTTGAGCAAGTGTCTGAGGGCAAATCCCGATTGAACTTGAAAGACCCGGGTGGCGAGGGTGATGAACTCACGGGCGGCTATCTGCTGGAAATCGACCGCAAGGATGAAGACCATTACTTCGTCTCGAAATATAAACCCGTGCGCAACGATGGCTCACGGGTGGGAATCCGTTATATCCTTTTTCAGTACAAGTTCCCTGACTATGAGGATATGACTCCCGATCAGTTGGCCTACATCCAGGGTGCTATCGACCGCATGGAAGACTCCTTGGCTGCCGACGACTATTGCAACCCCGAGACAGGTTACCGCCGCTACCTCGACGTCATGTCGTTCATCGACTACCAGCTGGCCGAGGAGCTGTCCCATAATGTGGACGGCTACCGATTGAGCTGCAAGATTTACAAGAATCGTGATAGCGTCGATCCCCGTTTCAAGCTCGTGTTGTGGGATTTCAATATCGCTTATGGCAACGTCAACTACTATGAGGGATGGTACACCGAGGGTTGGATTTACCAGTACAATGATTTGCTCATCGCTCACACGATCGAGAATCTGGTACCCTTCTGGTGGCGGCAGCTCAATAACGACCCGCAATATGTCGCCCAACTCAAGCAGCGCTGGGCCCAGTATCGCCGCAGCAACCTGAGCGACGAGGCTGTTGAAGCCAAAATCGATTCAATCACCAATTTGCTTACCGTGGGTGGCGCCGAGCAGCGCAACTCTCTGGCCTATCCCAGGTGGGGAGCGTATGTGTGGCCCAACTACTATATCGCTGTCGATTATGCCGACGAGATTGCCTATCTCAAGTCATGGCTCCGTGACCGCATCGAGTGGATGGACGAGCAGCTGGGGTATGACCCTGACGCGCCACAGGACATCCCCGGTGACGTGAACGGTGACGGCGAGGTGAATATCGCCGACGTCAATGCCTTGATAGGCTTGATACTGGAAGATGCCGGCCCGATGAACCCGCGTGCCGATGTGAACGATGACGGCGAGGTGAACATTGCCGATGTGAACGCCCTCATCGATTTGGTAATCAGTTCTTAAATGAAAGCGTTATGAATGGTTAGACAGGACGGTCGGTCCGGGTATTCTATCCATTCTTTTTTTTTGAAATTATTGTTCGTTGTCGCTTTGAGGGTAAAGAAAAATTTAGTTACTTTGCTAAGTTAAAGCGAAATAAAAATCGGAAGAATAATTAATAACCTAATAACCAATCAATTATGAAGAAATTTTTACTTTTGTCTGTTATGTTGTTATCGGGCATTGCCTCGGCCCTGGCAGTGACCGACGGCGTGACCTATGATGCCGTTAACGACATCAAGATCAAGAACCTGTGGATTCAGGACCGTGCCCACACGATGGACGTGTGGAGCAACAAGCCCTATTGCAACACCAGTGCCCGCACGGCCGTGATGAAAGACGGCTGCATCTACATCGCACGCTCCAACGCCAACACGGTGATTCAAGGTACCGACACCTTGTCCCAGAGCGTCATCTACAAACTGGATGCCGCAACCGGCGAGATGATCAAGGAACTGCAGTTGACGCTCGACGGCGCCATCTATGGCGGTGCAGTGCTGAGCTGCAACACGGTGGGTGTGGATGCCTTCGGCCACCTGTACATGGCCCCCTACACCAGTGAGCTGAACAATGAGCAGCCCGTCTATATGGTGGACAAGGAGACCGGCGAACTCACGCTGATGGCTGTCCTTGACAAGGGCGATGTGATTCAACGCTGCGACTATATCGACCTGATGGGTGACATCACCCGCGAGGAGGCCGAGTGCAACATCATGACGGTGGGTGCAAGTTCGGAGTATATCTATCGCTGGCATGCCGACCAGGGCGGTGACTTTGAGGGCGGCTTTGAGGGTGATCCCTATATTGCCATCTATGACTTCTATCCCGAGAGTGTCACCAACTGGGGCTATGCTCCCGTGGTGAAGATGGTGCTCGGTGAGGACGAGGATTCGCGCTACAGCGGCACGCTGTTCTATGTCGACGGTTTCCACTCAGCCCCCATCCTCTACGACGAGACGGGTACGCTGGTCGAGAGTTTCGAGGATGTGGATCCTGAGCTCTTGCCTCTGGAGGTCGGTGCCAACGGTGTGTGCGAGTTCACCCTCGAGGGCCGCAACTTCATCGTCTATGTCACTGCACAGTACTCGGGACTGAACGAGGAAACTGGCGTGAACCGTGCCTGCCAGGTGAACATCTGTGAGCTGGGCGAGGGTATGACGCTGAGCGGCATGCAGCGCTACTGGATGGTGCCCGATGCACTGGGAACGACCAGTGACGGCGGTACCCGCGTTGAGAGCATGAACGTTGAGTACGGCACCGATGCCGAGGGCAACGAGGAGGTGACCTTGTTCATCTTCAAGTGCTATAACGGTATGGCCGTTTACAAGATCGGTACCAACGTCGATGCCGACGAGCCCGATCCTGGTTTGACTGGTGACGTGAACGGTGACGGCGAGGTGAACATCGCCGACGTCAATGCCGTTATCGATATGATCCTGTCGGGCAACACTTCGGCCTCGGGCGACGTGAACAAGGACGGCGAGGTGAACATTGCCGACGTGAATTCGATCATTGACCTGATCCTGGGTTAATCTTAGCCTGTCATAGCTTAACTTAACAATAAATCTGAGCCGCGGATTGCACACGGAGTGTTACCCACATCCGCGTCAATCCACGGCTCTTGCTTAAAAAGCAGCAGTCAACTGGACGAATAAATCTTAAAACCTGGGGATACCTGTGACGGCGTCTCTGTAAAAAGCATCAGAATATGAAAAAATCAGTACTTCTTTTTATCACCTTGATGGCTGCGGCACTCAATGTTGCGGCCATTACCGACGGGCAGACCTATCCCGCAGTCAACGACATCAAAATCGTGAACCAGTGGATATTCGACCGTGTGCATTGCGGCACGGATTACACGAGTAACGACATCTGCAACCAGCGCGCCCGCACGGCGACGATGGACCAGGGCATCATCTATGTGGCACGCAGCGAGGAACCGGTAATTGTCGGCAGCGACACCATTGCGCAGTCAATCATCCATCGTTTCAATGCTGCTGACGGTAGTGAGCTTGAGCCCCTGCCGCTGACGCTTGACGGTGAACCCTATGTTCGATTCCTGGGCGTGGCCAGCATCGGCAAGGACAGTTTCCATCACATCTGGGTAGCCCCCATGACGAGCAATGTCCAGCAGTATGTCCCCGTCTATATGGTGGACACCGAGACTGGTGAGATGACGCTCATCGTGGAAATGGACAAGGGCGATGCTCTGCAGCGCACCGACTATCTTGACGTCATGGGTGACATCACGCTCGAGCAGGCCGAGTGCAACATCATGACCGTGGCCGGCTCGACTGCCGATCCGGGCTTCCCCACGATTTACCGCATGCATGCCGACCAGGGCGGCGAATGGGAAGGCGGCTTTGAGGGTGACCCCTATATGGACATCATCAACTTCTATCCCGAGACCAAGACGGGCTTCTCGCTGGCTCCTGTCATCAAGATGATTGAGGGTCCCGACGAAGAATCGCGTTACAGCGGCGAGTTTTTCTATATCGACTGCTTTGACACGGCGCCGGTAGTCTATGACTACTCGGGCTCGGTCATCGACTCGTTCGAGGACACTGATCCCGAGTTGTGGCCCCAGGCAACCCCCAACGGCTGCATCGAGTTCAAGCTGGAGGGTCGTGACTTCCTCGTGTATGTCAATGCCGACATGAACGGCAACGGACACGGCTGCCAGGCCAACATCTGCGAGTTGGGCGAGGGTCAGTCGCTGGGCGGCATGACCAAGTACTGGAAGATTCCTGCCGACAGCCTCGGCAAGGTCAACGACAGCGGTCTGCGCGTACACTGCTTTGCGGTGGAATATGGTGTTGACAGCGAGGGCTATGAGGAAGTGACCCTGTTGACCTTCAAGGCCTATAACGGTATGGCCGTCTATAAAATTGGCCGCAACGTGAGCAGTGAGCAACCGCAGCCTGGTGTTGTTGGCGACGTGAACGGCGACGGTGAGGTGAACATTGCCGACGTGAATGCGGTCATCGACATGATCTTGTCAGGAAAGACCGTGGACTCGGGCGACGTGAACGATGACGGCGAGGTGAATATCGCCGATGTCAACACGGTCATCGACCTCATCTTGCAGTCATGAGAACGCGTTGGCTCATATTGTTGGCGCTCGCCTTGACGGGGGCGCTGGCATCGGCGTCACCTCGTGACCAGTGGGTGATCGGCGACAAGGCCTACGAGGTGGACACGCTTATCTTCCCGCACCTGGCTGGCCCCGGTGTGATAGCGGCCAAGTATGACATCCCGGCCTTGCCTCTCAAGGTGAGCGTGGTCGAGATGGACTTGACCAACCCCTACATCGTCATGGAGACTTGCTTGGGCGGCGAGAAATCGGTGGCTTGCGAGACGCCGGTGAATATGGCGACGCGCAACACGCGGCCTGGTCACGAGGTGGTGGGGGCCGTCAACGGTGACTTCTTCATGACGTCGCCCACCAACGAGGTGGGTCTGCCCCTGAGCGGTCAGGTGCGTAACGACGAACTGGTGCTCAGCGGACACAACCGTGCCTGTCTGGTGCTGGACGACAACAACCGGCCTTATATCGACCGACTGACCTTTACGGGGACGGTCACCAGCGGTGAGACGTCATTCGCGCTCAATCTGGTGAACCGCATGCGCTATGCCTATGAGAACATCGCTGCCAATCAGTCCATCCTGTTCACCCGCAGCTACGGTCCCGTGACCTATGACGGTTCCACTTCGGGCAAGATGGTGCTGCTGCGCCCAGCCGGCGATCCGTTCAAGTGGAATGCCAATGGTGTGGAGCAGTGCATCGTCGAGGACATCTTTGACGCTCAGGGCTCGAGGACTATCCCCGACGGCAAGGCCATCTTGTGGCTCAAGGGCACCTATGCCAACTACAGTGACGCGCTCAACGTGGGCGATGAAATCAGCATCTCTTTCAGGTTCACGCTCAACAACGAGGGCCATGATGTGAATATTCGTCAGCTCATCGGCGGCAGCAACCACATCATCATGCAGAACGGCGAGTTCATGGAGGATTGGGCCGAGCGGCATCCCCGCACCGCCATCGGTGTGAATGCCGACAGCACGCGGCTTTACTTTGTCGTGGTCGATGGTCGCCACTTGACATCAACGGGCGTGACATTGCGTGAAATGAAGGGCATTTTCGATGCCTTGGGTGCTGTCCATGCGGTGAATCTTGACGGCGGCGGCTCGTCGTGCATCCTGGTCAATGACGAGGTGATGAACCATCCCAGCGACGGCCCGGTGCGTGCCGTGGGCAATGGCTGCCTGTTTGTCTCGACGGCTCCCGAGGATAACGAGATCGGCATCATCAATTTTGAGCCGCGGTGCTATAATCTGTCGATTTCGGCCACTACATCCTTCGGGGTGTGGGGTTACAACCAGTATGGTGTGCTCAAGACGCGTGACCTGCAGGGCTGCACCTTCTCGTGCGACCCCCAGGTGGGTCAATTTGACGACGAAGGCGTTTTCCATGCTGTTTCAACACCCGCGTCGGGCAACCTGTATGTCCATTACAACGGCATCACGGCCACTCAGCCCATTACCGTCATGGAGGCGCAGTGGCAGCTGGTGAGCGACAGCGTGGTCATCGACAGCTATCATCCCTATGCCATTAACATCAACGGCATCAGCGGCTATGGACTGGATAAGGTGGACCCTTCGGTAGTGGCGTGGACCTCGGCCGATGAGAGCGTCTGTGCCGTTGACGACCGTGGCGTCGTCACTGCCGTGGCCGACGGACAGACCTTTGTCGGCTCAAGCCATCCGCTGTTGGCCGACTCGCTGTTGATTCGTGTCGAGAATCCCAAGCGGCGTGTGACCACAGTGGAGAATGCCCCCATTGACCCTGCCACTTGGGACATCGCCCAGAGTGGCGGCAAGGACCGCGTCGTGACGGCACTGGACAACGGCATGCAGATTGATTTCACAGGTTCCTCGTCCCGCAATCCCTACATCAAGATTGCCAAACCGGTACAGTTATGGGGACTGCCCGACACCGTGAGGCTGCGCATCGTCCCTGGCGACATCCAGCTCAAGACAGCCAAGATGCTGCTCGAGAATGCCTATGGCGTGCGCGTCACAGTGGAGTATCCCGCCGAGGCAGCAACCGATGGTGTTGTGACCATCAACGCCCCCGTGACCGACATCTGTGATGCTGCCGACCTGGGCAATTTCCCGCTGCATCTGGTGTATTTCTATATCACCCACAGCGCCGTGGCCACGGGCCAGCAGTACAGCCTCAAAATCCCGGGCATGGAACTCATCTATGCCAATGTGCCTCAGGAAGAGCACATCACGGGTGACGTGAACCGTGATGGCGAGGTGAACATCGCCGATGTCAACACGGTCATCGACCTGATCCTGGAAGGGGGCGTCATGCCCACGGCCGACGTGAATGGCGACGGCGAGATCAATATCGCCGATGTGAATGCCCTGATTGCGCTCATTCTCAGCTGAGTGCTTAACAACGAATGACCATAAATGACTCATGGATAGTTTTATTCGTGACTCATTTATGGTCAGTCATTCATGGAACATTTAATAGACAACTTAAATTTAGATATCTATGAAACGTGAGGAGTTTATGGTAGAAGTGTGTGCCAACGGTGTGGAGTCCTGCTTGGCTGCACAGGAAGGTGGGGCCGACCGCGTGGAACTGTGTGCCGGCATCCCCGAGGGCGGAACGACGCCCAGTTACGGTGAAATCAAGGTGGCTCGCCGTGTGCTCACGACGACTCGCCTGCATGTGATTATCCGTCCCCGTGGCGGCGACTTCCTCTACAGCGACCTGGAAGTGGAGCGCATGGCGGCTGATATCGCTGTATGCCGTGAATTGGGCGTTGACGGAGTGGTGTTCGGCTGCCTGAATGCCGACGGCACCTTCGATATCGAGCGCAACCGTTATCTGATGGCGTGCAGCGAGGGGATGAGCGTGACCTGTCATCGGGCCTTTGACCGTGCTATCAACCCGGAACAGGCGCTGGAAACTGCCATCGACTTGGGATTTGACCGTATCCTCACCTCTGGGCAGCAGCCTAAGGCCATTCAGGGAGCCGAATTGCTCGCAAAACTCAACCGCCAGGCTGCCGGTCGCATTATCTTGATGGCTGGCAGCGGTGTCACCGAGCAGAACATCCGTGAGCTGTATAAAGCTACGGGTCTGCACGAGTTCCATTTCTCGGGACGTGAACCCCGTCCCAGCGCCATGCAATATGTTAATCCCAACCTCTACATGGGTCGCCCTGGAGCCAACGAGGCCGCCATTGACTACACCACGGCGCGCCGTGTGAAGGACACCATCGCCCAGCTCCTTGACTGACCGTTTCCTGGCCCCGTCGGCACATATGCCGAAAAGAAAACAATAAGTGCAACAAATACTATGCTATCCATCGTGCAGCATTTGTATTTGTTGTACTCATTGTTTCCCCTTTTCTGGTGCATTGTGCGGCATTAAATTTTCATTATTATTGGTTTTTGTGTAGTTTTTTTGCGATTGTTGATGCTTTATCTTACCTTTGTCGGTCTTTACAATCACATTAGCATTTATTAGGACCATAATATGAAACGAATACTTTTCTTATTAGCCATCACGATGGCAACGGTTGGCGGCCTTCGTGCAGCCCAAATCAGTGAGACGGATGCCCGTCAAGTTGCCGACAATTTTTTTGCGGCTAAGTCTTTGCGGCTGAATGCAGTGGCTGGCCCATCGATGACACGCCTTGCCTATACGGCCGAGCAGGGTCGTTTTTATGTCTATGACCGCGGCCGTAACAACGGGTTTGTGGTAGTTGCCGGTGATGACCGTTTGCCGCAGGTGCTGGGCTACGGTGAGTCGGGTGATTTCAATGCGGCGGTCGTTCCTCCTGCCATGCGCTACTGGATGGACGAGATGAACAGGCAGATCGCTTACTTGCAGTCGCATAGCAATGTGGCGGCACATGTGCCCGCAAAGCGTGCCAATGTCGTCAATCCGCTCATGTCAACGTTTTGGGACCAGGGTACTCCCTTCAATGACCTGTGTCCCACCTATCTCGATGGCAATGGCGACCCCAAGCGTGCCGTGACAGGATGTGTGGCAACCGCGTTTGCCCAGGTGATGAACTATTACAAGTGGCCCGATGTGGGAACAGGCAGCCACTCCTATACTTGCAACGTGAACGATAACACACCCACACAGTTGAGTGCCGACTTCAGCCAGTCGGTCTATCGTTGGGACTTGATGCTCGACCGATATGACAACAACAGCAGCCCCGAGTCGTGTGAGGCTGTCGCCAAGCTGATGTCGGATGTGGGCATTTCGATGGATATGGGTTACGGCAGCAGCAGCGGCGCTTCGGAGAGGTACGCCATGGAGTCGATGCGCCGTTATTTCAAGTACAACAACAATTGCTATTTGATGAACCGCGATTATTTTGGTGCCGATGAGTGGGACCAGATCCTTGTGGATGAAATCAGTGCCCGCAGGCCTATCGTCTATTGCGGATACAGCACTTCGGCCACCGAGACCAGCGGCCACGCCTTTGTACTTGATGGGTTTGATGCCGACGGCTATTTCCATGTCAACTGGGGTTGGGGCGGCAGTTCCGACGGCTATTTCCTCGTTTCGGTTCTCGCGCCCGGTTCAGGCATGGATTTCAAGCACATGCAAGACGGTATCTTCGGCCTCGTGCCCAACTACCGTGCCAATGAGGTCGAGCGTGTTATGTATGTTCACAGCCAGCTGGTACCCAAGGTGACATCGGCAGCGATGGGCTCAAGAATTGAGTTTGATATAGACAACTTCTCGGTCGATGGCAACAAGCTGGACACAGCCGGTTACTATCAATCGGGCAACTATGTCACTTACTATGCCGAGATTCCGTTATCGCTGGCGATATATGACAGTGAAGGGGTTGAACGCCATAGCATGAATTTCATCTACACCCATGAATTTGATTCGTGGGCATCGGGACAGAACCTGTACTATAACTTGCCGTCATCGCTCGAGGATGGCGAGTACAAGTTCAAGTTGTCTTATTCCGACGATGGCGGTGTGACCTACGACAAACCCGTGCTGGATTTCAGCGGCAAGGAACTGTATGTCAAGATGATTGTGCGCGACAATACGGCTTATTTGTCGGACTGTTTCCTGTCTAACACTTATACTGTGGATGAACTGGTTGTGCATGGTGACGTCATGGTCAACCAGACCATCGATGTCGATGTGAATATGTCTTACAGAACCTGGTGGTCAACCCAGCAGGGCCCTCTGGGCAATGTCTATCTGTCGATAGTGAAGGATGGCGAAGAGGTGTCACACAGCCAGTTGTATGAAGTGCAGATGCGCAGCAATCAGCCCACGACCTATCCGATGCAGATTACAGCACCTGCCGAATGGGGACGCTATGAATTGATGCTGAATGATGAGAGCGGTAACCACATGATGTCAGCCGGAGACTGGTATCAGAGCGGTGAAGTCGTCGTGTCTCGCCTGTTTGTGGTGCCTGTTTGCGAAATCCTTGTCGAGGACTTTGAGTCCATGACAGCCAACAGCAGCACCAGCGACAAGAATGTACAGGGTAACTTCACCACTTGGAACTTTTCCAAGAGTGGCGTGCGCGCTCCGGGCGAGGGTCGCTGCAACGGCAACAATTCAGTGATGTTGAAAAAGGCCAGCACACTGTACACTGCCGAGTCTCTGAGCCACGGCTTTATCATGGCTCGTGCAACCTTCTTCAACCAATCCTCCACGCTGGCCAAGTACACGCTGGAGTATTCACTTGACGATGGTGCCACGTGGCAAAAGGCCAACACCGTCGAGGATGCCAATGCTGCCGAAGTGCCCGAGAAGAGCGAGGTCAACGCTTTGTGGTTGCTTAATCTGTCGGCCAACAAACCTGCCAAATTCCGCATTGCCATGGTTGCCGGTGGAACAGGTTCGACCTATGTCGATGACGTGACGCTGTATTATGTCGATAATGTGGGTGACGTGAACTATGACGGCGAAATCAACATTGCCGATGTCAACACCATCCTGGATGTGATTCTTGCAGGCGCTGATTTGTCTGCTGCCGATGTGAACGGTGACGGTGAAGTGAACATCGCCGACGTCAACGCACTCATCGACTTCATACTCAAATAAGACAAGGGGAAGCCAAGAAAAAATGAGCGTGGCAGGGAGGTGTCTCTCCTTGTCACGCTTTCAGCATGTCGAGGGCGGTGGGGATGGCCTCGTCGGGGGTGACCCAGGTGATGTCGGGGTCGCGACGGTACCAGGTGAGCTGCTTTTTGGCATAGACGCGCGTGTTTTTCTTCATGCGTTCGATGGCGGTGTGGCGGTCCATCGTGCCGTCAAAGATGGCGAACATCTCCTTCATGCCCACGGTGTTGAGCGAGTTGAGGTGGCGCAGGTGATAGACCGAACGGGCCTCCTGTTCCAGCCCGGCCTCGATCATGCGGTCCACGCGGCGGTTGATGCGGGCAAACAGCTGCTCACGTTCGATGTTGAGGGCCAGCTTGATGATATTGAAATCGCGTTGTTTGGCGGTGCCGGTGCGCAGGGTGGAGTAGGGCACGCCCGCTTGACGGCAGATTTCCACACCGTGGCACACGCGGCTGGTGTTCTTGCGGTCGATTGTCGCGGCATATTGCGGGTCTAATTGCTCCAATTCCTCCATGAGGCTTTCCAGCCCTTCGTCATGAAGCTTTTGTTTGACCGCTGCACGCACCTCGGGCGAGATGTCGGGCAACTGGTCAATGCCGCGGCACACGGCATCGACATAGAGCATCGAGCCTCCGCACATCACGGCATAGTCGCCTTGCTGCCACAGCGCGGGCAGCAGGGCCAGCACGTCGGTCTCGAACTGAGCGGCGCTGTAGCTCTCCTCTAGGTCCTTGAAAGCCACGAAATGATGACGGGCGGCAGCCAGCTCATCGGGCGTGGGGGCCGCAGTGCAGATGGGGATGCCACGATAAATCTGGCGGGAATCGGCGTTGATGATGTCGCAATGCAGTCGCTGCGCCAGCGTGATGGCTGCCGCGGTCTTGCCCACACCCGTGGGCCCCGTGATGACAATCAACGTCTTGTCCATCTCAGGTATCTGATTCCTGATTGTCTTTCTTGTCCCCGTTGCGGTACATGTTGAGGAACGACGAGGTCAAGGCCAGGGGCGCCTTGTGGTCTTGTATCTCCTTTTTCTTGGTTTTGTGAAGCGGGTTGGGCTGATGCAGCACAAACTCACAATAGTATGAGATGATGAGTGTCGTGAGCGGTAGTCCGATGATCAGTCCGATGAAGCCCAAGACATAGACCCACAACGACAATGACAAGAAGATGATGGCTGGATTCAAGCCCATCTGGTTCTTCATGATGATGGGAATGAGCACCATGTCTTGAATGATCTGGCAGATGATATAGGCCGCAATGACCCAGGCGAACATCACCCAGAAGCTCGCTCCTGTTGCGGCAGTTGCCACCAGACACAGGAATGCGGCAATGGGGATGGAGATGAGTTGCAGATAGGGCACCATATTCAGTATGCCAACAAACAGACCGAAGGCTATCGCCATGGGCAAACCGATGATGTAGAACTCGATGGCGAAGATTACGCCCACGAAGAACGATACCGCCGCCTGTCCGCGAAAGTAGCGGCTCATGGTGTCGGCCACGTCACCGAAGATGCGCAATGCCATGCGGCGATAACGGGCCGGGATGGCACCCTTGAATGCGTGCGACAACTTATTGAAATCCAGCAGGATGAAGAACATGTACAACAGCACGATAAACCATGACACGATGCTGAAGATGACACTCATGGTGCCACCCACCACCGACCATGCCCCCGATGCCGCCTTGTTGATGATTTCCATCCACTGCTGCTTGGAGAAGATCTCGTTGATCTTGTTAAGGTCGATGTAGCGCTGGATGAACTCGTTGATTTCGGAGGGGACATAAGGGATGCGCAGCGATGATTTGGCATAGGCCGCCAGCTGCTTGGACATCACACCGAACTCGTCGATCAAGTAGGGGATGACGAGCCAGCACAGGCCGACGATGACCGCGATGACGATGATGAGCGCCAGCACCACGGCAATGCCGCGGGCCTTGATGCGGGCTTTGCGTTGCAGCCACTCGACCAGTGGTTCGATGATATAGGCCAGGATGAAACCCACGACAAACGGCATCAACACGGGGCTCAGATAGTTGACGAGCCACACGCCTATCGCCACGCTGATGATGGTGAGCACGAGTCTCACCACTCGATCGAAGTCATATTTCTTTTGTTGTTGTACTGTCTGTGACATATTTTTTTTCGTTAGTTTCTGGTCCTTAGTCTTTAGTCCTTAGTCTTTAGTCCTTAGTCTTTAGTCCTTAGTCCTTAGTCCTTAGTCCTTAGTCCTTAGTTATTTCATTCCTGAAAGTTGATGTCCACCTCGACAGGACAATGGTCGCTGCCGTAGATGCCGGTGTGGATCTTGGCGTCGGTGAGCTGTCCTTGCAGGCGGTCGCTCACCAGGAAGTAGTCGATGCGCCAGCCTGCGTTCTTCTCGCGGGCCTTGAAGCGGTAGCTCCACCACGAGTACACGTCGGCTACATCGGGGTTGAAAAATCGCCAGGTGTCGGTGAAGCCTGATCCCAGCAATACGGTCATTTTCTCGCGCTCCTCGTCGGTAAAACCGGCATTCTTGCGGTTGGTCTTGGGATTCTTGAGGTCGATTTCCTGATGCGCCACGTTGAGGTCGCCGCACACGATGACGGGCTTCTTTTTGTCCAGTTCCAGCAGGAAGGCGCGGAAAGCGTCTTCCCAGGTCATGCGGTAGTCCAGGCGACGCAGGCCGTCCTGACTGTTGGGCGTGTAGCAGGTCACGAGATAGAAATCGGGCATCTCCAGGGTGATGACGCGGCCCTCATGGTCGTGTTCCTCGATACCGATGCCGTAGGTCACGCTCAGCGGCTCGTGGCGGCTGTAGATGGCGGTGCCTGAGTAGCCTTTCTTTTCGGCATAGTTCCAGTAGGAACGATAACCTTCAAATTCCAAGTCCAGTTGCCCCTCTTGCATCTTGGTCTCCTGCAGGCAGAAGAAGTCGGCATCCAGTTCCTTGAAGATGTCGCCGAACCCTTTACCCACCACGGCCCTCAAGCCGTTCACATTCCATGAGATAAACTTCATAGCGAGATGTTTTATGTTCTGAATTGTCGTGTCACGGGATCATAGGAAATACCGGCCCGACCCAGTTCACTTTGCAGTGAAATCTTGTTGATGCCGGCACTCATGCAGAAGTTCTCCAAGTCCATGTCGTTGGCTTTGAGCATCATGTTCACTTGCTGTGATTTCATGAAGGGATCGTCAGATAATTTCATAATGATGTGTCGTGAGCGTTGTTTATTAGGTTGCAAATATAGTGCAATTATCGGGTCAAATGGCCACAATGGTTGAAAAAATTGTAATTTTGTGGCAATGAATGGCAAGTTCCATCTGCTCGACGTTGATGTGGCGACTACCCAGTTGCCGCAGCAGTTCACATGCCCCTTCTGCTATGAGCCGCACGGGTTGGCACTCATGGCGGTAGAGCAGGTGCAGCGCTATGTCGCCTCGCGTGACGATTGGGCCGATGAACTGGCGTCAGGCAAAATGCTTGGTGTGCTCGTTGTGAGCGACACCGAGGGGCGATTGGGCTATCTCGCCGCCTTTTCGGGTAACTTGGCCGGCAGCGTGCGCCACGACTTCTTCGTGCCCCCAGTCTATGACCTGCTGGACCCGCAAGGCGAGTTCAAGCAGGGCGAGGCTCAGATTACCGCCATCAACCACGAGGTGGAACGGCTGGAGCACGATTCCCGGTTGGCTTCATTGCACAGGCGCGAAGCGGCGGTGAAGCAGAAGATGTGCGATGAAATCAACGAGTTCAAGTCACTGATGCAGCAACACAAGCATCAGCGTGACGAGTGTCGAGCCCACCCTGACCTCACTCCCGAGGAGCAGGAAGCGCTCTTGAACCAGAGCCGCTTTGAGAAGGCCGAGTTGAAACGCATTCGCCAGCGTTTTGAGGCCGAATTGCAGCAAGTCACCGATGAAATCGACCTTCACCGTCAACAAATCAACACACTGAAAGCCCGCCGCAAAGCAATGAGCGAGGCCCTGCAGGAGCGCATTTTCAGGTTGTTTATCGTGAGCAATGCCCGTGGCGAGCGCCGTGACCTGGTCGAGGTGTTCAAGCCGTTGGGGACCTTGCCGCCGTCGGGGGCCGGGGAATGCTGCGCGCCGCGGTTGCTCAACTACGCCTTCAACAATGACTTGCATCCTGTGTGCATGGCCGAGTTCTGGTGGGGAGCGTCACCCGTGGGCGAGGTGCGGCATCACGGTCATTTCTATCCCGCTTGCCGCAGCAAGTGCAAGCCCATCCTTGAGTTTATGCTGCAAGGGCTTGACGTGGAAGAAAACCGTTTAGGCATTGCCCTGGATGACAGCGCACTGGATATCGTCTATGATGACCGATGGCTCACGGTTGTCAACAAGCCCTCGGGAATGTTGACCGTTCCTGGCAAACTGTTGGAGGACAGCTTGTTGACGCGTTATCAAGATGCCCACCCCGAGGCCGCAGGCCCCATTGTGGTGCACCGCTTGGATCAAGAGACATCGGGACTTGTCGTGTTTGCCAAGGACAAGGAAACCCACAAGGCACTGCAGCAGCAATTCGAGGCCCACACCATCAAGAAACGCTACATCGCCCTGCTCGACGGCCTCGTGCCCCAGGATGAGGGCATCATCGACTTGCCCCTCAGACCCGACGTTGATGACCGGCCCCGTCAGTGCGTGGACTATGACCAAGGCAAGCGTGCTGTGACCCGTTACTGGGTGCTGGAGCGCAAGAACGGCCTGTCGCGCGTAGCATTTGAACCATTCACGGGCCGCACTCATCAGTTGCGTGTACATGCCTCGCACATCAAGGGGCTGAATTGCCCCATCGTGGGCGACCGTCTTTACGGCAAGGCCAGCCATCGCCTGATGCTGCATGCCCAGTCCATCACTTTTATTCACCCTGCTACAGGTGAAAATATGACACTAGAATGCAGCCCAGAATTCTAATAGCTTGGGAATAAATTGAAAATATTTACATTTTTTTTGAAATCTGCTTGTTTTAGTCAAAAAGAATAAAACAATGCTAATAGTTTGCAAAATCGAATTAAATCATTTTGTTGTTTGCAATTGTAACTTTATATTTGCGCCGTTGATAATTGGGGTAAACCCTTGTATTGTAACTGATATTGAATCAAAAACGGCTTATGCTCAAACAATTACGCTTGGTATTGCTGGCTGTGTTGACATTGACCGCCGTGTTGCCGATGGCAGCGCAGGTGCGTCATGTCACTACTGTTAATCCCCTGTCCAAGCAGTCCTACATGGAGGTCTATGAGTTTGACTATGTGGACATCCAGCCCCAGTTCCCCGGTGGCGAGCGCGGCCTGATCAATTTCATCAACAAGACGCGAGAGTACCCCTACCATGCCTATAAGAAACGCATTCAGGGTCGAGTCCTGTGCAGTTTCATTGTCGGTGTTGACGGCAAGGTGAACGATGTGCGCGTGATAAGAGGTTCCGGCGACGACAGCCTTAACCGCGAAGCAATCCGCGTCATCGAGAAGATGCCCAAGTGGAGCGTGGGCAAGGTCGGCAATCATGCCGTTCCCGTCCGTGTAGTGCTCCCGATCAACTTCAGGCTCTGATCTCCTGATCCCATCCCAACATTTTCATAATCTTCACTCTAGATGAGACGTTAACTTTTACGCCTCCAGTAGTTTTGTGCCCTCAACTTTTGGGCATTATGTATTTTATTTACAAATTTTTTACTTAACTTTGTCGCGTGCATTGACCAACTGAGCAAGTGAAGTCAAATTGTATCAATCTAAGATAGCCTTTAACCAACTGTAAACCAACGGATTATGAAAAAAATTCTGTTTCTTGCCGTACTTTTATTGGCGGCGACACAGGCTTTTGCTGGGCAAGTCAGTTTAACCCAGGCCCAAGCCAAGGCAATGCATTTCTTGCAAAGTAATAACGCTAATCGCTTGAATGGCGCACCGGTAAGCAATCTCAAGTTGTTGTATGCCGAAACCGGTGAAGCCCGCATGGCTACTCCCGCTTATTACATCTTCAACGCCGACAATTCGTTTATCATCGTCGCCGGTGATGACCGTGCCGAGGAGATTCTGGCCTACGGTGAAGGTACCCTCGAAATGAACACCATGCCCGAGAACATGAAGTTCTGGCTCAGTTACTATGCCAAACAGATCGAATACCTGCAGCAGAATCCCGACCTCAAGGTCCGCAAGCCCGCGTTAAGGGATGGTGTTGATATTGAACCGATGATCGAGGCCATGTGGGATCAAGGTGCTCCCTATTATAACCAGTGCCCGGGTGCAAGTGGTACGCATGCGATGACAGGCTGTGCCACTACATCGCTGGCCCAGGTATTTTACTTCTGGAAATCTCCCACTACCCCCACGCCTGTCATTCCCGGTTACACGACGCGTAACAAGCAGTTCACGCTCCAGGAATTGCCTTCGGTGACATTCAACTGGGCGAACATGCTTCCAACTTATAGGTTTGGCCAATACAATGATGCCAATGCCACAGCCGTGGCCCAGTTGATGCGCTACATCGGACAAGCCGAGGAAATGAATTACGGCGTGACTGGCAGTGATGCTTGGGAAGATGACATCGCCAGGGCATGTGATCTCTTGGGCTATCAGGAGGCTGTCCCTGTCTATAAGAGCACGATCAACTTCGACACCGATGAGGAGACGACCTATATCAACGACGAGGACTGGCTGGCCGAAATCTTGGGCGAACTCCAGGCTGGTCGCCCGATGGTGTTCTGTGCTTTTGACTACGTTAACGCTAACCATAACTACGTCGGCCATGCCTTCAACGTCGATGGATACAGGGCCTCGGACGGCCATTTCCATATCAACTGGGGCTGGAGCGGTACCGGTAATGGCTATTTTGCCATGAATGAGTTTGCCAACCAGGGTGCCAACTACCACATGGGCCAGCGCATCGTCAAGAACATTTATCCGTCGGTTGCCCAGGTGCCTACCATCATCATGGATCCGGCGCAACTGAACATGGCGACTCGCGTCGGTAGGCCCGTGACCAAGATGTTCACTGTCAAGGGTAAATTGCTCACCGATGACATCACCTTGACGTTGAATGATCCTGCCGGCGTGTTTGCCATCAATGCCACCACGTTGACGCCCGAGGAGTACGGTTACTACAAATGGATCACCGTGACCTATGATCCTGATGTTGTGGGTAGCCATTCAGCAACAGTAACCTTGAGCAGCCCCGGAGCCGAGGATAAGGTGATTACGCTGAACGGCTCGGCCGATATGGCTATCGCCGATCCCGTGATGCTGCCTGCTGATCCAAGCGCCATTACCCTCACATCGTTCCGTGCTGACTGGACCGACGAGACTCCTGACGCTAACATTACAAGTTATACCCTCGATGTGGAACTCAAGCCCACTTACTATCTCGTCGGAGAAGTTGACTGGAGCAATGTGAGTGAGGGAAGTTTCTCGGCTGTGACAGCTAATGCTGCCAATTATTTCCCTGCCGGATGGACCTTTGCAGGTAATGATCTTTGGGCCGAGGATGGCTGTATCTCGATTAGCGGTAACTTCAGCTTCACTTCACCGACCTATAACCTGGTCGATGAGAAGAAAGCGACAGTGGTGCTTACTGCCAAGTCGGGTTACAATGCATCAAGTGTCACGGTTTCGACAAGTGTCGACGAGAAGGTCGTTTCAATCGCTGACAGGTCATTCACACAATATGTGGTCGTTGTGAACTGTGACGATTTTGACAAGGTGACGATTACCAACAAGAGTGGTAACCCCTACCTCTTGAATATGCAGATTTATGCCGGCCAGGAGGAAGCATCCAAGCTTCGCGCTACCGAGAGCGGCAATGAGACCCACCGCACCATCACCGGCATCACCGATAAGTCCTACAAGGTAACTGGCCTGAGCGCCGGTGGCACTTTCTTCTACAAGGTGAAGGCCCACTACATCGACAATACCGAGAGCGAGTGGAGCAATATCGAGGAGGTCACCCTGTCGGGTGATGCCTATGAGCTCGGCGACGTGAATCACGACGGCTTTGTAACCGTTACCGATGTGACTGCCCTCATCAATGCTCTGATGGCCAATGCTGAGCCTTGTCCCATCTGCTCTGACATCAATGGAGACGAAGCAGTCAATGTTACCGATGTAATCATGCTGATCAATATGATCATGAGCAGCACTAACTGATAACAAATCACTATAATCAATTAATATTAACTGTATTTTATGAAGAAGTTTTTATTCCTCGCTGCGCTGGTGCTTGCTGCCCTGCAAGTCACTGCCGCCAATGTGGACCTGGCTACTGCCCAGCAGTCCGCCCAACGTTTTTTGATGACTCAGGCCGCTAAGGGCCGTTTCATGACCTCGGCTCCCGCCATCAAGTGGACCCATGAGGTGAAGACCACAAGCAACGCCGCACAGGCAGCTTACTACATCGTGAACACCGACCGTGGCTACGTCATCGTATCCGGTGACGACCGTGCACGCGAGATTCTCGCCTATGGTGACGGTTCTCTCGAGAACATGAACGATATCCCCGAGAACATGCAGTTCTTCCTGGATATGTACAAGGCCGAGATGGAGTACTTCCTGGCTCACCCCGACCAGCCGATCAAGGTTCGCAATGCTAACCTTGGCCAGACGGTTCAGCCGCTGTTGACTACGCTGTGGCAGCAGGGTAGCAATAACGGCAGGTCGCCCTATAACAGGCTGTGTCCGCAGTCAGGTGGTATGTATTGCCTCGTGGGATGTGCTGCCGTTTCTCTGTCTCAGGTGATGAAGTTCTGGAATTATCCTGCAGGTTCTCCCGCCCTCCCCGAGTACACGGGTGAAAGAGGTGTCACTGCATCTGCTCTGCCTCCCATTACCTTTGACTGGGCTCACATGCTCAACTCCTACTCTAACGAAAACTGGAGCGAAGCCGAGCGTGACGCTATCTCCAACCTGATGCGTTATGTGGGCGGTGCATTGTTCATGGACTATAATCCCCAGATGAGCGGTGCCGACGAGGACCAGATGATGAATGCCATCAAGCTCTTCGGTTTTGATCCCAGTGCACACTATGTGCTCAAGAACAATTATGATCAGGCGATGACCGAGAACTACAATGATGATGAGTGGACGACCATGATGCAGACCGAGTTGATCGAGGGCCGTCCTCTGATGTATTGCGCTTACTCGTCAACGTCCTCCGGCGACAGCTTCTATGGCCATGCTTTCAATGTCGATGGTTACAATTCCAGCGATGACACCTATCATGTGAACTTCGGCCAATCCGAGGAGAGGAATGGCTGGTATGCATTCAACGCTTTCGGCTACGGTATCACCGTGTATAAGTACTTCCAGTTGATGTTCGTTGATGTGAAGCCCAATCCCGAGGGTGTCGCTCTTCCCCCGCGCATCATTGCCAACATGCTGTATAATGCAATGGGTGATGAGGGCAACTATGTAGGTTGGAACATTCCTGTGAACGTGCATGTGATTGGTGCTGACTTGGCCGGTGATATCACTGTTACCGCGCATGACCAGGACGGTCTTATCGTACCTGCAACCACCACCATCAGCCTGAACGAACTCAATCAGGATCCCGCTCATCACAAACTCTTGACGGTGTATGTTACCCCGCAAGAGGAGGGACCCTTCATGGGTTATATCACCTTGAGCAGCCCTGGTGCCGAGCCCGTGGACGTTTACTTCTATGGTGATGCCGAAGCAGCTCCCCTGGTGAAGTATGATCCCCAGATGTACCCCGCCAACGAAGAAGCCATCACGCTGACCTCGTTCCGTGCCGACTGGAGCGACCGCACCCCGGCTCAACTGGTCGACAGCTACACGCTTGAGGTGAGTGCACAGCCTGTTTATACCCTCAAGGCCGAAGCCGATTGGAGCAATGTTGCCTATTCCAGCACCAATATCTATAATAACCCCTCACAGGTGATTCCTGCTGATTGGGAGTTCAATGGTGGCGGCCTGTGGAAGGAAGGTGGCTACATCTCGATCAATTACAGCAGTAAGATTCTCTCGCCGAATCTGGATTTGACAGGTTGTAGCAAGGTGAAGGTTGAGTTCACCGGACGCACCGCCAGCGGCAGCACTGCATCGCTCACTGTATCGACCAGCGTGGATTCTAAGTCAATCAACCTCACCAATACGATGACCGACTATGTGGTAGAACTTGACTGCAGCGCTACCGACCGTGTGACCTTCACCGGCACGAACAGCTATCCCGGCTTCAAGAACATTAAGATCTATGGCGGCCAGGTAGCAACCGGTGATGCTAATTATCGCCTCATCACCGGTATCACCGACAAGTCCTACACGGTAAATAACCTGGAAGCAGGCGGTACTTTCCAGTACAAGGTGAAGACCGTTTACAGCGACGGTACCGAGAGCGAGTGGAGCAACATCGAGCAGGTAACGCTGTTCGGCAGCGCCCACGCCTATGAGCTCGGTGACGTGAATCACGACGGCTTTGTAACCGTTACCGACGTGACCGCCCTCATCAATGCTCTGATGACCAATGATGAGCCCTGTCCCATTTGCTCTGACATCAATGGAGACCAGGCCGTTAATGTCACCGACGTAATCATGTTGATCAACACGATCATGAGCGCCCAGTGATAGGGTGTAAACCCGTGGCAGATATTGGCATCGCATGAATCTGCTAAGGTTCAGTTCGCGAAGCCATCATACAATGGAGACGCATGATTTGCGTCTCCATTGTGTGTTTTTGCTGTCTTTCTTTGCATATTTTTTGGGAAAAGTTGCCGTTTTCAGTAATTCTCTATACATTTGTGACCTCAATCATTCTATTGCCATTAACCTGCCACCTGTTACCTGTCGACAGGCTGTACAGAGCTGGATTCGTGTCATTAGCCGTGATCAAGAATTAACCATCATTTACTATATTAAAAACAACAGCGTTATATGAAGAAATTGTTTTTGATTGCCGCTATAGTTTTAGCTGCTTTACAGATGTCGGCGGTCGATGTGGACCTGGCTCATGCCACCGCCACTGCAAAGCGTTTCATTAACGTGAAAGCCACTGCAAAAGCGTTGCATAACACTTCAACCAACAGTCTGAAGCTGATTCACACCGAGGTGAATTCATCGAACGCAATTCAGGCAGCCTATTACATCTTCAACTATGACCATGGCTTCATCATCGTCTCGGGCGATGACAGGTCCAAGGCGATTTTGGCCTATGGTGACCAGCCTGTGGACATGGCCATGATGCCTGCCAACATGAAATACTGGCTTTCCTGCTACAAGCGCCAGCTGGAGTTTCTGCAAACCCACCCCGACCTGCATGTCACCCTGCCAGCAACCGGCAGCACGTTGCGAGCAGGACAGTCGGTCGATCCGCTCATCACGGCCAACTGGAGCCAGAATTCGCCCTATTGGAACGAGTGCCCGGCCTTTGGTACCGACACTTGCTTCACGGGATGCCCCGCCACCTCGCTGGCGATGGTGTTCCATTACTGGAAATACCCCAGGCAGCAGACGCCTGCCGCACCGTCTTATTTGTTGCCGCAGTATGGCGTGGTGTTGCCCGAACTGCCCCCGACGGTCTTTGATTGGGACAACATGATCGACAACTATGTTGGCTTCGATTACACCCCCGAGCAGGCAACCGCCGTTGCCCACCTGATGCGCTACATCGGTCAGGTCGAGGAGATGGATTACACCATCTCAGGCAGCGGAGCCTACCTCAACGATATTCTACGCGCCGTCAAGTTCTTTGAGTATGACCAGAATGCTCAGATGCTGTACAAGAGCGATGAATTGGGCTATCAGAATTACAGCGACAGCCAGTGGGCAACGCTCATCCAGAACGAGTTGACGGCAGGTCGCCCCATCGTGTATTGTGCCTACGATAACACGACGGGTTCGGGCCATGCCTTCAATGTGGACGGTTATGACGCTGCTGCCGACGCCTATCACATCAACTGGGGATGGAATGGCAGGGGAAACGGCCATTTTGCTCTCAATGCCTTCTCCTATCAGGGCTACACCTTCGGCACCGGGCAGCAGATGGTCATCGGCATTCAACCGCCCGAGGACTATCAGCGTCCGCGTCTGCAGGTCTATCCCAATGTCATCGAGATGCAGAGCTATATCAACCGGACCACAACGGCCACCTTCTCGCTCAAGGGCACCAACATCCCGGGCGACGTGACCTTGACATTGAATGATGCCGACGGCGTGTTCAGCATCGATGCCGCCAATGTGGCTCAGGCTGTCGCCGAGGGCGGTACCGCCATCACGGTGACTTATGCTCCCACGGTTGTCGGTTTCAACACCGCCACCATCACCTGCACCTGTGAAGGCACCGATCCCGTGACCATCACGCTTCACGGTACAGCTCCGCTCGAGGTTTATCCCCTGCAGATGCTGCCTGCCGACGAGAACAGGGTGACACTCACCTCGTTCCGGGCCGATTGGCGTGACCAGACTCCGGCTGGTAATGTGGACAGCTACACGCTTGATGTGCAGGCCAAGCCTGCCTACAGCCTCCTTGTGGAAGCTGACTTCAGCGAGTTGCCCGAGATGGCGCCCGCTAACCAGGCTTCGCATGCCGCCGACTATCTGCCTGAGGGATGGACCTTCAACGGCAGTGAGTTCAACCTCGAGGGCGGTTGCGTGAGCATGCGCCGCAACGGCACCATCACCACCGACGAGTTGAACTTGAGGGGCTATGACAAGATGACCATCGAGATTACCGCCAGGGCCTATGGTTTTTATGGCGACGGGTCGGAACTCTATGTGACCACCAGTGCAGGAACCCAGGAATTGGTGTTCATGTATGCTTTCGAAACCAAGACGATAGTAGTGGACTGCGCCGAGACCGAGCGGGTGGTATTCAAGGCTGGCTATTACCCCATGATCAAGGATATCAAGATCTATGCCGGCGACGCCACGCAAACGGCTTCGCTCAGGGCAACAGAGTCGGGCGACGCCACCTGGCGCCTAATCGAAGGCATTTCCGGTCAATCCTACACGGTGCGCGACTTGACTGCTGGCGGGACCTTCCTTTACAGGGTCAAGGCATTGTACATCGATGGCACCGAGAGCGAGTGGAGCAATGTCGAAATGGTGACGCTTGCCGAGGGTGGTCACACTTATGAGACAGGTGACGTGAACCACGACGAGATCGTCAACATCACCGATGTAACGCTGTTGATCAGCAGCATCATGCAGAACGTCATGGACATCTGCCCGATTTGTGCCGACATGAATGATGATGGCAATATCAACATCACCGATATCACAATGCTGATCAATGCAGTGCTCGGTGCTGATTGAGGTTGTGAGATAAATTACTGAAAATAAGTAATATACAGGGCTGCCACTGAATGGCTGGGACTTGGGATGTTCAGGTGCTATAAGGGGTGCCCTGTTTTTGGCTAGTAGCAAATTGTTTAATATTGTAATAAATTTGGTTAAAATTGTTGTAATTTCGCCAAAAAAGGAGTACTTTTGCGACTCTTATGAGTCGTTGCGTGTCGCAAGGTCTCGTGAGGTTATTTTTTTGTCCTGGAGCAAAACAATTATTTAATAACATTAATGGCTTATGAAAAGATTCTTATTCTGTGTCGCAGTCTTGTTTGCGGCAATTCAGCTTTCGGCTGCCCCTGTTGATATGGCAACAGCGCAGGCCAAGGCGCAAAATTTTGTGCAGCAGCACAAGTATGGTGGCGTTTTAAGGGCTCCTCTCAGCGGGAGAATGACGTTGGCGCATGCCGAAATGAATTCCCGAAAGCTGGACCGTGCCGTGTTCTACATCTTCAATTCCAGCAACGGCTATGTTATCGTTTCGGGTGATGACCGTGCCGAGGAAATCCTTGGTTATGGCGATGGCCAGTTGGACATCAACACGATACCTTGCAACATGAAGGCCTGGCTGGCTACCTACAAGGAGCAGATCGAGTATCTCCAGGACCATGAGGGTTTGCAGGTCGAGACGCCGTCGATGATGGCGCCGTCGTTGCGCATTCCCAGTGTCGCCCCGTTGCTGACCGCCGAGTGGGACCAGGAGGCCCCCTACTGGAACATGTGCAAGATCAACAATTACCAGTGCTTGACAGGTTGCCCTGCCACGTCGGCTGCCATGGTGTTCCACTACTGGAAATATCCTGACTACATGACTCCCGAGGTGCCCGGTTACAAGTGCACGCTGAGCACGGGCTACTATTCAACCCAGAGTGTGAATGTCCCTGCTTTGCCTCCTGTGGTTTTTGATTGGGAACACATGAGAGATAAATACACCAGCAACTATACGAGCGAGGAAGCCAATGCCGTAGCAACGCTGATGCGTTATGTGGGCCAGGCCGAGCGCATGGAGTATGGTACCAGTGCAGCCGGCGGTAGCGGTGTGGCTGCCGACAGCGTTATCCTGATTGTCAATGCATTCAAGCTCTTCGGCTATGATGAGGAAACCGTTCGCATGGTGAAAAAGACCAGTTCCTATAGCGGTGGTACCACCCTCTATACCGATGCTGAATGGGCTGCCATCATTCAGGAGGAACTCATTGAGGAACGTCCCATCGTGTTCTGTGCCATCGCAGGTGGCTTCTTCGGCGGCGGCCATGCCTTCAATGTTGACGGTTATGATGCCAATACCAACAAGTACCACGTCAACTTCGGTTGGAGTGGTTCATCCAACAACTATTATGCCCTCAACGCCTTCAATGGTGATGGCTCGACATTCAACCAGTACCAGCAGATGGTGATTGGTATCCAGCCTCCTCTCACCTCGCCGCGCCTGCGTGCCGACAAGAGCGAGTTGTCGATGGAATGCTACAAGAACCAGACCGATGTGGCCAGCTTCACAATCACCGGACGCAATCTTGAGGACAAAGTCACGCTTACCCTCAACGACGAGAACGGCGTGTTCAGCATTGATGAGAGTTCGTTTGATCCCAACGATGAGAACAGGCTTGAGCGTACTGTCGAAGTGACCTATTCTCCCAAGGCCGAAGGCGAGTACACCGCCACGCTGACTTGCAGCACGCCCGGCGTCGATGACATCGTCATCACACTGCACGGAGCTTCGCAATATGAGCTTTATCGCCCTGTCATGCTGGATGCCGATGAGCAGGCAATCACTTCCACCTCGTTCCGTGCTGACTGGACCGACAACACTCCTGTCGAGAACGTCGTGAGCTACTCCCTCGAGGTGCGCGTGAAGCCTGATGTGGTCTTGCTGGCCGAGGCCGACTGGAGCGATGTGCCCCAGGAGAGCACCAACCATGCTTCGGATGCTGCCAACTATCTTCCCGACGGTTGGACTTTCACCGGAGACCACTTCTACCTTGACGGCGGTTGTATCTCAGCAAACCGTAACAATGTGTTGGATCCGAACTGTGACTTGGCGGGCTACTCCACGGTGAGTGTCATCATCAAAGCCAGGGCTTACCCCAAGGGTAAGAACACGACGCTGGATGTTATTACCGATCAGGCTTCAAGGACCATCATGCTGGCCCAGGATTTCGACACCTATCTGGTAGTGCTCCCGGTGGGCGACGATGGTTATGTCAAGATCAGAACGGGTTATTACCCCAATATCCAGAGCATCAAGATTTATGGTGGTGAAATCACCGATCCTGAGCCCTTCGCCCTGCGTGGAACTGGTGACGACGATTATCACCTGATCGAGGGTATTACTCCCGATAAGTTCTATACCGTGACCGGCCTCATGCCCGCAACTCCTTACTTGTATCGTGTAAAGGCCTTCTATGTGAACGGTACCGAGAGCTCGTGGAGTAACACCAAGGAGGTTCTCCTCAAGGAGGGTCAGATTCTCCGCGGCGACGTGGACGGTGACGGCCAGGTTGAGTTGACCGATGTTACCGTGTTGATTACGGCACTGCTCACCGAGGACTTCTCTTCGGTGAATATGGAGGCTGCCGACTTCAATGAAGACGGCGCGGTCAACATCGCTGATGTGACCTTGCTGATCAATTACATCGCTTCGTTATGATCGATTTCACGCTCGGCGTGAATGCATAGAACAAGTGGCCGCATCAGGTTTTTCCTGATGCGGCTGTTTTTTCAAGGGGGGGGTGTTGTCGCCAAGCCTCCGCTGGTTTTTTTGATGAAAACATTTTGTCAATTCGTTATCTGTGGCTACCTTTGTCCGTGCGCTGAGGGTGAGTCATAATCAGTTGATCGTAATTGGGAACAGCCATAAGGCCGACCTGACGTAGAGACACGATTCATGGCACATCACCGGCCGCGGCATGGAATCCTGCTGTCTGTTATCTCCCGAGGAGAGGGTGGCAGGATCGTATGACCTTTTGTTTGAGAACCGCACCTAAGAAACATGAGCGAGCAACCTGAAAATAGAACTAAGTCATCAGGAAACATCTCCAATAACCGGCTCATTGCCAAGAATTCCATCATGCTGTACCTCAGGATGATCTTGTCGATGCTGGTGGGGTTCTACACCTCCAGGGTTGTGCTCAACACCCTTGGCGTGGACGACTTCGGTGTGTATGGTGTCGTTGGCGGCGTGGTGTCGATGCTGGGTTTCTTGACGGCATCGATGAGTGGTGCGACCAGCCGTTTCCTGGCTTTTGAACTCGGTCGGGAAGACCATCAGCGCCTGTCCGAGACGTTCTCCAGTGCTTTGATCATCCATATTGCTTTGGCCCTCGTGATCTGTTTGATTGCCGAGACGGTGGGCTTGTGGTTCGTGACCCACAAACTCGTCATTCCGCCTGGGCGTATGACGGCAGCCCTCTGGGTTTACCAACTGAGTATCCTGAGTGCGATGCTGGGCATGATGCAGGTGCCCTACAGCGCCATGGTCATCGCCTACGAGAGGATGAGCATCTATGCCTATCTCGAAATCCTGAATGTGGTCTTGAAACTTGTGATTGTCTATCTGTTGACGATAGGCAACTTCGACAAGCTGATCTTGTATGCCATCCTGCACCTGGGCGTGACCGTCATCATCATGGCGATTTATGTCATTTACTGCCTCGCCAATTACCCTGCCTCGCGGTTCCGTTGGATTTGGAAACCGTCCATCATCAAGCCCATGCTGTCGTTCTCGGGATGGGACCTGTATGGTAACGCCAGCAACATGGCCCGCACCCAGGGTGTGAACATGCTCGTGAACATGTTCTTCGGTGCCGCTGCCAATGCTGCCGTGGGTGTCGCCTCGACGGTTCAGGCGGTCTTGATGCAGTTCTCGGTCAATATTTCTACAGCGGTGCGTCCCCAGGTGGTGAAGAGCTATTCGGTCGGTGATCACGACAGGATGTCAACGCTGATTTATGTGGGTTCCCGATACCTGTATCTCCTGCTCTTGTTGGTCTCGGTGCCCATTTTGATAGAACCGCATTTCGTGCTCAAGATTTGGCTCAAAATCGTACCGGTGTACTCCGAGTGGTTCGTGAGGTACATGATATTGTTCAATTTCTTTGCCCAGATGTCCATCGTGATGGCTATGGGCATTCACGCCACAGGCAAGGTCAAGCGCATCAGCCTCATCAACGGTACGCTGTACCTGTGTGTCCTGCCGTTCACTTATGTCGCTTACAAGATGTCGGGCAGCATCTATAGCGCGTTTGTCTTTAACGTGATTGCGGTTTTCATCGGGTGCCTGTGCAACGTGTACACGCTGAGCCTGTCGGTGAAACAGATTTCCTTGACGAAATTCATCCGCAAGGTGCTGATTCCCGTTTTGGTCATCAGTGTGATAGTAATGGCTGTATCCTATATCCCGAAGTTTTACTTCGAGGAGGGATGGATCAGATTCCTGCTGGTAGGCTTGATTTCGACTGTCGCTGTGCTGACGTTGACTTATATCACGGCCGATCAGCCGATAAAACAATTCATCAACAAGAAAGTTTCGTCTTATGTCAGATTTGGTAAGCGTTCTAACACCGACATATAATTGCGGCAAATATATACACCGTCTGTTGGATTCGGTCTTGAAACAGACCTATCCGGCCATCGAAATGTATGTGATGGACGACGGCAGCACCGACGATACCAAGTCGGTCATCGACAGCTATATTCCTCGATTTGAGGAAAAAGGCTACTCCCTGCATTACCGCTACCACGAGAATCAGGGTCAATCGGGCGCCATCAACGACGGCCTGAAACTGGTCAAGGGCGAATACCTGGTGTGGCCCGATGCCGATGATTTCTACAAGACCGATAATGCCATCGAGGCGATGGTGGAATCCTTGAAGAACTCGGCCGACGATGTGGGCATGACACGGGTGCTGCTGGAGTATCTCAAGGAGGAAGACTTGACGCTCGCCCGGGGGTTGAATCAGCCCGGACCTTACAGCGACCGGCTGTTTGAGGACTGCCTGTTCAAGATCAACGGTTTCTGGTATTGCGCAGGCGGTTATATGGTCAAGACCGCTGTCTTGAAGGCGGGTATTCCCGATCTCGAAATCTACACCGAGCATGATGCCGGCCAGAACTGGCAGCTGATGTTGCCGGTGCTCTATACCCATCGCTGCTTGACCATTCCCCGGGTCATGTACTCGGTGCTCACCCGCAGTTCGTCGCACAGTCGAGGCCAATACGCTACACGCAAGCAGGTCAATCGGCAGTACAACGGCTACCGTAACACGATTCTGGCGACCCTCAAGAAGATTCCGTCGATGCCGGCCGCTGAGTTGACCGACTACTGCCGCCGCATCAACCGGCAATATGACAAAATGGTGATGATGAACAACCTGCGTTGTTTCCTCAGGCCGATAACTCCGTACATTAAACGCATGATAGGTAAACATGATTGACGTCAAAGACAAATCACAGTGCTGTGGCTGCGGGGCTTGTGCTCAGCGCTGTCCCGTCTCGTGCATCACGATGCACGAGGACGAGAATGGCTTCCTGTACCCCCAAGTCGATGTCGATGCCTGTGTCGATTGCCATGCCTGCGAGCAAGTATGCCCCTTCTTGAATCGGCAGGAGTCACAGGACCCCGTGGTTTCCCTCGCCGCCGCCAATCCTGACGAAGCCCAGCGTAAGAACGCGTCTTCGGGAGGCTTGTTCATGATGCTTGCCAGTCGCGTCATCGAGCAGGGAGGTGTGGTGTTCGGAGCCCGTTTCAATGATGTGTGGGATGTCGTTCACGATGCAGCCCAGACGCTTGAGGACTTGGCGCCGTTCTGCACCAGCAAGTATGTTCAATCGACCATCGGTGACAGCTACAGGCGTGCTAAAGGATTCTTGCAGCAAGGTCGAATGGTGATGTTTACCGGAACGCCGTGCCAGATCGCCGGTTTGAGGTTGTTCCTGGGAGAACCTCAAGAGCAGCTGATTGCTGTTGAGGTCGCTTGCCATGGCGTGCCCAGCCCGGGAGTGTGGCGCACCTGGCTCAAGAAATGCTCGGGAGGGAAGGCGATACAGCGCGTTAATTTCCGTGACAAGTCCACGGGTTGGAGAGGTTATTCGGTGTTGATAGGGGAGAGTCGGCGTCATCACGACGACGACAACTACATGGTCACCTTCCTGGACAATTACAACCTGCGTCTGTCCTGCTTCGACTGTCCGTCCAAGAACGGCGGCAGCGGGGCCGATATCACCCTGGCCGACTTGTGGGGTTGTGACAGGATATTGTCGCGACGCGACGATAACAAGGGAATGAGTGCCGTGATTGTGCGTTCTGATAAAGGTCGCCGTCTGGTTGAGCAGTGTGTGGCTGATTCCCAGGTTGTTGATTACAACGAAGTCGTGAAGTATAATCCTGCGTTAGTCCGTAGCGCTGCCCGCCCCGACGGCTATGACCTGTTCTGGAAAAGGATGAGCAAGGCCCCGTTATGGACGCTGAAACGCTATCGTTTTCTGGGCGGTGCCGGTCTGTCGGCCGCCATATCCAGGTTCAAGGTCTATCTGCACCACAGGCTGCATTAATGCGCTAACTATTTCATTCAACAAGAACAACTTATTGTACAACAGGAACAACCTTCTTGTTAAGCATCTCTCTTTCACGTTTAGATGCCAAGAAGGTTGTTTTTTGCTATTAATTCTTGTTAATTTACGGCGATGCGGGCAAACTATTTGTTTGTCTTGCAGTCTAATCAACAAAAAATGGCGCAAAAAAGTTGACTTTTGATAAAAAAGTTATACCTTTGCAGATTGAAACGGAACGAAGTCACAAGATGAAGCGTGTGCTCTACATAGTAATTTGCCTGTTGGCAGTTGGAGTCGGCCAAGCGATGCCGGCGCCCGACAATTTCTTGCCGCAGCGCATCGAGACCGCAGCAACCGGGCCTGCAGCCCAGGGTGCTGATGGGCGCATTGTCTTCACGGCTGGCAACAGTGACGCTGTGTTCAACGTGTATTCAATCACGGGCCAGCTCATCAAAATTGTCCGCGTGAGTGCCGATCAACGCGCCACCGTTGACTTCCCCAAGGGATTTTACATCGTTAGATGCAGCAACCAGTGGTCGCGCAAGGTGGTGGTTCGCTAACGCGAGGTTGATGCACGCGTTATCCCTTGTTCCCGTAGTTTAGAAGAAATGGGCGTGGCCGTTGTCACGTCCGTTATTGTTTAGAGCGCTTCTGGCCATTAATGTATGTGAGCATGTTTCTCGCCGAGTTGTTTCCATATGCCGATATCGTGTACAACGTGTTTTTGGTGTTGTATTTCCTCACTGTGCTCACGGTGATCATTGTGGTGCTGAGCGAGAACCGCAACCCGGTCAAGTCGATGGCGTGGGTGCTCGTGCTGGTGCTGCTGCCGGTTGTGGGACTGGTGATATACCTCATCTTCGGCCGCAATTTGAAAGGTATCAGTCTGATTTCCCGTTCCCACTTGCGCGAACTGCGCCGCATGCACAACCCTCCGGAATATGACCATGAGGCAGTTGCTGGTCTGTCCGAAGAGTCTCAACAACTCATTTCGCTGGCCAGCAAGTTGTCCAGGCCGCATCTGTTTGTGGGCAACAATATCGAGGTGTTTACTACTGGAAAAGAAAAATTCGAGGCTCTGATGCGCGACCTCAGGGCGGCACGCCAGTACATTCATGTTCAATATTTCATCATCGAGGACGACCAGACGGGCTCTGAGTTCCTGTCGCTGCTCATGGAGAAAGCCCGCGAGGGCGTGCAGGTCAAGGTGCTGTACGATTATGTGGGGTCGTTCTACTTCAAGCCGCGTGTGCTACGACGGATGCGTGAAGCAGGCATTGATGTGCATCCGTTCCTCAAGCTGACGTTCACACAGTTTGCCAACCGCGTCAATTGGCGCAACCACCGCAAGATTGTTGTCATTGATGGCAAAATCGGCTACATGGGCGGCATGAACATGGCCGATCGCTATGTCATCGGCGACAAGAATTGGACGCCCTGGCGCGACACTCATCTGCGCATTAATGGAGAGGCGGTGGCAGCCTTACAGTATTCTTTTGCTATCGACTGGGACTTCACCACCCGCGAGTTGCTCACTTCAACCACGATGCACGACGACACCGCCCCGGCAAGCCGTGACTATTTGGTGCAGATGATGACCAGCGGTCCCACCAACCGCTGGAACAACATCTCGTTTATCTTCCTCAAAGCCATTACCCTGGCCAAGCGGTGTGTTTATGTCCAGTCGCCCTATTTCCTTCCCAGCGATTCCCTGCTCAAGGCTTTGCAGAGTGCGGCGTTGGCCGGTGTTGACGTGCGCTTGATGATTCCCCGCCAGTCCGACTCGGCGATGCTGCGTTTGGCCACAGGCTCCTATTACAAGGAGTGCCTGTTGGCAGGTATCAAGATCTACCTCTACGAGCCCACCATCATGCACGCCAAGGTGGTGATTGTCGATGACGAGTTTGTCACGGCCGGCTCTACCAACTTCGACTTCCGCAGTTTTGAGCACAATTTCGAGATCAATGCCCTGGTTTACAGCAAGGAATTCAACGAGAAGATGAAACGCATCTTCGAGAGCGACATGGAGCAATGCACTCGCCTGTTGTTGAGCAAGTGGAAACAACGCCCCTTGCGGCAGAAGGCTCTCGAGTCGGTCGTTCGCCTGATCAGCCCCATCTTGTAATTTCACGATAACATGATTACTTTCCCTAACGCAAAAATCAATCTGGGCTTGAACATTGTGGAGCGTCGTCCCGACGGTTACCACAATATCGAGACCGTGTTTTACCCCATACCGCTCACCGATGTGCTGGAAATCGTTCCCGCTCGTGACGGTGAGACAACGCTCCGGTGCTACGGCAACCCCGTGGATTGTCCTGTCGAGAAGAATCTGGTGATGAAGGCCTGTCGCCTCATGCAGGAGCGCTACGATATTCAGCCCGTCGAGATACACTTGTACAAGCACATCCCCGACGGGGCCGGCCTGGGTGGCGGTTCCAGTGATGCAGCCCATACCCTGGTGATGCTCAACAAGATGTTTGAGTTGGGCATCAGCGATGCCGACTTGGCAGCGATGGCCGCAACATTGGGAGCCGATTGCGCTTTCTTTGTTTACAATCGCCCGATGATGGCCACGGGCATTGGCGACGTGCTGTCGCCGCTCGAAGTAGACCTCAAGGGCAAGACGCTGTTGCTGGTCAAGCCCCCTGTCGGTGTGGACACCCGCACGGCTTACAGTCGCGTCGCTCCCGCTAAGCCTGTTGTTGATTTGGCCCAGACCATCGCTCAGCCTGTCGAGTCTTGGGACGGTCTGCTGGTCAACGATTTTGAGCCCAGTGTGTTTGCCGCCTTGCCCCAGTTGTGGCTCATCAAGGCGCAACTGATGGATGCTGGTGCGCAGTATGCCGCGATGTCGGGCTCGGGTTCCACGGTTTTCGGTATTTTCAACAGTGACAAACTGGCAGAAACCGCGGCTGACACTTTTGCCGATTGCGCCACCTTTGTCCTGCATCTGTGACATGGATGCCTTGGACTGGTTTTTGCAGGAATCTGTAAAGTAATACGCTTTTAACACAACTACGATATGTCTAAAAAGAACAAAAAGAATCAAAACGACGAACCTAAGGCTGCTCAGGAAGAGGTTCTCAACGAGGAGACCGTTGAGCAGACTCAAGAGAACGTGAACCCCGAAGCCGACGACCCCGAAAAGAAGATTGCCGATTTGGAGGCCGCTCTCGAGCATGAGAAGAAGGAATACCTGTTCCTCATGGCTGATTTTGAAAACTTCCGCAAACGCACCCTCAAGGAGAAGGCCGATCTGATCAAGAACGGTGCCGAGAGTGCCATGCGCGATCTGTTGCCTGTAGTGGACGACTTGGAACGCGCCCTTGATGCCATCAACAAGGGAGGTGACTTGGATAGTCTTAAAGAAGGCGTGGATCTCATCTACAATAAATTCGTGAAATACCTTGAGAGTCAGCATGTCATGGCCATCGACTCGACAGGCAAGGACTTCGACACCGATGTTCATGAGGCAGTGACCATGTTCCCTGCCCCTGACCCCTCGATGAAGGGCAAAGTCATTGACACGACCATCAAGGGTTACATGATCAACGACAAGGTGCTGCGTCACGCTAAAGTGGTCGTAGGCAGCTGATAAACTTGAAATATTCAAAACCAGGGACTAAGAACTAGGGACTAAGAACTAGGGACTAGGGACTAAGGACTAGAAACTTAAATATAAAATGGCTCAAAAGAGAGATTATTACGAGGTACTGGGAGTGGACAAGAATGCCACGGCCGATGACTTGAAGAAGGCCTACCGTAAACTTGCCATTCAGTATCACCCTGACAAGCAGCAAGGCAAGAGCGATGCCGAGAAAAAGGCTGCCGAGGAGAAATTCAAGGAGGCTGCCGAGGCCTATAATGTGCTCAGCGACCCCGATAAGCGCGCCCGCTATGACCAGTTCGGTTTTGCCGGCGAGCAGATGGGTGGCGGCGGATATGGCGGCGGCATGTCGATGGAAGACATCCTCAGGCAGTTCGGCGACCTGTTCGGTGGCTTTGGCGGCTTCGGCGGTTTTGGTGACATCTTCGGTGGTGGCGGTGGTCAGGCTCAGCGCGTGAAGCGCGGCACCGACCTTCGCGTCCGCGTCAAGATGACCTTGCCCGAGATTGCCAAGGGTGCCGAGAAAAAGCTGCGCATTCCCCGCATGAAGTCCTGTGACCATTGCCACGGCACGGGCGCCAAGGACGGCACTGCACTCGAGACGTGTCCCACCTGCCACGGTTCGGGCGTGGAAGTGCGCATGCAGCGCACGATGTTCGGTACGATGCAGTCCCAGAGCGTGTGCCACACGTGTGGTGGCAGCGGCAAGCGCATCAAGGAGACCTGTCCGCATTGCAGCGGCAAGGGCCTGGTGCGCAAGGAGGACGTGGTGAGCATCAGCATCCCTGCCGGCGTGGCCGATGGCATGACCCTGAGGATGGGCCGTCAAGGCAACGATGCGCCCGGTGGCGGCGTGCCCGGCGATTTGCTCGTGGTGATTGAGGAAGTGCGTGATGCACATCTCACCCGCGATGGCAACGACCTGATTTACAACTTGATGCTTGATATACCAACGGCAGTGCTCGGCGGCAAGGTCGAAGTGCCCACCGTCGATGGCAAGGCACGTGTCACCATCAAGCCCGGTACTCAGCCCGGCAGCATCCTGCGCCTGCGCGGCAAGGGCTTGCCCTCGCCCGAGCGCTACGGCACCGGTGACCTGCTCATCAATGTCATGGTCTATATGCCCGAGAAGCTCAACGAGAAGGAGAAAGAGGCCATCACCATGCTCCAGAACAGTGGCGAGCATGTCAAGCCCAGCGACAGCGACAAGAGCCGCATCTTCTCCCGCCTGCGTCACATCTTCGACTAATTAAACCTTCATCACTACTAACTACTAACTCCTAACTCCTAACTCAATATGCCACGCCGTCACGATCACCGTGTGCCACGCAACGACGACAAAGCTGTTGTGCGTGAAGTGAAGCAACCAGCCAAGTTGCTTGATTTTGTTATGCAGACCCTTGACGGCATCAGCCGTAACAAGGCCAAATCCATCCTCGTTCACGGTGGCGTCACCGTCGACGATCGTGTGCAGTCCCATGTGGACTATCCCCTCGACGAGGGCAGCATCGTGAAAATACGTCGTCATGCGCGCCCCTCATCGGCCAACAACAAGAACTACCGCATCGTCTATGAAGATCGCTGGATTGTTGTGGTTGATAAGCAGCAAGGCGTCTTGTCGATGCCTGTGGGGGCTGGAAGTCTCAACATGAAGACCTTGCTCGACCGCCATTTCACCGAGACGCATCAGCGTTGCACCGCCCATGTGGTGCATCGTCTGGATGTGCGCACTTCGGGCCTCATGGTCTATGCCAAGAGTGTCGACGTTCAGCAACAGATGACTGCCGACTGGCATGCCACCATCATCGATCGCCGTTATGTGGCTGTGGTCGAGGGAGTTATGGAGCAGCCGGCGGGCAAAGTCGAGAGTTGGTTGCATGACACCGACCGCATGGTTGTCGTGAGCAGTCCCGTTGATGACGGCGGCAAGTGGGCCGCTACCGAGTGGGAACTGGTGGAGCAGGCCGAGGACCGTGCCCTCCTGTTCCTGCACCTGCTCACAGGGCGCAAGAACCAGATTCGCGTCCACATGGCTGACATCGGCCACCCTGTCGTGGGTGACGGCAAGTACGGCCATCAGGACGATCCGGGCAGTCGCATGTGTCTGCATGCCTTCCGTCTGGCTTTCCATCATCCTGTTACAGGCGAAGCCTTGGAGTTCGAGACCCCGATTCCCCGGTTCTTCGGCACCGCCCTTCACCACAAATCCTGAAAGTTGAGATAAAAGAAAAACAATGAGTGCGACAAAAACAATCTTGTCGCACTCATTGTTTAATGTCTTGAGGTGTCGTTTTGTCAGAACGGAGGAGCATCGGTGGGGCCTACATATGGATAGTCATCGTCTTGTTCGGTTGATTTCTCGCCGCGTTGTTGGCGCAGTTTCTTGATGTAGGCCAGCTCGTTGATGGCATAGTCGGCATTCTCCTCCTCATCCAGCATCTTGGTGAAGATTTTCTCAGCCTGGTCGAGCTGGTTGAAGTCGATGTAGGCGTAACCGCGGCGACGGCGCATGAAGTTGATGAACTGCCTGATGTTGTCGGGCAACTCCTCGTCTTCACTGAAGTTGTGTTTCACTTCATCCATAACGCCCTCGGTGTAGGAGAACAGGCGCAGGTCCTTGCTGTTGGCCATCGAGTTGACCAATTCCATGGTGTGGCGGATGTTGCCGTCGCTGGCCATCAGGTCGAGATAGTAGAAGGCCAACTTGGGCTGGCCAAGTTCGTTGTAGCAGAATCCCAGCTTGTAGGCCACCTCCATGAAGGTACGCTTCTGCTCGGCAGTCAAATCAAAGAAAACCTCGCGGTAACTGTGATACACGTTCTCCAGGTGCAGGATGGCCTCGTAATAGCGCTCGGCATGGAACAACTGCTGGCCCCAGTACAGGTTGTAGGCCACATCAGAGGAATGCACTTGGCAGAGCATCTTCTGCTCATCGGTCATGCTGTCCAGCTCGTCGTTTTTGGCCTTGAGTTGGGCATCGGTCCACATGTAGTCAAACTCCTGCTGGCGCTGCTTGTCGTCGCTGCGGTCCAGGGCGATGAGCATGCTCACGCTGCGCGGCTGCCGATTCTCGTTGCTCAGCGAGTTCAGGCGGCTGGCGTTGCGCGGCGTGTGGGTCACGGTTACGCGGGAGTAGATGGAATGGGTGTCTTCGCCCTCGGCAGTGATGGCGATGGTGGTCATCATGGGTTTCTCGTCAAGCCCCAACTTGTAATGCAGGTCAAGCACGGCATAGTCGCGCGTGAGACGTGCTTCCTTGCCTTCTCCCTCGACCAGAGCGTGGCGCAGGTCGTAGTTGCGGATGTCCTGCTCCTGCTCGATGCGTTGCTGGCCGTTGACGGTGTTCACGGTCATGAACAACAGTCGTGCTTCAGGCAATGGGGCAACGGTGTCAAGCATCTGCCACAGGGGCAGGGTTCCCGTACCGGCAGCGATGCTGGCGGCGCTGCTGTCGAGCTGGTGGCGCAGTTCAAGCCTGCGCAGCATGAACATCTCGCGCTCATGCTTGTAAATCTCGCTTTCAAGGTCACTGGTGTCATGGTCCTTGGCGGTTGAGACGGCCTCGTCATAGTCGTGCTGCCACTCGCGCTGGAAGTAGAAAGCGGCCTTGAGCTGGTGGGCCATGCTCTCGCTGGTGACATGGTTGTTGAAGAACGACATGTGAACATTGACCTCATTCTCCTTGTGGTCGATGGAGTAGGTGAACTTGAACAGGATGTTGCTGTTGTTGCGCTCATTGCACTTGGAGCGAACCAGGTGAAGCTGGCTTAAGGGGGCACTGGCCATGGTGGGGTAAGTCACCTCGATGCAGTCGTCTTGCTTGCGGATCGAGGCGATGAAGTGTGCTGCTTGGAACTCAAATGGGATAGTGGTGGAATCTTCTTCTTTGGTCACCGAATAGGTACAGTTGGTCTCTTTGAGGAAGCGCTCAAAGTCTTTGGTGACTGATTCATGTTTTTTCCTGATGAACATAGCTTGATGAGGTGTTAATTTGTTGTGTGATGCGGGTAAAATGTACTTAAACACTGCAATTATCGTGCCAACCGAACGCCATGATGCTTGCATCAATGGCTGAGGTGCCGCCGGTAATATCCAATTATCGTGCCAACCGAACGCCATGATGCTTGCATCAATGGCTGAGGTGCCGCCGGTAATATCTAGTTATCGTGCCAAGGTGGGGAAGGTGCCGCCAAAGTAGCGACGCTGCAGGCCCAGATAGGCGGCTGTGTCAAGTTTCACCTGGTTGTGCCAGGCATTAAGGCTGTCGCATAGGCCGTGACGGTTTTTGGCCACCATCCATGATTGGAATTGTGACAGGCTGATGGCTACCGAACGGTCCAGATTGGGCAGGCGTGAGGACATCGCGCGGGCAATGGAGCGGTTGACGACGGCATAGCGGATTTCGCCGCCCGAAACCATCATCATCAGTTGCTCGGGGCCGTAAAGTTCATCAACGTGAACATAGATTGTGTCGCCGATCTCACGGCTCAAACTGGCGATGCGTTGTATCATGGGGGAACCCTTGACAACCCAAACCGTGTCGCCAGCCAAGTCCAGTTGGGAATGGATGGCTTGACTGTTGCGGCGCTGCACCAGCACCTGCTGGTCGATGTAGATGGGGTCGGTGAATGCAAATCGTGACGTGTCGCCGGCTGTCATGGGAAATTGGGCCACCAGCACGTCATAACGTCCGTCGGCGAGTCCGGCGATGGCTTTCTCGAGGGTCACTATCGGGTGGAACTTCATGGGACACCCGTTCTTTTCCGACATCAGTCGCAGCAGGTCATAGTTGTAGCCGCCCAGGGTGTCGTCATAGGTGTAATAGGTCACCGGCGAGTATTCGATGGCGATGTCCAGCGTGTCGCCGCCGCTGGCTTGCGTCCCAGGAGCCTCGAGCGGCTTGTCACACATACTCAGGGCGACCATGAAGGCCACCACTATAGCGAGCAGTGCCAGGTAGAGTATCATTTGTCCCCGTTTGGCGGGCTGTTGTTGTCTCATAATCTAGTCGACGTTTTTTCTGGACCACAAAGATACTAAATTCTTGTCACACCTGCAAAGGTGATTTGTTGGACAGTGGGTCGGACCTTTGTCGGACCTTGTCGGACTTTGTCAGACTTTGTCAGACATTGTCGGACTTGGTCGGACTTTGGTTGGACCTTTGTTGGATAAGAAACAGCCGCCAGTGCGAGGACCGGCGGCTGTCTTGATGATTGAATGTTGCGTTTAGCGGGCGTTGTAGGCCTCGAGGGCTTTCTCGAGCACTACCAGGGCACGCTTCAGGTCTTCGATCTTGAGCACATAGGCCATGCGCACCTCGTCCTTGCCGAGGCCGGGGGTAGCATAGAAACCGCTGGCCGGAGCCATCATCACGGTCTCGCCCTCGTAGTTGAACTCTTCCAGACACCAGCGGCAGAAGTCGTCGATGTCCTTCACCGGCAACTTGCTCACGGTGTAGAAGGCACCCATGGGCATCGGGCAGAAGACACCAGGAATCTTGTTCAGACCCTCGACCAGACAGTTGCGGCGAGCGATGTACTCGTCATACACGCCCTTGTGGTAGGCCTGGGGAGCATCGAGCGATGCCTCGGCAACGAGTTGGCCGAGCAGAGGAGGACTCAGACGGGCCTGAGCCAGCTTCATGGCGGCGGCACGCACTTCCTTGTTGCGGGTGATGAAGGCACCGATGCGGATACCGCACTCGCTGTAGCGCTTCGACACGCTGTCGATCATGATGACGTTGTTCTCGATACCCTCGAGGTGCATGGCGCTGGTGTAGGGCGCATCGCTGTAGATGAACTCGCGGTAAACCTCGTCGGCGAACAGGAACAGGTCATATTTCTTCACCAGGTCACGCAGGCGCATCAACTCCTCGCGGCTGTAGAGCGTGCCGGTCGGGTTGTTGGGGTTGCAGATCATGATGGCGCGGGTGCGCTCGTTGATCACCTTCTCAAACTCCTCGACGGGAGGCAGAGCAAAGCCGTCCTCGATGTGGGTGGTGATGGTGCGAACCACAGCACCGGTCTCGCAGGCAAAGCCCATGTAGTTGGCATAGGCGGGCTCGGGAATAATGACTTCGTCACCAGGGTTCAGGCATACCATGAAGGCCATCTGCACAGCCTCGCTGCCACCGCAGGTCACGATGATGTCGTCAACACTCAGGTCGATGTCATAGCGCTTGTAGTAACCTACCAGCTTCTCCACGTAGCTGGGAATACCCTGTGAAGGCGAGTATTCCAGCACCTTGCGGTCCACGTGCTTGATTGCTTCCAGACCTTCCTCGGGGGTGTGGATGTCGGGCTGACCGATGTTGAGGTGATACACTTTAATGCCGCGCTTCTTGGCTTCGGCGGCAAACGGCGCAAGCTTGCGGATGGGCGATGCCGGCATCTTCACGCTGCGTTCTGAAATCTTAGGCATAATCTTCGATTTATTGAAATGATATTAAAAAGTTATTGTCGTTTCTCTCAGCCGACAAAAGTACTATTTTTTTTTCAAACAACAAGATAAAAGAAAGACAAGAAAGCCAATAAAAACAAAACCATCATGGGAAGAAGAATGAATCAAAAACTTGGACTTTAACAACTAGTATTATAAAGATGATTATTGCTGTTGTCTTAATATGAACGGGTGACATTATCTGGATTGATGTGGATGAAGCACGGCTTTTACCTCATGAAACTTGTCAAAAAATGTCCTTTTTGAGGGCTTTTTTTGACAAATGAACTTTTTATTTTTTATATGTTTGAAAATCAGTAGATTAAGTGGCAAAAATATGAACTGTTATTTTTGGAGGACTACTTAAAACTTCGTATTTTTGCAAATTCAACCTGCATTTGTGTAGATAGTCTTTTGCATAATTGGGGTTTAAACCCCGATCCGGTTGTTAACGAAGGTTAAAATGGGGGGGTAGATGATGACTCATCTATAATTTATATCTTTGCAAACGATAAACAGTTCAATTATAAACCACTAAATCTTACAATGATATGAAAAAGGCATTACTAACTACCCTCTTGGCGCTGCTGGGTTTAGGACAGGCGATAGCGCAGGACAATGACTCGACAGGTTATCTATCACTCGTCCGCGAGGGAGTAAAATGGGTCAATGAGAAAGTCATCGTCAATCATGGCGACACCACCAAGTACTATTACAACTATGAATTCTCTGGAAAGGATGGTTTGACGAATATGGCTGGAGAAATTAATGATGCTTGTTTTTACTATCTCGGCGAGCAGTTAAATGTGGAGCAGGATAGCTTGATTGCGGGTTTGCGAGATGACAGATCGGTAACATGTATGAGAAATAATGCTTACAATAAAGTGTTGTCTGAAAACCGTGTTATTTTTGAGCTTCCAATGTACCTTGACGGAGGAACAAGAACTCTCTATGATTTTTATTATCCTTATTCATGTATCTATTATTATCTCATGAGTGAATACTATTGGGTCGAACAAGGACATGAGGAAGAGATTACAGCAGAGAATTTGATTGAGGTTGAACCTGTGACGGTCGAGGGGGTTGAATGTTTCCGCATTGCCTATCTTGATGAGAACGGAGAGCCGTTGGCCTATATTGTCGAGGGCATCGGGTTTGACAGTCGTGACATGGGTGACCTGTTGACGCCGTTCACGCGCCAGCCTGACCACGATGCCGATTATCAGGAGTGGTGCGGCCTGAGCCATGTGGTGAAAGACGGTCAGATCATCTACAAGGGCATGCGCTACCGCGAGGGAGCCTTCACCGGCATCGACGAGGCGGTGGCCGACCGCACAGGCCGCCCACAGGACGAGAACTACTACGACCTGATGGGCCGCCCCGTGGGCAAGGAAGTCCCCTCCACCCCCGGCATCTACATCCACAACGGCAAAAAGATAGTCGTCCGCTAGAAGCCAACGACTGAATTTTAAAACAACTGAACATTCTGATAAATCTGATGGCATCCGCTTTCAGAAATTTCAGAATGTTCAGTTGTTTTTTTAGTTGACGAAGTTGACGCTGACGCCGACTTGCAGGCGGGCTGGATTGAGCGGGTAGTGCGGTGTTGAGAAATAGGCGGCACCGCTCTTGATTTTCTGGTTGAAGTGAGTCCAGGCGACGAAGAAACGCGCCTGTTTCATCTTGAAGTTGGCATACAGGTTCATGATGGCGAAGTTGCCGCATTCCATCTCCTGCTGGCTGCGGAAGGTCATCGTCGCGGGGTTATAGACGGGGGCGTGGTACTTGGTGTAGTAGTTGCCGTCAACACCCATCTGCACATGCAGCACGTGGGCTATCGTGAAGGTGGCGTACAGGTTGCTGTAGATGGCGAATTTGGGCAACGGCAGCACTTGTTCGTTGCTGCTCGTCTGCAAGGTCACGCTATTATCCCAGTTGAATGCCTTGAAATGCAGGCCTTGGCGCAATCGGGCGCTCAGCACGTGGATGGCGCCGCTGTGCTGGGCGGGCAATCCTTCGTTGTTCCAATAGATGTAGTCGGTCAAGGTCTCATAGCCCACGTTGACATTGGTCCACGAGAAGGGAATGTCCAATTCGCCGCCCAAGCGCACGCGTTTGGTCTTGGAAAAGTTGTTCTCCCAAACGAAGTGGTTGGAGACGAAGTTTTTGAGCAGATAAGGCACCGCCAGATTCTTGAGGTATCCGTAGCCCTTGATGCTCACGGTGTCGCCCAGCATCTTGATGCGTGTGGTCACGTCGCCTGTCAGGTCAATCTCGCCGGCAGCATCGCCCAGCACGCCGAATTGCGCCGTGGCATTGTAGCGCAGCAGCGAGCCTCGCTGTTTGGTCAACTGGCCACCCAACCACAGCAGGTTCTGGGTCGTGCGGTGCGGCACGACGGCGGGCACGGCCTCGAGCCCCTCGGGCAATGTGGTGCCGGTTACGCTGTCGATGACCTGGGTGTAGCGTCTCACTTCGTGGGTTCCATAGACCGAGAAGCCGAATTTGGCGTACTTGTTGAAGCCCTCGAGCATCGACACGCCGACGGTGTTGCGCAATCGCCAGTAACTCGTCGTCTCGTCGGTGCCGCTCGGGTTCAGGTAGGTGTGTTCAAAGTAATTCTTGTCCTCGCTAGCCGAGTTATTCTGGAACTGATGCTTGGCGTGCTTGAAGTCGAGGGTCCAGATAAAACTCGTCACCGGCACATAGGTGCGGTCGATGATAGTGTCGGTCACACTGTCGCGACGGTAGCGGTAGAAGCCCACCTTATAGCGTTGGTTGAACCACAGATGGCTGCCTTCCAAATGATTATGAGCGCTGCTCAGCAGGGTGGGGATGCTCTTGTTATCGACGCGGGTCTCACCGCCCTGCACCTCGGCAGGATCGGTGATGTAACGGTCGTCGGTGATGCCGCCGCTCTCCTTGGTGGTGTAGTTATAGTGGTTGAAGAACGTCTGCATCTCGTAGCGGTCGCCCATGTGTGAACCGAACAGGCGCCAGGTGAAGTCCTTGTCGGCCTGCGCGTCATAGGAGCCCTTGGAGTAGATGTAATCGATGCCGCCGCCCAACTGGGTCTTGCGGTTTACATTGCCCGAGAATTCCAGCTGGGTGCGATCCAGGTTGCTGTACTTGTCGCCACCGGTCGAGTGGCTGAGCAGCGTCATGGGGATGCGTGTGTTGTAGTAGCGCATCGTGCCGGTGTTGTGCATCCATGCCTCGATGGCATCCTCAAAGAAGAACTCGCTGGTCAAGGGCCGCTCAAAGAAAATCTGGTTCTGTCCCGGAGCGCCGTAGTTGCCTGTCGTCAGCCACGCGTCGCTCACCATCGACGGCACCATCGTGCGGTGGTAGTCAAGGTGAATGGTGTCGATGGTTGACGGGTAGTGCAGTCCCAACGGCTCACTCACGCTCCAAGCAAATGACGGTTCCACCCGCTGCTTCTTTGACTTGGTGGGCTGTTTGGAGGGCTCCTGGATGTTAGGTTGGGCCACAGCGAAACTTGTTACTGCAGCCACCAGAGCCAGTATGATCAGAAATCTTTTCATGATTATTGAGTCGCAAAGGTACTGTATTTTTTTTAATCAAGCAAGGCTTGCCTGATGGGTAAGGCAAGCCTTGATGATTCATTGTGAGATTGTGGCGATCAGATTGTGCGCTCAACGGGCAGCACAAAGGCACGCAGACCCAATTTGGGCGTCGCCAAGTCCATCTGGTGCAATTCATCGAGGACAACATCAACGCGGCGGTCATCCACGACGGTTAAGATTGCCGAGGCAATCGAGGGCCAGGCATGGGTGCCATAGTGCGGCTCTCCGGTCTTGCTGCCTCGTCCCTGCACCTCACGCCAGCTGGTGAAACCGCGGCAATTGAGCAGGTGCAGCATCTCGACGATTCGGTCATAGTAGGCCTCGTCAAAGGCTATAAAAATCGCTTTCATTATCTTAATCTGGTTTTTAGTTCTAAGTTCTTGGTTTTAAGTATAATAACTGAAAACTGATATCTTAACTCTTGGCGTGTTCCTTTCTGATCTTCTTGCGGGTGCGACGGATGCCGGTCAGTGCAAAGATGGTGTACATCGTCGGCACGAACAGCAGGGTCATCAACGTGGACATGGCAAGACCACCAATCACGGCAGTACCCATGGGGCGCCACATCTCACTACCCACACCGGTACCCACAGCCATGGGCACCATACCCAGGATAGTGGTCAGCGAGGTCATGAGCACGGGGCGCAGACGCGAGTGTCCACCGTTGATCACGGCTCGGCGGATGCTCATGCCGCGCTCACGGTTCAGGTTGATGTAGTCGATGAGCACGATACCGTTTTTCACCACAATACCAATCAGCATGATGGCACCGATCATCGACATGATGTTCAGGTTGGTGCGCGTCAACAGCAGGATGATCACGATACCCGAGAAGGCGAACATGATCGAGGTCATGATGATAGCAGGATAGGTGAACGACTCGAACTGACCTGCCATCACGATGTAAACGAGCAGGATGATGAGCATACCCAGCATGGCAAGGTCACCGAAGGAGTCTTGCTGGTCCTCATAACTACCGCTCAGCTGAATCATCACGTCGCCGGGCTTGTCCATCTTGTCGATGAGCGGCTGGGCGTCGGCGATGATCTCGCTCATGGGACGGTCTTGAACAACCGTCGAGACGGTGATGATGCGCTCACGGTCCTTACGCTCGATAGTGGGCGGGTAGAACTGCTCGGTCACGGTACCGACCTCCTTGAGGCGTACACCGGTGCCCATCGCATTATAGAGCATGATGTTCTCGATGTCGCTGATGCTGCGGCGGTGCTCGGGGTCATACATCACCTTGATGTCATACTCCATACCGTCCTCGCGGAAGTAGCTCGCCGTCGTACCGTTGATGCGGTTGCGCAGGGCTGTGGCGGCGGTGCTCAGGTTCAGGCCGTAGAGCGCCAGTTTCTCGCGGTCAAAGTCCACATGGTACTCGGGCTGGTAGTCACTGCGGCTGATGTTGATGTCGGCAGCACCGGGCACCTTCTCAAGGATGCGTTTCAGGCGCTGGGCCACACTGTCGGTCTTGGTGAAGTCGTAGCCGTAGATCTCGTAGTTCAGCGTGTTCTGGCCGCTCATGCCGCCTCCACGACCGCCACCCACGTTAACCAGGGCGCGCTTCAGCTCGGGGTAATGCTTGAGATCTTCACGCATCATACCGGCAATCTCGACAATGCCGCGCTTGCGCTCGTTGGCCTTGTTGAGCATGATGTTCATCGAGATGATGTGTGAACCGTTGCTCTGCATCGATGCATACATGTTGTCGCTGCTGGCTTGGCCAACGGTATAGTTGAAGGACTGGATTTCGGGATACTTCTCGGTCCACTCCTTGTAGATGCGCTGACTCACGTCCTTGGCCAGATCGACGCGAGAACCGATGGGCAACTCCAGCGAGACACCCAGACGGCCGTTATCGTTGGTCGGGAAGAACTCAGTGCCGACAAACTTCATCAGGAACATCGAAGCGACAAAGATACCCAATGCCGTTGCCGTGGTGATCCAGCGGTGGGCCACACACTTGTCAAGGATTTTGGCATAGATGTCGTCGATCTTGTCAAGCACCTTGAGGATGGGGGTATATATCTTCTTGAAGATGGTCGTGTCGGTCACGTTAAGGCGCAGCATGCGGCTGCACAGCATGGGCGTCAGCATCAAGGCGCAGATGAGTGACAGCACCATCATGATGGTCACCATCCAACCCAGCTGCTTGAACAGCACACCGGTCATACCCTTGACCATGGTCAACGGGAAGAACACGGCAATCAGTGTCAAGGTTGATGCCATTACCGACAGGGCCACCTCGTTGGTGCCGTTGACGGCAGCCTGCATGGGTGCTGAACCACGCTCGATGTGTGTCGTGACATTCTCGAGCACCACAATGGCGTCATCGACCACCATACCGATGGCGATGGACAATGCCGACAGCGAGACAATGTTCAGCGAGTTACCCGTGGCATACAGGTAAATGAACGAGGCAATCAGCGAGATGGGGATGGTCACCAGCACGATGACGGTAGCACGCCAGCGGCCCAGGAACACAAACACCACAATACCCACGAACAACAGGGCGAACAGCACGGTCTCGACCAGCGAGGAGATGGTGCTGCGGATGTTGTCGCTCGTGTCCACGATGTAACCCAGCTTGATGTCGCTGGGCAGATTCTTCTGGATCTTGGGCAACTCCTTGGCGATTTTTTCCGAAATCTGCACCGAGTTGGCACCTGACTGCTTCTGCACGATGATCATCGCACCCTTCTGGCCATTGTTGTAGCTCTCCTGGGCACGCTCCTCGAGCGAGTCGTCGATACGGGCCACGTCACGCAGGTGGACAACGCCGCCGCTGGGTGACATACCCACGACCATGGCGCCCATCTGCTGCGGGTCGGTGAACTCACCCTGCACACGCAGGGGGTAGGTCTCGTTACCGATGTCGAAGGTACCACCGGGAATGTTGCGGTTCTCGGCACCGACGAGGGCGGCAACGGTCTCGACGCTCAGGTTGTAGGCCTCCATGCGCAGGGGGTCCAGATAGATGTGCACCTCGCGCTTGGGAGCACCGGCAATGGATACCGAGCCCACACCATCGACGCGGGCCAACGGGTTGGCGACATTCTCGTCGAGGATCTTATACAGGCCGGGCATACTCTGTCCCGCTTGTACCGACAGCAGCACGATGGGAATCATGTCGCTGCTGAACTTGAAGATGATGGGCGTGTTGGCATCGTCGGGCAACATGCTGGACACCATGTCCAGCTTGTCGCGCACATCGTTGGTCAACGCTTCGATGTCATAACCGTATTCAAACTCCAAGGTGACAATCGAGATGTTCTCGCGACTGTTCGAGGTGATATGCTTCAGGTGCTCAACCGAGTTGAGCGCATTCTCGAGGGGACGGGTCACGTTCTGCTCAATGTCTGATGCGCTGGTTCCCGCATAGCTGGTCATCACCATGATGGTGTTGGTCTCCACGTCGGGGAACAGATCAATGGGCAGATTCCTGAGCGAGAACAGACCCAGCACGATCAGCGCCACAAACACGAGGATTGTGGTTACCGGTCGTTTTACTGAACTGGAATATAAACTCATAATTGAATGCTATATGTTTAGTCTCTCTAAACCTTAAACACTAAACTCTATACTTCAAGGTTCGCAACTGGTTGCGAACCTTGAATACTACTTCTTGAGTTGAACTTTGGCACCGTCCTGCAGACGTGATGCACCGGCGATAACCACCTGGCTGCCAGGCACCAGACCACCCTTGACCTCGTAACGGTCCTCAAGACGCTGACCCAGCTCGATCTCGCGCAGCTCGACTTCTCCTCCCTGATAAACCCAGACGTAGCGCACGCCCGAGCCCACCTGCTTCTGCACGGCACGGTCAGGAACGACAACGCTGGAAGTCGTGCCGTAGTTGAAGTTCACGCGGGCAAACATGCCGGTGCGCACCTTGTCACTGCGGTTGGTGATGGCCACCTCGACCTGGAAGGTGCGGCTTGTGGCGTCAACAGTGGGATGGATGAGGTAAACTTGACCCTGGAAGGTCTCATCGCCGTAGGTGTCAAACTTCACGGTCACGGGCATGCCGCGTTTCACGTGGGGATACTCGGTCTCGTTGACGTTGACGATGACCTTGAGAGGATTCTGCTGCTCGATGGTGAGCACGGGAAGTCCTGCGGGCAGGTCGCCGGCGTCATAGTTCTTGGCGGTCACCACGCCGCTAACAGGCGAGGTGAGCACCGTGTTCTCCTGCATGGTGCGGATGGCACGGGCCGTGGCGTCGTACTGTGCCTGCAGCTGGTCCACAGTCTGCTGTGTACCGCCGCCGATCTTCACCAGTTCGCGGGCACGGTCCAGTTCACGCTTCGTGTTGGCGAGCGCGATCTGCTGCTGGGCGATGTTCACGTCGTCAAGGATGACCAGACGCTGACCGCGGGCAACGCGCGAGCCCACATCGACGAGGATGCGCTTGATGCGCGCACCGCTGTTCGACGAGATGTTGTTGGTCTTGAAGGCCTCGACGGTACCTGTGTACTCACTGGTCTGTTTCACGGCCTCCTGGCCGATGGTCACTACCTCGACGATGGGCAGTTCTTCCTTGATCTCGGTTGTCTTCTTGTCGTCCTTGCTGGAACAGGATGCCAATGCCAGCACGAGCAATGCAATCGGTAAAAGTTTCTTTGTCTTCATTTGTCAGTTATTTATCTTGTTGTTTTTTTTCTTCCTGATTCTTTATAGTGGCTATAGTATTTATGTGGTGACTATAGGGACTATCATTGGTTATTTCACATAGTGGGTGTTGCCCAGCACAAATTCCAGGTCGCTCTCGGCTACCAGATAGTTGTAGATGGCCTGGTAATAGGAGAGGCGCGCTGCCATCAGGGCATCCTCGGTGTCACGCAGCTGGATGAACGAGGCGGCACCGATCTTGAAACTCTTCTGCATGATGTCGTTAGCCTTCTCAGCCATGTTGACTCCGGCCTCGTTGGTCTCGATCTGCTTGAGGTTCTTGACGATGACGTCGTTCTGGGTCGCTACCTGCATGTGGAGGCTGCGTTCCAGGTTTTCGCGCTGCCATTTCATCTCCTCGACGGCGATTTGGGCTTGTTTCTGCTTGTAATAGCGCTGGCCGCCCTGGAAGATGGGGAAGGCGATGGCCAGACCCACATTGGAGGCGCGGCTCCAACGCAGTCCTGAGAAGGGGCTGCCGTTATTCATCGAGTGCCACATCAGGCTTGCGCTACCGGTCAGGGTGGGGTACCAAGCCATCTTCTGCACCTCAAGCGCCTTTTTCAGGTAATCGGTCTGCAGGTCGAGGGCCTTCAGGCTGGTGTTGTTGGCCAGGGTGGTGTCGGCGCCCAGTGTGTTGCTCATTGTGCGGGCATACATCTCGCCCCTGAAGTCATTCAGTTGCTGGCTCGGAGCAATCTCGGTGCGAACGTCCATGCCCATGAGCACCTTCAACTGGAGCAACAAGGCCGTGATGGAGTTCTCGGCCTCCATGATTGCGGGTTCCAGATTGGTCACGGCGACATTGGCACGCAGCACGTCATACTCCGAAGCTGCTCCCAGCTCAAACTTCTTCTGGAAGATGTCGGCATTCAACTTGGCGGTGGCGTGGTTCTCTTCAATCACGCGTTTGCTGTCTTGAGCCAGCAGCAGGGCGTAGTAGGCCTTTTCCACCTGGTTGACCAGCGACAGCTTGTTGGCGCGGGCTTTCTCCACGTTCTGCAGAATCTGGTTCTCGCTCAGTTTGATAGACTTCCACAACTGGGGCACTACCAGCGGGATTTGGGCTTGGAAACCGGCGGCATGGGTGTTGTCGCTACCCATCTTGATGGCCATCGTGCCGGCCTCGGTGTCCATGTACATCGTCTGCAACGACAGGTTGCGCTGGTACTGGCCTGCCAGATTGATGGTCGGGAGCAACTGTCCCAGAGCCTCCTTGTGGCTGTAGTCCACACGCGTGATCTCCATCTCCTGCACCCTGATGGTGGGATTCTCGTTCAATGCGATGCGGATGCACTCGTCAAGCGACAGCCTCAGTTGGGCCTGAGCGCTCACTGTGCCGCCGATCAACATCAATAGAATAATGTAGAAAAGTTTTCGGTTGAACATTGTATTGTTGTTTTGTTATTGATTTTCTTGTTGTTGGTTCTCAAGGTACTCGATCATCTCAATACCCTTGATGGTGGCGACGCCGCGCAGGAAGCTCACGAACACGTGGTCGAACAAGTCCTCCTCCTTGAAGCCGTATTTGGCACCATTGGAATTCTCGTGCAGGGCACGCATGGATTGGGAGAACAGGAAGGCCGCAATCTCGGGATTGATGCGCTTGATGACCAAACCCTCTTCCTGGGCCTGGCGCAGCACCGACGCGATGCCGGTAATCACGGTTTTCTCGTTTTCCACGTGTTTCTCAAAGATGTCGGGGTACAGGCGCTTGATATCGTTGACAAACGCCATCGAGGTGGCCTCGTACATCTTGCGTGCACGCTTGTACACCCTGAACATCGCCTCAAAACAATTGGATGACGTGTTGAAAATCTCTTTCAACTGGGCATTCTTGACCTCATGCTCGCGGTGGATGCATTCGCTGATGAGGGTGCGCTTGTCCGGGAAGGTTTCATAGAGCGTGCGCTTCGAGATGCCGCAGGCGCGCGCTACGTCATCCATCGTCATCGACGCGGGCCCCACGCTCATCAGCATCTGGCTGCATTCAGTCACAATACGTTCTCTTGTGTCCATATTGATAGTAAACAATCTTTCTAAGTGCTTATTGGGCTGCAAAATTACAGAAAACTTCTAAAACTCCAAAAGTTTTCTTGGTTTTTTCCTGTGTGTGTTGTCATTTTTATGGTTTCATAACAATAATGAGGGTGGCATCCCCATGGGCGCCACCCTCACTATCAGTGATTGGAATCAGTGAATTCTAAGTCTTAAAAACGCACCTTGCTGCTCTTCACAGCGCCGCTGCGGTAGCGGGTTACCACAATGTTGACGCCATCGAACGGCTGCTTGCTCTGAACACCGGCCATGTTCACATAGGTTACCGACTCGATCTCGTCGGCATCGGCGGCAATCGAGGTGATTGCGGTCTGGTTGCCCATGTTCACGGTGACGAGGGTTACCTCCTGGGTGTTGCTGGTGGCGGTGGTGCCGTCCACATAGTTGGCAACGATGTAGATGCTGTAGGTACCACCCTCAACCAGGTTGCTCAAGGTGAGGCCGCGGCTGCTGGCGTCGATGTCGGTGATGACAAAGTCGGTGTTGTCGCCGGTTGCCGTAGCGTTGAGGTTCATCGTGCCTGCATAGATGGCGATATAGGCCATATCGGGCGAGTAGCTGCTGTCGGTCGAGTAGATGGTGATCTTGTCACCTGCACTTGCCGTTACTGTCCAGGTCTTAGTGCCGCCCTGTGAGAAGCTGTAGGTTACAGCCGAGGTCTTGGCCGACTTCACGGTGATGGTACCGGAACCATAGCTGGTGTTGGCAGTGGTGATCTGAACAGTGAAGGTGGCGTTGCTGTAACCCGAGGGAACAGTGAAGGTGATGCTGCCATAGCTTGTGCTCCACCATGAAGACGAGTTCTTGGTGTAGATGGCACCGTTACCTGCCTTCACGTTGCTGCCGCCCCAAGGCGAGGTCAGCGTGATGCTGGCGTAGCTGCCGGTGTAGTTGCTGCCGTCGAGGGCACCCAGCAGCGTGTTCGTGGGCTCGTCACCACCGCTGGGTTGAGCGGTCAGCGTGCCATACATCGTGTAGCTCGATACCGACGATGTCGATACATCGTGGGTCCAGTTAGCGGTGAAGCTGGTGCTGGAAACGACGGTGGCTGCATTCATCACGGGATTGGCCTTGTCAAGCGTAGCGGTACCGGTGATGGAAACGGTCTTGCTCGTTGCGCCCGAGCTGGCCACTGCCACACTTGCGGTCTGAGTGCCATAAGCCGTGGGCTTGTAGGTCACGGTCACGTTGACACCGTTGGCGGCATTGGCTGCCGTGATGGTGGTCGGCGAGATGCTGAAGACGTCTGAACCGCTCTTGGTCAAGGTCACGTTGCCGGTGAGGTTAGCACCCGTTACCTTGAAGGTTGCGGTAGCAGTGCCGTCAACCTTAGCGCTCATGTTCAGGCTGGTGGGGGTTACGGTCAGCGTGGGAGTTGCAGCGGGTGCATCCTCGTTGAGGGTGACGTTCTGCTCGTTACTCCAAGCGCTTGAGGTGCCATCGGTATAGAGGGCTTTCACCTTATAAGTATAGGTAGCGCCTGCAGTCAGGTTGCTGACGGTGTAATACTTGTTGGTGATGCCAGTGATGGTGCGTGCGTCGGCGTCACCGCTCTCGCTGGCATTGAGGTTGATGTTGCCGGCATAAACCTGAATCAGCGACATGTCGGGCGAGTAGCTGGCGTCGGTGGTGGTGAGGGTGATCTTTTCACCAGCGCTACCGGTTACAATCCAGGTGTAGGTCTCACCCTTGCTGAAGGTGTGGCCCACAGCCGAGGTCTGGGCCGACTTCACGGTAACGTTACCCGTGCCATAGGTGCCACTGACTGTGGTGATCTTGACACTGAAGGTGGCATTGCTGTAACCCGTAGGAATGGTAAAGGTGATATTGCCGCTCTTGGTGAAGTAAACGGCATTGTTACCACCCTTCACGTTGGTGCCGCCCCAGGGCGAACTCAGCGTGATGGTCTTGTAGCTGCCGGTGTAGCTGCTGCCGTTGATGGTGCCCAGCAACGTCGTCGTGGTCGGTGTCGAGCTGCCTTGTTTGTTCACTTGCAGGGTGTAGCTCGATACGTTGGAGCTGGTGGTCTGGTCGGTCCAGTCGGCACGGAAGCTCGAGCTGGTGACGTAGTTGCTGTTGGGCGAGCTCATCACGGGTGTGTAGGTCGTGAGAGCTGCAGCCGTTGCGGTACCCGACAAGGAAACGGTCTTGCTGGTGGCTCCGCTGCTGGCAATCGTGATGCTGCCCGTCTGGGTGCCGGCTGCCGTGGGCTTGTAGGTCACGGTAACGGTGGCGCCGCTGGCTGCTGCGCTGGCACTGATGGTAGTGGGCGAGATGGTGTAAACGCCATTGGCATCGCTCTTGCTCAGGGTTACATTGCCGGTCAGGTTGGAACCGGTAACGGTAAAGGTCTTGCTCACGGTCTGGCCAGCGGTGGTGCTGAACGACAGTGAGGTGGGGCTAACGGTCAGCGTCGGGGTGGCACTGCTGCCACTGGGCGGCTGGATACCGATAACCATCTGCTGATATACACTGAAGTTGTAGCTGCTGTAGCCGAAGGAGTTCAGCGAGCACCATGCGTTACCGTCGCCACTCCAACCGAAGTTGATGTGGTACTTGTTGGTGCTGCTGTTGTAACCGTCGACGTTGAAGGCGTGGCCACCGGCGCTGGAGCTCACGGCACAGAAGACGATGGGACGTCCAGCGGCCATCTCCTCCTGAATCATGGCTGCCCACTGTGAGTCGGTGTACAGCGTGGAACCGCCGCTGTAGGCACTGGTCTTCTTGACGAAGCGCGTGGTGCTTGGGTCGTAACCGAAGAAAGTGAAAGCGTCGCGAATGTTGCAAACACTGTCAACACTCACACCGCTACCATTCACTCCGTAACCCATGCGCTCGGCCTGACCCACATAGTGCATCAGTGTGGCAACAGCGGTGCCCTGAGCGGTCGTGTAACCACTGGTATAGTTGTCCAGCATGTTGGCCCAGTCAAACGTTGTCGAAGGCAGTGCCGAGTGGGTGTAGCTCTTTGTGCTGTAGCTGGAGACACTGATGGTCGACTTGTAGCCGGGAACAACGGGAGTAGCAGCTGTGGGGTACTTCCAGAAGTAGAATACCATCGAGGCCGACGTTGCGGGGCAACCGGTCAGACACTGGTAGCTACCGAACTTACACTGGTTGTAGTAAGGTGCTTCCTGGTCCCAGTTGCAGGTCAGCAGTGGGCCGTAGGTGGTGGCATTCAGTTTCTGGGGAGGCGTCTGAACGCTCGTGGGCTCCAGTCCCGGGTGCTCCTGCAGGAACATGATCTGATCCTTGTACTGCCCGAGCATGTCTTGCATACCCAACGGCAGGTTGTAGACATCCCTGAGGGGGCGGTCACCCACCATGAGGATTTCGTCGGCGCGGTCATCACCGGCGACTACAACAAAGGTCGTGGAGGTGTTGAAGATGTAATAGACAGGTTCGTTCAATTTAACGTGACCTAACTCGGCCTTGAGCAGTACTGGCTTGGTAGCTGCAGGGGCCATGAATCTACCTGCGTAAAACTGGTCTGTTAAGAAACTCTGTGCCTTACGCGCAGCCGTCACCTGGTCAACAGGTGCGGCCATTGATGACATCGCCAGCATGGCGGCGGTCAGGAAAAATAATAATTTCTTCATAAGCCTGTAGTTAAGTGTTAATAATTAAGGTTATAATTAATTATGATTAGTCTTATGGTAGTTTTGATGCGCCAAAGGTAATGACGATTTTTTAATTAAACAAGCATTTTTGATAATATTTTTATGTTTTTCTATTTTTTGGGGTTGATAGATTATCGCATTTTGTACGTTGCAACTGTTAATTCCTCAAAAATGCGGTTCACTCTCTGTTGTGCATATTTTTGGATAATATTGATATATGGCTTATCTTTGTGCTATCTATTTAAAATGTGACGAAGATGAAATCAGCAAGCAATATGCATGAGGTGCTGGCGTTCCTGCGCCAGCTCGCCGTCAACAACGACCGCACGTGGTTCAAGGCGCACAAGGACCACTTCGACGCCCTGCGCAAATCGTGGGAACAGGATATGGAGCGCCTTATCGGACTGGTGGCCGACTTCGACCCGCAAGCACGGGGTCTGGCCGTCAAGGACAGTGTTTACCGCATCTACCGCGACATCCGTTTCTCCCATGACAAGCGCCCCTACAAGGATTATTTCTCGGGCGTGATTGGCAAGGGTGGGAGGCACACGGTCCAGTCGTGCTACTATGCCCACTTCGGGGTCGAGGAACTGATGCTGTGCGGCGGCATCTGGTGGCCCGAGAAACCTGTGCTGGACCGGCTGCGCCTGCTCATTGATGCCGAGCCCGACGAGTTCCTTGCCATCATCAACGACCCGGCCATCACCTCACGTTACCGGTGGATGTCGAGGTCGCTCAAGACGATGCCCAAGGACTTTCCCAAGGATCATCCGTTGGCTCAGTACCTCAAGATGAAGGAGTACCTGCTGGTGATGAATCTCGACGAGGATTATTTCGATTGCGAGGATTGGGTTGAGCGTGTCGCCAGCGACTTACAACCTCTCAAACCATTGCACGATTTCCTTAATTATGTGTTTGAATAATTGCTTGTAAAGTTACGGATTGTAATTTGGGAATTTGCCATTGTTTTGGCAAAAGTGTCGGCATTTTGTCAGTTAAAACCGAAAAAATACGGCTTTTTTGCCATCTTTTTTGCGGTTTTGGCAACTTGTGATTTAAAATTTTTGCTTTGACGGTGTTAAATTCTCAATAATATTACACCTATTAAAAAAAATGGTAGTATCTTTGCGGGCGTTTTTAAGGGAGCAGTTCTCTTGAAAATCACATGAAAACCCTGAGAATATTAACAATCAACATCAATACAAGTAATTTGCATCTATGAAGAAATCATTAGTTTTCTTGTTGGCATTAGCGTCATCTCTGGCAATGAAGGCCAGTGAAGCCGACCTGGTGATGCCAACTTCGTTGCACGACTTCAGCTTCCTGCACTGGGGTTTCCTGGTGTGCTTGCTGGGAATGCTTTTCGGTGTGTATCATTTCATGAAGACCAAGAGTCTTCCTGTTCATCCCGCGATGCGCGAGATAGGTGAGGTGATCTACAAGACTTGCTCGACCTACCTCAAGCAACAGGGCCGTTTCCTGGCCATCCTGTTCCTCTTCATCGGCGTGGTGGTGGCTTTCTACTTCGGTGGACTGAGTCACATGTCGGTGGGCGAGGTGCTCATTATCCTCCTCTCGACGGTAATCGGTATGCTCGGCTCCTATGCCGTTGCTGCCTATGGTATCCGCATGAACACCTATGCTAACGCACGCATGGCCTTCGCTTCGTTGCGCCGTGACCCGCTGCGCTTGCTCAACATCCCCTTGAATGCTGGTATGTCGATCGGTGTGATGCTGGTGTGCGTCGAACTGATTATCATGCTGGTTATTCTGCTCTTTGTCCCTGTGCATTTGGCTGGTGTCTGCCTCATCGGCTTCGCCATTGGTGAGAGCCTCGGTGCAAGCGCCCTGCGTATCGCCGGTGGTATCTTCACCAAGATTGCCGACATCGGCAGTGACCTGATGAAGGTGGTCTTCAAGATTGGTGAGGATGATCCCCGCAACCCTGGTGTGATTGCCGACTGTACCGGTGACAACGCTGGTGACAGCGTTGGTCCCACCGCCGACGGTTTTGAGACCTACGGTGTGACCGGTGTCGCTCTGGTATCGTTCATCCTGCTCGCCGTCAATGATCCCGAGATGCAGAAGAACCTGCTCGTGTGGATCTTCTCGATGCGTATCCTCATGGTGATCACTTCGGTCGTTGCTTACTGGATCAACAAGGCTTTCTGCAAGGCCAAGTATGCAGGCAAGGAGAACCTCGACTTCGAGAAACCCCTCACCAGCCTCATCTGGATTGCCAGTGTGCTGAGTATCGCCGTGACCTACATTGTTTCCTATATGCAGCTGGGCAATATTGCCGGTACCCCCAACCTGTGGTGGCAGCTCGCAAGCATCATCTCGATGGGTACCCTGGGCGCAGCCCTCATCCCCGAGATCACCAAGATTTTCACTTCGCCCAAGAGTGGTCACGTTCAGGAGGTCGTTAAGGCTTCTCACCACGGTGGTGCTTCGCTGAACATCCTCAGTGGCTTTGTGGCTGGTAATTTCTCTGGCTTCTGGACTGGTCTGGCCTTCGTGCTGCTCATGTTCATCGGCTATGCATTCTCGATCGACATCCCTGAGATGCTGATGTCCTATCCCGCCATCTTCGCCTTTGGTCTGGTAGCCTTCGGTATGCTGGGCATGGGTCCTGTGACCATCGCTGTCGACAGCTATGGCCCCGTGACCGACAATGCTCAGAGCGTCTATGAGCTCTCCCTTATCGAGGAGGTGCCCAACAAGGACGAGGAGATTGAGAAAGACTTCGGTTTCACCCCCGATTGGGAGAAGTCTAAGCACTATCTTGAGGAGAACGACGGTGCCGGCAACACCTTCAAGGCTACTGCCAAGCCCGTGCTCATCGGTACCGCAGTCGTTGGTGCCACCACGATGATTTTCTCGATCATCCTTGTGATCCAGAAGACCCTCGGTGTGGATCCTGCCAGCCTGCTCAACCTGTTGAATCCTTACACCATCATCGGCTTCTTGCTGGGTGGCTGTGTCATCTACTGGTTCACCGGTGCTTCGACCCAGGCTGTTACCGTCGGTGCCAACCGTGCCGTGGCCTTCATCAAGGACCACATCAAGCTCGATCCCAACGCCCCCAAGAAGGCCGACACCAAGTCGTCGGTCGAGGTGGTGAAGATCTGCACCCAGTATGCCCAGAAGGGTATGTTCAACATCTTCCTGGCCATCTTCTTCTTCGCCCTCGGCTTCGCCTGCTTGGCATCGCCGGGTAGCGTGGGTGGCAACAATGCCGTTTCGCTGTTCGTTTCCTACCTCATCTCGATTGCCTTGTTCGGTCTGTTCCAGGCTGTATTCATGGCCAATGCCGGTGGTAGCTGGGACAACAGTAAGAAGGTGGTTGAGGTTGACCTTGACCTCAAGGGTACCGACCTGCACGACGCATCGGTTGTCGGTGACACCGTGGGTGATCCCTTCAAGGACACCTCGTCGGTATCGCTGAACCCCATCATCAAGTTCACCACCCTGTTTGGTCTGCTGGCTATGGAAATGGCTATCAGCGAGAACTTCCGTGAGTTTGCTCCTTGGGTAGGCATCATCTTCGTTCTCGTGGCTATCTTCTTCGTTTGGCGCTCGTTCTACAAGATGCGCATCGACGACACCATCGAGAACATCATCGACTCCTACAAGAAGTAAATTGATGCTCGCTGCGCTCGCAGTTTAGAGTTTAGTGGTTAGAGTTTAGAGAGGCTAACGCATTCTGGCTCACCAATGCGAGCAGTTCAGATTTAGAAATCCCTGTTAGGGCTTTAGCGAGCCCCCGTCAATATGCCAGGCGGCTGGACACCACTATCGTTCAGCCGCCTGGCTATTTATTCCTACGGGAAAAGAAAATGTTTTTTTCCTGATTCCTAGTTCGCCGCTGTCGCCATCCTGTCCTGCGCGGTCTTTGGGACATCGTACCCGAGTTTCTTTAACTCCTCTTCATAGATCCTAAAAACATGCTCGATTTTTTCATCCTGTGTCATCTCGGCTTCACGGTTGAATATTGATTCATTGGTGAGAATCCGGTTGAGAAGCAACTCCTTGGCTTTTTCTTTTTCCCCAATGCGCAGCAAGAACTCAATAGTGGTTTCGATATCATAGTTCTTGACGAGTTGTTTCTTGATACTGCTGACGTCATTGCACATGAACCATAACTTGTATAGCAAGACAATAACGAAAAAGGCAACGGCAAGATAAATGCCCCATAAGATAATTGATAATAAGACAGCAAAGAAATCCATATTCACAACAATTTAAAAGTTAATAATGATACTGATCCACATAATTACAACAAACAGGATAAAATGCAATATATTTGACAAATAATTGATGTCAACATGAGCTGGTTTGGTCGGTTACCTTTCAGGGAGTGACGACTTGTAGTGGCACAAGGTATCTGTCAATGTCACCAACAAGTGGGTTTTCATTGCCATCAAGAACTTCAAGCTGTTGACTCAAGGCTTCCGAGAAACGATTGTTCTCGACCTTATAGTCTATCATCATTGTACCGTTAAGCGCGAAACGTACATTTACAATTCTACCTTGAATGATTTCGTTGATTTGTTCACGAGAAACCTGAAAGACGAGGTCATCATCGATGCCATGGGATCCTGAACGTGAACTGTTGACTTCTTTAGCGCTCGCGCCAACAGTATTGAATTCCAAAACTTTACCATTACTTAATGTCAGTACAATGGGCTGTGCTTCCACCAAAAGCAGCCTTCTACTTCTATCAGATCTGGCGCTAAACCCGGACAATCTGATAGAATATAGTTGTTCATCACTCTTGCCCTCATCTATTAAACGCACTTCTAGGTTAAGGGTGTTTTCTGAAAGTACATTGTCAGAAGATTCTGGAGCAACTATATTTGAGGGCATGGGCTTTTTGATAACCGCGTTGCTGGATTTGCTTTGCGAAAACAAAGCAAACGGCATCAACGAGACGAGAAGTAATACAATCTGTTTCATAATACGATACTTTATTTATAATACTTTTCTGCAAAGATATAAGAATTTATATAAGTATCTGCTATTTTTGTGATTTTTTATACTTTGTTTCTATTTCACAACAAATATCATCAGAATCGCCTTTGAGTTCAAAAGTGCAAACCCTAGAACCACGCCTTAAGTGGAAAAATGTGGAAATAATCACATTTTGGGTCCTAGAGTGTGGTTTTTCACTTTTCCAAGGCTAGACGATTTGGTCTGATTTAGCAACTTCAATGTGTTTTGCCCGCTTGTGCTTTTTGTAGTTGACAGAGAGAGGTTGTTGGCGTTAACTTTGTGTGATGTAGAGGATTTCCTTGTAATTGTTAACTGCAATTAACATTCCCGCCCCTCCACTTTACAAGGGTACAGCAGACTTCTTCCACTGGCAATGGAAGATATCTTCCACTGACAGCGAAAGAAACTAGCATTTTCTTTTGCTGGTGTCAAAAGAAGTTATTAACTTTGCCATCGATAATCAAGATATTGCTGTCATGATAAGACAAAGTGAAATAGCAAGGGTGATTGACGATCAGATGTCGCAATTGCGTCCTCGTCCTGACGAGATAGAACGCGAGCAACTTTCTCAGGTCAAAAACTTAGATGGATTTGCTACCATCATTACGGGTATGCGGCGTGTGGGCAAGAGCACGTTGCTCAATCAAGTGGCTCGCAACATGGGCTATGGCCATGTGATGTATCTCAATTTTGATGATATCAACATGAGTGGCTTCCAGCAGGATGATTTTGCCCGTCTTCACAACGAGATTAAGCGTCGTGAAGCTCATGAGTTATTTTTTGACGAGATTCAACTCGTGGCGGGATGGGAAATCTTGATACATCAGTTGTTAAGAGAGGGATATGTTGTGTACATCAGCGGCTCCAATGCCTCGATGCTGAGCGTTGACTTGGGCACGCATCTCACAGGACGCCACTTGTCAACGGAGTTGTTCCCGTTCTCTTATAACGAATTTCTGACTTATACCCGTGAGGCTGCCGGCGTGCAATCGCTCGACAATTATATGTTGACTGGTGGTATTCCTGAGTTTGTCAAAACTCGTGATAGGGCAATACTGCGCACCTTGCTCGACGATGTGCTTGTGCGTGACATTGCTATCAATAAAAATGTGCGCAACGTGGATGCGCTCAAGCAGTTGGCCGTTTATATGCTCTCCAATATCGCTCGATTTTATTCGGCCAGTAAATTGACCACTGTGGCAGGTGTGTCATCGCCATCTACAGTGATTGACTTCCTTTCTTTCATGCGTAATGCCTATCTTATAGATAGCATTGGCCTTTACGACCATTCCTTGAAGGTCACGGCCCGCAATCCTCGCAAGGTGTATGCTTGTGACACGGGACTTGCCAGCAGTGTTTCGCTTTCCCATTCTCCAGATGTGGGGCGCTATCTTGAGAATATCGTGTTTATCTCATTGAGGCATCAATATGCCAGCGACCATATTTATTATTACGCTCAGCGTGGTGAATGTGACTTTGTCGTTACAGGTGCGGATAATCGGCCAGAAATGCTCATTCAAGTGTGTCATGAACTCAACGATGAGAATTTCGATCGCGAAATGAATGGTTTGACTGAGGCAATGACTGCTCTTCACCTGGATCATGGCGTCATCGTGACACGTGACGAGGAAGATCATTTTGAAACGGCAGCAGGCAGTGTTGATGTGGTGAAAGCATGGAAATGGCTGGCTTGACCCCCACTTGCTCCGATTCTTATCGAATAGACTACTCAAAAAAATCACCAAATATTGGTAAATAATCATTCATTTTTGTTTGCTATGTCCCCAAAAAGGAGTATTTTTGTGGGTAATTAGACGAACTTAAGATTAATAACCTTTTAAACTTTAAACTATTTCTTTTATGGCAAAATTTCATGGAGCCGTAGTAGTGAACCTCAAGGAGAAAGAGGTAAATGACCGCGGATATCATTTCGCTTACATGGAGCAACCTGAGGCTTGCATCGGTTGCCAGAGTTGTGCAATGGTTTGCCCCGATGCCTGCATCGAGGTATATCGTGCGTCAGAATAACAATAGTGACTAACCATTTAAATTACTGTCGAACAATATGAACGATAAAGTAACATTGATGAAGGGTAACGAAGCCCTCGCCATGGCTATGATTCGCTACGGCGCCGACGGATATTTCGGATACCCGATCACTCCGCAGAGTGAGGTGCTTGAGAAACTCGAGGAAGAAATGCCTTGGGAAACTACTGAGGTCGCTGCCATCAACATGGTTTATGGCGGTGCCATGACCGGTAAGGCTGTCTGCACCTCTACCTCCAGCCCTGGTTTCAGCCTCATGCAGGAGGGTGTGTCCTATCTCGCTGCCAGCGAGGTTCCCGCATTGCTGATCAACGTTCAGCGCGGTGGCCCCGGTCTGGGTACCATCCACGCTTCACAGGCCGACTACTTCCAGGCTTGTAAGGGTGGCGGTCACGGTGACTATCACATGATCGTGCTCGCTCCCAGCAGCGTTCAGGAGATGGCCGACATGGTCGCCCTGGGCTTTGACCTGGCATTCAAGTATCGCTGCGTTTCGATGATCCTCGCCGATGGTACCATCGGTCAGCTCATGGAGAAGGTTGTCCTGCCCGAGCAGCGTCCGCGTCGCACCGACGACGAGATCCGCAAGCAGTGCCCGTGGGCCGTGAATGGCCGCAAGGGCATGCGTCCCAGCAACGTCGTTACCAGCCTTGAGCTCGACGACGACAAGATGGAGGAGAACAACTGGCGCTTCCAGGCTTGCTATCGCGAGATCGAGAAGAACGAGACTCGCTGCGAGCTCATCGATGTCGAGGACTGCGATTACCTGATCACCGCATTCGGCACCACCGCCCGCGTCGCCATGAAGACGATGGAGCTGGCCCGCGCCGAGGGTATCAAGGTCGGTATGTTCCGTCCCATCACTCTGTGGCCCTTCCCCGAGAAGCAACTCCGTGAGGCCGCCAAGAACGTCAAGGGCATCCTGTGCGTTGAGCTCAACGCCGGCCAGATGGTCGAGGATGTGAAGCTTGCCGTTGAATGCAAGATGCCGGTTGAGCACTATGGCCGCTTCGGTGGCAACGTGCCCACCCCCGACGAGCTGTTGAACGTACTGAAAGAGAAACTCATTAACAAGTAAAGAACGCAATGGAACTTAACGATATCATTAAACCTGAGAACAAGGTCTATGCTGAGCCTAAATTATTGAATAGGGTTCATATGCACTACTGCCCTGGTTGCAGCCATGGCGTTGTACACAAACTCGTTGCACAGGTCATCGAGGAAATGGGTGTTGCTGAGAAGACCGTAGGCATTTCGCCCGTTGGTTGCGCCGTATTTGCCTATAACTACATCGACGTGGACTGGGAGGAGGCTCCTCACGGTCGTGCCACCGCTCTGGCTACCGCTGTAAAGCGCCTGTGGCCCGAGAACCTGGTGTTCACCTATCAGGGCGACGGTGACTTCTCGGCTATCGGTACCTGCGAGTCGATTCACGCTTGCAACCGTGGCGAGAACATCGTCATCATCTTCATCAACAACGCTATCTACGGTATGACCGGTGGACAGATGGCTCCCACGACCTTGCTGGGTCAGAAGACCGCTACCTGCCCCTACGGCCGTCGTCCGGACCTCAACGGTTATCCCCTGGCCATCACTCCGCTGCTGGCACAACTCGACGGTACCTGCTACGTTACCCGTCAGAGCGTTCACACGGCTGCCAACGTTCGCAAGACCAAGGCCGCTTTGAAGAAAGCCTTTGAGAACAGCATCAATTGCAAGGGCACCTCGGTTGTCGAGATCGTCAGCGCCTGCAACACCGGTTGGAAGCTCACTCCCGAGAAGGCCAACAAGTGGATGGAAGAGAATATGTTCGCCAAGTATCCCCTGGGAGACTTGAAGGACTTGAAAGATGGTATTCAACGCTAAAATTTAGAAGACACTATGATTAACGAAATAGTTATTGCCGGTTTCGGCGGACAGGGTGTATTGTCAATGGGTAAGATTCTTGCCTACTCTGGCCTGATGGAAGACAAGGAAGTCTGCTGGCTGCCCTCTTATGGTCCCGAACAGCGCGGCGGTACCGCCAACGTTACCGTTATCGTGAGCGACGAGCGCATCAGCTCGCCCGTCCTCAACACCTATGATGTGGTGGTTGTCCTCAACCAGCAGTCGCTCGACAAGTTCGAGAGCAAGGTAAAGCCCGGTGGTATCCTGATGTATGACACCTATGGCATCCACAAGAAACCCACCCGCACCGATATCAAGATTTATCCTATCGATGCTACCGAGAAGTCTATCGAGATGAAGAACTCCAAGACCTTCAACATGATCGTCCTGGGTTCGATGCTCAAGGTTCGCCCGATGGTTACCATCGAGAGCGTGCTCAAGGCCCTCAAGAAGACCCTCCCCGAGCGTCACTGGCACCTCATCCCCCTCAACGAGGAGGCTCTGAAGGAAGGTGGCAACCTCATCAAGGAGTAATTGTAGCACATCCAATAACAACAAACGGTTGGCCCAATGGGTCAACCGTTTGTTTCCTTATATCCGTTATATCCGTTATATCCGTTTTGTCCGTCTTATCGCACGGCGATTTTCCAGGCTTGGCGGCTGGAGGCTGTCTTCAACAGGTAGATGCCGCGGGGCAGCTCGATGACGGTGTTGTCCTTGAGCTCGTTGATGCGGCACATCTCCTGTCCCGACATGTTATACACGATGGCTTGTCCCACATTCTCGCTGCACTTGACGAGGATGCCGCCGTCGATGGCGATGACCTGCAGCGGCTTGTCGGCCTGGATGCCTGTCAATCCGGTGGCGTCAATGGTGATGACATTCGACGGCTCGCTGATGTAGCCCAGGCGGTAGGACTGCACGCTGTAGGTGTGCGTCTCGTTGCTGTGGCGGTCGTTGAAGTTGTAACTGGTCTCTTCGCCGTTCTCGGTCGTGAACACATCGGTCAATGTCTCTCCGCTGTCATGTTTATAGACGGTGCGGGTGATCATGTAGTAGTCAACTTTCTCCTTGGGGGCTTGCCAGTTGGCTGTGTAGCTGCTGCCGTTGATGTTCGAGGCATCGAGTGCAGTCAGCTTAGTCAATTCGGGCACATCGGCGCAGCGGGCACGCAACTCCACTCCCACGCTGCCAACCAAGCCACCGTCCGAAATGAGTAATCGCGACGTGTGGTCACCGATGGCGGTGGGCGTGTAGGTGATGGTCAAGGGGTAGCCTTCGGCACTGTTGGCCATGCTGCGGCTCACGATGCTGACAGGAATGCTGAACATGTCTTTGTCATAGAGATACACTTTAACCGACAGCGGGTTGTTCAGGCCGTGTCCCTTGATGTACAGGGTGTATTCCAGCGACTTGCCGATAGCTACCTCACCAAAGTCAAGCACTGTGCCCTGGGTGGGGGCAATGAGCTCGGGTTCGCCGCTATAGGTCGTCGTGTCGCTGCTCATGCCGGCCTCGCTCAGGTAGAATACCTCGCCTTGACGGTTGCCCCAGATGTACTCAAACAGCTGAGGGATGTCGATGAACGGGTTGCGGTTGTTCTGGCACTTCTGCACCGCATCGTTGCGATTCACCTCCTTGTCGCTCACGGCGTCGTTGCGGGCCCATCGGCACAGCAGTTCTACCGACCAGTCGTTGAGCGTTTTCCAGTTGTTGTTGGTGAGCATGAAGGTATAACGCCAGATGTAGTGCTGGTAGGTGCAAGCCATGTAGAAGTAGGTGCGCGCAAAGTCGCCCTTGTAACGGTCGTCGGGCTCGAACACCTCGCTGGCACCGCCGCCTTGACCGATCTTGGGGTAACCCACTTTGGTCACGCCGTTGTCAAATGTCGTTTGGGACACCTCGCCCAACGGCCAATTCAGCTTGGCGGCATTGGCATCGGCATCTGAGGGATACAGGTGGTTGATGTCGGTATAGCTGGGATACAGGCCAGTGTTGCTGTTTTGACCTGACGGGGCCCACCAGCTCTTGGGGACCGAATGCTCGCGGTTCATGCCCCAGGTGGCACCGAAGCGGTAAACGTAGTCGCTGTACATGTCCCAAACCCTGCCCGGGTCGTCGGGGTAGCAGTCGGTCTCGGGAAAATAGTTCCACAGGCTGTTATAGCTGAGCACGGTGTGTTGCATCGCCAAGTCGTGGATGGCGTTTTTCAACGCTTCGCCGCTCTTGCCCTCGAGCGAGTTGTAATAGCCGGCGGGAATGGTCGCCTGGGCAGTCATCCAAGCAGTGACAGCAACAGCGGCCATGAGTATGCGGGTTAATCTTTTGCACATCATAATAGCATGATTTATTGAGTGATTATGAGCCACAAAGGTAATATAAAGTTTCTGTTTTTGTGCTCTTGGTTTCCACTTTTCGGTCTATTTGACTTCTAGTCGGGGTCGTTAACCCAGTTGATCAGATAGACACGGTCGCGCGCACGCGTCATGGCGGTGTAGAGCCAACGGTAGAAATCCATCGACTGCATTGCGTCGGGCATGATGCCGCCCATGTCGATGAACACGTTGCGCCACTGGCCGCCCTGCGCCTTGTGGCAGGTTACGGCGTAGGCATATTTGACTTGCAGGGCATTGAAGTAGGGGTGCTCCTTCAGCTGCTTGAAGCGCTCGCGCTTGTCGCCCGTCAGCTCGGCCCACACCTCGTTGTACAGGCGGTCGCTCTGCTCGCGGTTCAGGGCGGGCGTGTCGCTCAACAGGCAGTCCACCACGATTTTGCAGTCCATCTCCACACCGTCATGGTCAGGAAACTCAACGGTGACGTTGGCAAAGCGCAACCCATACTTGTGCTCGATCTCGCCCCACACGCGGCGCACGCGGCACACGTCGCCGTTGGCGATGAAGTCCAGCTGTTCGTAGTCACGTGCCCAATAGTAGTTGTTCTTGGCCACTAGCAGCATGTCGTCGTTAACCAGCAGGTTCTCACGGTAGAGAATCGAGTTGCGCACGCCCATATTAAATAATGTGGCGCGCTTGTTGCTGCGGGTCACGATAATCGTCTCGCCCATGCCGTCACGGTCGTAGCAGTCGCTGATGGTCTCCAGCAGGAACTCACTCGACACGCTGCCGATGTCCTCCATGCCGTCAAGGTCAAACCGTGGCCGGCCCAGTGTGCCGTCTTCCATCGCCTGGCGCAGCAACGTGGCATTGTGCAGGATGCCGCTCTCCTCGGCCTGGCGGGCAATCTGACGCAGGAACACGCCATAGGTCGTCAGCCCCAGCGACCGCAGTATTTCGTCATCCAGGGCGGGACTCACCAACTGGCCGACAGGCGGCAACTGAGCATTATCGCCCATGAGCACCATCTTGCAGCCCAGGCCATTATAGACATAGCCGATGAGGTCTTCCAGCAATCGCCCGCTGCCAAAGATGGAACCGTCGTTGGCGTTGCTGATCATCGATGCCTCGTCGACGATGAAAACCGTGTCGGTGTGCTTGTTCTCGGCGAGGCCGAAGGCGTCGATGCCGTAGCCCTGTTGGCGGTAGATCTTGCGGTGGATGGTGTAGGCTGGATGACCCGAGTAGTCGCTGAAGATGTGTGCCGCACGCCCTGTTGGAGCCATCAGCACACTCTTCTTGCCCTGCTGGTGCAACGCCTTGACGATGGCGCCCGTGAGTGAGGTTTTGCCTGTTCCCGCGTAACCGCCCAGGATGAACACCGACCGCTCTGGCGCATACAGCAGGAAATGTGCCAGCGCCACGATGACCAGCATCTGGTCATCGTTGGGGTCGTAGGGGAGCCACCGTAACACGTCCACGGCCAGATGTTTAACGCGCGGGTCCTGGCGATCGGCACTTCCCGTGTTGTTGTACGTTTGCAGTCGATTCTCGTTGTTCATCGCCACAAAAATAACAAAAAATGTACGTTTTGTTGTTGTTTTCCGCCAAATTGTATTACCTTTGCCCCGCATTTGACGAATGGAGTGATGCTCGAGTGGCTGAAGAGGCACGCCTGGAAAGCGTGTATACGTCAAAAGCGTATCCCGAGTTCGAATCTCGGTCACTCCGCCAGAAAGGACGACAACTGTCGTCCTTTTTTATATCATGAAAACAAGAAACACAATCAACTATTTTATTGAATTACAGGCGCTTGTGTGGTCTTGTGTAATTCGTTAACGGGGGTAACGGTGGCAGTCAATTCGATTTATTCACCCTCGACTGGGTTTCAACACTATCGTGACTGGTTGCGATACCCGTTGGTGCGTCGGCATCCCCCACGATATTCTTAAAATCCCCCCAAACGGGTGCTGCAAGATAAGCTGCTAATGACGCCGCTGGCACATGGAGTGTCGCAGAATTTGTCATATAAAGAATGTTGGTAAAAGTAGATTCGCAACATTTAGGAGGAGTGGTTGCGTAACAATAGACGTCGTTTAGATGGATACAGGAAGAGAATGCCCCTTCGCCGATGTAAGTGACGGAGCTGGGGATGTTGACGGTGGTCAGTTTGGAGCTCGAAGAGAAGGCACCATCTGCTATTCCTGTGGTCCCTTCTCTTAGTGTAATGCTTGTTCCCTCGGGCATGTCACCTTTGTATTCATAAGCGACCAATCCTGCATAGACCCATCCGTCAGGTTGGTTGTCGTACCAAGCGGTGCCATCGAACGCCTTGAAGGCAATGGCTGTGACGGAGTTGGGGATGTTGATGGTGGTCAGGCTGGAGCAATTATTGAACGCTTCATAGCCGATGGCTGTGACGGAGTTGGGGATGTTGATGGTGGTCAGGTTGGAGCAATTATTGAACGCACCTTCGCCGATAGAAGTGACGGAGTTGGGGATGGTCGTGTTCATGCAACCAGCAATTAATGTATTGGTTGCCGTTTCGATAATGGCATTGCAGTTATTGCGAGAATCGTACTTTGGATTATCACTAGCTACTGAGATGGTGGCTAGGCTGGAGCAGCCAGAGAACGCATATGGCTTGATGGTCGTGACGGAGTTGGGGATGTTGATGGTGGTCAGGCCGCTGCAATTATTGAACGCTTTATAGCCGATGGTCGTGACGGAGTTGGGTATGTTGATGTTAGTCAGGTTGGAGCAGCCAGCGAACGCGCCGCCGATGATGGAAGTGACGGACTTGGGGAGGCCGGCCGAGTCATAGAACGACGCGCAGCCGCCGATAGAAGTGACGGAGTTGGGGATGGTCGTGTTCATGCAACCAGCAATTAATGTATTGGTTGCCGTTTCGATAATAGCATTGCAGTTATTGCGAGAATCGTACTTTGGATTATCGCTAGCTACCGAGATGGCGGCTAGGTTGGAGCAGCCAGAGAACGCCCCGTCATCGATGAAAGTGACGGACTTAGGGATGGTGATGTCGGTTAGGTTGGAGCAGCTACCGAACGCAAAGAAGTCGATAGAGGTGACGGGGTAGATTGTGTCGCCGTGGGTAATGGTGGCGGGGATGGTTAGCACGCTGGGGTATTCTTTGGAGTATTCATTGGAGAATTTAATGAGAGATCCGTAATAACGTGATCCCATGAAGGGAACGGTGGCGGTGCTGCCGTTGATGCTGTAGTAGATGCCGTTAACCTTGAACTTGGAGTCTGATTTTGACACACTCTTTTTGCCAGAGCATGATACCATGGCCAGCAATAGTAGGGTCAACAGCAGTATGGTGGTATTGATGAGATGTTTCATGATGTGATGTATTTGGTTTTTTGTTCTTCTTTGTTGCAAAATGTCTATCGCAAAGGTAACTATTATTCCTGATTTTCCAAACAGAATAAGAAAAACGAACCTAACTGTACTAAAAAGAATGGAATACAACGTCAAAAGCTGCAGCAAGAAGGAATCCGTGCTACATGAAAAAACAACTGAATTATCTGAAGTTTCTGATAATCAGATTTTTCAGACAATTCAGTTGTTAATTATGCCGTCGTTTTGAGTGGTCTGTGATACAATGCTGCCGCCGTGATGGCGCACTGTGTTGATGGTCCACCCTATGCCGGGTCAGTCGTTAGGTTGCATGAGTTTTCCGATGAGTAGGGTGACATCATTGATGTTGACCAAGCCGTCACCATTGCCGTCAGCATTCTCGGCATTGAAATTCGAGTCATCGCCAGTCATCAGATAATTAATCATGCTGATAACGTCGCTGATGTTCACTGAGCCGTCCATGTTCACATCGCCAAACTCACCTGCATCGCCAACTATTTGTGCGAAATTCTTCCAATAATCAGCGGCTCGGTATGCAGCCAGCGATGAAGCGGGAACGTGGAGGGTACCCGAATAATCAGTGAATGAATTGCTGTCACAGGCGGGAGGCGTCATCGCTGCGCAATAAACATGAGTAGGCTTGATGTACATGCCCTTAACTCCCGTAATCTGGCCGTTGATGTGCAGTTCGACAGGCCTCTGAATCATGATGGTTCCGCCTCTCCATTCTCCTTCACCGGTCAGCGTTAAAGAAGAAATGTGATAGCAGCTTTCAAACGCATAGTAGGCCAGCGATGTGACCGAGGTCGGGATAGTCACGCTTGCCAGGCCATAGCAGTTTGCAAAAGCGTAATAGCCTATCGTCGTGACACCCTTCGGGATGATCACAGTCTCAAGACTGCTGCAGCCCGAGAACGTGTACTCGTCGATAACAGTGATGGAATTACTCAGGGTCACGCTCGTCATGAAGCTGCAATTCTCAAACGCGCTGAAGCCGATGGTGGTGACCGAATTGGGGATGACAACGCCCGTGAGGGCACTGCAGCCGTAGAATGCGGTATTGCCGATTGAAGTGACGGAGTTGGGGATGGTCACATTCGTCAGGCTGCTGCAATCACGGAATACACCGTAATTAATCATGGTAAGAGCATTGCTGAGGGTCGCGCTCGTCATGCCGGAGCAGCCATCGAAGGCGCTGTTGCCCAAGGAAGTCACCGAGTCGGGAACCTTGATGCTGGTCAACATCTTGCACCCTGAAAAAGCCCTGGAGGCAATAGTCGTGACTGTGCTGGGAATCGATATACTCGTCATGCCGGAGCAGTATTGGAAGGCGCTGGCGCCGATGGTGGTGACACCCTCGGGGAGGGTGACGTTCGTCAGACTGCTGCAGCTGCTGAATGCGGCAATGCCGATCGAAGTGACTGCGTTACCGAAGGTCACACTCGCCAGATTACTGCATCCAGCAAAGGCGTTGCTGCCGATGGAGGTGACGGTGTTAGGGATGGTCACGCTCGTCAGGACGCGGCAACGGCAAAAAGTCATGTCGTTAATCGCGGTGAGAGCGTTGCTGAGGGTTACGCTCGCCAGGCTGCTGCAATCGGCGAAGGCGCCCGAGCCGATGGTAACGACCGAGTTGGGAATGGTAGCGCTTTGCAAACTGCTGCAGCCCGAGAATACGCTCTTGCCGATGGCGGTGACCGAACTGGGGATGGTTACACTTGTCAGGTTGGTGCAACTATTGAAAGCGCCATTGCCGATGGTGGTGACCGAACTGGGAATGGTTACGCTCGTCAGACTCGTGGCACCGACAAACGCATAACTGCCGATGGCATTGAAATAACCCGGAATGGCCAGATTTGTCACCTCGGTGCCATTCAAGTAAAGATGTTTGGCAAAATACAGAGGATTGGCTTTCTCGTTTTCAAAATTGATCTTGGACCAGTTGGTAATATTTTCAATGTTTACGCGCTGCAGAGCCGAACAATCCACAAACGCGTTCTTGCTCACGGTAGTGAGGGCATTGCCCATGGTCACGCTCGTGAGTCCACTGCATCGATTGAAGGCAGATTCACCGATGGTGATGACCGAGTTGGGGATGGTCACAGTAGTCAGGCTGGAGCAGCCGCTGAATGTCCAAGTGCCGATGGAGCGGACCGAGTTGCCTATTGTCACGTTCGTCATGCCGTCGCAGTAGGAGAATGCGCCGTTGCCGATGGTGGTGACCGAATTAGGGATGACTATGCTTGTCAACCGACTGTCGTAATCAAAGACATAGTTGCCGATCGAGGTGACCGTATTGGGAATCTCAACACCCGTCAGGTTGTTGCATCGTTCAAATGCACCATCGCCAATGGCTGTGACCGGATAGGTGATGCCGTCATGAGTGACCGTCTCGGGGATTACGACTAGACCCGAATACTCAACATACTGTGAAGGATTCATTCCTTGATAGGTCACAGTGGCTTCATTGCCATTGATGTTGTAATAGATGCCATCGACCTCAAAGTCGTGGGCCGATGCGATTGCTGGCAAAGAGATTGCCATAACCAGAAGTGCGGTTTTGATGAACTGTTGCATAAATTAATAAGGTTTATCTGTAATTTGTGAATTTTGATAGCAATATGTCAGAATATGATCCGATTTTCGGCGGCAAAAGTAGTGGTTTTCTTGCAAATTACCAAACCATACAACAAATTTGCTATAATTATTCAAAATCATTGTGCAAGCCATCGGCCAGCACTACTGGAGCGGGATTGGGGTGATGGATTGCCTTACTTGGGTGGAAGGGTGGTGATAGCCTTTGCCAAGTGGTTGAGTTGCAGGCACTGCTCGCGGGTGATTCTTTTTTTCTCGCTGTGATAGGGCCAAGGGGCGACGAAAAGCAACTGTCCCCGTGCGCAGGCATCGAACTGCTGGCCGCCTGGCTTCCACATGGGGGAGAAACCGTTCTCGAGCAGAATGATTTCCCGTATCCCTGCTTCGAAGGCTGTTCTCATCACCGCTTTTTCGCAAGGACTGATGCATGGAGAAACCAGAATGGCGCCATCACGTGCCATCGCCATGTAGCGGTTTACCTCGTGTGCTATAGCTTCATCGGTATTGATGCTTCGCGAACATTGTACCATGACCTTGAAAGGATGGTCGAGCAGGAATCGGTTGCCTGCAATGGCGACATGTGTTTCTCCTAAAGTGATGTCTTGTTGGATGGTAAAGAATTCGGGATGGTGCTGTTTGGTCCATAGTCGGCGTGGATTGTCATGCAGGTAGTTCAGCATGGTTTCCAGCTGCCCTTTATTGACGAGAATCCTGTCATGGTAGCCCTCTTCCCAGAGGGTTGTTCCCAATAATTGCCTTGCTGCGGCATTGCATCCCACCTTGAAACCGTTTACTACATTGCCCAGGTGGTAGGGGACCTGGCGGGTAACAAATAGAACCCCGTGCAAGTGGTCGGGCATCAATTGGATATCCAGCAGCCGCACTTCAGGAAAATGGGTTGTAATGGATTGCCAGCAGTTGAGCACCTGCTCGCCCAAAGCACTAGGAAGCACCCAGGGCATGGGGTGATTGTCATCGGGAGCGCAGAGCTCTCCTAGCACAGGCCTGCGACCCTCCACGGTCAAGGTGACCATATAGATGCAGCGGCTGCGGTAGTCGTGCCAAGCGTTGCGCCGCTTCATGGAGCGGTTCACTTGGAGGCCCTCATGGTGGTCTTTCCACCACTGCCTGCGCCTCTCGTCGCGGTCATGCCTCTGGTTGCTCATGTGGATATGGTACTCTTTATACTACTGGAAGATAAACAGGCCGGTGGCCTGCACTACTGCAACAGGATGCGGTTGTAGTAGTGCGAGCCACCGGCTCGTTAATGGGAATTAATTGTCTTTCTTGGCGCGCAGGCAGGAGACGGCAAGGAAGAGAATCAGGGCGATGTACATCACGATGGCGAGCCAGTTGCTGGCACTCTCGCTCAAGGGGCTGACGTACTTGAAGCCGAAGAAAATCATGGCTGCGCTGACAACACCCATGAGGGCACCACCAGCGATGAAACCGGATGCCAACAGGGTGCCACGCTCTTTGCGGGCCTTGTTGACAGCCTCATCCTTGCTGCGGCTGCCGACGAACCAGCTGATGATGGCGCCGACGAGCAGCGGGGCGTTCAGCTGCAAGGGGATGAACATACCCAGCGAGAAGGGCAGGGCAGGCACCTTGAGCCAGTTGAGTAACAGGGCGAGAATAGCACCCACGCCGTAGAGTAACCAAGGAGTTTCACCACCCATCATCAGGGGCTTGATGACTGCTGCCATGGCATTGGCCTGAGGAGCCACCATAGCGTTGGGACCGGTAAAACCGTAGGCCTCGTTGAGGATCATCATCACACCACCGACGGTGGCTGCCGACACGAGGGTGCCGACGAACTTCCACGTCTGCTGCTTGGCGGGCGTGGTGCCGATCCAGTAACCGATCTTCATATCGGTGACCATACCACCAGCCATCGACAATGCGGTGCAGACCACACCACCAATGACCATGGCGGCCACGATGCCCTTGGAGCCCTCGAGACCGATGGCGACAAAGATGACGCTGGCCACGATGAGGGTCATCAGGGTCATACCCGAAACGGGGTTGCTGCCCACGATAGCGATAGCGTTAGCGGCTACGGTGGTGAACAGGAAGGCAATCACCAGGACAACGAGGAAGGCCACGATGGTCTGCAGCAGGTTGTGGATCACACCGATGTAGAAGAACACGAAGGTCACCAGCAGGGCTGCCAGCAGGGCAAACACGAGGACCTTCATGGAGATGTCACGCTGATGGCGCTCGACCTGCACGTTCTGGGCCTGGCCCTTGAATGCCTGTCCGGCGAGACCGGCAGCATTCTTGATGACACCCCACGACTTGACGATGCCGATGACACCGCTCATGGCGATACCGCCGATACCGATGTAGCGTGCACCGCCAGCGAAGATCTCATCGGGAGCCATCTGGGCAAACTCAGGATTCATGCCCATGAGCGGAACGATGATCCACCAGATGAAAGCACTACCTGCAAAGATGATGAAGGCATAGGGCAGGCCGATGATGTAACCCAGACCCAGCACAGCAGCACCGGTGTTGATCTTGAAGATCATCTTCACATTGTTGGTGAAGTTCTCCATTGCAGGGATGGCTTGGGTGGTAAGCACTTCTTTCCACCAACCGAAGGTAGAGAGCAGGAAGTCATACAGACCGCCCACGATACCAGCGATGAGCAAGGGACGAGCCTGGTCGCCGCCCTTCTGGCCGCTGACGAGCACCTGGGTGGTCGCCGTAGCCTCGGGGAACGGGAACTTGCCGTGCATGTCGCTCACGAAGTACTTGCGGAAGGGGATAAAGAACAAAATACCCAAGCAGCCACCCAGCAGAGAGCTGAGAAAGACTTCCAGGAAGTTCACGGTGATTTCGGGATACTCGGCCTGCAGGATGTAGAGGGCAGGCAGGGTGAAGATGGCACCGGCCACGATGATGCCCGATGCGGCACCGATGGACTGGATAATGACATTCTCGCCCAGTGAGTTCTTGCGCTTGGTCGCTGCACCAATGCCGGCGGCAATGATGGCGATGGGGATGGCAGCCTCAAACACCTGGCCCACCTTGAGGCCCAAATAGGCTGCTGCGGCACTGAAGATGACCGCCATAATCAGACCCAGCGAGACCGAGTAAGGCGTGATCTCGGGATACGTCTTGTCGGGCTTCAGGATGGGGACATATTTCTCCCCAGGCTTGAGCTCGCGCGCGGCGTTGTCGGGCAACGACATCTCGTCTTGCTGTTGTTGAACAATGATTTCTTCGTCTTTCATAAAAACTTGATACTATTTAATTGGTAATGTTTTTAATCGGGTTAACAAACTGCGAAGATAGGCAAAAATCAACAAACCGTCACCACCGATAGGCGAAAATCTGTGTTTTTTACTATCTTTGCGCATTAAAACGATTTAACACTGCATGACAATGATGATCAAAAGAATCTTATTACCGATAATGGTTGCCCTCCTGACGATAGGAGCGGTGAATGCCCAGAATGCCTATTGCAGCGAGCAGGTTACTCTCGAGGAACTTGCCGCTTACATCGACACCACTCGAGCTGTATCACCGAGTGTCAAGCTGTTCTATACCAACCTGGTGAACAATCCCACCCACAGTTATCGCATCGAGCACCTGGACTTGGGTTTCAACGGATGCACGGGCCGTGTTGACGAGAAGGTGGTCATGGCCGACGGTTCGCGCCGTGACAACGTATTCATTTTCAACGAGAAAGGACTTCTCACCCAATCCACTATCCAGGGCAGCAAGGGCAACAAGACTGTGGTGGATTACACCTATTCCTATGACGAGGTGCTGGGCTACACCCTCAAGCAGAGCAAGAGCAAGAAACGCACCATCAACTATGCGCCCATCTACGGCGAGCACGGGCGTCGCGAGTCCATCAAGGGCAGCAACGGCCAGCGTCAGGACTATTTCTACAACGAACAGGGACACCTGGCAAAACTCGTCATCAACCCCGCGAAAGGCGACAAGCGCACGTTGCTCTATCAAGGGGGCTATGTCGTGCGTGAGGAAACCGGCGGCAAGGCCTTCCGCTACCATTATGACTTTGACACGGCAACAGGAAAGAAGTTCCTCATTTCCATCGAGGAACTGAAGGGCACCGAGGTGGTGCATACGCGCACCTTCGACTACGACATCGACACCCATGGCCGCTACACCCGCGTGAGTGTAGCCCTCGATGGCAAACACCAGATGACGGTCACACGCAGCTATGCTGAGTGATGGCCACATCGGGCTATCGGTCAGAAACTGGCTGGTAATGACAATAAACCGCGCGGGTTTCTCGTTAATAATGAAATAGCAACGCAATTTCATGAAACGGATACTATATATCGTGGTGGGCTTGATGATGGCATCGATAGTGCTGTCGCTGGCATCATGCAAGGGCCCGAAACTCAAGGAGGCCGACGAGGCCTACGACCGTGGCGAATACTTTGATGCCGCGACCATCTACCGCAAACTCTATAATCGCTATAACCGCAAGGAGGATGCCTGGCTGCGTGGCGAATTGGCTTTCCAGCTGGGTATGTGCCACCTGAAGCTCAATCAGGGAAATCGCGCTACTGCAGCGTTCCAGAACGCCATCCGTTACGAATACGAGGACACGACGCTCATGCTGTGTCTGGCTCAGGCCCAGCAGCGCGAGGGCCAGTACGCGGCTGCCATCAACAGCTATAACGAGTATCTTGAAATCGCCCCCGACAGTTGGGAAGCCCGGGTGGGCATCCGCGGCTGTGAGTTGGCCCCCCAGTGGAAAGAGGAGGGCTCGCGTTACATCGTCAAGCAAGACAAGCTGTTCAATTCACGCCGTGCCGACTATTGCCCCATGTATCTCGACAAGAACCTGGAGTACATTTATTATACCTCGACCAACGAGAAATCGACGGGTGAACTGCGCAGCGAGATCACAGGCACCAAGAAGGGCGACATCTACTTCTCCAAGAAGGACGAGAAGGGCAAGTGGACACGTCCCGAGGTCGTTGACGGTGGCTTGAACACCGAGCACGACGAGGGTGCGCCCGCATTCTCGCCCGACGGCTCGACGATGTATCTGGCGCGTGCCGTGCGCCAGGACTGGCCAACCGTTGTTGAAATCTACACCAGCACGCGCAGCGAGGCCAAGTGGAGTGCACCGCAGAAGTATGAAATCACCGGCGACACCCTGAGCAACTATGCTGACCCCTTTGTCAGCCCCGACGGACAATGGCTGTACTTCGCCAGCGACATCCCGGGCGGACAAGGCGGCATCGACATCTGGCGCATCAACCTCAAGGACAAGCACGGTACCCTGGAGAACATGGGGCCGCAAATCAATACCAAGGGCAACGAGCGTTACCCCAACGTGCGCACCGACAGCCTCTTGTACTTTGCCAGCGACGGTCATCCCGGCATGGGTGGTCTTGACTTGTTCGTGGCCAAACTGCAACCCCGCGAAGAAGGCGACAACGTCTCGATGGACCGCTGGGAGATAGAGAATATGGGCGTGCCGATGAATTCGTCGGCCGATGACTTCGGTATCACCTTCGGTCAGGGCGAGAGCGGTTTCTTCTCCAGCAACCGTGGTGATGCGCGTGGCTATGACCACATTTTCAGCTTCATCAAGCCCGACCTGCAGATATGGATTTCGGGATATGTTGTCGATAAGGACGACGAGCCTGTGCCCAACGCGGTCATCCGCATCGTGGGCGACGACGGCAGTAACCAGAAGACCGCCTCCAAGCCCGACGGTTCCTTCCGCTTCGACCTGCAGCGTGGCGTCAAGTATGCCATGCTGGCCAGTGCCGACGGCTACCTCAATGCCCGTCAGGAGTTTGAGAGTGACAGCGTCGAGGAGGATGCCGAGTACAACGTGGACTTCATCCTCGCCGCGATGTTCAAGGCACAGGTGGTCGAGAACATTTTCTACGACTTTGACAAGGCCGTGCTGCGTGACGAGTCCAAACTGGCCCTCGACAGCATGGTGCTGCTGCTCAAGGATCATCCTAACATCGTCATCGAGATGGCCTCGCACACCGACCGCGTGGGTAGTGCGAAATACAATCAGGGATTGTCGCAACGCCGCGCTCAGAGTGTGGTGGACTACCTGATCGAGAACGGCATTCCGCGCGAGCGACTCAAACCCGCCGGCTATGGCGAGTCGCGCCCCAAGACGGTGACCAAGCGCATCCACAGTCAGTATCCCCAGTTCGAGGAAGGCGTGACGCTCAACGAGGAATTCATCAAGACGCTGAGCAAGGAGGAGCAAGAAGCGGCCGACCAAATCAATCGCCGCACCGAGTTCACCGTCCTCGACACCGACTTCCAATACTGATACAAGAAACTTGTAGTCTTGTTGACAACCAAGGTAACAAGAACGACAACAATAGCAATATCATGGCAGATATTACAATTCAAGTTCCCGAATCAGAATACAATTCAATACAGCGACAGGCTGTCGCAGTTATTGACAAAACACGCAACATAGTGGCCGCCAGTATCACATCGGCAATAGGATCTGCGCATTGGGAACTTGGCAAATTGTTGCATGACAAGAAATTAGAGAATAAACACGGAAGTGGTGTCGTGAATCGACTGTCCATGGATTTGAAAGAGCGTTTTCCGCAGATGGGAATGTCGGCACGCAACCTGTGGGACATGAAGAAGTTCTATGAACGGTTTTGTGACAGTGATCCAAAACTGCGACAGGTTGTCGCACTTTTGCCATGGGGACATACATTGAAGTTGATGCAGAAGTTCGGGAACGATGATGAGGCGATTCTCTATTACGCTCAAGAAACTATAGCTAAAGGCTGGAGCAGAGACTTGTTGACGAATGCTATCAGTATGCAAATGCACTTGCGTAAAAGCGAACCGACAGACAATAACTTTGCTCTGACATTACCGACAGCTCAAGCCCAACTAGCCGATGAGGTATTCCGTAGTAGCTATAATCTCGGTTTCCTTGGTGTTCGCAATCCGATTCTAGAAACGGAACTTGAAACGAGGCTTGTCAATAAAGTGAAGCAATTCTTGTTGGAGTTGGGACGAGGTTTTACCTATATTGGTAATCAGCATGAACTTGAGTATAATGGCAAAGTCAGTCGAGTGGATATGCTCTTTTATCATCGTGGATTGCGTTGCCTTGTCGCCTTTGATTTGAAGATTGGCGAATTCAAACCCGAATATGCGGGCAAGATGAACTACTATCTCTCGTTACTGGATCGTCTTGAACGGCGAGACGATGAAAACCGCTCTATTGGAATCATACTTTGCGCAGAAAAGGATAAAGTTGAGGTTGAACTGGCTCTGGAAGATATAGGTAAACCTATCGGTGTAGCCGATTATCAACTGATTATTCCGCAGGAAGAACTGAAACGAGTCATTGCTGACGAGGTTGAAGCGTTCGGCAGAGAGGTGCCTTACCGAACTGAATTACCCTTGTTGGACAGCGAGCATAACAATGATGAGAATTAATGATTAATGGTAATTTGCTGAAATGAAACAACTTAGAGCCGTTTTACTTATCCTTATTACCATATTATCTCTCGGAGCAATAGCACAAGAGCAAAGAACAGATACAATTATTCCAAAGTTCTTAATCAACGGCTATTTTTTTCGTGAGTTACCAAATCTTCCAGATGCTAATCCAAGTTACACACGACTGAAAGATTCAGAAGGGAACAAGATACTTGCCATTGGACTTGATGTCGATTTACCCGAATATGTCATCAAACAGGCAATACCGCGTGAACAAGTACGCAATGCCGATCAGTTCCTGAATGGTGCCAATATGATGGCAACGATGCTGGAACTGGCTCAGGCAGGCGTAAAGGAAGATGGTACTTTCTACTCACCTAAGGCTGGTGAGCCATTCCCCCCATTTGACGAAATTGATTTAGACGGGCGCAGATGGACCAATGACAGTGTAAAAGGTCATGTGATGGTGCTCAACCTGTGGTATTCAGGCTGTGGACCGTGCCGTGCCGAAATGCCAGAACTGTCAACATGGAAAGAACAGTTCCCTGATGTCATGTTTTTCTCTGCCACCTACCATGATGCAGAGGTTGTCCAAAAGATAACAGAAAAACACAACTTCACTTGGACACACTTTGTTGAAGCCAAGGATATGATGTCATGGATTGGGACCGAGGGCTTTCCTTTTACAGTGATTGTTGATAGAATGGGAATTGTCCGCTATGCCGTTCATGGCACAAGCCAGGAAATACGTGCTGAAATCATTGCTAAAATAAAAGAAGCAGAAGGAATATAAAATTGCGGCTAGCGGCCGATGCAGTAGTAGGTAAAGCCCATATCCTGCAGTTCGTTGCCGTCATAGACGTTGCGGCCATCGATGACAACGGGGGTCTTCATCAGGCTTTTTACGGTCTGCCAGGCGGGGATGCGGAATTGACGCCACTCAGTAAGCAGCAACACGGCATCGGCACCTTTCACGGCATCATACATGTCCAGTCCACAATACACATTGCTCCAGCGGCGCTTGGTGGCGTTCATCGCTACCGGGTCATAGACGCGCACATGGCAACCGGCTTCCATCAGCAGGTTGATGGTGTCGATGGCCGGAGCGGCGGTCATGTCGTCGGTCTCGGGCTTGAAACTCAGTCCCCACAGGGCGACGGTCTTTCCCTCGAGGTCTCCCTTGTAGTGGTTGTTGAGTTTCTTGAACAGGATGCGCTTCTGGCGATTGTTCACGTTCTCCACGGCCTTGAGAATCTCCATGTCATGATTGTGCTCGCTGCCTATCTTGATCAGGTCGTTGATGTCCTGGGGGAACAGTGTGCCGCCGTAGCCGCAGCCCGGGAAGATGTACTTGGGGCCGATGCGGCTGTCGGAGCCTACACCGTGACGAACCACGTTGACGTCGGCGCCCACAATCTCGCACAGGTTGGCAATCTCGTTCATGAAGCTCACGCGGGTGGCGAGCATCGAGGTGGCGGCATACTTGATCATCTCGGCCGTGCGGGTGTCGGTGTAGATGACCGTGCGGTTGTTGTGCATCAAGATGGTGCGGTACAGGCGCTCCATGGCTTGGCGGGCACTGGTCGTCTCGGTGCCGATGACAATGCGGTCAGGCTTCATGAAATCCTTGATGCCGTTACCCTCGGTCAGGAAGTCGGGGTTGCTGGCCACGTCAAACTTGATGTCAGCTCCGCGGGCTTCAAGGGTCTCGCTGATGATCTTGGTCACGTGTTGGGCGGTGCCTACAGGGACGGTCGATTTGATGACAAACACGCTGTAGCGCGTGATGTATTGGCCGAAGTCCTTGGCGATGTCAAGAATCGGGCCCAAGTCGGTCGAGCCGTCGTCATCGGCCGTAGTGTCGATGGCGCAGAAGACGAAGTCCTGATCGATGAATCCCTGCTTGTAGTCGCTCGAGAAGGTGAGACGCTTGTCGGTGACATTGCGGTTGATCATGTTGTCCAGACCCGGCTCGTAGATGGGAATTGCGCCATACACGAGGCGGTTGATCTTCTGGCTATCCCGATCCACACAAGTCACAGTCACACCCAAGTCGGCAAAGCAGGTTCCACTCACCAGACCGACATATCCTGTTCCTACGATTGAAACGTTCATAGTGCTAATATTCTTTTGTTGTTGGTTTGCAATTGTAATCAATCTGCAAATATAGAAAGATTTTATCGTTTTTTCTTGCTCTTTCCATTAAAAAATGCTAAGTTTGCCATTTCAAAAGACAGCTTATTATCCAAGAATGAAAATTACTTGTTTAACTTAATAACTAATTGTACTATGAAAAAGTATTTAGCTGAATTAGTGGGTACGTTTGTACTGACGTTCTTGGGATGCGGCGCTGCAGTCGCACTGGGTTGTGGCACTGACACCGCATCGATTGTGGGCACCGCCTTTGCGTTTGGTCTCGCTGTGGTGGCTATGGCCTACACAATTGGCGGCATTAGCGGATGCCACATCAATCCTGCAATTTCATTGGGATGCTTCTTGAGCGGCCGCATGACTGCCAAGGACTGTGGCATGTATATTGTCTTCCAGGTAATCGGTGCCATCCTTGCTGCTGCCGTGCTGGCAGGTATCGTTGGCACAGCCCCCGAGGCCGTCATCACGACTAAGACAGGCGCCAATGCCTGTGCTTTCGGCGTGACCAATGGACTGATCGTCGAGATTGTACTCACTATGCTCTTTGTGCTTGTTGTGCTTGGCGCTACCGCCAAGACCAATGGTGCCACCAACAATTTCGCTGGCTTGGCCATCGGTTTGTCGCTGATTCTCATCCACCTGGTGGGTATCCACTTCACTGGCACCTCGGTTAACCCGGCCCGTTCCATCGGCCCGGCCTTGTTCGAGGGTGGTGATGCATTGAATCAGTTGTGGGTATTCATCGTCGGCCCGTTTGTCGGCGGTGCTTTGGCTGCCCTGATTTGGAAGATCATCGACTGCAACTGCGAAAAGAAAGAAGACTAAAAATATATGTGTTTAACAATCAAGTGAAAGATTGCATTATGAATTACAAGATTATTGACATTGAGGGTATTGGAGACGTTTATGCTCCTAAACTGATTGCCGAGGGCATTGAGACCGTTGAGCAGCTGCTTGACGCTTGCTGTGGTCCTGTGGGACGCAAAATGATCGCCGAGAAGACCGGCATTAGCGAGAAACTGATTCTGAAGTGGACCAACCATGCCGACTTGTTCCGCATCAATGGCATCGGCCCGCAGTTTGCCGAGTTGCTGGAGGCTTCCGGCGTTGACACTGTCAAGGAGCTGCGCCACCGCGTTGCCGCCAACCTCGCTGCTAAGGTAGCCGAGGTCAATGAGGAGAAGCACCTGTGCGGCCGCGTGCCCACCGAGACCGAGATTCAGAAGATGATTGACCAGGCCAAGGAGCTTGAGCCTCGCATGACCTATTAATTCAGGTATTTCTGTCAACCAAAACAAGCCGCCGGGACTCCAAGATGGTCCCGGCGGCTTGCTGTATGATGATATAAACCTTGTTTTACTAAGGGATGGAGACTTCGCCGCACAGGTCGCTCACCATGTATTTCTTGACCATGCTGGGAGAGTACTTCATTCCGAAGAGGAACATCAGCTTGGTGATGGCGGCCTCGCTGGTCATGTCGGCGCCACCGATGACACCGGCGTCGAGCAGGGTCTTGCCTGTCTCATAAAGCGAGCAGTTCACACCGCCATTGACACACTGGGTCACGTTGACAATGACCACTCCACGGTCAACGGCTTCCTTGATGCACTTGATGAACCAGGGATGATTGGGCGTGTTGCCAGCGCCATAGGTCTTGAGGACGATGCCCTTGATGCCGGGTGTGTGCAACAGATAGTCGAGGGTCTGTTCGGTCATGCCCGGATTGAGCTCGAGGAACATGACGTTGGTATCCATGTCGGTACAAACCCTCAAGGGACGCGGCGGCATCCTTCTGAGGCTGGCCTCGTTATACTCGATGTCAAGCCCGATTTCGGCCAATTCGGGATAATTGAAGCTCTTGAAGGCGTTGAAGTTGTCGGCGCTCATCTTGGTGGCACGGTTGCCGCGCCACAGGTAGTTCTCGAACAGGATGGCGACTTCCTGCACGCGAGGACGTCCTCTCTCGTCGATGGCGGCAGCCACCTGCAGGGCGGTGATGAGGTTCTCCTCGCCGTCGGTGCGCACTTCGCCGATGGGAAGCTGCGAGCCGGTGATGATGACGGGTTTGCTCAGGTTCTCGAGCATGAAACTCAGTGCCGAGGCCGTGAAGGCCATCGTGTCGGTGCCGTGCAGCACGACAAAGCCGTCGAACAAGTCATACTTTTCCTCGATGGTGAGGGCGATGTCGCGCCAGTGCGACGGATCCATGTTGCTACTGTCGATGGGCGGATTGAACTGGATGTTGTCGATGTCATAGTCCAGTTTCTTGACCTTGGGCACATTGTCCATCAGGTGCGAGAAGTCAAACGGCTGCAGGGCATGCGTCTCGGGATTCTCGATCATGCCGATGGTGCCGCCAGTATAGATAATCAGTATCTTGGGCCGTTTCATTGTGGTAAGGTTATTATCAGGTTAATTGTTTGTATCGGTAGCTTCTTGCTCCATCAGTTTAAGGCCGCGATCGAATGCCTTGGAGAAGAACACCATGTGGTAGTCAAGCGCGTTGACCCAGTAGTCCCAGCTGTGACGGCCGGGGCGCACAGTGAAGTCGTGGTCGATGCCTTGCTCGACAAGGTAGTCATGCAGGGCAATATTGTCCTTGATGAAGATGTCCTTGAGTCCGTCGTCGATGATGATGTTCTGGGCGGGCTTGAGGGGACTGGATTTCAGTTTGCTGGCCAGATAGTACACCGAGTGCTCCTTCCAGCGCTGCTGGTTGTCGGCATATACACCCAGGCGTTCCTTGATGCGCCAGCTGTCAGGATAGTTGGTGATATCGGTGCATCCGCTCATGCTGCCGCAGGACCAGAACACGTCGGGGTGCTTCCATGCCAGTGACAGGGCACCGTGGCCGCCCATGCTCAGGCCCGTGATGGCGCGCATGTAGCGGTTGGCGATGGTGCGGTAGTGGCTGTCGATGTACTCGACGAGTTCCTTGCTGACGTAGGTCTCGAACTGCATCTTGGGGTCCACAGGCGAGTCCACATACCAGCTGTCCTGGCCGTCGGGGCACACGATGATGCAGTCATACCTGTTAGCCAGGGCATCGATGTCACCCTTCTCGGTCCAGTCGCTGTAACAGCCCATCGCACCGTGCAGCAGGTAGAGCACGGGGTAATGAGCGTCTTGAAGACTGTCGATGAAATACTTTTCGGGCACGATGACCACATTCTTGATGTTGCGGCCCATCGCTTGGCTCATCACCTCGATGGTGTCGGCTTGCGGGGGCAGTGGCGCTTGTTCACGCTGTGACGAAGGATGGGCACAGGCGTTCGTGGCCATGAACAGCAGGACGGCCATCAGCAGAATCAGTTTCATCAAAGTCTTTTTCATTTCTCCTTGGTTTTAAGTGGTCGCTTTTTCTTGAAAAAATCGGTCATCAGCTTGGCGCATTCGTCGCCGAGTACCCCGGCGGTAACCGTCGTTTTGGGGTGGAATGGTGCGGCGCACATCGTGTGATAACCGCGTTTGTCGTCGCTGGCGCCATAGACGATGCGCGAAATCTGGCTCCATGCCAGCGCTCCCGCGCACATCAAGCATGGCTCAACGGTGACATATAACGTGCAGTCGGTCAAATATTTGCCGCCCAGTGTCGAGGCTGCAGCGGTGATGGCCTGCATCTCGGCATGGGCAGTGACGTCGGTGAGCGCCTCGGTCAGGTTGTGGCCACGCCCGATGACGCGTCCCTTGCTCACGATGACGGCACCGATAGGCACCTCGTCGCGTTCGAGCGCCTTGTGAGCCTCGTCGAGCGCCATGCGCATGTATTTGATGTCGATTTCCTCGGTTTTCATCAATTCAGGAACACTTTGCGGACCGTCTTGCCGACGCGCACGATGTACACGCGCGGTCCTGGCAGACTGATACAGTTGTTGACAGCGGGACGCTCATACCACAGGTTGCCATAGACGTCATAGATGAATGTCCACATGCCATGGGTGTCGCCGCCGATGTAGATGGTGCCGTCAAGGCCTACGATGGTGAGTTTAGGCTCGTTTTCTTCCTCGATTTCCTCAATGGCGTCGGGCTCGGCTGTGGCGATGAGTTGCAGGTCTTCCTCGTCGCGCATCAGGGTGGTGGGCACGACCAGATAGTCGGTGCTTTGCGCTCCGATGGGGAGGAAATAGCGGTCGGCTGCCGTGATGGCGACAAGGTAACCGTCAGGCCCATATATCTTATAGGCCAGGCTGTTGCCCAGAGTGAGCGCCGTCCAACTCTGGCCCACGTTTTCCTGTTCCATGCTCGGTATTACGGCCAGTCCCTCGTCAATCCACAAGGTGAACTGGTCCTCGTCGCCCCAGATGCCGTCGTTCTCGTAGTGGCGCGTGGTGGCGGCGTCGGGCAGCATCACGTGGATGTTGTTGCAGCCCTCAAAGGCGGCATCGCTCATCGTCAAGGGTGGGGTGGCGGCATCGCTGTACACCTCGTTGAGGTTGGTGCAGTAGGCAAATGCCTTATCTCCAATCGTTTGCAGCGAGTAGGGCAGGTAGATGGTGTGCAATTGGTCACAGTCCTCAAAGGCGCCCATACCGATGTCGGTAACACCCTCGGGCAGCACCAGATTGGTCACGGCGGTGCCTGCCAGCATATAACGGCTAATGGCTTTAAGGCCCAGCGGCAGGGTGATGTCGGTCAGTTGCTCGGCATCGGCAAAGGCGGCCTCGCCGATCATGGTGATGCTGTTGGGAATCTGTATTTGGGTCACATTCGACTCCCAAAAAGCTCTGGGGGCGATGGCTGCGACATCATAGTTCACCCCGTCGCAATAAACCTTCTCGGGCAGGATGATGCAACCCTCGTAGTGATTCACGCCGTCATAGTAGGCGGGCGCGACAGCCACTTGAGTGTCGCTGATGATGTTATAGAAGATGCCGTTGGCTACGATGTCCTGGGCGTGTCCGTTCATGGCGCACCCTATCAGCGCAGCTGCCAGCAACAATATGTATCTGAATCGTTTCATGAATCATTCACGATAGTAAACACGTTTCACGCGGGGCGAAACGCTGGTCAGAATCTCGTAGGGGATGGTCCCGCGGGCTTCGCTCAAGGTCTCGACAGGCACATGCTCGCCGAAGATCTCGACCGTGTCGCCCACCTTGCAGGGAACATCGGTCACATCAATCATCACAGCATCCATGCACACGGTGCCCACGGTGGGACACAACTTGCCGTTGACCCACATGCTCACAGCGCCGTTGCCAAAGTGGCGGTCAAAGCCGTCGGCATAGCCGATGGTGATGGTCGCGATGCGGCTGTCGCGCTGCAACACTCCGCGGCGGCCGTAACCCACGGTGGTGCCGGTCGGCCAGTCCTTGATGCTGATGATGATAGACCTCAACGCCGACACGGGTTTGAGTGCATCTTCACTGCCATCGAACAGGGTGCGGATGCCGTACAGTCCGATGCCGATGCGCACCATGTCGTACTGCTTGTCGGGGAAACGCACGATGCCGCTGGTGTTGAGGATGTGGCGCATGATATAGTGGTCGAACGACTGCTGCAGCATTTCGCAGCATTGATCGAAGTAGTCGAACTGGCCACGGGTATAATCGTCCTGGGTGGTGTCGTCGGCCACACTGAGGTGTGAGAACACCGATGCAGGAGTGATGATGTCTTGTCCCTTGAGGAACTCGATGAGTTCAGGAAGCTGCTCGCGGGTGAATCCCAGGCGGTGCATGCCGCTGTCGATCTTGATGTGGACGGGGAACGACTTGACGCTGTATTTCTTGCCTTCCTTGATGAGTTCCTGCGCCATCTCCATGCAGTAAAGTTCCGGTTCCAACCGGTACTGGAACATGGCCTTGTAGTTGATGCCGTTGGGGTTCAAGACGATGATCGGCATGGTGGTGATGCCGGCCTTGCGCAGCTCCACTCCCTCGTCGTGGACAGCGACAGCCAGGTAGTCGCAGCCGCAGTCCTGCAGAGTCTTGGCAATCTCGTAGCTGCCGGCGCCGTAGCCGCTGGCCTTGACCATGCCCACGGTCTTGGTCTCGGGCTTGATGAGTGACTTGAAGAACTTGAAATTATGGGCCAGGGCGTTGAGGTCAACTTCCATGACAGTCATGTGCTGCTTGGCTTCGAGCAAGTCGATGATCTGGCTGAAGCCGAAGCGCGGATCACCCTTGATGAGGATGGTCTCGTCGTCAAAGTCGCCCTTGGAAAAATCATTCAGGAACTCCTGGGTGTCGTGATAGCAGCGCGCATGGGGCAGGTCGTCAAAATAATGGCAGTAGCGGCACATCTCCTTGCCGATGCCCACGAGACGGTTCACGCGCTTGGTCTTGAGCAGTTCGCTCACGCGGATGTACAACTCGTCACCGCTATAGCTCTCGGTGGCCAGGTCGCTCAGGATGACGGTGCAGGGCCTGTTGCCGGCGCGGCGCGTCATGAAGTTGAGGGCCGGGGTGAGGGAGTAGTAGTCGCTGGTGTAACTGTCAACAATGACGGTGCAGTCGTTCACACCCTCGATGACATTGAGGCGCGTGCCCACGGGGGTAAGCATCGCCATGCGGTTGGCGATGACATATCGTTCGACATCCAGCTGCAGCATCACTGCAAGACAGGTGATGGCATTGTCCAGGTCGCGATCGGCGGTAAAGGGGATGGTCACCTCGCCCTGCTCGCCCTTGTAGGTGTAACGCAGGGTCGTGAAGTTGTCGGTGCGCTCGGTGCGCTCGACCTGCAAGGGGGCCTCGCAGTGGTTGCGCGACCACGACATGGCAGTGGCCACGTCGCTCTCGACCAGCGGTGCGATAGTGTGGGTCACCAGCGGGTCGTCGGCACAGAACACGACGCTCTCGCAGTTGTACAGTATCTTGGCCTTCTCTTGAGCCTTCTGCTCCATCGAGACAAAGCCGTCGTTGTGCTCGCTGCCCAGGTTGGTGATGATGCCAATGGTGGGACGTATCATCGATTGCAGGTTGTCCATCTCGCCGGTTGTCGAGATGCCGGCCTCGATGATGGCAAGGTCGGTGTTGACGTCTATTTCCCACAACGACAGCGGTACACCAATCTGTGAGTTGTAGCTGCGCGGTGAGCGAACGATGCGGTAATCATCCTTCAACAGCTGGTACAGCCACTCCTTGACGGTGGTCTTGCCTCGGCTGCCTGTGATGCCGATGACCGGCAGTTCACGGAAACGGCGACGGTGGAAGGTCGCCAGCGTCTGCAAGGCGTCAAGCGGCGAATCCACAGCCAAGTAGTTGGCGCCGGTGCACTCGGGCAAGGGGAAATAGTCGTTGGTGACCACAAAATTACGCACCCCCTTGCTGAACAGGTCAGGGATGTAGTTGTGGCCGTCGCCGGCGTCGGTGCGCAGGGCAAAGAAGATGGTCTCTTGCGGCATAGTGAGCGAGCGCGAGTCGGTGAGCAGTTGGCTCACGATGGCGTCCTCGTCAATGATGTGCCCGCCGGTCGGCTCCAGCACGTTGCATATTTCGGTGATTGAATAGTTCATTAGCGGTCAAGTGCTTTTTGAAGTTCAGGGTTTGTTGACAGATATGGATATTCCTTGATCAGGTTGCGTACGATGCCGGCGGTATCGGCATTGAAACGCTCGACAGTCTCACGGCTGGCGCTCATGGGGCGGTGCTGCAACCGCTTGTTGATGCGTTCACAGCGGGCCAGGGCCAGGGCGCTGCGGTCATCGAGATAGGTGGCCTGGAAGGCCTGCCAGATGTATTCGACCGCCACGTCGCTGGGATGAATCATGTCGCTGGAATAGAAACGGTAGTCCCGCAGGTCGTCGATCATGATCTCAAAGGCCGGAAAATAGTCGCAGTAGTCGCGATGACGTGCCAGCGACTCTTGGATGGCGACACGCAGTGCAGCTTTGCTCAAGGAGTTGGTGTCCAGGCCATCGGCGATGTGTCGTATGGGGCTGACGGTGAGAATGATGCGAAGCTCGGGATTGAATTCGTGCAGCTTGGTGAGCATCGTGTCGAGTTCACGGGTCATCTCGCTCACCGAGGCCATCTTGCGCTCGAATTCGTGCTGGGGCACCTTGTGGCAGTTGGCCACCACCTCGCCTGTAGTCTTCAGGCGATACACGATGGCGGTACCCAGTGTGATGGTGAGTAACGCGGCCTGTTTCAGGGCTTCGTGACCGATGGTGATGCACTTGTTCATGTGGTCAATGGTCGCTTGCTTGTCGGCCATCGAGTGCCGTGAGTGGAAATCATAGCTGTTCCACACGCCACCCTGCATGAACAAATCCATTCCCGCCACCGGTTTGCAGTCAATCAGGCGATCCACCGCACGTGAGATACTCATGGGGTTGTAGAGTGTGCCCATGGGGTTGACGGTAGCGTGGATGAAGGCGCCACGCATCTTAGCACCGATGTTGTCGCTGAAACAAGAGCCCAGCAACACCACGTTGTCACTGTGGTGCAGCCAGCTGCGATTCTCGCCCGTCTTGACAGTAGTCCTGAACTCCATGTTATTACTCAAAATGGTTGTTTTTAAAAGGCAAAGATAAATGTTTTTGACCAAATTCCATCCACTTTAGTCACATTATTTGAAAAAGAGCAGTGAAACACCCGAGAGACAAATCATGATATTAATCAGATAAATCACTGAGACATAATAATTTACATTATAATTTCTTTATTTCTTCATAAAGTTAAAATGACCAGCGGTGTCATCGCAACAGAAGTCACAATCTGCCTTGGACGGCAACACCAGTGTGAAACATGCTGCCATGGTGGCTAATGACCTGAAAAGTAGTTGTCTGGCCCATTGTCTCATTATCGAGGTGTTGATCATGTGAATTCAATAAAGTCAAAGACAGGACAGATATAGCGTTTTGTTGATATAATCATGCGATTTCTCGATTTTTCCTTAATGAATAGCAAAAATTACGGCCATAAATTTGCAAAAAGGTTTTTTTTCACTATTTTTGCCATTTGATTAAAAGATTTTAACCTTCGCCTTATGAGTAATAGTATTCCCGAAAATAATCAGGGCTTCTGGTCACGCGTGTTCCATCTCTACTATGATGGGTTCCGCAGCATGACTGTGGGCAAGACGCTGTGGCTCATCATAGGCATCAAGCTGTTTATCTTCTTTGTCATCATCAAGATGATTTTCTTCCCCAATTTCCTGAACACCAAGTGTGATACCGAGCAGGAGAAAACCGAGTATGTGCGCCATCAGCTCACCGACAGGCGTTAGCTGGTTTGGCGCAGCATGATGTTATTTAAGACTATAAACTTACAACTTAAAAACGATGTAATATGGAAGAATTAATCAATGTTGTTGACTGGTCGAGGGCACAATTCGCGCTCACGGCTATCTACCATTGGCTGTTCGTGCCGTTGACGCTGGGCCTGGGCATCATTGTCGCCGTCATGGAGACAATCTACCTCAAGACCAAGAGCGAGAAATGGCTGGCGACAACCAAGTTCTGGATGACCATCTTCGGGGTGAACTTCGCCATCGGCGTTGCAACGGGCATCATCCTGGAGTTTGAGTTCGGCACTAACTGGTCCAACTACAGCTGGTTTGTGGGCGACATCTTCGGTGCCCCGCTGGCGGTGGAAGGCATCTTGGCCTTCTTCATGGAATCGACGTTCATCGCAGTGATGTTCTTCGGTTGGAAGAAGGTGAGTCCCAAGTTCCACCTGGCTGCCACCTGGCTCACCGCCATCGGCGCCAGCCTGTCGGCACTGTGGATTCTCGTGGCTAACGCGTGGATGCAGTATCCCACGGGCTGCGAGTTCAACCCGGCCACGATGCGTAACGAGATGACGAGCTTTGCCGCTGTGGCCCTCTCGCCCATGGCGATAAGCAAGTTTTTCCACACCGTGCTGAGTGCTTGGGCACTGGGTGGTGTGTTCGTGTGTGGCGTGTGCGGCTGGATGATGCTCAAGAAGCGCAATCTGGACCACTGCTGGCGCAGCCTCAAGGTGGGCGCCTGGGTGGGCGTCATCGGCATTGTGCTTACGATGATCACCGGTGACACGAGCGCTGTGACCGTGGCCAAGTACCAACCCATGAAACTGGCTGCGATGGAAGGCCTTTACAAGGGTAACCACGAGCAGGCTATCGTGGCATTCGGTATCCTGAATCCGTCCAAGCAGGCCTTCGACGACCAGGATCCTTATCTGTTCGACATCAGCATCCCCTATGGCTTGTCGTTCCTTGCCACCCACGATTTCAAGGCCTTTGTTCCCGGTATCGAGGACATTATCAACGGCAAGAGCTATGACAACGAGGGCAATGAGATCAACACGGTCTCCTATGCCGAGCGCATGGAGCGGGGCAAGCAACTGCAGGAAATGCTCTCGCAGTACAGTGCAGCGATGAAGAGCGGCAACACGATGCTGCAGGACAGCCTCAAGAACATCATCAATGCCGATTTCAAGCACTTCGGCTACGCCTATCTCGATAAGCCCGAGGAGGCCATCCCCAATGTGCCCTTGACGTTCTACACCTTCCACTTCATGGTGACCGTCGGCGGCTACCTGTTGCTGTTCCTGTTGTTGGCTCTGCTGTTCGTCTATAAGCCCAACATCCTCAACAAGGCCAAGTGGGCCAAGTGGTGGCACATCCTGGCCATCATCACCGTACCGTTGACCTACCTGTGCAGTGCCAGCGGATGGATTGTCGCCGAGGTGGGACGCCAGCCGTGGACCATCCAGGACTTGATGCCTAACAAGGTGGCTATCAGTGACCTGAGTGCTGGTTATGTTCAAGTGACCTTCTGGATCTTTGCTGTGGTGTTCACCGCCTTGCTGATTGCCGACATCGGCATCATCTGCAAGCAGATTTCCAAGAAGTCGCTGACCGATCTAAACACCGTTAACGATTAAACGAAAGGAGGAACCAAGTCATGACAACATATAATCTGTTACAGAATTACTGGTGGCTCATCATGTCGGTGCTGGGCGCTTTGCTGGTGTTCCTGCTCATGGTGCAGGGTGGCCAGTCGATGCTCATCCACTACGGCAAGCCCGATAAGCGCGCGTTGCTCATCAACTCGATGGGCCGCAAGTGGGAACTGACCTACACGACACTGGTGACCTTTGGCGGTGCCTTCTTCGCCTCGTTCCCGCTGTTCTACAGCACGAGCTTCGGCGGTGCCTACTGGCTGTGGATGCTCATCTTGTTCAGCTTTGTGATTCAGGCTATCAGCTATGAATACCGTTCCAAACCGGGCAACATCTACGGCTCGCGTTTCTACGACACATTGCTGTTGATCAATGGCATCGTCGGCCCCGTCCTGCTGGGCGTGGCTGTGGCAACGATGTTCTTCGGCGCCGAGTTCACGGTGACCAAGAGCAACATCCTCAATGTGCAGGGCTCGTCCATTTCGCAGTGGGGACCGCAACACGGCATCGAAGCGATCTTCAACTGGAAGAACCTGCTGTTCGGCGTGATGGTGTTTTTCCTCGCCCGGACCTTGGCATCGCTCTACTTCATCAACAACATCAATGACGATGAGGTGAATGCCAGTCAGCGCCACTTGCTGTTGATCAATGCAGGTGTGTTCGTGCCCTTGTTCCTTGCTGTCGTGGTGGTTATCCTCACGTCGGCCGGCGTGGGTTACGACGACAGCGGCAATGCCCAGTGGGTTGCCAATAAGTATCTGCACAACTACTTGTCGATGTGGTGGGCATTGATCATCCTGCTCATCGGTGTGGTGATGGTACTCTTCGGCGTCGGCAAGACGTTGATGAAGGGCGATTACAAGCAGGGCATCTGGCCCGCTGGCATCGGCACCGTGCTGGTGGTGATGACTCTCTTCTGGGTGGTGGGCTACAACAACACCGCCTATCTGCCCTCGTTGCTCGACGTGCAGAGTTCGCTCACGCTGCGCAACAGCTCGTCCAGCGAGTTCACCCTCACCGTGATGAGCGTGGTGTCAATCCTTGTGCCCTTCGTGCTGGCCTATATCGCCTACTGCTGGTACAAGATGGACCACCGCAAACTCACCAGCGACGAGCTCGACAACACCGATCACAAGTATTAAAAGAATCCTTCAATCAAACACGAACATTAAGTTTATAGATAAAATGAGAAAGCTATTTATTTCATTGGTATTGACAGTCGGTTTAGTCGCTGTCATGAGCAGTTGTGGAAATACGGCAACGAATGAGAATGCCAAGGAGGCTAATGCCGAGCAGGTTGAGGCCCAGCCCGAAGCCACCGTTGATCCTACTACCGTAACAACGTCCAAAGGCACTTATGACTTCAAGATGGTGATGAAAAGAATGTATAAAGAAGGCGTTTCAATCGGAAAAGCCAAAAAGTCATTGCATGATAAATCGCCAAATAAGAACACTAAGGAAAAGTTATTAGAAAGTGCCGAAGCCAATTTCAAGGAGCAGTGGAAAATCTATTATGGTAGCGCTGATAATGATGAGGCAAAGGCTGTCTGCGAGAAGGCTTTTCAGGCGTTTCTGAAAGGTTGGGAGGACGGTTGGAACTCCTAGAATTCAAACTGATTACCGTTCATGCTCAGGAAGCGTTTTGCAATCAATGGTTAAAACCGATGTTTTGAGCATTCAAGGCTAGAAAACATGCTGCTTTAGCAAGCTCTGGGTTATCGCCGACTCGTAATAGCCGGCGATAACTTTTTTGTTTTTTAGTCACGGGAAAATCACGGATATCAGCAATAGTTTGGTGGCGTGGTCGCGTTTTTGTAACTTTGCAGCCTAAAAATAAAAAATACTCAGAATCATGAATGTAAAAGTTAACGATATCGTGCGCTTCCTCAATGACGTGGGAGGCGGCAGAGTGTCCAGAATCGACGGCAAGACCGTCTATGTGGAGGACGAGGACGGCTTCGAGCGCCCTGCATTGGAGCGCGACCTGGTCGTTGTGGGACAGGCTGGCACCAAAGCGTCGGCCTATGAGCGCCCGCTCGACATTCGCACTCGCCAGGTGGAGCCCGACAAGCCCGCTCCCAAGCCTAAAGTGGTGGAACCAGAACCTGTCCTGCCCATCGAGGAGACCCCCGAGGGCGAGGTGCTCAACGTGGTGCTGGGCTATGAGGCCCGCGAAATCAAGCACTTGAACACCACCACGTTCTTTGCCTCGCTGGTCAACGACAGCAACTATTTCCTGTATTTCACCTACATGACTCGCGGCGATGGTGACGGCGAGTGGAAGACCCGCTATCACGGCATCGTGGAGCCCAACATCCAGGTGCAACTCGAGGAGTTCGGGCACGATGACCTGAACGACATGACGCACATCGCCGTGCAGTATGTCGCCTTCAAGCAGGGCAAGGGCTTCAAGCTGAAGAATCCCGCCCTCATCGAGCAACGCCTCGACGTGACCAAGTTCTACAAGTTGCACTGTTTCCATGAGAATCCCTACTTTGACGTGCCCGTCATCGCCGTGGAGATCGTGACCAACGACCGTCCCGCCCGCATGATGCGCATCGACAGCGGCGACCTGGAACGGGCCATGAAGGAGAAGAAACGCATGGACCGCCCGCAGCGTAAGCCCGTCCAGAAGAAAACCGACAGCAACGGCATCATCGTGCAGGACCTGCACATCACCTCGCTGCTGGACAACTTGAACGGCATGACACCCGGCGCCATCCTTGAGTACCAGATGGATAAGTTCCGCGAGGTGATGGACGCCAACTTGGGTAAACACGGCCAGCGCATCGTCTTCATCCACGGCAAGGGTGAGGGCAAACTGCGTCAGCACCTGCTCAGCGAGCTCAAGCGTCGTTACCCGCGCTGCACCGCCCAGGATGCCAGCTTCCGCGAGTATGGCTTCGGTGCCACCCAGGTCACCATTCACTAACCTCAAAACGAAAACAACACACGCTGAATAATTAAAAAGAAAACAATAAATGCAATAAGTACAATTATTTGATTACCAATAATTTGTATTTATTGTACTTATTGTTTTTCTTATATCTGCTTGTTACTTGAGGATTGGGAAACGGAACTGGCGCAGTTGGCGTTCCAGTTCTTTTTCCTTGCCGCCGCAGTATTGGTCACACAGGGCGTGGAACTGCGGCGAGTGGTTCATGTGGGTGAGGTGGGCCAGTTCATGGCAGATGATGTAACGCACTAGCTGTTCGGGCAGGAACATGAGGTTGCGCGACAGTTGGATGACCCGCTTGGCCGTGCAGTGGCCCAGTTTTCTCATGCCACGCCCCACCTCAAAACCTGCGGGCTGTAGCCCCAACTCGTCAGCGACCTTACGGGCAAAGGGTAACAGTACGGCATGAGCCTGCACTTCCATGGCGCGGGCAATGACCGTTGATAGTGTGCGCTTGACGCCATCATCGGCGAGGTCAGTATTCTCATGGACCTGCAGGTGAAGCACATCGCCTTCCCAGTGATTGAGGATGTAGCCAGGCATTCTGTTTTGGCTGCCGATGACGACGCGACAACGAAAGCACTCGATGACTTGTCCCGCCTGAAACGTCACAGCTTCGGGCTTCGGCAAGTTCCGCAATCGCTCCCTGCTGCTTTCCACCATGCGCTGCAACTCAGCCACCGTTACGCCCAGTGGCGCCCGCATCAGCAGCGTGCCGTCGGGGTGATAAGTAAACCGCACCGAGGTCATGCCCCGGCGCAGTTCCACATAGATTTTTCCGAATTCCTTGTCCTCGATATAGCCTTTCATGGCTAGTGGGTCGAATTGGTCGAATTGGACTAATTAGTCTAATTGGTCCAATGCCAAATTATCAGAACTTGGTGATGCCCATGATCTCGCGCACGTCGGCCAGCGTCTTGCCGGCACGGGCGCGGGCACGCTCGGCACCCATCTCGAGGACGCGATGCAGATAGGCGTCGTCGTTCTCGATGTCGAGGATGCGTTCGCGGATAGGCGTGGTCATTGCCACGATGTCCTCGGCAATCTCCTTCTTGAGGTCGCCGTAGCGGATGGAGCAGTTATTGTAGGCCTCGGTGAAGTATTCCACCTTGTCGGGGGTGCCGACGAGTTTGAGGATGGTGAACAGGTTCTGCACAGGCTCAGCCATGGGCATATTGGGCTCGGTGGGGCCGCCATCGGTCACGGCGCGCATCACCTTCTTGCGGATGGTCTTCTCCTCGTCAACGAGGTAGATGCAGTTGCCCTCGCTCTTGCCCATCTTGCCGCTGCCGTCCAGGCCGGGCACCTTGACGGGTGCGCTGCCGAAGTTGAAGTTCTGCGGCTCCTTGAAATATTCGGTCTTGTAGAACGAGTTGAAGCGACGGGCGAAGCGGCGCGTCAGCTCCAAGTGCTGCTCCTGATCCTTGCCCACGGGCACGAAGTCGGCACGCTGGATGAGGATATCCACAGCCATCAGGGTGGGGTAGGTCAACAGGCCGGCGTTGACACGCTTGTTGGTGCTGGCGCCGATGATTTCCTTGGCCACGTCCTCGTCATCATCGCCCTGAGTGGGGGCGGTGATGCCTAATGCCTTGCGAGCCTTGTCCTTGAAGGCGGCGGTACGCATCAGTTCGCCGATGCCCACGTGCATGTTGAGCAGCAGGTACATCTCGCTCACCTCGGGCACATCACTCTGTACAAAGATGGTCGATTTCTCGGGGTCCAGGCCTGCTGCCAGATACTCGGCCAAGATGTGGCGCACGTTGGTGTGCAGCTCTTTGGGGTCGGGGTTGGTCGTCAGGGCGTGCAGGTCGGCAATGAAGTAGTAACTGTCATACTTGCCCTCGTTCTGCATCTTCACAAAGTTACTCAATGCGCCCAGGTAGTTGCCCAAGTGCAACTGTCCTGTGGGGCGGATTCCGCTTAAAACAATCTTCTTATCCATATTCTGATTTTTTGTATTTTTAATTTTAATGGCTGCAAAGGTACGAAATAGTTTTTAGTTTCTAGTCCCTAGTCCCCAGTTTTTAGTCTGCAGCTCCCTTTTAACGCCTCATTCTACCAAGTCGAGCAGGGCACCGGCGATACCGGGACATGCTGCCAGGATGCAGATGCCGTGGTCCTCACGGTAACGCTTGACGAAGGCTCCGGCTTCAAGGGCGATGAGTTCGCCAGCACAGGCATCCCACTCCTTGAGATTGAGTTCCCAATAGCCGTCGAGCCAGCCGGCTGCGACATAGCACATATCCATGGCCGCCGAGCCCAGACGCCTGACGCCTCTCACCCGAGGCATCACACGGCCCAAGGTATCAAAGTTGTTGTCGGAGTTGGTCGCCTTATCGTAGGGGAAACCTGTGGAGATGACGGCGCGCTGGAGCTCGGTAGTTGCCTTGGCCTGCAAGCGCCCATAAGGGCCATAGGCGCCCTTGCCCTTGAGAGCCCAGAACTCCTCGTCGAGTTTTGGGGCATACACATAACCGAACCGTGTCTCTCCATCCACTTTCAATCCGATGGATATACAGTGGGTAGTAATGCCAGCACTGTAGTTCACTGTGCCGTCCAGCGGGTCGATGACCCACTGGAAGCGGGCTTGCCGATGATCATCCCCACTCTCCTCGCTCAAGATGGCATGGTCAGGGAACCTGGCGTGAATAGTGTCTATGATGATACGCTCGCTGCCCTTGTCGGCCTCGGTCACGATGTCAAATGCGTTGCCCTTGTCCTCGATGTCAAGGTCACGGCGGCGAAAGTGGTGCTTCAGCACCTCACCCGCCTCGTGCGCCATCTGTCGGGCCGTTGTCAGCCATAGCTGTTCCTCGGGCGAGAGTTCGCCCGGTTGTGTTTTTTCAAGCTTTTCCATAATAATCTTTTTTACCTGTGTTTGAAACCTGTGGATTATTAAGAAGGGAGCGATTATCGCTCCCTTCTGAGAAATCTTGTCATTCTTTCACCTCTTCGCCATCGGGGTCGATGGGGATTTGGCGTTTGAATACCTCCTTGAAGGTAATGAGCGTCTCGCTGCGTCCCAAGCCCATCTTCATGAAGCGGTCGTGGATAACTTGCAGCAGGTGGTCGTTGTTCTGGGCATAGAGCTTGATGAACAAGTCATATTTGCCTGTAGTGAAGTAGCACTCAACGACCTCGGGGACTGTCTTGAGCCTTGCAACCACCTCGTCAAACTTGGAAGGATCGTTGAGGAAGAAGCCGATGTAGGCACAGGTCTGATAGCCCACCGATGCGGGGTCAATCAACGAGATGGAGCCGCGGATGACTCCCATGTTGTACAGTTTTTGGATACGCTGGTGAATAGCGGCACCCGACACATTGCAGGCACGTGCGATTTCCAGATAGGGCTTGCGCGCATTAAGCGACAGCATTTTCAAGATTTTGTAATCGAGTGAATCAAGTTTTGTTGCCATAATTTATAGTTTTAATGTGTATGCTAAAATACAGAACACGTAATTATGAATGCCGTAATGTGGGCTTCAAAAACAAGTCTCACACTATCGACGCCACAAAGATACAACATTTTTCTTTAAAAGTTGACAAATTATAAGATTTTTTTGAAAAAAACTTTATATCTTGCATTATTTGGACATGATGAGCATCTAAAGAAATATCATTTTTCCCGCTTGTATCCGTATTTAGTATTTTTTTGGTGCTACCGGGAAAGCAAACAAAAAATATGTTTTTTGTTTGTCTCTCCACTCGGCTTGCACTACCGTTGACCTTCGGTCGAAGGTAGGCTTCGCCTCAACAATGTCCAAATAAATTTGGCATTGTCTTCGGCTTGCACTACCTTTGTGGCATGATACTTAAGGAAGCCATAGAACAACTCAAGAATGGGCTAAACGGTGTAGTGGAGCCCCGCGAAGCACAGGCGATAATACGCATCGTGTGCGAAGATGTTTTTAACTACGACCAGGTGGATGTGTCGTTGCGCCAGGACAGTGAATTGCCTGAATTTGCGCCCCAGCGCATTGCCGACATCATCTCGCGCCTGCGCCAGGGAGAGCCGCTGCAGTATATCCTGGGCTGCGCACGATTCCATGGCCACAAGTTCAAGGTCACGCCCTCGGTGCTCATCCCGCGTCCCGAGACCGAGCAACTCGTTGACCTGATCATCGACGAGAATACGGGCAGTGACCTGCGCGTCCTCGACATGGGCACCGGCAGCGGCTGCATCGCCATTTCGCTGGCCAGGGCACTGAAGTTCGCCCAAGTCGATGCCCTGGATGTGTCGCGCGATGCCCTCGCTGTAGCCCGCGAGAATGCGGTTGCACTCAAGGTGAAGGTGCGTTTCTTTGAGAGTGATATGCTCTTGCCGCAGCCTGCTGCCCGCTATGACATCATCGTGAGCAACCCGCCCTATGTGTGCTGGAGCGAGCGCGAAGCCATGGAGCGCAATGTCAAGGATTATGAGCCTGGACAAGCCTTGTTCGTGCCCGACAACGACCCGTTGATGTTCTACAAGGCGATAGCCCCTTACGCTGCCAAGTCGCTGGAGCGTGGCGGCCGCCTGTATCTTGAAATCAATCAGCGCTTTGGAGCCGAGGTCAAGCGGTTGCTTGAGGGAGCCGGCTTTGACGAGGTGCGCATCATCGAGGACAGCTTCGGCAACACTCGTTTTGCTGCAGCCAGGCTTTAACTGCGAGTTTCGCTGATTAAACTGATTGGCATCCGCATCGATAGTGATTTGATGAATTCGTGTAATGCGTAGTTTAAGATGATCGACGAGAAATACATGCGCCGAGCGTTGCAGTTGGCCCGTTTGGGAGCAGGGCACACATCGCCCAATCCCATGGTGGGCGCTGTGATTGTGGGCCCCTACGGGAGCATCATCGGCGAGGGATGGCACCGCCAGTGTGGCAAGGGCCATGCCGAAGTCAACGCCGTGGCCTCGGTGAAGGATGACAACTTGTTGAAGGATAGCACGATATATGTCACTCTGGAACCTTGCTCCCACTATGGAAAGACACCCTCGTGTGCCCGCCTGATCATTGAACGTGGCATTCCCCGTGTGGTGGTGGGTTGCCTTGACCCCTTTGTCAAGGTGGCCGGGCGCGGGGTGGAAATGCTGCGCGAGGCTGGCGTTGAGGTGGTTACAGGTGTACTGGAACAGGAATGCCGTGACTTGAACCGCCGATTCATGACGGCGCATACCACCGGACGACCGTGGGTGCAGCTCAAGTGGGCTCAGACCGCCGACGGCTATATCGCCCTGCCGCCTGAAGCCGGTGAGAATCCTCTGCACATGTCCACCCCCGTGACGATGAAGCTGATGCACCGTCAACGCTCATTGTGCGATGCCATCGTCGTGGGAGCCGCTACCGCGCGCATCGACAATCCCTCGCTCACCACCCGCTACTGGCCCGGCAAGTCTCCGCTGCGGGTTGTCCTGTCGCGTAAATTGTCGTTACCTGGCAATCTCAACTTGCTGACCGACGGACGTCCCACAATCATCTATAACTCAGTGAAAAACGACACATGTGGTGTGGTTGAGTATGTCAAGATTGATTCTGATGATCCCCGGTCATGGCTTGAAGATTTGTACCGCCGTGGAGTGACCAGTGTCATGGTCGAGGGGGGGCGACTTGTTCTGGAAAGTCTCATTGCCGCTGACGCTTGGGATGAAGCACGCATCGAGGTCAGTCCTCGACAAGTGGGGCAGGGTGTCAAGGCCCCGATCATCGATGGCCGCCCCGCGGCTCGCCATGAGATCGATGGCAACACCATCATTTACCTCACCCCCCGATAAAACGTAACCCACGTCTCACCACACAGCGTCAGCCAATCCGTTTAATCCCCATAATCCGCCGACAATAAAAGGAAGCGGATGCCTAAAAAAGTTTTTCCAGTTGTCTAAAAAAAACTTCGCGCCTTCGCGCCTTAGCGTGGGGCAAGTCACGCAGATGCCTAAAAAAGGTTGTTCCAGTTGTCTAAAAAGTTGTACCTGTTGTCTGAAAAAAAGCTTCGCGCCTTAGCGCCTTAGCGTGGGGCAATTCGCGCGGATGCCTGCTGACAGTCGTGGCGTGTGGCATTGCGGGCGCCGTTAAAACACCATTGTTGACGTTAAAAAGGTGTAAAAAACCGCGTTTTACCGTTTATTATATTTAACGGGTGTGTCCCGAGTGCCCGTGAAGTAGTATCTTTACGCCCCAAAATGACGGTCTTTCTCATTATTTATAGGGAAAATTGAGAAGGGTACCCAATTTTTTTATAATTTTGCCGTTTGTTATACTGCAGAAGAACATTAAAAACGATAATGATAAAACGAACATCGCTATATTCAATATTTACGGTAGTAGTCATGCTGTCGTCCTTATCACTGTTGACTTCGTGCAACGATAAGAAGGATGACAATGATGTTTACTCCTACAGCACCAGCACCGAAACCACTCTGGTTAAGGCCTTTGGCCTGCAAGCCGACAATAGCGTGTTGGCCAACCTGGACTCGGTACATTTCACGGTCGATTACGACAATGGCCTGATCTATAATGCCGACTCACTGCCCGTGGGTACCGACATCAGCGCCTTGAAGGTGACGGTTGAGTTCCAGAACACAGTGAATTCGGCGGTATTCACGATTTCGGATGCCACTGTGCAGGCCGACACGACCATCAACTACACCACGTCGATGACCAAGAGCATCGACTTCACCGGCAAGACGATCTTGAAGGTGACTTCGGCCGACGAAACCCGTTCCAAGGAATATGAAGTCAAGGTGCTGGTTCACAAGTTCAACCCCGATTCTCTGGTATGGAATGAATCGTGGCGCCGTGACCTGCCGGGATACAGGCAAAGTGCCATCGGCCACAAGGCCGTGCAGCAGGGCGATGTTTACCGCATCATGGTCTATAACGGTGAGGAGTGCAATATCTGGACTGCACAGTCGGTCGCTCAGGCCACTTGGGAGAAACAGACGGTTGTCTTGCCGTTCATTCCCCAGGTTTCCTCATTGACTGCCACCGACGACGCATTGTATGTGCTGGCCGATGACGGTGCGCTCTATACCTCGTCCGACGGCTTGTCATGGACGTCATGCGGCGTGAACTGGTACAGCCTGTTGGGCTCCTACGAGGACCGCTTGCTGGGCATCATCTCCAGCGATGGCACCTATTACCACGACGAGTATCCCCGTAGCGTGGACTTCACTGCCCAGGAGGTCGAGGACGGTTTCCCTGTGAGCCATTCGTCGGGCATGATTGAGACCGACAACAGCTGGACCACTTCTCAGCAAGCCATGCTGGTGGGTGGCATCGACAGCGAGGGCAAGGTGATTGCCGACGTGTGGGGCTATGACGGCTCGCGTTGGGGCAAAATCAACAATAACAACAGCATCCTGCCTGCCCTGAGTGATGCAACCCTGTTCCCCTACTATACCTACAAGGCCTTGAGCGGCGTTCGTCGTTACAGCAAGCAGGAAACGTGGTATGTCATGGGTGGACGCCTTGCCGACGGTAAACTCAACGACAAGATCTATCTGTCCGATACCCAGGGCATCACTTGGACCAAGGGCGATTCCACGATGGCCCAGCCTGCTTTCATGCCCAAGTTCTACGGTGCACAGGCATTTGTGAGCAGTGAGACGCTCACTGCCGGTCCCCGTCGGGTTTCGACCGCGGTAACGACTTGGGATTGTCCCTTCATCTATCTGTTCGGCGGCTATAACGAACAAGGCAGCTTGCTGCCCTACGTGTGGCGTGGAGTGTACAACCGCATGACCAATTATCCTGTTTATTGATCTCTGGATGAAGAAGACATTGTTCATAATGCTGCTCATGTTGCTCGCTGCGGTTCCTGCCGTGGCGCAGCAATACAAGTATGAGGTGGGCCCCGTTCTGGGTATGACAGGATATCTGGGCGAGAGCAATAACGGCAATCTGTTCAAGCACCCGAGCTTCACCGTTGGCGGCATCTTCCGTTACAACCACAACAGCCGTTGGGCTTTCAAGGCCAACCTGAACTATGCCAACCTGCGTGGCAACAGCATGTACGATGAGTCTTGGTATCCCGATGGCGCCAACTACAAGTTCACGTCAAACCTCATAGACTTGGGCTTCACTGCCGAGTTCAATTTCCTGAACTACGGTATTGGCCCCACTTACAAGAAATATAAGCCGATTTCACCCTATATGGTGGCTGGTGTGGGCTTCGTGTTCGCCATGTGCGACGGACACAACCAGGCCTCGTTCACCATCCCCTTGGGCATCGGTGTGAAATACAAACTGAAGGAGAAAGTCAACCTGGGGTTTGAGTTCACCATGCGCAAGGAGTTCAGTGACCGCATCGATGGTTACAGTGACTTGTTCGACATCAAGCACAAATTTGGCAAGAACACCGATTGGTACTCTTTTGCCATGTTCACGGCGTCGTTCGAGTTCGGCAAGCGTTGCATTAAGTGTAATTATATAGAATAAATGGCCATGTCATCACTCAGCGATAAAATACAGCAACTGGATCAACAGCGTATTCCCAGCCATGTCGCCATCATCATGGACGGCAACGGCCGTTGGGCCAAACAACATGGTCAGGAACGCAGTTTCGGCCACGAGAACGGTGTATCGACTGTTCGTCAAGTGACCGAGATAGCGAGCGAGGTGGGTGTCAAATTCCTGACGCTCTACACTTTCTCGACCGAGAATTGGGACCGTCCTCAAGACGAGGTGGATGCCTTGATGAACCTCATCGTGGTAAGCATCGAGCAGCAGACCCCCGACTTGATCAAGAACAACGTGAGGCTCACGACCATCGGCGACATGAACCGCATGCCCCAATTCGCCGCCAACCGCCTGCGCAAGTGCATGCAGGATACAGGCCACTGCACCGGACTGGTGCTGTGCCTGGCACTGAGCTACTCGTCGCGTTGGGAGATTGTCGAGGCTTGCCGCCGTCTGGCCCGTGAGGCTGTTGCCGGCAAGCTGAACCCCGACGAGATTGATGACGCAATGCTGTCGGCAAGGCTCGCCACCGCCGATATGCCCGACCCCGATCTGCTCATCCGCACCGGTGGCGACCTGCGTGTGAGCAACTATCTGCTGTGGCAGATAGCCTATAGCGAACTCTACTTCACTTCTAAATATTGGCCCGATTTTACCAAGGAAGACTTTGTCGAGGCGATAGCCGACTTCCAGGCCCGTGAGCGCCGCTACGGTAAAACGAGCGAACAGGTTAATCAAGATAATGAAGAGTAAATTGTCAATGAAGAGCATCAAGCATAAGTTGTTGGCCACTCTGGCCGTGGCATTGCTGGCCCCCGCCGCGATGCAAGCCCAGATGAGCTATACTTCTAATGACACCATCTATAATCCCAAAGTCGTCTTCACGGCCTCGCCGACGCAGTATGTGATTGCCGGCATCCGTGTCGAGGGTGTGGACAACTATGATGAGGACATCATCATCGGTTACTCGGGATTGGCCGTCGGTCAACGTGTTGATATCCCTGGTGAAGACATTAAGTCGGCAGCCAAGCGATTCTGGCGTCAAGGCTTGTTCTCCAAGGTGCAGATTCAGGTCGAGAAGATCTATCAGGACCAGGCTTGGCTCGTGTTCAACCTGCGTCAGCAACCCCGTGTCTCGCAAGTGAATTACAACGGCATGAAAGGTGGAGAGAGGAAAGACATCATCGAGCGCCTGGGTTTCCAGCCTGGTAGCCAGATGACGCCCAACATCGCCGACCGCATCAAGATCATTGTCGAGAAATACTATGCCAACAAGGGCTTCGGTCAGGCTACCTGCGAGGTTGTGCAGGTTCCCGATCTGAGTAAGCAGAACGAGGTCATCGTCAACATCAATGTGGACAAGCACGAGAAGATCAAGGTGCACAAGATCTACATCGATGGTAATGAGGTGCTGAGCGACCGCAAGATCAAGCGCACCATGAAGAAGACCAACGAGAAGAAGGACATCTGGAAAATCTTCTCACAGAAGAAGTTCGTCCAGAGCGACTACGAGGCCGATAAGCAGCTCATCATCGACAAGTATAACGAGAAGGGCTACCGCGATGCCGTCATCTTGAGCGACAGCGTGGTCCCCTACGACGAGAAGAGTGTTGACGTTTACCTCAAGGTAGATGAGGGCAAGCGCTACTATATCTCGGGCATCAACTGGGTGGGTAACACGGTTTATCCGTCGGTGATTCTCAACGAGATTTTGGGTATCAAGAAGGGTGACGTCTATAACCAGAAACTGCTGACCAAGCGCACCCAGGATGACGACGACGCCGTGGCCAACCTCTACCTCAACAACGGTTACCTGTTCTATCAGCTTATTCCCATCGAGACCAAGATCGAGGGCGACAGCATCGATCTGGAGATGCGCATGTATGAGGGCAAGCAGGCCCGCATCAACAAGGTGGTCATCAACGGTAACGACCGCCTGTATGAGAAGGTCGTGCGCCGTGAGCTGCGTGTGCGCCCCGGTGACCTGTTCTCCAAGGAGGACCTGATGCGTTCGGCACGTGAGATTGCCCAGACGGGACACTTCGACCCCGAGAAGATGGACATCCGCCCCGAACCTAATCCCGATAACGGTACCGTAGATATCATTCTCAACCTCGAGAGCAAGGCCAACGACCAAGTCGAGCTGAGTGCAGGTTGGGGACAGACGGGTGTCATCCTCAAGGCTTCGTTGAAGTTCACCAACTTCTCGATGCAGAACCTGCTGCATCCGTCGTCCTACAGGGGCCTGATTCCTCAGGGCGAGGGCCAGACCTTCACCATCAGCGCACAGACCAACGCTAAGTACTATCAGGCCTACAGCGTGTCGTTCCTCGACCCGTGGTTTGGCGGCAAGCGTCCCAACTCGCTGTCGATATCAGCCTTCTACAGCCGTCAGACGGGTATCAACTCGTCCTATTACAGCCAGTTGTACCAGAATGCCATGTACAACTATGCCAACTCGATGTACGGCTACGGTTATGGTTATGGCGGCTATGGTTACGGCGGTTACGGTGGCTATGGCGGCTACAACTACTACGAGAACGCTTACGACCCCAACAAGTACCTGCAGATGGCAGGTGTGACCGTGGGCTTCGGTAAGCGCCTGAAGTGGCCCGACGACTACTTCACCTTCATGGCCAGCTTGAGCTATCAGTGGTACAGCCTCAAGAATTGGGAGTACCTTTATTATATGAAGAACGGTGTGTCCAACTCGTTTGTGCTGGGATTGACCTTGTCGCGCAACAGTATCGATAACCCGTTATATACCCGCAAGGGTAGCTCTTTCACCTTGAGCTTCAATGCCACGCCGCCCGCCAGCCTGTTCGGCAAGAAGAATTGGGAAGCGTTGAGCAAGAGTTCCACCGAGCAGTCCAAGAAGGATCTCTATAAATGGATCGAGTACTGGAAACTCAAGTTCCAGGCCAAGACCTACACACCGCTCACCGACCCCGATGGCCGCTGGACCCTCGTGCTGATGACCCGCGCCGAATTCGGTCTGCTGGGTAGTTGGAACAAGTGGCTGAAGTCACCGTTCGAGACTTTCTATGTGGGTGGTGACGGTATGTCGGGCTCTTACACCTATGCTACCGAGACCATCGCCCTGCGTGGTTATGAGAACGGTGCGTTCACGCCCTACGGTTCTGAAGGCTATGCCTATGACCGCTTCGCCCTCGAGCTGCACTTCCCGCTGATGCTCTCGCAGAGTGCCACCATCTATCCGCTCGTGTTTGTCGAGGCTGGTAACGCCTGGACCAGCGTCAAGGACTTCAACCCGTTCAACGTCAAGCGCTCGGCTGGTGTGGGTGCCCGCATCTTCCTGCCGATGATCGGTATGATGGGTATCGACTGGGGTTACGGTTTCGACAGGGTCTTCGGCGAGAAGGGTGGCAGCAATTTCCACTTCGTGCTCGGTCAGGAGTTTTAACCGGGTTCTGCGTGAAATCAGTGCAAGACAGTACATTTCTGCTTGATATGGCATAGACAAAATTAACCAAATTAAGTTAATCAAATAAACTTATTGCCGATCACGCAGTCTAAGAGTCGAATTATAACAAGAAAAAAACTGAAAAGATATGAAACGAATCGCTTTAATCGCAGTAGCGCTTGTTGCAGGCTTCATGGCCGCCAACGCGCAGAAGTTTGCCCTCGTTGACATGGAGTATATTCTGAAGAATATCCCTGCCTACGAGATGGCCAATGAGCAATTGAACCAGGTGTCGCAGCGCTGGCAGCGCGAGGTTGACGAACTCAAGAAAGAGGCCGACAACATGTACAAGAACTACCAGGCCGACATGGTCTTCCTGACCGACGACCAGAAGCAGAAGAAGGAAGCCGAGATCACCGAGAAGGAGAAAGAGGCTCAGCAGCTGCAATACAAGTACTTCGGCCCCCAGGGCGAGCTGTTCAAGAAGCGCCAATCGCTCATCAAGCCCATTCAGGACGATGTCTATAACGCCTGCAAGAAGGTGTGTGAGGAGCGTGGCTTCCAGGTCATCTTTGACCGCGCCAGCAGCCAGAGTATCATCTTTGCCTCGCCGCGCATCGACGTGAGCAACGAGGTGCTGGAGAAGATGGGCTACAAGTAATTGGGCCGTCTGACAGACAGAGTGTTTTATTAAGAAAAAGAACAATTATAATAACAACGAAAATCATTTTTAGACATGTTTAAAAGATTTATGCTCTTAGCCATTACGGCTACTATGATGTGTTTTGCCGCACAAGCTCAGAAATTCGGTTACGTCAACACCAGTGAGATCTTCAACGTGATGCCCGACAAGGTTACCGCCGAGAATACCCTCAAGTCGGTGAGTGAAAAGTACGAGACCGAGTTCAAGAACTTGCAGGATGCTTTCCAGAAGAAGATGAATGACTATGAGGCTGCTGACAAGGATCCTTCGACCCCCCAGGCCATCAAGGATCGCCACAACCAGGAGTTGCAGGACGACTACATGAAGATTCAGAACTTCCAGCAGACCGCTTCCCAGGATATTCAGCGTCAGCAGGACACTCTGCTTGCTCCCATCACTCAGAAGCTCCAGAACGCCATTCAGGCCGTTGGTGCCGAGGGAGGCTACACCTTTATCTTTGATATGAGCACTATGACGATTCTTTATACCGGTGCCGGTGCCGAGGATGTAAGTGCTAAGGTAAAGGCTAAATTGGGTATCAAGTAAAGCCTATTCAACACACACAACACGATAATGCTAAGATGCGAAGCCCCTGATGGCCTTGAGGCCAGTAAGGGGCTTCTTAGTTTTTCTTGATCGTGTTGTGTGATTGGAAAAAACATGCTACCTTTGTACCTAATAATATATAATGTAAACGACTTCAAGACAATGAAACGGATTCTCATCATGATGGCGGCTTTGATGCCGCTCTTGCTCATGGCTCAAGCCAGGATAGGTATTGTGAATTCACAGGAGATTTTTGACCTCATGCCCGAGAAGGCAGCTGCCGAGGCACAGCTCAAGACCTTGAGCGACAGGTATCATGCCGAATATGAAATGCTGCAGCGCGACTTTGACAAGAAGTATGCCGACTATCAGACCGTGGCTGCCGATGCCTCGATGCCCGAGACCATCAAGGAGCGCCGCGTGCAGGAACTGCAGGAGAGCGACAAGAAAATGCGTGAGTTTGAGCGTCGTGTCGCCGACGAGATCAACGCTCGCCGCGAGGCCCTGACCAAACCGCTCACCGACAAAATCCAGGCCGCTATCCGCCAGGCCGGAGAGCAGGGCGAGTTCGACCTGGTGCTCGACACCGCTGTCACCCCTGTTGCCTATACCGGCCACAGCACCGTCGACCTCATGCCGGTAGTCAAAGCCATCCTCGGCCTCTAGTACCGTTGGCTGGACAGTAAAAAACAAGAAAACCTGCATCGCAATTTGCGATGCAGGTTTTTATTCACTTGGGTGGAAGATGGGGCTCGAACCCACGACCTTCGGAACCACAATCCGACGCTCTAACCAGCTGAGCTACGTCCACCATGTAAGGCATTTTCCTTGAAATGCGGGTGCAAAGATAATACCATTTTTGTTCTTGTGCAAGAATTATGTCAAAATTCTTTGATTTTTTCTTTCATGAGGGTTAAGCGCAGTGCTTTTTACCGGTCAACGATTTCGGCTGGAGCAATGCGGTCGCTACCCTTGACAAAGTCGCCCAGGGAATAAACGCCACGCAGGTTGATGTCGCTGTCGAACAGCAGCAGGTCGGCATCCTTGCCGCGCTGGATGGACCCCTTGCGGTCATAGATGCCCATGATTCTTGCTGGCGTCTCGCTGGCCATGCGCACGGCATCGTTGAGCGGCACATTGACGACGCGCACCATGGTCTTGATCAGGCGGTCCATCGTGGCGATGCTGCCTGCCAGGGCGCTGCGGTCAGAGAGCTTGCACACGCCGTCCTCGATGATGACGCGCGGGTCGAAGGCGTGCTCGCTGTCGCTGTCGGTGACGGCGAGGGCATCGGTGCACAGGGCGGTGCGCTCCACGCCCTTGATGTGATACACCAGGTTGAGCAGTGTGGATGGCACGTGGATGCCGTCGGCAATGACCTCGACGGCCATGTCCTCCAGCAGGTAGATGCTCTCGACGGTGCCGGCGTGCTTGAACTCGCGCACGTTGTGGAAGCCCGGCATGCCGTTATAGAAGTGGGTTGCAAGGGTATAACCGGCGTCCCAGGCCTCCTTGACGTGAGGATACTCGGCGGCAGTGTGCCCGATAGCGGCAACGATGCCCTTGCCGGTGATGTACTTGCCCATCTCGATCGAGCCGGGCAGCTCGGGTGCGGTGTCCCAGCGGCGCATGCAGTCAAAGTCCTCGACGATGTGGATGTACTCGTTGGGGTCCGGGATGCGTATCACCTCGGGCATCTGAGCACCGGCCTTGCTGGGGTTGAAATACGGCCCTTCCATGTGCATGCCCATGATGGTGGACTTGGGCTCCTTCATCAGGGTGTCGCAGGTCTGGCAGGCCCTTTCCATCATGTCGAGCGGCGACGATGACAGGGTGGCATAGATGGCTGTCGTGCCGTGCTTGAGGTGGGTCAACGCAGCGGTCTGGAACGCCTCGGGGGTGCACTCCTGGAAATCACAACCGCCACCGCCATGGCAATGCAGGTCAATGCCACCGGGCACCACATGCATTCCATGTGCGTCGATGGCCTTGTCCACACCCTCCAACTGGCGGCTGCTCTTGCTCACTTCCTTGATGCGGCAGTCCTCGATAATGACCGAACCGCCGTTGATCCACCCCTCGGGGGTGAGCACGTGACCGTTGTAAATCTGCGTCAACATTACAATCTTTTTTGCCTTACAATTTGGCAAATATACGCAGTTTTTTGATAGGTTGCACAATGTCGTTACATTTTTTTTGATTTCTTGACAAAAATTTTGAGATTTCGCCTTTTTCTGTGTTTTTGCCAACATGGTTTTTGTCTTGATGATTCGCTTGTTTGTCAACGTGATTTATTGATTGGTCACGAAGTGGCTGTTTGGCGTTTTTTTGTTTGAAAAAATCTTTATTCCTTTGTAAGCGTAACATTGAGTTCAAGTGTATGAAACCAATGTGATTATAGGTATTATTAATTTCAAAACACAACGAAAGATGAAAAAGATTGTTTTAGTATTGATGCTTGCCTTGATAGGCACGTATGTGATGAATGCACAGCCGCCTCGCCGCTCGGACATGACTCCCGAACAGATGGTGGAAATGAGAGTAGAACGCATGGACAAGATGTTGGGCCTGACTGCTGACCAGAAGGCTCAGATTACTCGAATCTACACCGAGGAGATGAAAACCATGCACAAGGAAAAACCTGTGCGAATGGACAAGGACGAGAAGCCTGATGAAGCAGCAATGCAGGCCCATCGCGAGCAGATGAAGGCTCGCCGTGACGCCACCAATGCCAAAATCGAGGCTTTGTTGACTCCGGAACAGTCAGCCAAGTTTGCCGAGATGAAAAAACACGAAGGCAAACGTGGACCCAGGCACGGCCATGACAAGGGCCGCAGAGGGCCTGGCGACGGTACCAAGAGAGGACATGACCGTGGCTGTAAGGACTGTACCTGCAAGACAAGTGAACAACAGGTAAACTGAAGATGAAATGATTTAATCGTGTGTGTGTTTTGAAAGTGGAGGGTGTTTCCTGTTTGAAGGAAGTGCTCTCCTTTCGTTTTGCATCGGTGACTGCTTCTTGCTCCAGGCACTTTCATAGCAGGCCCATCGTCATGGGATAAAGTCTAAATTTTACTTAAAAAAGACTGATTGAGTGGGTCATGATAACAGGAAAATGAAAAAAAAATGCTATCTTTGCATTTCAAATAACACTAACGCAACATGGATGTAAAGAAAGTCTTATTCATATCGCAAGAGATTGCGCCTTACGTGCCCGAGCGACGTTTGTCCCAGATTGGCCGCATTCTGCCTCAAGGCGTCAAGGAACAAGGCATCGAGGAGCGCACATTCATGCCCAAGTATGGTATGATCGCCGAGCGCAGCAACCAGCTGCACGAGATGATCAGGCTGTCGGGTATGAACGTGATTATCGATGACACCGACCATCCCTTGATTATCAAGGTGGCAACCCTGCAACAGGCTCATTTTCAGGTGTATTTCATCTATAATGAGGATTATTTCGCCAGCAGTCGCATCGACGAGTTGGAGATGAATTGCTCGCCTGAGGATAATGATGAGCGCAGCATGTTCTTTGTGCGCGCCGTCATCGAGTCAATACGCAAGATGAGATGGATCCCCGACATCATTCAGTGCACGGGATGGATCTCGGCTCTGGCACCTGTTTACATCCGCACGCTCTACGGTGACGACCCGTCGTTCCGCGATGCCAAGATCGTGACCGCTTTGTTCAATGAGCAGATTGCTGGTCCGCTGGATGCACGCTTGGCCGAGAAGATGCACATGGACGGCATCCCCAAGAACGCGCTCAAGCCCATCAACGGCAAGGAACTCGATTACGAGAGCCTGATGGCCTACTCGCTGAAGTATGCCGACGCCGTCATCGAGTGTGAGGAAGGCGTGAGCGAGAAGGTGCTTGAGGCTGCTGGCACCCTGCCCAGGCTGCAGTTCATCGGTGACGATGATGCGAGCAAGGTGAGGGATTTCTACGCTTCGCTGTAAACACCGTCTGTCAATCCGCTTTTTCGATATTCTTAAATCGTTTTATATCATCATTTCGAGAATATGAAGCATTTCTTATATGTGACACTGGCAGTGGCTGCGCTGCTCGGCCTGTTCGCATGTACTGATGAGACCATCGGTGTGAGTATCACCGACAGTGTCTCGTCGATCATTGAGGATTCTTCGTTTGTAATCACAGGTCACTCGGTGCGCAACGACCGCGTGCAGATGCGCACCAGCACCAAGATGCTGGGCTCGCTCAGTGCCGACGGTTTCGGATCGCTTCAGGCCGAGGCCGTGACCATGTGGATGCCCGCTGTGGAGATCGACACCAGCGGCGTGAAATCAGAGTGGATAGATTCCTGCCGCCTGAAGCTGCGCATGCCCGTTCGCAACGGCTACACCGGCAACTCGTTGGCTCCCATGCGCTTGAGCGTATATCGCTTGAACAAGCAGCTGCCCACCCCCATCTACAGTGACTTTGACCCGATGGACTACTACGACAGCGACGACTTGCTGGCCAGTGAGTCTTATTCTCCCACGTCAGGGCAGATCGAGACGAGCGTCTCCTATTTGACCGGAAGCGCTCAGCAAGATACCGTGCGTGTGATCTCGGTTCCCGTTCCTGTTGAACTTGGTCGCGAGTTGTTCGATGCCTTTAAGGAAGATCCCTCGTTGTTCGCTGCACCCAAGCGCTTTGCCGAGTTCTTCCCCGGCATCTACATCAACAACAGCTACGGTAGCGGCCATGTGGTGAACATCAAGGCCATCGAGCTCGATGTGTACTATCGCCAGCACGTGCAGTTGACCGAAACGACCGATACCATTTATCCTGCCAAGTGTCAGTCCTATCTGGCCTCCACGCCCGAGGTGATTTCCGACAACATCATCAACTTCGACATCGACGATGCCGTCACCTCGATGGTGAACAACGGCGAGGCCCTGATTGTCGCTCCCGCCGGATATGAGGTGCAGGTGCGTTTCCCCATCCAGGAGCTCATCGACAAGTATCAGGCCAATGTCGGCAGCAATCAGTCCGTCATCAACAACTTGACGCTCACGTTGCCCGTCAGTGTTCCTGAGACCGAGTACAACATCCAGCCGCCCACCTATCTGTTGATGGTCAAGACGTCCAAGAAAGACAACTTCATCAACGGTGACAGCCTGACCAACAACAAGGACTCCTTCTATGCCATCTATGATGCCGCAGATAAAGAGTACGAGTTCACAGGCTTGCGCGACTATATCATCAACATCATCAACAACCAGGGAGGCATTGCCACCGAGGACGATTTCAACTTCACCATCACGCCTGTTGATGTGGTGAATTATACCTATCCGGCGTCCTATTCCTACTATTACAGCTCGGCTGCCAGTTCGATTGTGACTAAGATTTCGCCCATGGTTTCACGTCCCGCAATAGTGCGCTTAAGGCTGGATAAGGCGAAGCTAAAGATGACCTACAGCAAACAAATTGTGGATTAAAGTTTGCGAGATTAGAAAAATAGTGCTACCTTTGCACCCGCATTGCAAATCATCGCAGTGCACCAAGCCGCAATAGCTCAGTCGGTAGAGCATTTCATTCGTAACGAAAAGGTC
>ONGE01000015.1 GCA_900317325.1 uncultured Prevotellaceae bacterium
TGATGAGCGTGGTCACGTCGGTGATGTTCACCTGGCCATCGTGGTTCACGTCGCCACGCAGGCCGCCTGCCTTCGCGGTGAAGTAGCCCGGGTTGCTCGGGCCGCCGTCGATGTGGGCGTAGGTCTTGTCAATATGGTTGGCATCGTAGGTCGTGCCCTTACCGCCCACAAGGTTGTAGCAGTTCGTAAACATATCACTGGACTCCGTCACAGCCGCAGTGCTCCAGTCATTGCCCACATAGATGGTCTGCAGATTGAGGCCGCCAGCGAACATGTATCTCATATCGGTCACCTTGGCCGTGTTGAAATGGCTCACATCAAGGCTTGTCAAGCTTCTACAGTTCATGAACATCGCGGACATAATGGTGACCTTGGACGTGTTGAAACTGCTCAAATCAAGGCTTGTTAGTATAGAGCAGTTGTAGAACATCGCGCCCATGTCGGTTACCTTGGACGTGTTGAAGTGGCTCAAATCAAGGCTTGTCAAAACTGTGCAGCCTCCGAACATCCAAGCCATATTGGTGACCTCGCTGGTGTTCAGGTAACTCATGCCCGTGATGGATTGAAGGTTCTCCATGCCATAGAACCAATCGTAGGTGGTCGTCGGGCGGGCATTGGCGAACGAGGGGTCAAAGACCGCCTTGGTCACACTGGCATTGGTGCCGTCACTCTCCCAACCGGGATGGGCGTATCCCTCGTTCAGGTCGTAGGTCGTGCCCGTGCGGCTGCTGCGCTGGTTGTCATAGTAGAACGTCAGCGTCGTGTTCGACGGCGTGTAGCAGGCATAAGCCACAGGCGCGTTCTTGTCGGTGAAGTAGCCCGGGTTGCTCGTGCCGCCGTCGATGTGGGCGTAGGTCTTGTCAATGTGGCTGTCATCGTAGGTCGTCCCCTGGCCGCCCACCAGGCTGGTGCAGTTATTGAACATATTAACGGAGTTCGTCACGGCAGCGGTGCTCCAACCACTGCCCACATAGATGGTCCGCAGAAGAGTGCTACCTTCGAACATGTATCTCATATTGGTCACGTTGGACGTGTTGAAACTGCTCAAATCAAGGCTCGTTAAGCCAGTGCAGTTATTGAACATTTGATTCATATATATCACCTTGGACGTGTTGAAGTGGCTCACATCAAGGCTTGTCAGTTTATTGCAGTTGTAGAACATCCATTTCATATAGATCACCTCGCTGGTGTTCAGGTAGCTCATGCCCGTGATGGATTGAAGGTTCTGCATGTTAAAGAACCAATCGCAGGTGGTCGTCGGGCGGGCGCCAGCGAACGAGGGGTCAAAGACCACCTTGGTCACACTGTTTTTGGTGCCGTCGGTGTCCCAGTCGGTATCGTTGTCGCCCGTGTTCAGGTCGTAGGTCGTGCCCGGGCGGCTGCTGCGCTGGTTGTCGTAGTAGAACGTCAGCGTCGTGTTCGACGGCGTGTAGCAGGCATAGGCCTCTTTCCACTCGGTGAAGTAGCCCGGGTTGCTCGTGCCGCCGTCGATGTGGGCATACGCACCATCAATGTGGTTCTCATCATAGGTCGTGCCCTGGCCGCCCACCAGGCTGGTGCAGTATTTGAACATATCACCGGAGTACGTCACGGCAGCCGTGCTCCAGCCATTGCCCACATAGATGGTCCGCAAATTAGTGCTGTTATAGAACATCCTCAGCATAGTGGCCACCGTGGACGTATTGAAATTGCTTAAGTCAAGGCTTGTTAAGCCAGTGCAGCCAGAGAACAATTGATTCATATTTATCACCTTGGACGTATTGAAGTGGCTCACATCAAGGCTTGAAAGGTTTTTACAATTTAAGAACATATAACCCATATTGGTCACCTCACTGGTGTTCAGGTAACTCATGCCCGTGATGGATTCAAGATTCCGCATGCCATAAAACCAATCGCAGGTGGTCGTCGGGCGGGCGCCAGCGAACGATGGGTCAAAGACCACCTTGGTCACACTGGAATTAGTGCCATCGGTGTCCCAGCCGGTATCGTTGCTGCCCTCGTTCAGGTCGTAGGTCGTGCCCGAGCGGCTGCTACGCTGGCTGTCGTAGTAGAACGTCAACGTCGTGTTAGAGGACGTGTAGCAGGCATAGGCCTCAATCCTTGTGAAGTAGCCCGGGTTGCTCGGGCCGCCGTCGATGTGGGCGTAGGTCTTGTCCTTCGGGTTGGAGGAATTGTAAGCCGTGCCCTGGCCACCCACTAGGCTGGTGCACATACTGAACATAGAACCGGAACTCGTCACGGCATCGGTGCTCCAGCCATTGCCCACATAAATGGTTTGCAGATTGCCGCAAAAACAGAACATGTAACCCATACTGTTTACCTGGGACGTGTTCCAGTTGCTTAGGTCAAGGCTCGTCAGGTTATCGCAGAAAGCGAACATGCCGTACATACTTTTCACATTGGACGTGTTGAGGTGGCTCACATCAACGCTCGTTAAATTTGAACAGTAATAAAACATATTAACCATAGAAGTCAACTCACTGGTATTCAAATATGACATTCCCGTGATATCGGTAAGATTCTCCATGTGCTCAAACCAACGGAAGGTGGTCACCGGGCGGGCACCAGCGAACGAGGAGTCAAAGACCACCTTGGTCACATTGGCATTGGTGCCGTCAGTGTACCAGCCGGGATCGATGCCGCTCGTGTTCAGGCCATAGGTCGTGCCCGTGCGGCTGCTGCGCTGGTTGTCGTAGTAGAACGTGAGCGTAGTGTTCGACGGCGTGTAGTTGGCATAGGCCTCGGGTCCCTTCTCGGTGAAGTAGCCCGGGTTGCTCGGGCCGCCGTCGATGTGGGCGTAGGTCTTGTCCATCGGGTTGGATGAGTTCCAGGTCGTGCCCTGGCCGCCCACCAGGCTTTGGCAGTTATATAACATTTCATTGGAGAACGCCACAGCCGCAGTGCTCCAACCATCGCCCACATAGACAGTGCGCAGATTATAGCAATGTCTAAACATGTAACTCATATCGGTCACCTTGGACGTGTTAAAACTACTCAAGTCGAGGCTTGTCAGGCTAGAGCAGTAAGATAACATTTGCTTCATACCTGTCACCTTGGACGTGTTGAAGTGGCTCAAATCAAGGCTTGTCAATGCTAAACAGTTCAAGAACATCCAGTTCATATTGGTCACTTCACTGGTGTTCAGGTAACTCAGGCCCGTGATGGATTGAAGATTCTGCATATTATAGAACCAATCGCAGGTGGTTGTCGGGCGAGCGCCAGCAAACGAGGAGTCAAAGACAACCTTGGTCACGCTGGCATTGGTGCCGTCAGTGTCCCAAGCGACATCGGTGGTGCCCGTGTTCAAGTCGTAGGTCGTGCCCGTGCGGCTGCTGCGCTGGTTGTCGTAGTAGAACGTCACGGCAGCGGCGGCGCCGAGGGCGCACATCATGGCCGCCACGAGGACGGCGAGTCGAAGGAGTAAATGATCATGTTTCATAGTCGTAATGTTTTATGGTTGATATTTGTCAATTCATCAGATTTTCGGCAAATTTAGTCACATTTTTTGAGAAATACAAATTTTCAGCTGTTAACTTTTAGCAGCCATCCGCGTTTATGCTCGCTAGCGCGAGCAGGTTAAAGGTTAATGAGGCTGACGCATTTCTAATTCAAACAACTTGAACTACAATTTTATAAATATTTATGTTGTCGGAAGTGGCGGCCACGCCAAGGCGAGGCCATACAATGCGGATGCCCCTCTATAACTCTAACCTCTAAACAGCGAGCGAAAGCTCGCATAATTTGTTTTTCTCGCGAAAAAGTCGTACCTTTGCGGGCTCAATTTATCGGCAATGGCAACATCAGGAGACATCATCATCAAGGGGGCCCGCGTCAATAACCTGAAGGACGTTGACGTGACGATACCGCGCGGCAAGTTTGTCGTCGTGACCGGCCTGTCGGGCAGCGGCAAGTCGTCACTGGCCTTCGACACGCTGTATGCCGAGGGGCAACGCCGCTATGTGGAGAGCCTGTCATCCTATGCCCGCCAGTTCATGGGCCGCATGACCAAGCCCGACTGTGACTTCATCACCGGCTTGCCACCCGCCATTGCTGTGGAGCAGCGCACCGTGACGCGCAACTCGCGCAGCACGGTGGGCACGAGCACCGAGATCTATGACTACCTGCGGCTGCTGTTCGCCCGCGTGGGCAAGACCTACTCGCCCGTGTCGGGTCAAATCGTGAAAAAGCATACCGCCAACGACGTCATCGACACCATCAACACCTACCCCGACGGCACCCGCCTGGCGCTGTTGACCGAGGTCATCGTGCCCGAGGGGCGCGACCTGCGCACCCAGCTCGACATCCTTGTCAAGGGCGGCTATTCCAGGCTGATGACGCGCGACGGCAGGTTTGTGGACATTTCCCAAGTTCTGGCCAGCAGCGAGGAACCCGTTGCCGAGGATTACCGCCTGCTCATCGACCGCTTGGCCGTCACCCACAGCCGCGACGACGAGATGCGCATGCTGGACTCGCTGCAGACGGCGTTCTACGAAGGTCAGGACGAGTGCATCGTCGCGATTTGGCAGCAGGACGGGACGTTGACCGAACACCGTTTCTCCAAGCGCTTTGAGCTGGACGGAATGAAGTTTGAGGAGCCTAACGACCTGATGTTCAATTTCAACAATCCCTTGGGAGCCTGCCCCACCTGCGAGGGATTCGGCAACGTGACCGGCATCGACGAGAACCTGGTGATTCCTGACCGCAGCCGATCGGTGTTTGACGACGCGGTGATGTGCTGGCGCGGACAGATCATGAGCGAGTGGAAACGCGAGTTCATCCATGTTGCCGCCCGTCACAACTTCCCTATCCACAAGCCCTACCACGAGTTGACGCAAGAGCAGCTCGACCTGCTGTGGCATGGTTCGGCCGATGATGGATGGACCGGCATCGACGGTTTCTTTGAGTGGGTCAAGAGCAAGGCCTATGCCATTCAATTCCGCGTGTTGCTGGCCCGTTATCGCGGCAAGACCGTTTGTCCCGTGTGCCACGGTTCTCGCCTCAAGCCCCAAGCCAGCTATGTCAAGGTGGGCGGAGCGAGCATCAGCGACCTGGTGCGCATGCCCGTCAAGGAGTTGTCGCAGTGGTTCAAGCAGCTGCAGCTCGACAGAACCGATGCGCAGATTGCCAAACGCCTGCTCACCGAGATCAACAGCCGTCTGGAATACCTGTGCGACGTGGGTGTGGAATACCTCACGCTCGACCGCCTGTCATCGACGCTGTCGGGCGGCGAGAGCCAGCGCATCAACCTGGCGACAGCACTGGGCAGCTCGCTGGTGGGCTCGGTCTATATTCTTGACGAGCCGTCCATCGGCCTGCACCCGCGCGACACCCACCGCCTGATTCACGTGCTGCGCATGCTGCAACAGCTGGGCAACACCGTGCTTGTCGTCGAGCATGACGAGGACATCATCAACAATGCCGACTACCTGATCGACGTGGGACCCGAAGCAGGGCGCAACGGCGGACGCATCACCTATCAAGGCCCCGTCAGCAAGCTGGGCGAAGCCACCGACAGCTACACCGCCAAATACCTCACCGGAGCGCTCTCCATCCCCGTGCCCAAGCGGCGCCGCGCCTGGAACCAGTATATCGAGGTCAAGGGAGCCACCCACAACAACCTCAAAAACATTACTGTTAAATTCCCGCTCGGCGTGATGACCGTGGTCACCGGTGTGAGCGGTTCGGGCAAATCGACGCTGGTGGGCAAGATCCTCTACCCTGCCCTGGCGCGCCACTTCGACCAGACGGCCGAAGCCCCGGGCAGCCACAACGGCCTCGGCGGCGACTTGAGCCGTCTGCAGGCCGTGGAATTCATCGACCAGGGACCCATCGGCAAGAGCACCCGCAGCAATCCCGCCACTTACCTCAAGGCGTTTGACGAGATACGCCAACTGTTTGCCCAGCAGCAACTGTCCAAGCAGATGGGCTACAACGCCGGTTTCTTCTCGTTCAACTCTCCGGGAGGACGCTGCGAGGAGTGCAAGGGCGACGGCACCATCACCATCGAGATGCAGTTCATGGCCGACATCACCCTGACGTGTGAGGCATGCCACGGCAAGCGGTTCAGCCGCAACGCCCTCGACGTGACCTACCGCGACAAGACCATCAGCGACATCCTCGAGATGACTGTGAATCAGGCTATTGAGTTCTTTGATGAGAGCAACACCTATAACGAGCACAAGATTGTGCGCCGCCTGAAGCCGCTGCAGGACGTTGGACTGGGATATATCAAGCTGGGTCAATCGTCGTCCACATTGTCGGGCGGTGAAAACCAGCGCGTGAAGCTGGCCTATTACCTGAGCGGTGAGCGTCAGGGCAACACGCTGTTCATCTTCGATGAGCCGACGACAGGTCTGCACTTCCACGACATCAACACGCTGATGCGGTCGTTCGACCAGCTGATAGGCAACGGGCACACGGTGGTCATCATCGAGCACAACCTCGACGTCATCAAGTGCGCCGACCACATCATCGACCTGGGGCCCGAGGGCGGCGACAAGGGCGGCAACATCGTTGTCGAGGGCACTCCCGAGCAGGTTGCCCAGTGCAAGGAGAGCTACACAGGCAAGTTCCTGGCCAAGAAGCTATAAACTACGAATTACGCTAATTTAATTAATTGGCATCCGCATTTTTCGGCCCCACGCTAAGGCGCTAAGACGCTAAGTTTTAATAAACAACTGATCAGTCTGAGTTTTCTGAGGGCATCTGCGCTCTTTGACTAACGCTTAGGATAAAAGGAAGACAATAAGGACAATAATTACAACGGCATCCGCATTGTAGGGCCTCGCCTTGGCGTGGCCGACCACTGCACAAGGACTGTCCCACACCAAGACGCAATTTTTTAAGTAATTGAAATGGACACTGACAATAATTTATCAAGGGAGATCAGGAAGGAGTTTTTTGCCTTTCGCAACGGCATCGTGGCCGACAAACTGAGAAAAGCGGGCGACCCGCACACGATGATCATGGGGTGCCTGCTGGTGGATGTTCAAGCCATCGTCCAGCGGCAACGCGAGGCCATCGATGATGCCCAAACACTGAAAGCGCTTGCACTGGAGCTGTGGAACGACACCAATTCGCGCGAGTGCCGCCTTGCCGCCCCCATGCTCTACCCTGCCGAGTTGATGACGCTGGAACAGGCCCTGCAATGGTGCCTGAGCGTCGAGACCATCGAGGTGGCCGACAACCTGTGCCACAAGCTCTTGCGCCACATCGCTGAAGCCGATGCCCTCTTCCGCCAACTCATCAGCCATGAGAAGCCGCTTGTCAAGTACACCGGTTATCGCCTCTTGCTCAACCTGCTCCTGCTGGGCAAGGTCCAGCCCAACGCCTCGCTCCGCACCATCATTGAGAACGAGAACGAGCCGTCCCTGAGCCATCTGTTGAAGGATATTCTGGAAGAGCTGAATTAAACCGAAACCATCTATTCGTCCCACATGAGGTCGCGGATGACGGCGTCGCTGAGCATGATGCCGTCGCGTGACAACACATAGTGTCCATCGCTGGTCACGTGCAGGTGGCCGGCGGTGATGTGTTTTTCAGCCTCATGGGTGAAGTAGCGCCAGGCCTCATCGCCGAAGTCTTGACGCAGACGGTGGGCATCCACGCCGCGGGCGGTCCTCAGCCCCAGCATCACGCGTTCGTCATAGCGCTCACGACGGGTCAACTCCTCTTGCTCACAGGCCAGCTCGCCCGCCATGATCCTGTCGATGTATTGCCGCAGGTCGTGAGGGTTATAGCGTCGCACCGCGCCGTCGTAGCTGTGGGCAGCGGCGCCCAGGCCCAGATAAGGCGTGTCGTCCCAATAGGAGGAATTGTGGCGGGAGTAATAGCCAGGCAGGGCAAAGTTGGAGATCTCATAGTGCTCATAGCCAGCCGCTTGCAATTCATCAACAAGGATGCGGTACATCTCCAGACATTGCTCCTCGGGCACCTCGAGGACCTCGCCGCGCTCGCGCTGATGCCACAGGCGCGTGCCCTCCTCATAGGTCAATCCGTAGGCCGAAATGTGCTGCGGGTGCAGGGCTATCGCCCGCCGCACCGAGTCGGTCCATGAGGTCAGCGTCTGCCCCGGCAAACCGAAAATCAAATCAATGCTGATGTTGTCGATGCCCGCCTGGCGCAGGTTGGCAACGGCCTCCACTGCCTGGGCGGCAGTGTGCCTGCGGCCAACGAGGCGCAGGATGTCGTCCTGGAACGACTGGACGCCCATGCTCACGCGGTTCACCCCCAACCGTGGCAGGGCGGCGCACCATGCCGGAGTCACATCGTCAGGATTGGCCTCGATGGTGAATTCCTCAAGCGAGGTCAGGTCAAAAACGTCGTTCAATCCCTCGACCAGGCGTTCCAGCAACTCCACAGGCAGTTGTGACGGAGTGCCACCGCCCAGATAGAGCGTCTTGACAGCCGCGCCCCGCAACTCGCCCTGTCGCAACCGCGCCTCGGCAACAAGAGCCTCAACATATTCAGCCCCGGCCTCGGCCAGCCTCAACGTCGAGAAAAAGTCGCAATAAGAGCAGCGACTCGCGCAAAACGGGATATGCACATAAACACCTGCCATGACGAGGCAAAGATACAAATTTCCACGGTCTCCATGACGTGATTTTTCTATCTTTTTAGGGTTGTTGAAAATTTTCTTTTTAATAATGTTGTGATTCACAGTAAAAATGACTAATTTTGCACGCTGATTTAGCGAACAAAAACAACAATTCATTATATAACAACCATTTAACAACAAAATCACTAATGAAGGTTTACAAAACAAACGAGATCAAGAACATCGCTCTCGTCGGTGGCAAGGGCGCTGGTAAGACCACTCTCACCGAGTCTATCCTCCTTGAGGGCGGCACGATCAGCCGCAGGGGTTCAGTCGACGGCGGCAACACCGTGAGCGACAACACCCCCGTTGAGAAAGAGTACGGCTACTCCGTATCCTCCTGCGTCTTCTATGCTGAGAAGGACGGCAAGAAGCTCAACTTCATTGACTGCCCGGGCAGTGACGACTTCGTGGGCAACACGGTAACCGCCCTGAACGTTACCGATACCGCCGCTCTGGTGGTTGACGGCCGCAATGGCGTCGAGGTAGGCACCATGAACAACTTCCGCACTGTTGACCGCATCGGCAAGCCGTTGATGTTCGTCATCAACCGCCTCGAGGACGAGAAGTGCGACTTTGACAACGTATATAACCAGCTGCGTGAGACCTACGGCAACAAGGTCGTAGCTCTGCAGTTCCCCGTTAACGCAGGCCCCGGCTTCAACAGCGTAGTTGACGTGCTGTCGATGAAGCAGTACACCTGGCCCAAGGACGGTGGCAAGGCTACCGCTGGCGACATCGACGGTGCACTCGCCGACAAGGCCGAGGAGTTCCGCATGGCACTGCTCGAGATGGCTGCCGAGAATGACGAGGAGCTCATGATGAAGTTCCTTGACGAGATGACCCTGACCGATGAGGAGACCATCAAGGGTATCCGCCTGGGTATGGTGGATCGCAGCATCTTCCCCGTGGTTCTGGTTAACGCCGAGAACAACATCGGTACCGACCGCATGCTCGAGATCATGACTCAGATCGTGCCCGACGTTACCGACATGCCCGCTCCCAAGAACACCAACGGCGACGAGGTTCCCTACGACGAGAACGGTCCCGTGAGCATCTTCTTCTTCAAGACCTCGGTTGAATCCCACATTGGTGAGGTTTCCTACTTCAAGGTAATGAGCGGCACGCTCAAGGCTGGTGCCGACCTGACCAACATGAACCGCGGCAGCAAGGAGCGCCTTGCTCAGATCAACGTGGTTTGCGGTCAGAACAAGACTGCGATCGACGAGATCCACGCCGGTGACATCGGTGCAGCTGTGAAGCTGAAAGACGTTCGCTGCGGCAACACCCTGAACGAGAAGGGTTGCGAGCACGTGTTCGGTTTCATCGAGTATCCCGCTCCCAAGTTCCAGCGCGCCATCAAGGCCATGAACGAGAGCGAGACCGAGAAGCTGGGTGCCGTCCTCAACCGCATGCACGAGGAGGATCCCACGCTGTTGATCGAGCAGAGCAAGGAGTTGCGTCAGACCATCGTATCGGGTCAGGGCGAATTCCACCTGCGCACCCTGAAGTGGAACATCGAGAACAACGACAAGATCCAGATCGAGTATCAGGAGCCCCGCATCCCCTACCGCGAGACCATTACCAAGGCCGCCCGTGCCGACTATCGTCACAAGAAGCAGTCTGGTGGTTCAGGTCAGTTCGGTGAGGTTCACCTGATCGTGGAGCCTTATCGCGAGGGTATGCCCGAGCCTGACACCTACAAGTTCGGCAACCAGGAGTACAAGATGAACATCAAGGACAAGCAGGAGATTCCCATGGAATGGGGCGGTATGCTTGTAATCTACAACTGTATCGTTGGTGGTGCCATCGATGCACGCTTCATCCCCGCTATCGTTAAGGGTATCATGGACCGCATGGAGCAGGGCCCGTTGACCGGTAGCTATGCTCGCGACGTTCGCGTCTGCATCTACGATGGTAAGATGCACCCGGTTGACAGTAACGAAATCTCGTTCCGTCTGGCAGCCCGTAACGCCTTCTCCACCGCATTCCGCGATGCTAACCCCAAGGTTCTCGAGCCCGTCTATGACGTCGAGATCCTGTTGCCCGCCGACTGCATGGGTGGTGTACAGAGCGACCTGCAGGGCCGCCGCGGCATCATGATGGATATGTCGAGCGCCAATGGTCTGGAGCGCGTGAAGGCCCGCATCCCCCTGAAGGAGATGTCGAGCTATAGCACCTCCCTGAGCTCCATCTCGGGTGGTCGCGCTTCGTTCAGCATGAAGTTCTCGAGCTACGAGCTCGTGCCCGCCGACGTGCAGGCTCAGCTGCTCAAGGAGTACGAGGAGAGCAAGCAGGAAGAGGATTAATCCCCTACTGTTTTACACATTATATAATAATGGGTGTCCCTGCCGGGGCGCCCATTATTTTTTCACCCATTATGGCAAATTGGTCAAATTGGAGTGAATTGTGGTCATTTTAACATTTCGCGTTAAATTTTTCAGCGAAAAGTGAACAGAAATTTTGCTTTTTCACAATAAAGTGTTAATTTTGCCGTTGATTGTTAAAAACAAGGTTTTGACTTAGACATGCAACTCTCATGAAGAGATCTACGATATGGATATTGACGGTCGTGATGGCGATAGCCCTGCTGGGACTGCTTGCCATGCAGATCGTGTACATGGAGAAGATGGTCGCCATGCGCAACAGCCAGTTCAGCGAGATTGTGATGCGCAGCCTGTACAGCGTGTCCACCATGCTGGAGCAGAACGAGACCAAATACTTCCTTGACAAAGACCTGGCCGAGGCCGAGCAAATGTACTCGGGCATCAGCCAGAACAGCTTCAACTTCAACGACCGTTACGAGGCCACCATCGACACGACCCTCAACACCGAGGATCCTGCCAGCCTGCGCCCCGCCAACCGCAACACGCTGAAGGACCTGAACGACACCTACCAGCGCAAGCAGGAAATCCTCAAAGGGCAGTACCTGTACCAGAAGAGTCTGCTCAACGAGGTCATCCTCACCATCCTGAACCACTCCAGTGACCGCCCCATCCAGGAGCGTGCCGACAGTGCCACTGTGGCTAGTTACCTGCGTTCGGAGCTTGAATTCAACGGCTTGACACTGCCCTTTGAATTTGCCATCATCAACCGCGCCAACGGAGTGGTTTATAAGACCGCGGGCTACTCGCCGATGTCACAGCAGGACGTTTACAGCCAGGTGCTGTTCCCGAACGACCCGAAGAACAAGCAGAACACGCTGAACGTGACCTTCCCCAACAAGAGTGACTACATCTTCTCGTCGGTGAAGTTCCTGGTGCCGTCACTGGCGTTCACCTTCCTGCTGCTGGGCGTATTCCTGTACACCATCACGGTGGCCTTCAGGCAGAAGAAGCTGAGCGAGATCAAGAACGACTTCATCAACAACATGACACACGAGTTCAAGACGCCCATCTCGTCGATCTCTATCGCCGCCCAGATGCTCAACGACGACAGCGTGCGCAAGAGCCCCGAGATGCTCAAGCACGTGTCGGGAGTGATCAACGACGAGACCAAGCGTCTGCGTTTCCAGGTCGAGAAAGTGCTGCAGCTGTCGCTGTTCGACCGCAAGAACGCGACCATGCGCCTTGAGGAAGAGGACGCCAACGCCAGCATCTACAGCGTGATCAACACCTTCAAGTTGAAGGTAGAGAAATACGGAGGCCACATCAACGCCAACCTCGATGCCGAGGACCCCATCATCAACGTTGACCGCATGCACTTCACCAACGTGATCTTCAACCTGCTGGACAACGCTGTGAAATATCGTCGCGATGACGTGGCACCCGAGCTCACCGTGACCACCGTCAACCCCGACGAGGACCACATCCAGATCACTGTCCAGGACAACGGCATCGGCATGAAACGTGAGGACCTGAGGAAGATCTTCGAGAAGTTCTACCGCGTCTCGACCGGCAATCGCCACGACGTGAAGGGCTTCGGCCTGGGACTGGCCTACGTGCACAAGATGATTGACCTGTTCGGCGGCTCGATACGCGCCGAGAGCGAACTCAACAAGGGATCGAAATTCATAATCACATTACCACTATACAAATAAGTCAATCTTAAAGTTGCTATTCAACTTAAAGATTGAGGAGAAGGGATAATGGTTAATGGAGAACGGAGTAAAGAAAAAAATACATAACACTAACATATCAACAATAATTAAAAGAGACAATTATGGAAGACAAACTGAGAATTCTGTTATGCGAGGACGACGAGAACTTGGGTACCCTCACCCGTGAGTATCTCGAGGACAAGGGCTACAAGGCCGAGTTGTTTGCCGACGGCGAAGCCGGCTACAAGGCCTTCCTCAAGGGCAAGTATGACATCTGCCTGCTCGACGTGATGATGCCCAAGAAGGACGGCTACCAGCTGGCCCAGGAGATTCGCGCCGTCAACAGCGACGTGCCCATCATTTTCCTGACCGCCAAGGCCCTCAAGGAGGATATCCTGGAAGGTTTCAAGATCGGCGCCGACGACTACATCACCAAGCCCTTCTCGATGGAGGAGCTGGTGCTGCGCATCGAGGCCATCCTGCGCCGCGTCAAGGGCAAGAAGGGCAAAGAGGTGACCGTTTACAAGATCGGTAAGTTCACCTTCGACACCCAGCGCCAAGTGCTGTTCACCGACGACCGCAGCGACAACCTCACCACCAAGGAGAGCGAGCTGCTGAGCCTGCTGTGCGCCCACATGAACGAGATTCTGGAGCGCAACTTCGCCTTGAAGACCATCTGGATCGACGACAACTACTTCAACGCCCGCTCGATGGACGTTTACATCACCAAGCTGCGCAAGAAACTCAAAGATGATCCCACCATCGAGATCATCAACATCCACGGCAAGGGTTACAAACTCATTGCCCCCGATGCCGACGGCGAAGAGAAGTAAACAAGCCGTCCTGAAGGACAAGAAAAAGAAGAAACCGAAGGCAACCCCCTAGTTTGCACCATCATAGTCAAACATGGGGTTGTCTTCTTTATCTGTATGAATACCTGCTTGTTGGCGAGATTGGGGCAGGAGTTAAATGTGGTTAATTGAAGGAGCAAAGGAAGTGCCCACTTGCAAATTTTAGTCTAAAGTTGTAATTTTGTGCCGATTCTAATAGTGATTGATCAAGGAATGAAATATATTTACCGGATATACCAATGGTGCATCGTGTCACCTATCATGCTGGTGCTCAGCATCATCACTGCACTTGTCACCATCATCGGCTGCCTGTTCAACGAGGAGTATTGGGGCTATTATCCTGCCAAATGGTGGGCAAGGGTGTGGTGCTGGCTGCATCTGGTGCGCGTGCGCATCGTGGGCCGCGAGCTCATTGACCACGAGACGAGCTATGTGTTTGTCGCCAACCACCAGGGAGCCTACGACATCTTCTCGATCTACGGCCATCTGGGCCACAACTTTAAGTGGATGATGCGCAAGGGCATCACCAACATTCCCATCATCGGCACAGCCTGTCGCATGGCCGGACACATCATGGTGGACACCCACAGCGCTCAAGGCCTGCGCGACACCATGGCCGCCGCCAAGAAGAAATTGCACCGCGGCATGTCGATTGTCGTCTTCCCTGAGGGCCGCCGCACCGACACGGGCCTCATGGGCCCCTTCAAGAACGGCGCATTCAAGCTCGCCCTGGAATTCGGTCTTCCCGTCGTGCCCATCACCATCGACGGCAGCTACAAGGTGATGCCGCGCAGCACCTTCAACGTCACCCCCGGCACCATCACGCTCACGTTCCACGAGCCCATCCAGCACACCGGCGGCAACGACATCGCTCAAGTGAGCCAACAATGCCGCACCGTCATCCAGCAAGACCTGCCGCCCGAGCAACGCGACTGAACCAAACTACGCCAAATACAAATCGGAGTCCCCTGAATACTCGGAGGACTCCGATTCCATTGTATCCTTTATCAATCCTTACACGATGATCGTGTCGTTCTTGACGGTCTGGGCAATCTCGGGACCCAATTTGCGCCATTCCTTGGAATTGATGTAATCCATGATGATGTGGGCATGCTTGATGTTGTGCATATCGCTGCCCAGATAATCGATCATGCCATTGCGTGCAAACCACAACGCGCTGTCACGCGCCTCCTCGCCAAAGTATCCCGTGAACGACAGGATATTGATCTGGAAGCGAGCGCCGGCATTATGCAGCTGCTCGTAGCGCTTGCGACGACGCGAATAGTAGGTGTAGCGCTCGGGATGAGCCAGAATCGTCCTGTAGCCCTTGACCTGCATGTCGAACAACAGTTCGTCGAGGTTCATCAGCTCTTGCTGGAAGGAGTTCTCGAGCAGGATGTGATTGCCGGGCATCGGGATCAGATGGTCGGCAGCAAATTCCTTGTCAAAGTACTCATCCATGCGGTACTCGGCACTCAAGTACAGATTGATGTCCAAACCCTCGTCGGCCACCGCATCCTTGAGCTTGAGGAAAGCATCCATCAGGCTCTCGCGCGTATTCTCGAAGGTCACTGCAGTCACGTGTGATGTGAGAATGACATTACTGATACCCATCTCCTGCTCGGCACGAAGCATCTCGAGCGACTGCTCAATGCTCTGCGAGCCATGGTCCACACCAGGAAGGATATGGCAATGTAAGTCGGTGTTATAGAAGAGCTTTACTTGCTCCCTCTTGCTTCTGAATATGCCAAACAGGCCCATATCGTAAATCTAAATAGTTTGTTTTTTCGAATTAGCCTACAAAGTTACGCATAATTTTCTTTATATGACCTAATTTGACGATTTTTTTGTTCTACAAAAGTAAAAAAGGAGAAAAAAGTTTTTCCAGTTCAGAAAATAGTTGTACCTTTGCACGCCATTACAAAAAATAGGCGTTTACCACCGCCAAAATATTGTAAGTTTAACATTTAAAGATATATCAAAACAATGAAGAAGGATATCCATCCCAGCAACTATCGCGAGGTTGCTTTCAAGGACATGTCTAACGAGGAGGTCTTCATCACCCGCAGCACGGTGAACACCAAGGAGACCATTGAGATTGACGGTAAGACCTATCCCCTGGTAAAACTCGAGATCACCAACACCTCGCACCCGTTCTTCACCGGTAAGCAGAAACTCGTCGACACCGCAGGTCGCGTGGACAAGTTCATGCAGCGCTACGGCAACCGCAAGAAGAAATAAGACAAGACATCATCACTGTCGTGAGCGCTCACGACAGTTACTACAAGACACAGCGACGTGCCCTTCCCGTTCGAGGAGGGCGCGTCGCTTGTTATTTCACCGACTGCTCAACGTCCAAACAAAGAATCCATAACAGTCAGGAAGATGTCGAATGGAGTTTTAATTCCCGAAATCAACTAAACAAAGCCTTAAAAAACGCACCAGGTCTCTGAATTTCAAGAACTATCAGGCATATCACCATTACCGTGAAAAACAGCAAGGGCAGCAACATCGACCGCCACATGCCACGCTCCTGCCAGGTCTTGCGGTTAACGGCATCGGTCAACGAAAGCAATATGCCCAATCCAGCGGCAAAGGTCATGAAAACAAAAATCGGACGGTAATGACGTACGATGATATAACCTTCAGGCTTGTTGACAGCAACAACAATCATAACTATCAAGAGTAATGACAAAACAATAATGGCCACAGCCACGACCAGGCGCCATAGTGTTCCCCTCCATCCATAACTAAACAGTTGCTTGTAATCCATAAGCACGATAAAAGGCAGAAAGAATGCCGAAACCACCCATGCCTGCTGGGCATTGACACCCGTCAAAAGCAGGGCAAGTGATAAGATAAAAGTCCAGATGAAGAACTGTATGCTCATGAACACCTGGATGAAGAAGCCCTGCGGCAAAGTATGGCGAGGATTGCGTGGAGCATGCCTGAAGACAAACCAGGTGGGCAATATCAAAAACGACAAAAGGAACAGAATGCCCCACTCGGGATGGGTTGCCAGCCAGTTCATAGCACTTTCCACATAATACGTCACACCCGTTGATGTGACTACTTCAGGCTGCTCGTCCTTCCCCCAATACTCGGGGAACAACAACCCGCCCATGAAAAAGACAATCAATGCTACAATCACCAGCATCTTCACGGGAGGGAAACTCATCTGCCACTTCCCGTTAATGTAATCGCTGATAAAATAGCCCGGCCGCCACAGCAACTGCCACACCGAATAGGGCAACGAGCGGCTACCCAAGCCGAACAAGTCCATCAATCCGTTTTTAACCGTGTTCCACGTGATGCGCCCGGCCCTTGCCTTTTGTCCACAACGGGGGCAGAAGGCCCCGGCATACTCCTGGCCACAGTTGCAACAGCAGTGCATCTTACTGCCTATTTCCTCGTATTTGGACGGATTGCGCTGCCAATCGCGGAACCGACGGTACAACTGTTTCAGGTTCATCAGGAGGCGGGGTCATCATCAGTCACTTGGACCTGGGTAATGGTGTCATCCTGTGCGACCGGAACGGTCTCGACAGGCTGGGTGGCGGCACGGCGCACACGGCGCTCGGCCAGGTATTCCTGCAGGCTGGTGAAGTTGAACAACAACAGGCAGATACCCGTGATGAGCACTACCATGGAAACGTCGTTGCGCAAGGCGGGCAACGCCAGCGATAAGAGTCCGCACAGCACCACGAGCAAGGGGCAAATGTGATACCATCCCTTGATATTCAATGTCTTGTGTGACAACATCAGATAGATGACATGGAACAAGCCCAGCACCACCAGCAGCAAGCCCATGAGCAGTTGCAGGATTTCGTCGAACAGATGGGCCTTGAGCATCATCACCAGGCCGAAGCACAAGCCGCCCACGGCGGGCAGCACGCCCAGGTAGTCGGTACTGGTGCGGGCATCGGCATGGCGCACGGCCACCATGATCAGAAAAACCAGAGCGGGCAACATGAACATGGCCCCCATCACACGACAGCCCCACAGCAGAACTGTGGGCACCCCGTGAAAGATGATGAGGATAATGCCAGCAAGCAGCAAAATCACATTCGTCAGGAGGTTTATACTTACCTTTTTCATTAGTTTTTAAAAGTAAAAAGCGGGTTGTTAATAAATTTTCCACAAAAATATTTCAAAAACATCTATCATCAAAAAAAAAAACACAAAAAAGTATTATCTTTGCGGTGAATGGAAGACAAACGCAGACACATAGTCGCTATCATCAACCCCGTGTCGGGGACAGGAAAGAAGGATAAAATCCCCCGCCTGATCGACACAGTGGTGGACAACAACAGCAATGACGTGAGCATCATCATGACCGAATATGCAGGTCATGCCCACGAAATAGCGACTCAGGCCGCCAGCGACGGTGCCGATATCGTTGTCGCCATCGGCGGCGACGGCACGGTCAACGAGGTGGGCAGTGCCGTGTGCGGTACCGATACCGCCCTGGCCATCGTGCCCAGCGGCTCGGGCAACGGGCTGGCGCGTCACCTGCGCATCTCGATGAACGCAAGTCGCGCGTTGCAAGTGCTCAACAACGGTGTGGTGGGCAGTTTTGACTACTGTACAGTGAACGGTAAACCCTTCTTCTGCACGTGCGGCATGGGCTTTGACGCGGCCGTGAGCTACAAGTTCTCGAACGAGGGCACCCGCGGTTTCATCACCTATGTGAAAACGACGCTCAGCGAGTACATCAAGTACAAGCCTCAAGAGTACCTGATCGATGTTGACGGCGCCAAGTTGAATGAGAAAGCATTTGTCATCGCCTGTTGCAATGCGGCACAGTATGGCAACAACGCCTACATCGCTCCCCGAGCCACCATGCAGGACGGGCTGATCGATGTGACGGTGATGCACCCGTTCAACCTGGTGGAAAGTCCCCTGATTGGTGCGCGTTTGTTCCTCCGTCAGCTCAACCACGACAACCACGTGAGCATCTACCGTGGCAAGCGCGTGGTGATTGAGCGCCGTCACGATGACATCGTCCACGTTGACGGTGACCCGATGATGATGCCTGCCCGCATTGTCGTCGAGAACGTGAGCAAGGGCATACACATCCTGGTACCTCCATCGCTACCCGATGACGTGTGACAGAATAATCCGACTATTAAAAACCAAAACCAATATATGCGCCTATGAGTTACCTGAAATTTGATAAGAACCTGATGATCAACCTGGAGCAGTCGTTGCCCAAGGAGATGTTGCGCACCAACCAGTCGGGAGCATACCACTGCACCACCATCGTTGGCTGCAACACCCGCAAGCAACACGGCCTGCTGGTCATCCCCGTCCCCGAGCTTGACGACAACAACCATGTGCTGCTGTCGACGCTCGACGAGACTGTCATCCAACACGGTGCTCCCTTCAACCTGGGCCTGCACCGCTACAAGGGCGACACCTACAGTCCTAACGGGCACAAGTACATCCGCGAGTATGACTGCGAGCGCGTTCCCACGACCACTTATCGTGTGGGAGGTGTGATTCTCAAGAAGGAGAAAATCTTCATCACTCACGAGAACCGCATCCTCATCCGCTACACCCTCGTTGACGCCCACTCGGCGACGACGTTGCAGTTCCGACCCTTCCTGGCCTTCCGCAACGCCAACGACCTGTGTGTTGAGAATGCTGTCGCCAGTCGTGACTATCAAGAGGTGTCGAACGGTATCGCCACCTGCATGTACAACGGCTATCCCACACTGTACATGCAGATGAACCACAAACCCCGCTTCGTGTTTGACCCGCACTGGTACAAGAACATCGAGTACATCAAGGACCAGGAGCGCGGCATCCCCTACAGCGAGGATCTGTATGTTCCCGGCTACTTCGAGGTAGATATCAAGAAGGGCGAGCCGCTCATCTTCTCGGCCGGTGTCGAGGAGGTGAACACCCGCACGCTCACCAAGATGTATGAGGACGAGATCAAGCCGCGCACCCCGCGCACGAGCTTCTACAACTGCATGAAGAACAGCGCCAAGCAGTTCTACATCACCAACAAGGAGGGCCACTACCTGCTGGCCGGTTATCCGTGGTTCAAGATCCGCGCCCGCGACGAGTTCATCGCGCTGCCGGGCTGCACGCTGTCGGTACACCACCGCCAGGACTTCGAGCTCATCATGGACACTGCACAGCGCGCCCTCAACGACTGGATGCGCGACGGCACCCTCGACAAGCACCTCGACGGTCTTGAATTGCCCGACATCCCCTTGTGGGCCATCTGGGCTGTGCAACGCTATGCCCATGACTTGAATGCCGACGCCGCCCGCGAGCGCTACGGCCAGCTGGTCAAGGACCTGATCAATTTCATCATCGACGGCCATCATCCCAACCTCAAGCTCGAGGACAACGGCCTGCTGACTACCGACGGCACCAAGCGTCCCGTCTCGTGGATGAACAGCACCCACCCTGACGGCACGCCGTTGATTCCGCGCACCGGTTACCTGGTTGAATTCAACGCATTGTGGTACAACAACTTGCGCTTTGCCACCGATGAATTGTTTGTCGGACGGGAAGAGGACAAGGAATTTGTCGAGCGCTGTGCCAAGATTGCCGAAAAATGCAAACCGGCATTTGTCGAGACTTTCATGACCGACTACGGCTACCTGTATGACTATGTGAACGGCAGTTACACCGACCTGAGCGTGCGTCCCAACATGGTTATCGCCGCCGGTCTTGACTACAGTCCGCTTGACCGCCGCCAGCGCAAGCGCGTGCTCGATATCGCCACACGCGAGCTGCTGACGCCCAAGGGTCTGCGCACCCTCAGCCCCAACAGTTATGGCTACATCCCCTGGTACCTGGGCACCCCCGAGGAGCGCCAGACAGCCTACTATGCCGGCAGCGCCCGTCCCTGGCTGATGGACTTCTACAGCAAGGCCTACATCCGCGTGTTCGGCCTCAACAGCATCTCGTTCATCGAGAGGATGATGATCGGCTTCGAGGACGAGATGAAGGAAGGCTGCATCGGCTCGCTGAGCGAACTGTATGACGGCAACCCGCCCTTCATCGGCCGCGGCGCCGTGAGCTTCGCTCCCAACGTGGGTGGCATCCTGCGCGTACTGCGCACCTTCAAGAACCTTCACATCATTGACGAATAACCAAGAGGAGGAAACAAGATATGAAAGCATTAATGTTCGGCTGGGAATTTCCGCCTCACATCCTGGGAGGACTGGGAACAGCAAGTTACGGACTCACCAAGGGAATGTGGGAGAACGGTGACATGGACATCACCTTTGTCATCCCCAAGCCCTGGGGCGACGAGCCTAAAGATTTCGCCAACATCATCGGCGCCAACAGCACGCCGGTAGCGTGGCGCGACGTGAACTGGGACTATGTGCAGGGCCGCATCGGCAACGTGATGGATCCCCAGATGTACTTCAACCTGCGCGACCACATTTACGGCGACTTCAACTACATGAGCACCAACGACCTGGGCTGCATCGAGTTCTCGGGTCGTTACCCCGAGAATCTGCTCGAGGAAATCAACAACTATAGCATCGTTGCCGGCGTTATCGCCCGCACCGTGGACTGTGACGTGATCCACAGCCATGACTGGCTCACCTACCCTGCCGGCATCCACGCCAAGCAGGTGACGGGCAAGCCCCTGGTCATCCACGTTCACGCCACCGACTTTGACCGCTCCCGCGGTAATGTCAACCCCACGGTGTTCAGCATCGAGAAGGACGGCATGAACAACGCCGACCACATCATCACCGTGAGCAACCTGACGCGCCGCACCGTCATCGAGAAATACGGCATCAGCCCCGACAAGGTCACTACAGTGCACAACGCTGTGGAGCCGCTGAACGAGGAATTGCTCAAGCTCGAGGCACCTCCGGGCAAGACCAACAAGGTCATCACCTTCCTGGGACGCATCACCATGCAGAAGGGTCCCGAGTACTTCGTCGAGGCCGCCGCACAGGTGTTGCACAAGGTCAACAATGCCCAGTTCGTCATGGCCGGCAGCGGCGACATGATGGACAAGATGATACGCCTTGCCGCCAAGCGCAATATCGCCGACCGCTTCCACTTCACCGGTTTCCTCAAGGGCAAGCAGGTGTATGAGATGTTGGCAGCGAGCGATGTGTACATCATGCCGTCGGTGAGCGAGCCCTTCGGCATCTCGCCGCTCGAGGCGATGCAGATGGGCGTGCCGTCGATCATCAGCAAGCAGAGCGGATGCGCCGAGATTCTTGACAACGTCATCAAGATCGACTACTGGGACATCAATGCCATGGCCGATGCCATCTACAGCATCATCCAGTACCCGGCGATGTTCAACGAGTTGCGTGAGCAAGGCCTTGCCGAGGTGAACCAGATCACCTGGGACAAAGCCGGTGCCAAGGTCATCAACATCTACCGCAACCTGATCAACCGTTAGGAGTCATCCCTAGAAAATCTAGACGCTCTAGAAAATCTAGACGTTCTAGAATATCTAGATCTTCTAGAAAAAAATAAGATTCAAGAAAACAAACAATAAAACGACAATAGATATGAAAGCGATTTGTTTTTATTTTCAGATTCATCAGCCGTTCCGCCTGAAGCACTACCGCTTCTTTGACATCGGCAACGACCACTACTACTACGATGACTTTGCCGACGACGACATCATCACGCGCATCGCCCAGCGGTCTTACCTGCCTGCCAACGAGATGCTGCTCGACATGATCAAGGAGCACGGCAAGAAGTTCAAGGTGGCTTTCTCCATCAGCGGCACCGCCCTCGAGCAACTCGAGCAGTATGTACCCGAGTTCATCGACTCGATGAAGGAACTGGCCGCCACCGGCTGTGTAGAGTTCCTGAGTGAGACCTACGCCCACAGCCTGTCGTCGCTCTACGACCCCGACGAGTTCGTCGCTCAAGTCAAAGCGCATGACGAGAAGATTTTCCAGATGTTCGGCCAGCGTCCCAAGGTATTCCGCAACACCGAGTTGATCTATGACGACGACATCGCCTCGATGGTTCAGGCCATGGGCTTCAAGGCCGCCATCACTGCCGACGCCAAGCACGTGCTGGGCTGGCGTTCGCCCAACTTCCTGTACAGCTCGGCTTCGGCACCCAAGCTCAAACTGATGCTGAAGAACGGCAAGCTGAGCGACGACATCTCGTTCCGCTTCAGCAATCCCGAGTGGGCTTCCTATCCCCTCACCGCCGACAAGTATATCAACTGGATCAACGAGTTGCCGCAAGAGGAGCAGCTGGTGAACCTGTTCATGAACTATGATGCATTCGGTGAGCTGCAACCGCGTGAGAGCGGTATCTTTGAATTCATGAAAGCGCTGCCCCGCTTTGCTGCCGAACATGACATCCAGTTCTGGACGCCCAGCGAAGTCGTCTCGAAGTTCAAACCCGTTGCCGAACTCGCCGTTCCCTACCCCATGTCCTGGACCGACGAGGCCCGCGACACCAGCGCCTGGTTGGGCAACACGCTGCAGCAGGAAGCTGTGAAGAAGCTCTACTCCATCGGCGAGCGCGTGCGCCTGTGCAGGGACCGTCGCATCAAGCAAGACTGGAACTACCTGCAGGCCAGCGACCACTTCTTCTACATGTCCACCAAGCACAACGACGATGGCTCGGTACACTCTCACTACAGCCCGTATGACTCGCCCTACACCGCGTTCACCAACTACATGAACGTGCTGAGCGACTTCATGACGCGTGTCGAGGAGCAGTATCCCACCAGCATCGACAACGAGGAGCTGAACTCACTGCTGCTCACCATCCGCAATCAGGAGCAGGAGATCGAGAAACTGCACCGCGAGGTAGAGATGATGCGCAACAACATCGTCAAGGACACTACCGGCGACTTCCCTATCGACGAGGAGCCCAAGCCTGAGCCCGAGAAGAAGGAAGAAAAGCCAGCCCCGAAGAAGGCGCCTGCCAAGAAGCCCGCGGCCAAGAAGGCTCCGGAAAAGAAGCCTGCCGCTAAGAAGCCTGCCGCAAAAAAGGCACCGGCTAAGAAGCCCGCGGCCAAGAAGACGAAATAACACTTCATTGTGACTGAAACGTGAACCCCAAAAGTTTTTTTCCAACTTTTGGGGTTCATTTCATGTCTATTCGCTGATAGGTGGCCATCATCATCTCGAATGATTAATTTTTGTTAAATTTCTAAAAATAACTATGGTTTCTGGTTATTTTAATGTATCTTTGTCACAATTAGTACATTTCCCACTAACATTTCTTATCAGTTTATATATTAACCTCAAAAATTTTACAACTATGATTAAAAAATCTCATTTTAAATTGCTAGCCATTTTCATGACCTGCCTGCTATGTCATTCGGGCGCTTATGCCCAGGAGTATGACGATACTTGGACCATCGATGGCGTCGAGTATGCTTGGTCGTATGGCGAAGCGGCCGTCATCGGTTGCTATGGTCAGCATCTGGTAGCGCCGCCCGAGGTCAATCTTTATCGTGATGATGGAGGCGAATATGTTGACAGGATTGTTCCTGTGGGCAACGTTGCCCGCAACGCGTTTGAAGAGTCAAGTCTTATTACCGTGGATTTAGGCCCCAACGTAACAGACCTGAACTATCATTGTTTTTACAATTGCAACAGCATGACGGACATCGTATGCCGAAGCACGATTCCCCCCTATGTTAACTATGCGTTCTCATCCAGCATGTACAGCCGTGTGAAGGTTCATGTGCCGGCAAGTGCATACAACACCTACAAGGCCCACGCCGAATGGAAAAAATTCACTAACATTGTGGTCATTGACTCGGAATGGGGCGTGGACATCAACAGCACCAATTTCCCCGATGCCAACTTCCGCAACTACCTGCTCACTCAATATCCCAAAGGTTACCTCACCCGGCAGGATATCCTGTCTCGCACCGAGCTCAACTTGTATAACAAGCGTATTTCCAACGCTAAAGGTATCGAATACTTCACCGCACTGACTTATCTAAACCTGGGTGTCAACAACCTGACATCAGTAGACGTGTCAAGTAACACCGCCTTGCAGAAGTTGTTCCTGCAAGGCAACAATCTCAGCACCGTCTCGGTCACCTACCACAGCGCACTAACCACCCTGTGGGTGAGTGACAACCCGTCGCTGAATGGTGTCTTCTGCTGGCACAATGCGTTGACAAACTTTGACGTATCGGGATGTCCTGCATTAAAGAACATCAAGTGTTACAATAATGCCAACTTAGCTCGAATAAACGGTTTGGCTGGTTGCACCGCCCTGGAGTACCTTGACTGCGAGGATTGCGCCATTACCGACTTAAGCGACGTTAGTGGCTTGAATTCGCTCGCTACACTCCTCGCCAGCAACAACAAGATTACCACGCTTGATGTCAGAGGCAAGAGCTCTTTGACTCGCTTGAACTGCTACAACAACCCACGGCTGACGACGATTAATTGCCAAAACTGCAGTTTGACCACTTTTGATTGCCATGGTTGCACAGCTTTGAAAACGCTCCACTGCTGGAACAACCAATTCTCTACATTCAACGTTACAGGCAACACGGGGCTCACCGAACTCGATTGCGGACCTTGTCGCACGCTGAGTTCCATCACCGGTCTTGCAAGCTGCACAGCGATGGAGGTGCTCATTTGCTACAGTAATGCCATGACCGAACTGAGCGACGCTATTTCCAACATGAATAATCTGGTAAGACTTAACTGCGATGAGACCCAGATAAGAAACCTCACGGTTCAAAACAAGAGTAAACTGACTCAGCTCAGTTGTAACGTTTGTCCACAATTATTGTGGATAGATATAAACTACAATGAGAATCTTACTTCACTCTATTGCTTAAACTGTCCCACACTTCAGCTGATCGGGTGTTCACACAACAACCTGCCATCGCTTGATGTTTCAGGCAACACGGCATTGACTGCCCTGAACTGCTACTACAACCCAAATCTATCAAACATCACAAGTTTGTCGTCTTGCACCAACCTCATTCAACTCCAAGTCAATAACTGCAACTTCAGCACCCTTGACGTATCAAACTTTACCAAACTGCAAGAGTTGCGATGCCATGACAACAAACTGACGTCTCTTAACGTGTCGGGCAAGACCAAGCTGACGATCTTGTTCTGTGACAATAACCAGCTGAACTCACTTAATGTGCAAAATTGCAACGCCTTGGCAGTTTTGGATTGCCGAGATAACCAATTGAGAACGCTCAATGTTCAGGGATGCAATGCACTCCGTGACATGTATTGTTCGGGCAACTCCATTACCGAGTCGGGCATGACCACCTTGATTAACTCCATGCCCACGATCTCCAGTCCCAAAACAGGCAATTTTCACGTTTTGACCAGATTTGACGAGAATAATGTCCTCACCTCGGAGCACATCACCAATGCCAGGAACAAAAACTGGATTCCCTACATGTGGACTGGCACCGAGTATATAGAGCTCTCCGCAACAATGCCAGGCGATGCTAACGGTGACGGTATCATCAACATCAGCGACGTGACTGGTATGCTCAATGCTGTCATGAGTGAGAACTTCGACAACATCAATTCATCAAATGCCGACATGAACAATGACGGAATCATCAATATCACCGACGTGACCTTGCTGATCAACCATCTCATGTCGTTGTAATCCCAAAGTGTATTTCATCCCGCATAAACACTTTATCCACTATAGGGTGAGCCATCATTCAGGGTTGGCTCACCCTCTTTTTTTTGCTAAAAGCAAAGGTTGTTGAAAAAACACGGGCAGTGTTGTTGGCCAAGATGAAAAAACGGTGTATATTTGTCGGTTATTAGCAACTGAACACAAATTATACATTACTGTTATGGCAAAGATTCGCAACTTCATGCTCGTGTGCTTGTGCGCACTGTTGACGGTTCCGGCATTGCATGCCGACCACCTGATGATTATCGCTGTTAATGACACCCACAGCCAGATTGACCCTGCCAGCGACGGCAAGGGCGGCGTGGCCCGCCGGCGTGCCATCTACGACCAGCTCCGCGCCACCAATCCCAACACTGTGCTCATCCACGCCGGCGATGCCGTTCAGGGCACGCTGTTCTTCTCGCTCTATCGCGGCGAGGTGGAATATGCGCTGATGGACACTCTGGGCTATGACGCGATCATCCTGGGCAACCATGAATTTGACAACGGCATGGAGGAACTTGCCGCCCATTACAAGAATGTCGATGCCACGAAAATCAGTGCCAACTACGACTTCAGCGCCACTCCGCTCAACGGTCTGTTCCAGCCCTACTGGATCAAAGCCGTGGGCGACAAGCGCGTGGCATTCTTCGGCATCAACGTGAACCCCGAGGGACTGATAGCCGACATGAACTGCAAGGGTCTGCGCTACCGCAATGCCCCTGACGTGGCCGATGCCACTGCCCGCTACCTCAAGGAGGTGCAGGGTGTTGACTATGCCGTCATGGTGTCACACATCGGTTACAGCAGCTATGAACCCACCGAGCCCAACGACACGCTCATCATCGGCCAGAGTCATTACATCGACATGGTCATCAGTTCTCACTCCCACACCACCATCAAGCCCGGCGGAGGCATGGACCGTCACCGCAATGCCGACGGCAAACTGATTCCCATCGGCCAGAACGGCAAGAGCGGCAAGTTTGTGGCCACCTACGACCTGGATCTGGAGACCGGCGACATCGTGTATGATCACATTCCGGTCGATGCAAGCTGGGACGATGAAGCCAGCCGCTATACGGCCATGAACACTTGGCTCGACCAGTACCGCCATGGTGTGGACAGCATCATGAACAACCCCGTCGCCACCAGTGCCCGCTTCATGAAGAACTCGAGCGATGCGGCTCAGAACTGGGTGAGCGATGCCGCTATGGAAATCATCAAGGAACTGTCAGGCATCAAGGACATCGATTGTGCCATCATGAACAAGGGCGGCATCCGCACCGATATGCCCAAGGGCACCGTGACCGAGGGCGTCATCGGGTCAATGTTCCCGTTCGACAACCGTTTCGTCGTGCTGGAAATGCCCGGCACCGAGCTGATCGAGAGCATCAAGCTGATGTGCGGTCGCGGCGGTGATGCCGTCAGCAAGGAACTCAAGGCGACCTACAACGACAAGGGCGAACTCGTGAAAGCCACTCTCAAGGGCAAGAAAATCGACCCCAACAAGACCTATATCGTGGCAACAATCGACTATCTGGCCAACGGCGGCGACTACATGACCCCCATGACCAGGTGCAAACGCCTGTTCGTCGATACCCAGAAGTATGGCAACCACATTCTCACCTACGTCAAGAGACTTGAGGCTGCCGGCAAGAAGATCGATGCCAAGGACGACGTGAGAATCAAGAAGAATTAGACGTTAGTCCTGAGGGAATCTTTGGGAAGCAGAAACTAAAAAACACTTGATATAATGACCAAATTCAATCGTATTTTGCTGACTGCGGTGGCTGTCGTGCTCGCTTTGAGTTCGATGGCTCGAGAATCAGCCAAACTGCCCAACATGTTCAACAGGGTGGATCAGGTGGCGATGAACCAGTGGGTGGACAGCGTGTTCAACAGCCTGTCGCCCGAAGGCCGCATCGGCCAGCTCATCGTGGCTGGTGTGACGCCCTCGAGCAACGACGCCGCCCGCGACCTGGTGAAACGTCTTGTCTCCCAGAATCTGGTGGGCGGCCTCATCTATGAGAACAGCACCATGGCAGCTCAAGCCGAGATCACCAACCTGGCTCAATCGCTGGCTGCCGTGCCCCTGATGATCACCATCGACGGCGAGTGGGGACTGGGCATGCGCCTCAAGGAAGTGCCCAATTTCCCCCGCAACCTCATCCTTGGAGCCATTGATGACGACATGCTCCTGTATGAGTACGGTCGCGAGGTGGCTCGCCAGTGCCGCCGCATGGGCATCCAGGTGAATTTTGCCCCAGTGCTCGATGTGAACGACAACCCGCTTAACCCCGTGATCGGCACCCGCTCCTTCGGCGAGAGCCCCGAGCTGGTGGCACGTCATGCCATCGCCTTTGCCCGCGGACTGGAGGACGGCGGTGTGATGGCTGTGGGCAAGCATTTCCCTGGCCACGGCAATTCGAGCGAGGATTCTCACAAGACATTGCCCGTCATCAACAAGTCGCTGCAAGAGATCAACACCTGTGAGCTGGTGCCTTTCCGCCGCTTCATCGATGCCGGCTTGAGCGGTATCCTCACGGCTCACCTGCTGGTGCCGGCCATCGACAACGCTAACGCTCCCACAAGTTTATCGTCGGGGTGCGTCAACGATGTGTTGCGTGACCAACTCGACTTCAACGGACTCATCTTCACCGATGCCCTAAACATGAAGGGTGCCACCCAGTTGCTCAAGGGCTCGGCCTGTGTCAATGCCCTGCTGGCCGGCAACGATGTCTTGCTCATGCCCGAAAACATCGGCGACGAGATTGTCGCCATCAAAGCTGCCGTCAGCAACGGCACCCTGAGCCAGAGCGTCATTGACGAGCGCTGCAAGAAAATCCTGCGCTACAAATATGCCCTCAACCTCACCGGCAAGCAACACGTCAACACGGCCAACCTGTTGAACGAGGTCAACTCGCAACGGGCCGAGGTGCTGAAGCGCCAACTCATCGCCGGCTCCATCACCGTGATCAAGAACAACGACAATGTGCTGCCCATCCACAACCTGCAAAGCCGCCACATCGCCGTGGCGACTATCGGCAACGAGAAAGGGACAACGTCAAAGTTCACCCGTCGCTGTGCCGACTATGCCCAGATCAAGCGCTTTGACCTTGACAAGGCTGGCAACGCCGCAGCGCTTGCCGAACTGCTGCACGACGGCCATTTCAACACCATCATTGTCGAGGTGGGCGATAACAGCGAGGAGTCTCGTGCCGCCCTCAATACCGTAGTCAAGAAATGCAAGAACCTGATTGTGGTGTTGACCTGCAAACCCTATGACATCAAGAATTACGGCACCGCCATCACCAACAAGCATGTGAAGGCCGTAGTGCTCACCTACGAAAACTCGACCCTGGCCGAGGACTATGCCGCTCAGACCATCTTCGGCGGCAACAGTGCCGGCGGTAACCTTCCCATCTCGTTGGCCTTTGAGGGCAAGAAGACCCGTTATCAAGCAGGCGACGGCATCCACTACGATGCCAACCGTCTGGGCTATTCCATTCCTGCCGAAGTGGGACTGGACAACCGCCTGACCGCTCAAATCGACTCGGTGTGCCGTCTGGGTGTTCAGCAGCACGCGTTCCCCGGCTGCCAAGTGATTGTGGCACGCCACGGCAAGGTGGTCTATAAAGGCTCCTTCGGCGCCATCGACTACAACAACCCCGTCAAGGTGGATGACAACACCTTGTTCGGACTTGCGTCGGTATCCAAGGCCACGGGCACCATCAGCGGTGTGATGAAGGCCTTTGACGACGGCAAGTTCCGCCTCGACGACAAGGCAAGCCAATACATTCCAGGCCTGCGCGACGGCGACAAGGAGGACATCACCTTCCGTGACCTGCTCTACCACGAGACCGGCATGCCCGCATCGCTCAACATGTGGTACATGATGATGGACGACAAGAGTTACACCGGTGAGCTCATCGCCGGTGCCGAGGACGCCACCCACACCATCAAGATCATGAACGGCGCGTGGGGCCACAAGGACGCCAAGATGCGCACCGACATCCTGTCGCCCGTCAAGACCGACAAGTTCAACATCGCCATCGCCGACGGCCTGTGGGGCGGACGCGTGACCTATGACTCGATCATGAACCGCATGTACCACGCCAAGTTGGGCAAGAAGAAATACCTGTACAGCTGCTGCAACTTCTCGTTGCTGGCCGATGCCGTGCAGCGCATGACCCACTCGCCGCTCAACTACTATGTGAACAACTACATCTTTGCCCCGCTGGGTGCCTATCACACGATGTACCGCCCGCTGAGCAAGTTCTCGCGAGACGAGATCGCCTATACCGAGAAAGACACCTACCTCAGGCGTCAGCACATCCATGGCTATGTCCACGATGAGTTGGCAGCTTTCTCGGGCGGCGTTCAGGGCAATGCGGGTCTGTTCAGCAACGCCAACGACCTGGCCAAGCTCTTCCAGATGTGGCTGAACGGAGGCACCTACGGCGGTGTGCGCCTGCTCAAGGCCTCGACCGTCGAGACGTTCACGACCCAGAAGAGCCCCAACAGCCACCGTGGCCTAGGCTTTGACAAGCCTGTCATTGGCGACCCCGATGCCAGCAACACCTGTGCCGAGGCAACCCCCGAGACCTTCGGTCACACCGGTTTCACGGGCACATGCTTCTGGGTGGATCCCAAGAACGACATGTTCTACATCTTCTTGAGCAATCGCGTTTGTCCCACGAGGAACAACCCGAACTTCGGACGCATCAGCGCCCGCAGCCACATCCAGTCCCTGATTTACAAGGCGATCAGAGATTAATGACAAGTGAGATTTTTATTTATAGAGAGAATAGTTAGATATGAAAAAGTTTTCAATTTTACTTACGGCTTTGTTGCTGCTTGCATCATGCAGCAAGGGCTACAAGGTAACCGTCACCTTCCCTGACGACAGCGCCAACGGCGAAACCGCCTTCCTGACCGACTATGACACGGGCGACACCATCGCCACGGCCACTGTCGAGAATAATGCCTGCACCTTTGAGGGCAAGACCGAGAAGGGCTTCTTCGCACGCCTGTATGCGGGCGGCAACCCTTACGGCTTTATCGTCGAGCCCGGCGAGGTCAAACTTGACATTGCCGCCGGTACGGCCATCAGTCCGCTCAATGACAAGATGGCAGCCTGGAGCAAGGAGATGCAAGCCATCGCCGATGACACTACCCTTACCGAAGCCGAGAACGACGCCCGCTATGCCGAGGGATTACTCAAGTTCTATCAAGAGAACAAGGACAACGCCATTGGTCCCTGGGCCTTCTGCAACTATCTGATGTATAAAGATCTTCAGGAGGCCGACATTGATGCGCTGCTCAAGGATGCCCCCATCGAATATGCTCAGCTGAAGCGTGTCGAGAAAGCCAAGAACGCTGCCCGCCAGCTCATTGCCACTGCCGAGGGCCAGAAGTTCACCGACTTTGAGGTGAAGGCCGAGGACGGCGCCGTGCAGAAACTGTCGGACTATGTGGGCAAGGGCAAAGTCACTCTCGTGGACTTCTGGGCCAGCTGGTGCCCTCCCTGCCGTGCCGAAATCCCCAAGTTGCAAGCCCTCAAGGCCAAATACGGTGACAAGTTTGACGTGCTGGGCGTCGCCGTGTGGGACAATCCCGACGACACCCGTAAAGCGATGACCGAGCTCAATATCACCTGGCCCGTCATCATCGGCACCCAGAAACTCACCGAGCCCACCGACCTCTACGGCATCAAGGGCATTCCCCACATCATCATCTTCGGCCCCGACGGCACCATCCTGTCGCGCGGCCTGACCGGCGACGACCTTGCCAACAAGATTGCCGAGGTGGTGAAATAACACGATCACAGCCTGAGGCTGATCGCCTCACAAGGCAAGCGGCTGAGTTCTATCGGGAATTCAGCCGCTTGTTGCATGATGAAGTCCGGCAAGGACGAGTCACATTCAATGCCTGAATGCCGCTGGAATTCAATTAAAAATGTAATGAAAAGCACTGCTTTTCCTTACAAAATGCCACATATTATAAAAACGGGTGAACTTGTTAATAAAAAATGCGTTTTTTAACAAGGATTATGCTAAAAATTGGGGTAAAATCATTACCTTTGCACCGCATAATGAGAAATTCATAAATATTACCTAAATATTCAAACAGAAAAAGTTAAGTAAATGAAAGCGATTTACACTTTTGGTAACGGCCAGGCAGAAGGTCGTGCCGACATGAAGGATTTACTGGGTGGCAAGGGCGCTAACCTTGCTGAGATGAACTTGATCGGCGTTCCCGTTCCCCCGGGTTTCACCATCACCACCGAGATTTGCACCCTCTATAACCAGAAGGGTCGTGAAGCCGTCGTTGAGATGATCAAGGACGATGTGATGAAGTCTGTAGCTCACATCGAGAAACTGACCGGTAACAAGTTCAATGATCCCAGCAATCCCCAGCTGGTATCTGTTCGCTCGGGTGCTCCCGTATCGATGCCCGGTATGATGGACACCGTCCTGAACCTGGGTATCAACGATGAGGTGGCCGAGACGCTCGCCAAGAAGTCGGGCAACCCCCGCTTCGCATGGGACAGCTATCGCCGCTTCGTGCAGATGTACGGTGACGTTGTGCTCGGCATGAAGCCGACCAACAAGACCGACATCGACCCCTTCGAGGCCATCATCGAGGACCTGAAGGAGAAGAAGGGCGTGAAGTTTGACACCGAGCTTGATGTCGATGACCTCAAGGAACTGGTTGTTCGCTTCAAGGCTGCTGTGAAAGAGAATACCGGCAAGGACTTCCCCACCGACGCCTACGATCAGCTGTGGGGTGCCATCTACGCTGTATTTGACAGCTGGAACAACGACCGTGCTATCCTGTACCGCCGCATGAACCAGATTCCCGAGGAGTATGGTACTGCAGTCAACGTACAGGCCATGGTCTATGGTAACATGGGCAACAACAGTGCTACTGGCGTTTGCTTCTCGCGTGACGCCGGTACCGGTGAGAACCTGTTCAACGGTGAGTACCTGATCAATGCTCAGGGTGAGGACGTTGTGGCTGGTGTACGCACCCCGCAACAGATCATGACCGAGGGCAGCCGCCGTTGGGCCGCTATGCAGGGCATCAGCGAGGAAGAGCGTGCCGCCAAGTATCCCTCACTCGAGGAGTCGATGCCCGAGTGCGCCAAGCAGCTCGTTGACATCCAACAGAAGCTCGAGGACCACTACCGCGACATGCAGGATATGGAGTTCACCATCCAGGATGGTAAGCTGTGGCTGCTCCAGACCCGCAACGGTAAGCGCACCGGCGCCGCTATGGTGAAGATCGCCATGGACCTGCTGCGTGAAGGCGCTATCGACGAGAAGACCGTCCTCAAGCGTATGGAGCCCGGCAAGCTCGATGAGCTGCTGCACCCCGTATTTGACAAGGCTGCCGTCAAGACCGCCAAGGTGATGGCCAAGGGTCTGCCCGCCAGCCCCGGTGCCGCTACCGGTCAAATCGTGTTCTTTGCCGACGACGCTGAGGAGTGGGCATCACGCAAGAAGAAAGTCATCATGGTGCGTCTGGAGACCTCTCCCGAGGACCTGCGCGGCATGAGCGTGGCTCAGGGTATCCTCACCGCCCGTGGCGGTATGACCTCACACGCAGCCGTTGTGGCTCGCGGTATGGGTAAGTGCTGCGTTTCGGGTGCCGGTGAAATTAAGGTGGACTATAAGGCCCGCACCGTTGAGATGGGTGGCAAGACCTATAACGAGGGTGACTGGATTTCGATTAACGGTAGCACCGGTGAGGTTTATGACGGCCTCGTAGCTACTGTAGACGCTGACCTGAGCGGTGACTTCGCAGCCGTGATGAACCTGGCCGAGAAGTACAGCAAGATGGACGTTTACACCAACGCCGACTCGCCTCGCGATGCCAAGGTGGCTCGCAAGCTGGGCGCTCACGGTATCGGTCTGTGCCGCACCGAGCACATGTTCTTTGAGGGTGACCGCATCAAGGCCATGCGCGAGATGATCATCGCTCCCGATGAGGCATCACGCCGCATCGCCCTGGCCAAGTTGCTGCCGCTGCAGCGTGGCGACTTCGAGGGCATCTTCGAGGCCATGGACGGCTATGAAGTAACCATCCGCCTGCTCGATCCCCCCTTGCACGAGTTCGTACCCCATCAGCTCGAGACCATGCGTGAGCTCGCCGAGGAGACGGGCCGCAGCCTGGAAGAGGTGAAGCTGGTTTGCGACGGTCTTGAGGAGTTCAACCCCATGCTGGGTCATCGTGGCTGCCGTCTGGGCAACACCTATCCCGAGATCACCGAGATGCAGGCCCGCGCCATCATCGAGGCCGCCCTCAATATGCAGGCCAAGGGCATCGTTGTGAAGCCCAAGATCATGGTGCCCCTGATCGGTGTGAAGAACGAGATTCAGATGCAGGCCGACATCATCAACCGCGTTGCACAGGAAGTGTTCGCCGAGCGTGGCGAGACCGTGGCCTACAAGGTAGGTACCATGATCGAGATTCCGCGTGCCGCTCTCGTTGCCGACCAGATCGCCAGCGTTGTTGACTTCTTCTCGTTCGGTACCAACGACTTGACCCAGATGACCTTCGGTTACTCGCGTGATGACGCAGGCAAGTTCCTCGCCATCTACAAGAACCTGGGCATCCTCAAGGTTGACCCGTTCCAGGTACTGGATCAGGAAGGTGTTGGTCAGCTCGTCGAGATGGCCTGCCGCAAGGGCCGTGCCGTGAAGCCCGAGTTGAACCTCGGTATCTGCGGTGAGCATGGTGGCGAACCCAGCAGCGTTAAGTTCTGCGCTTCGCTCAACATGAACTACGTTTCCTGCTCGCCCTACCGCGTGCCCATCGCACGCCTCGCTGCCGCACAGGCTGCCGTTGAGGCCGAGTAAGCTAACTCAGCAGACATAATTTGCAAAGGGACCTGTACTACAACTTGGGCAGGTCCCTTTCTGGTACCCGCATGAGGATTCCTGTCAATTATTCGGCAAAAACGTCGCATAATGTGCGCCGTTAAGCAACGGAGAACACTTCTGTAAATCCCAATTCAGCAAATATTATGAACATAGAAGATTATCGCGAGTATTGCCTGTCGCTGGGCACTGACGTAGAAGAGAAATTTCCTTTCACGGCATTCAAGTATGCCTGTGGTGTATTGGTATTTTATGTTCATGGCCACATGTTTTCGTTCTTTGATTGTGATAACTTCAGTGTCATCACGCTCAAGTGCCAGCCAGAGCGCATCGAAGACTTAAAAGCACAGTATGATTGTATCGGGAATCCGTACAACGAATCGCCCAAACATTGGATTGGCATCAATCCAGCGACTGCTCCCAATGCCCTGTTACAGGAACTGACACGGAACTCTTATGAGATAGTAAAGGCGAAGTATCAGAAAGTGAAGAAGAGATAACACGAACACATTAGACTATAATGGAGCGGTTGCATCCCGTCAATAAGGATGCAACCGCTTGTCATTACAGCAAGGACGGCACATCGAGCCGAATGTGAGAGAGCGACATCAGCATTTTTTTCAGCAAAACAACGCTTGAAATGAAAAAAGCATTATCTTTGCAGTTTGTATACGAACCACATTACTGAAACATAATGGACAACAATCTCAAAAAGATACTCGACGACGACACCAACGGTTTGCTGACCTATGAGTACATCGCCAACAATATGGGCAACATCGATGATGACATGCCTGCGCTGGTCGACAATATGATACTTAAGGACCGCACCGGTCAGTTTGTAGTGAGCACAGCGCGCTATCTCAACGCCATCGACCGCGAGAAGTATGCCTCAAGCATCGACCTGCTGGTAAAGGCAGCGATTGCCAAGGACCGCGACCACGTCTATCTGGCCTACCTGGCCTCATCGTTGTGGGGCGCCGACTACAAGGAGCACGCTGCTGAACTGAGCGCCAACGACGACAACTTCCGCCGCATCTACAAGCGCCTCTATCCCGTGGGCATCTAATCAACGACGTTAATGACCTTAGAGTTTTAAGGCCAATTATCAGACAACAGACATTAATCAATGAAGAGAGTTTTATTTTTATCTATCGTGATGGCGGCATTCGCGCTCATGGCCTGCTCGGCTAACGGAACAGGCGATGCAGCCAACAGTCCGGCCGCCGGCAAGACTACCGACAAGAAAATGACACAAGTAGAACTGGAAACGACCTACGGCAACATTATCGTAGGGCTCTACAATGAGACACCCCTGCACCGCGACAACTTCATCAAGCTGGTGAAATCGGGCTATTACGACGGTGTGCTGTTTCACCGCGTGATCAAGGACTTCATGATCCAGACCGGTGATGGTTCCTCCAAGAACGCAGGCCCTGACACCATGCTTGGAGAGGGCGACCCCGGCTACACCATCGAGGCCGAGTTTGTGTATCCCAAGTATTTCCACAAGCGCGGAGCTCTGGCTGCAGCCCGCACGGGCGACCAAGTGAACCCCGAGCGCCGCAGCAGCGGTAGCCAGTTCTATATCGTGACCGGCAAGATCTATGGCAGCGATGAACTCAAGATGATGACCCAGCGACTCGCCGACGTGCAGAAGCAGGACATCTTCCGCCGCCTCGTGAATGAGAACCAGGCCAAGATCCAGCAGATGCAGCAAAACCAAGACAATGCCGGCCTGCAAGCCTTGCAGAATGAGCTCATCCAGCAGACCGAGGCCGAGGCCGCTGCGCACCCCTTCAAGTTGACCGATGAGCAGATCAACGCCTATACCAGCGTGGGTGGCACGCCGCATCTCGACGGCCAGTACACGGTATTCGGCGAGGTCATCAAGGGCATGGACGTGGTGGACAAGATCCAAAATGTCACGACAGGTCGCATGGACCGTCCCACTGTCGATGTCAAGATTATCAAGGCAACAGTCCTGGAATAACAACCTACCACAATTATACTATAGGGCTTATAAGGCATAATGGTCTTATAAGCCCTATATTTTTCAGAAAAAACACGTCAATTTGAAAAAAAACGGAAAAATACCTTTGCAGTTGCGAAAAAATGAGTAAATTTGGGGTTTAGAATTTAACAACCAGAGTCATTTGGCACTTTTATAAAATCAATTATTATGATGGATTCGCGTGAACAATCTGAATCGATGAACAATCTCGAGAAGGATCAAACCTTGAACACTGAGCCCAAGAACGAGGTCCAGGAAATTGTGAATGAAGAAGTTAATGTAGAAGAACCCGCAACCGAGGAAGCACCTGCAACCGCAACCGAGGCTCCTGCCGAGGAGGCCCCTGCTCCTGTTGAAGAAGCACCCGCACCTGTTGAGGAAGCGCCCAAAGCCGAGGAACAGACTCGCCTGGATCTGGCCGGCAAGACCAAAGCCGAGCTGGTGGGCATGATGCGTGAGGCAGCCGCCCGTCCCATCGAGGAGGTGAAAGACGAGGTGCAGGCCATCAAGGCCGCATTCTTTGCCCTGCGCCGCGACGAGTTGGCCAAGGAAAAAGAGGAATTCCTCGCTAACGGCAACAACGAGGCCGACTTCACTCCCAAAGAGGATGCTGACGAAAGCAACCTGAAGGAGCTGCTCGACGTGCTCAAGGAGCGCCGTACCGAGTACAACGCGGCACAAGAGGCCAACCGCGAAGCCAACCTCGAGAAGAAACGTCAGATCATCGCGCTTATCAACGAGATAGCCAACGACCCTGATAACATCAACCGCCAGTTCAACCGCGTCAAGCAGCTGCAACAGGACTTCAAGGATGCCGGTGAGGTCCCCCCCACAGCCGACACCGAGGTGTGGAAAGAATTCCAGCGTGCCACCGAGCGCTTCTATGACGTGCTCAAGATGAACAAGGAGCTGCGTGACTACGACTTCAAGAAGAACCTGGAGCTCAAGCAGCAGTTGTGTGAAGACGCCGAGGCCCTTGACGAGGAGACCGATGTAGTTGCTGCCTTCAGGAAGTTGCAGGAGATGCACACCAAGTGGCGCGAGATCGGCCCCGTAGCCAAGGAGCTGCGCGAGGAGTTGTGGGCACGCTTCAAAGCAGCCTCCAGCGCCATCAACAAGAAATATCAGACTTTCTTTGAGGATCGCAAGAGCAAGGAGAAAGAGAATGCCGATGCCAAGACCGAACTGTGTGAGAAGATCGAGCAAATCAGCACCGACGACCTCAAGACCTATGCCCAGTGGGACGAAGTCACCAAACAGATCATCGCCCTGCAAGAGGACTGGAAGAAGTTAGGATATGCCTCACGCAAGGCCAATGCGGCCCTGTTCGCACGCTTCCGCAAATCCTGCGATGAGTTCTTCGCCAAGAAAGCCGAGTTCTACAAGACGATGAAGGAGGAACTGAGTTCCAACCTGGCCAAGAAGATCGACCTGTGTGAGCGCGCCGAGGCCCTGATGGACTCCACCGAGTGGAAAGAAGCCACCGAGAAGTTCGTCGAGTTGCAGAAGGAGTGGAAGACCATCGGTCCCGTAGTGAAGAAGCACAGCGACGCCGTGTGGAAACGCTTTATCGCCGCTTGTGACCACTTCTTCGATCAGAAGAAGAAACAAAACGTCAACGTTCATGCTGTCGAGCACGACAACCTCAAGGCCAAGAAAGAGGTCATCGCCACACTCAAGGCCACCATCGAGGAGGCCGCCGAGGATGCTGCACAGACCGTACGCGACCTGATGGACCGCTGGCAGGAGATCGGACACGTTCCCTTCAAGGAGAAAGACAAAATCTATGCCCAGTACCGCGAACTCGTGGACAAGGCATTCGAGACGCTGAACATGCGTGGTTCTCGTCCGCGCGGCGAGGGCGGCTCACGTCCACGCCAGGGTGGCGGTGACCGCAACCTGAGCGAGCGCGACCGTCTGGTTCGCACCTACGAACAGCGCATGAGCGAGCTCAAGACCTTCGAGAACAACATGGGCTTCCTGACCGCCAATACCAAGAGCGGCAACTCGCTCGTCCAGGAGATGGAACGCCGCATCGTCAGCCTCAAGGAAGAGATTGCCGAGCTCGAGCAGCGCATCAAGGAGATGGACGCTTGATCCCAGGCTACTCCGGCAAGTCAAATGAATGCCTTGTAACTGTGTTCTAAAGCAAAAGCACCTACAACAGGAATTGTACTGTCCGTCAGGACAATTCTTGTTGTATGGTTGCTTGACACGAACAAGTTATTGACTAATTACCTATAAGATACACTAAGCATAACCTAAATGAAGAGCAAGGGCCGATATGGACAATTCGTCAGATGGATATTCAGCATCATCGACGTGCTGATTGTCAATCTGGCCTATGCTGCCACATTGTTGTGGCCTGCGACCACGGCGGCTGACAGCAACGGGATGTATGACCGTCCCATCTGGCTGGCGCTGAATGTGGCTATGCTGGTGTGTGTCTATTTCTACAATGATGTTCACGAGCGGCGCGTGTTCTATGCCGACAAGGTTGTGGGACAGGCGCTCAAACTGGTGCTCACCCATGCGGGCATCTTCATTGCGCTCGCCTCGTTCTTGAGCCAGTTTGATGCTCCCTGGCAGCAGGTGCTGCTGTTCTACATCATCTTCTTTATCGCCCTGGCCACATGGTGGGTGCTCTCGCGCCAGCTGGTGAAACTGTATCGCAACCAGGGCTTTAACTTCAAGCGCGTCATCGTCATCGGTGGCGGCACGGTGGGTGTGCGTCTCATCAACGAGATGCTGGGTGACCAAGGTTACGGTTACCACATCGTGGGCTTCTTTGACAACAACCCCAAGGCCCGTTCGGCCTCGGCGGCCTATCAAGGCACGCTCGACGATGTGGAGCAGTTTGTCAAGACCCATCAGGTGGATGAGATGTTCTGTGCAGTCCCCGACATTGAGGACACTCAGAACGTCGCCCGCATGATCCGCATTGCCGACAACAATGCCGTGGACTTCTACTATGTGCCGCAGTTCGGCCGCACTGTCACCCGTCAGTTTGAGCTCAGTTCGGTGGGCGATGTCCCCATCCTGGCCGTTCACCCCTACCCGCTCAAGAATCCCATCAACCGTCTGTTCAAACGCGCCTTTGACCTGTTGTTCTCGACGGTTGCCCTCCTGTTGTCACCCCTGGTCATCATTCCTGTGGCCATCGGTATCAAGTTGACATCGCCCGGGCCCATCTTCTTTGTGCAGCGACGCACGGGTTACCGTGGCCAAGCCTTCAACTGCTACAAGTTCCGCACTATGCGCATCAATGCCGATAGCGACACCCTGCAAGCGACCAAGGGCGACCCCCGTGTTACCCGCTTCGGCAACTTCCTGCGCCGCACGAGCATCGACGAGCTGCCGCAATTCTATAATGTGTGGCGCGGCGAGATGAGCATCGTGGGCCCTCGTCCCCACATGGTGGCCCAGACCGAGATGTACAGCGAACTCATCGACAAGTACATGCTGCGACACACCATCAAACCGGGCATTACCGGTTGGGCTCAGGTGCGCGGTTATCGCGGCCAGACCGAGGAACTGTGGCAGATGGAGAAACGCGTTGAGTATGACGTGTGGTATGCCGAGAACTGGAGCTTCTTCCTGGACCTTAAAATCATCGTCCGCACCATTTGGAATGCCCTCAAGGGCGAGGATAATGCTTATTAGAGGTTAAAGGTTAAAGATCAAGGGTTAAGGGGGTGATATGACGCGGAAGGAAAATGCGTTGATGCTGCTGAGGAGCTGCTATGGCTATGACAGCTTCAGAGGGCAGCAATGGGACATCATCGATCACACACTTGATGGCGGCGACAGCATCGTGCTCATGCCCACCGGAGGCGGCAAGTCGCTGTGTTACCAGATTCCTGGCCTGATGAGCGAGGATGGTTTCGCCATCGTCATCTCGCCCTTGCTGGCGCTGATGAACGACCAGATCGACGCCCTGCAACAGAACGGCATCCCCGCGCTGGCCCTGAACAGCGAGAAGAGCGAGAGCGAGAACCGCCAGACCGTCGACCTGCTGATGCAGGGCAAGGTCAAGTTGCTATACATCTCACCTGAAAAACTCCTGAGCGAAATTGACCGCTGGTCAAGCAGCATCACCGAACGCATCTGCCTGTTTGCAGTCGATGAGGCGCATTGCATATCTCAATGGGGTCATGACTTCCGCCCCGAGTACACTCAACTGGGCGCCCTCAAGCAACGCTTTCCCCACATTCCCGTGATGGCACTCACTGCCACCGCCGACCGCATCACGCGTGACGATATCGCCAAGCAGTTAGGCATTCCTGACGCACGTCTGTTCATCAGCTCGTTTGACCGTCCCAACATCTCGCTCAACGTGGTGCAAGGCTCTACCGGCAGGACCAAACTGCGGCAAATCGTGCAATTCATCAACCTGCACCGCGGCGAGAGCGGCATCATCTATTGCCTGCGCCGCAAGGACACCGAGAACATGGCATCCCGACTCACTTCTCTGGGAATTGAGGCCCAGCCTTTCCATGCCGGCATGAGCGTGAAAGAGAAGCAGCGGGTGCAGCGCGATTTCATCAACGATGACGTGAAGGTGGTGTGCGCCACTGTCGCGTTCGGTATGGGCATCGACAAGAGCAACGTGAGGTATGTCATCCACAGCAACATGCCCCGCAACATCGAGAGCTATTACCAGGAAATAGGACGCGCAGGCCGCGACGGCCTTCCTGCCGAAGCCCTGCTGTTCTACAACTACGGTGACATGGTTACGTTGCAGCAATTCGCCCGCGAGTCAGGACAGGTGCAGATCAACATGGACAAGCTGCGCCGTATGCAGCAATTTGCCGAGAGCACAGTGTGCCGCCGCCGCATCCTGCTGAACTACTTCAACGAGCGCTTTGACCACGACTGCCACAACTGCGACGTGTGCAACAATCCGCCGGAACGTTTCGACGGCACGCGCTATGCCCAAATGGCCTTGAGCGCCATCAAGCGCACCGACGAGCAGGCCACCATGTACACCGTCACCGACATCCTGCGCGGCTGGCGCAAGGCCGAGGTCATCGAACACGGCTACGACCAGCTGAAGACCTTCGGCGTGGGACGCGACCTCACCATCGCCGAGTGGAACGCCTATCTGCTGCAGATGCTTCAATTAGGCTTGTTCGATGTAGCCTATGATGAAAACAACCACTTGAAAATCACCGAATTCGGCAACGAAGTACTCTACGGGAAACGCACCATCGAGTTGAGCCGATTTGAGCGCCGCGACTTCAAGAAGAGCAAGCCGCAGCCTGTCGAGGAGCCGGCCGCTCCCGAGATTATCGCTATCGAGCCCCAAAAGGTAATGGACAAGGCTCTGTTCGAGCGGCTGCGTGACGTGCGCAAGGCCCTTGCTAAGGCGAGCCACATCGCCCCCTACATGGTCTTCAGCGACAAGTCGTTGCAGGCCATGGCGACAGAGAAACCGACAACGCAAGCCGAATTCGGCATCCTGTACGGCGTCGGCGAGGTCAAGTGCCAGAAGTACTGGCGCCCGTTCACCGCCGCCATCCGCGAGTATCTCGCCCACCAATAAGACAACGAATTAAAAAAAGGAAAACAATAAATACAATAAACACTAAGGCATCCGCGCTCTTTTTATTATCGCATGCCGGATGGAAATGTATTGATTGTACTTATTGTCTTCCTTTTCAGTATTGGCTTGGAGTGGTCTTAGATGATGCCGGTGAGGTAAAGGAAGATGAAGACTATCGACACGGGAGCGACATAACGCAGGCAGAAGATGAGATAAGACTCCATCCTGCCCTTCAGCAGGCCATTGTTGGTCAATTGCTCATGAATGATCTTGCGATCCATAATCCAACCCACATAGACGGCTGTGAACAAGCCACCCAAGAGCATAAAGATGTTGCTGGCAGCATAATCCATCATGTCGAAGATGTTCTTCCCCCACAACTTGATGTCGTCAAGCACATTGAACGACAGGGCTGCCAATACCGCCAGAATAACGGTAAAGAAAGCGGTCCAGGTGATGGCACGCGGACGAGACATCTTGTGCTCCTCGATCATGAATGTGATGGGAATCTCGCTGAGCGATATGGTCGAGGTCAACGAGGCGAAGAACACCAGCAGGAAGAACAGCAACGCCCAAAAATAGCCGCCTGTCATCTGCTGGAAGATACCCGGCAAGACCTCGAAGATGAGCCTCGGGCCGGCAGTGGGCTCCACACCAAAGGTGAACACCGCCGGGAAAATCATCACACCCGACAGAATGGCAACCATCGTATCAAGCAGGCCAACGGTGGCAGCGTCCTTGGTAAGCGAGGCATCGTCCTTGAAATAGGAACTGTAGGTCACCAGACACGAGATACCGATGGAAAGCGACAGGAAGGCCTGGCCCAGCGCATCCAGCACGCCTCGCATGGTCAATTCCGAGAAATCGGGGTAGAACAGGAAGTTGAGTGCCTTCTTTGCTCCGGGCAATGATAACGACTTGACACAGAAGATGATGAGAATCAAGAACAGCAGTGGCATCATGATGCTGGCCACGCGCTCAATGCCTTTCTCAATGCCACGGCTCATAACTATGAAATTCAGGACAAGGAAAAGCAATGTCCAGCCCACACAGCGCCAAGGGCTGGCCACCAGCGAGTTGAACATGATGCAGTACTCCTGTGATGTGTGACCATCCAGGTTGCCCATGGCCGCCTGGTAAAGATACTCGATAATCCAGCCGCACACCACGCTGTAGAAGCCGATGACGACAAAACTGCCGATGATGCAGACGTAGGTGAACAGGTAATACTTTTTACCCGGCGAGAGGCGCCGCAGGGCCGCCTTCATATTGCTGTGGGTAGAGCGGCCGATGATGAACTCACTCAATATCACGGGAATTCCCATCACCAGAATACAGCAGATGTACACCAGAATGAAGGCACCGCCGCCGTTCACGCCAGCCTCATAAGGGAAACGCCAGATGTTTCCCAAACCCACCGCCGAGCCTACCGCAGCGGCGATAGCACCCAGTCGCGTCGCAAATCCTACACGTTTAGCCATAGTGTGTTCACATTATTTGGAATTATCATTGACAAAAGTAGCACAATTTGATGACCTGCACAAAACAACAATGATTTTTAGCAGTTTTCACGTAGCCCACACCGGTTCAGAACTGTGGCACCGGCTGCATGGGCACCGGAGCCGATGACGGGGGCGGCGACTTGCGCGCAGGGCGCTTTTTGGCATCACGGCGATGCGACGGACGCTTGGAGCGTGACGGCTTGTCGTGAGACTTGACCGCAGGCGAGGTCGCGCTATCGGTCACAGCATCGAACTGCGCTTGCTCGACGAGTGTTGACGGCACGGGCGATGCCTCACGCCACCCGCGAGAGATGACGATGCCAGTCAAGATCAATGCAATCGCAAGCAGCACCACGATGGTGCCGCGACGCTCGCGCCTCGACATACCCCAAAAATCCTTTGTCTTGTTTAAGGTCATTCTGTATAATTGCAAAAGTACCAAAAAACGCCCAATCATCACGTCTTTCAGGTTTCAAAATGTGCGAAATGTAAATTTTTCTGAAAAAAAAGACGTCAAAATCACAAAAAAGCAGTACTTTTGCCGATTGTGAACTAATACACAATTACTAAACTAGACATGAAAAGTTTTATTCTTTCCATCCCTAAAGGACTCCCATCGGCCATCATGATTGCGCTGATGGTATTCTTCACATTCGCCAAGAACCCCCTTGGTGTGAACTCTTTGAAAGTATTTCCTTTTGCCGAGCAGGTCGGTCACTTAGTGCTGTATTTCATTATTGCACTGGTGTTTATCCTTGATTATGCCAAAGCACGCCTCCCCCATCACAGCAAGGTTAATCAGGAAATCGGCTTAGCCGCCTCGGCCGCAACCTTGTCGCTGATCATGGAAATCGGACTGATGTGGAAAACAGGTTTCAACTACGACATGAACAACGTGGTGGCTGCCACCATCGGCGCCGCACTTGCGTTCCTGTTCTACCACTACTGGCTGCTGCATCCGTTCCGCCACTACCTGTACCATTCAATTCAGCATCACTGGCGTTACCAGCACCGTCGCAAGAAAAAGAAATAACGATTTCTTTTTGAGAGAACATAGTTTTTTTAGGCGATATTTTTGTAAAGTTCAAAAATATCGCCTAAATTTGTCAGATTCTAACAAATCTATCTATCGTTATGTTTTTCTCTGACAAAATCAAGCGTTTGCGCATCGAGAGCGGCAAGTTACAGAAAGACCTGGCCAAAGCCATCGGCGTGGATGTACCCGCATACAGCCGCTACGAACACGGCGAGCGACGTCCCAAGCGCGAGCAGGTCATCAGGCTGGCCCGCATCTTCAAGGTCGACAGCGACGAGCTGGTGGCCGCCTGGCTGGCCGATGAAGCCTATTCCCATATCGCTAACGACAAACTGGCCCCACGAGCAGCGGCCATGCTCCAGTCCATGCTAGGCGAGGACGGTTCTGAACAGCCCCAAGCCACTGAGATAGCCGAGCCATCAACCACCTTGAAAGATCACCCCGAGAGGACGATGGTCGCTCAGTTGGGGCGGTCACGGCTACCCCACTTCGAGCAAGGTGATGCTGCCACCGTGATGAGCCGCATCGAGGACGAGAGCATCGACTGCATCGTCACTACGCCGCCCTATTGGCGCCGCCGCACCCAAGGCACCGAAAGCATCACCGCCACCAACGCCATAGATTTTGTCAACGAGTTGCTCGAAGCCATGGCCCAGGCCTGGCGTGTGCTCAAGCCCCAAGGGTCGTTGTGGCTCAACATGGGCGACGACACCACCGACGGCTTTGTGCAAGGCATCCCATGGCGTGTGGTGCTGGCCATGATCGATCAGCAAGGCTGGCATCTGGTCAACGAGGTGGTGTGGAACAAGATCACAACCTCGCCTCAAGGCAGCCACGACCACCTGCGCAAGGTCCATGAATTCATGTTCCATCTGGTCAAGGACAACGACTTCTATTACAAAGACGAGGAACTGCGACACACCTGCGCTTTGATCTTGCGGCAGGAGAGCAAGGGGCGCAACAAGTCGTCGCGTGTCAAGGACAAGGCCCAGGGAATCGTTCCCGGCGACGTGTGGACCATCGGTGTGCAACGGTCGGGTATCGCCCACTACTGTGTAGCCCCCGACACCCTTTACCGGCTGCCCATCACCGCTACCTGTCCGCGTGACGGTATCGTTCTCGACCCCTACTGCGGCACGGGTACGGCCTGCCGCATCGCCTACGAGATGAACCGTCGCAGCATCGGCATCGACATCAACAAGAAATACATCGACCAGGCACGAGCCAGCATTGAACAGAAGCCCTTGAGCTTGTTCTGAAATCACGAGTTCTCTTGTAATTGCAGGATTTTTTGTAATTTTGCGGCCAAAATTACAATGCAGGCATGATTTCGATCCAAGGTCTCAAAGTTGAGTTCGGCAGCCAAGTGCTGTTCGAGAACATCAGTTTCGTGGTCAACAAGCGTGACAAAATCGCACTTGTGGGCAAGAACGGAGCCGGCAAAACCACCATGTTGAGAATCATCACCGGTGAGCAACAACCCACCGGCGGCACTGTTGCGCGCCAGGCCGACATCACCATCGGCTACCTGCCGCAGCAGATGGTGCTCAAGGACGAGCTCACCGTCAAGCAGGAGGCACAACGCGCCTTCGAGCACTTGCAGCAACTGGATGCCGCCATCGACCGCATGAACCAGGAGCTGGCCGACCGCACCGACTATGACAGCGAGGATTACCAGGACCTCATCGACCGTGTGGCACAGAAGACCGAGTTGCGTGCCCTGATGCAGAGCGAGAACATCGAGGCCGAAATCGAAAAAACGCTCACCGGTCTGGGATTTGAGCGCAGCGACTTTAACCGCCCCACCAGCGAGTTCAGCGGCGGCTGGCGCATGCGCATCGAGCTGGCCAAACTGCTGTTGCGGCGTCCCGACGTGCTCTTGCTGGATGAGCCCACCAACCACCTGGACATCGAGTCCATCCAGTGGCTGGAGTCCTTCTTGAAGAACCGCAACGGAGCACTGCTGCTGGTGTCGCACGACCGTGCATTCATTGATAACGTGACCAACCGCACCATCGAGATTTCACTGGGCAAGATCTATGATTACAAGGTGAACTACAGCCAGTTTGTGGAACTGCGCAAGGAGCGTGTTGAACAACAGATGCGCGCCTACGAGAACCAGCAGAAACTCATCCACGACACCGAGGACTTCATCGAGCGCTTCCGCTACAAGCCCACCAAGGCCGTCCAGGTGCAGAGCCGCATCAAGATGCTCGAGAAACTGGAGCGCATCGAGGTCGATGAGGTGGACCGCTCACGCATGAGGCTGAAATTCCCGCCTGCACCCCGCAGCGGAGACTATCCCGTCATTGCCGAGGACCTGCGCAAGGACTACGGCACGTTGAACGTGTTCCATGACGTGACGTTCACCATCAAGCGTGGCGAGAAAGTCGCCTTCGTGGGCAAGAACGGTGCGGGAAAATCAACGCTGGTCAAGTGTATCATGGGCGAAATCCCCTTTGACGGAAAACTCCAGATCGGGCATAACGTCAAAATCGGCTACTTCGCCCAGAATCAGGCGCAGCTGCTCGACGAGACACTGACCGTGCACGACACCATCGACTATGTGGCCGTGGGCGACATTCGCACGCGCATCAACGACATCCTGGGAGCCTTCATGTTCGGCGGCAAGAACGCCGACAAGAAGGTCAAGGTGCTGAGCGGCGGCGAGAAGAGCCGCCTGGCGATGATACGCCTGTTGTTGCAACCCGTCAACCTGCTCATCCTCGATGAGCCCACCAACCACCTGGACATGCCCAGTAAGGACGTGCTGAAAGAAGCCATTCAGGCCTTTGACGGCACCGTAATCGTCGTGTCACACGACCGTGATTTCCTGAACGGCATCGTGAACAAGGTCTATGAGTTCGGCGAACACCGCGTGCGCGAACACCTGGGCGGCATCTACGACTTCCTGCAGAAGAAGCAACTCGATTCCCTGCAACAACTGGAAATCAAGAACGCTCCCGCTACTGCCACAGCCCCTGCCGAGGAGGCCGAGACAACAGCCAGCCAGGGCAAGATGGACTACCAGCGGCAGAAGGAACGCGAGCGCCGCATCCGCCAGGCTGAGAAGAAAGTGAAAACCCTGGAGGCCCGCATCGCCGAGCTGGAACAACAACTCGCCGACATCGAGGACAAACTGTCCACCGCCACCAGCGAGGACCTCAACGTCTATTACACTCACTCCCAAGTGAGCCGCGAACTCGAGGAGGTGATGGCACAGTGGGAAGAGGCAGGCGAGGAACTCGAGAAAGTCAAAGCATAAGAACAACATCATGTCACAGATACTCAACAACAATCCAGGGCAACCATCGGGCCGCATCGAGTATATCGATGCCTTGAGGGGCTTCACCATGCTGCTGGTCGTTTTCCATCACGTCGGCTCGCTGTGCTGGCACATCAAGGGCCTGGGAATCTCGGCCCACGACTACCTGATTCAGGTGCGCATGCCCATGTTCTTCTTCATCAGCGGCTTTGTCCTCTACAAGGCCGGTGTGGTGTGGAACTCACGTCAAGTCATCAGCTTCTTCCGCAAGAAAATACCGGTGCAGTTGATTTCGCCGTTCATCTTCTTCATTGTCTTCCTGCACCTCAGGCACACCCCGTTATCCGAGGCCATTGTCGTTCACGACAAGATCGGCTACTGGTTCACCTATGTGCTGTTCATCTACTATGTCTTCTATGCCGCAGTGAGGTTCTGCATCCGCAACAAGTGGTCAGGCCCGGTGCTGCTGCTCTTGGGACTGATGTTGTATCACATCAACTGGCCCCCGGTCTATGACGCCATCCCCCTGCCCGAGAACGTGATGGGCTTCCTGTCGATGCAGCAATGGCGTTACTTCCTGTTCTTTGTCATCGGTACGCTGGCCCGCGAGCATTTCCCTCGTGTCGAGCAATGGCTCGACAGCAAGTGGGTGCTACCCGTCTGCATCTGCACCTATTTCCTGATCAACGCTTTCAGCGACATGATCACGTTGCCCAGCCCGATGTTCAATCTCATCACCACCTTGACAGGACTGGTGGTTTTGTTCTCATTCTTCAGGCTTAACCGCAACAGCTTGACCAAGGACAAGGTGGTGGGCCGCACGCTGCAATATGTGGGTCGCCGCACGCTTGACGTGTACCTGATCCACTACTTCCTGATTCCACGCAATCTGGGATTCATTACCGTGTTCACCGACCATCCCATGCCCATCATCGAGACCACGGTATCGCTCATCATCGCCATCCTGATCACTGCCGGCTGCTTACTTATCGGCAATATCATCAGGTTAAGTCCGCTGCTGGCACACTGGGCGTTCGGAGCCAAGTATCCGACCAAGCAATAAATAATCATGTTGACCACCAGCACCATCACCAGCGGCAATGCTGACAACCCGGCATTAAGGAGGCTCTACGAGACGGCCTTCCCTGAAGGGGAGCAAATCCCCTATGACGACATCGTCGCCCTCTTGCGTGCCGCTTGGACCAATATGCCAGGTCAGCATGAGCAATAAGACTATTTAACTATTCCCGTTTGTGTGAATCGTCACAAACGACTACATTTGCGGTCATGAAGCGGGTTTTATCCATAGTCATGGTCATTGTCGCTCTTGTCGGTATGGCACAAGAGAGCCAAAGCATCAAGCTGCAGTTTGATCAAAGCAAGATCAGTCCGCAGTTCACCACGCCTGAACTACCTGGCACCGTCATGCCCATGACCAATATCAAACCCACTTTCAACGCCAATCTGCCCACCGCTGCCGACCTTAAACTGGACTATCACAGCCGCCTGAGCGACTCACTTGCCATCTACCAGCAGCAGTGGCGCACGGCCCACCCTGCCCTGCCCCGTTTCAACTACGACACGAGCCCCTACAGCCACGATTGGTCGTCGGGTGGCGTCATCACCCGCATGGGTGGCGGCTATCTCACGGGAGCCGGTTCACACACGACCTATCCCGGCATGGGCAACATGGCGAGCGCCAGTATCGCTTTCATCATGCCCATGGGCGACCGTTTCCAGTTCACGGCCGGCTTGACAGGCAGCAAATACCACTTCGACCGCGCTGCATGGAACGACTACGGCGTGTTCGGCAATGCCTCGTTCAGGCTGAACGACCGTCTGTCACTCAATGCTTTCGGTCAATATTATGTCCATCAGCAGTTCCATTCGGTGGCTGCCATGCCGTTCCTGGGCAGTTCGTCCTATGGCGGCACGCTGGGCTGGAAAGCCAGCGACAGTTTCTCGCTCGACGTGGGCGCACGTCGCATCTATGACCCCTATACCGGCCGATGGCGCACCCTTCCCGTCGTGCAGCCCACGTTCAACCTGCTGGGCGCTCCCATCTCGATCGATGCCGGTCCATGGATATATCAGTTACTTGACGGGCTGCTCAATGGCGGCAAAAACAGCAAAGACTGGGGCGACCCGAAATATCGTCCTGTCACCGCCCCCGATGCCGTGCGCAACCAGCCCGGCTTCAACCCCAACAGCCCTGTGCCCATACCCGACGCATTCCGGCACTGATCATTCTTACCGAGGCTGATCCTCGGTCCACTTGACAGCACAATTCACAACGGGAGAACACTTGACAGGCTATTCCTTGAGTGGAAGGACTGTTTTAGTGAGTTTTAGGGATTTTTTGGGGTATGGATTTTGGCAGGTGGGAAAATGTGAGTATCTTTGCACCTTAAACCAGCCTTTACTGGTTTTCCATCAATTGGCATGGTAATAAAGAGTACAATAGAGGACATCATCCGGGAAGATTTGGCCGAGATCTGGTCTATCCTGAACAGCGAGGAGAAGCATCTCATCGCCGAGAACTTCATTGTCCACACCTACCGTAAGGGCCAAATCATCTACGCCGAGAAGGATGAGCCGCAATTCCTGTGGGTTCTCATCAAGGGCAAGGTGAAAAGGTTCAAGAACGGCGTGGGCGGCAAGCAGCAGATCCTGCGCCTGTACCGCCCCATCCAGTACTTCGGTTACCGCGCCTGGTTCGCCCATGAGCCCTATGTAGCCAGCACGATGGCCATCGAGCCGTCGCAGGTGGGTAGCATCCCCATGACGGTGGTAAAGAAACTCATCGATGGCAACATGCAGTTGGCTTGGTTCTTTATCCATGAGCTCTCAAAGCATCTGGGCGGCAGCGAATCCAAGGTGGTGACGCTGACCCAGAAGCACATCCGCGGCCGTCTGGCCGAGGCGCTGTGCATGCTGGTGGACAACTACGGCTATGAGGACGACGGCAAGACGCTCAAGATCTATATGGCTCGCGAGGACCTTGCCAACCTGTCGAACATGACGACCGCCAACGCCATCCGCACCCTCTCGACTTTTGCACAGGAACGCATCATCACCGTTGACGGCCGTCGCATCCGCATCGTTGACGAGCCCACGCTTCGTAACATCAGCCGCTTTGGATAACCCCGCTCCTTGACGCCATCATGATCATCGCTCAACAGAAACGCAAAGAAAACATTGCTGAGTACCTCCTGTACCTGTGGCAGGTCGAGGACTTGCTGCGTGCCTGCCATCTGGACATCGACACGGTGGACAAGGCGGTCATCTCCCGCTATGACGTCGACGAGGAGACTCGTCACGAGATACGCGAGTGGTATGAGTCTCTCATCAAGATGATGGAACTGGAGAACGTGCGCGAGAAAGGACACATCCGCGTGTGTCACAACGTGCTCATCCGCCTGAACGACCTGCACCAGCAACTGCTGGCCGACCAGGGCCGTTTTCCCGACTACCATGCCGACTACTACCGCACCCTGCCCCACATCGTACAGCTGCGCTCCTCGTTGCCCGAGGCCGAGCGCCCCGGTGAGCTGGAGACCTGTTTCAACGCGTTGTACGGCGTGATGATGCTGCACTTGCAGGGCAAGGAGATATCCCAGGATACCGCCGCTGCGATTTCACAGATTTCTCACTTCATCGGCATGCTGGCGGCCTACTACAAGCGCGACGAGGAGAAACCTCTGTTCGGCGATAACCTAATCGAGAATTGAAAATGAGCGTTTTGAACCTTCTCATCACTGGAGCGAATGGCCAGTTGGGCCATGAGATGCGCAACGTGCTGGCCGATGACCGGCGCTTCAATGCCATCTTTACCGATGTTGCCGGCGAGGACATCACCACGCTCGACATCACCGACGAGCAGGCAGTTGAACAAATCATGGCGGCAAACGCTATTGACATCATTGTCAACTGCGCTGCCTATACTGCCGTGGATGCCGCCGAGGACAACGAGCCGCTGGCGGCACGCCTCAATGCCGACGCTGTGGGCATCTTGGCCCGTTTCGCCAAGCGTCATGGTGCACGCATGGTGCACGTCTCGACCGACTATGTGTTTGACGGTCAAGGCTGTGTGCCCTACTCCGAAGACATGACCACCAACCCGCAGTCGGCCTACGGGCGCACCAAACTCGAAGGCGAGCGCCAGCTGCAAGAAGCACTGGGTGACGATGCCGTCATCCTGCGCACCGCCTGGCTCTATTCACTATACGGCAAGAACTTTGTCAAGACGATGCTCACGCTGGGCAAGGACAAACCCGCCCTGAAGGTCGTGTTTGACCAGGTAGGGACGCCGACCTGTGCCCGTGACCTGGCTCGTGCCATCGTCACCGTGATGACTGCCGACCAATGGCATGGCGGCATCTATCACTATAGCAACGAGGGGGTCATCTCGTGGTATGACTTCACGCTGGCGATTCATCGCCTGGCAGGTATCACCACCTGTGACGTGCAACCGTGTCACAGCGATGAGTTTCCCGCCAAAGCCCACCGCCCCGCCTATAGCGTCCTGGACAAGACCAAGTTCAAGACCACGTTTGGCGTGACCGTCCCCTATTGGCTCGACAGCCTTGAGGCAACCATCAATCAACTCAGAACATCTAACTAAAAACTACAGAATAATGTCCCTGACAACCGAAATCACCCGCCGCCGCACTTTTGCCATCATCTCTCACCCCGATGCCGGCAAGACGACGCTGACCGAGAAGCTGCTGCTCTTCGGTGGTGCGATTCATGTGGCCGGCGCCGTGAAATCCAATAAGATCAAAAAGACCGCCACCAGCGACTGGATGGAAATCGAGAAGCAACGCGGCATCTCGGTGGCCACCTCGGTCATGGGCTTCAACTACGGCGACTACAAGATCAACATCCTCGACACCCCCGGCCACCAAGACTTCGCCGAGGACACCTACCGCACCCTCACTGCCGTTGACAGTGTCATCATCGTGGTGGATGTCGCCAAGGGTGTGGAGACCCAGACGCGCAAACTGATGGAGGTGTGCCGCATGCGCAACACGCCTGTCATCATCTTTGTCAACAAGCTTGACCGCGAAGGCCGCGACCCGTTCGACATCCTTGACGAATTGGAGCAGGAACTGAAGATCGACGTGCGCCCCCTGAGCTGGCCCATCAACATCGGCGCTCATTTCAAGGGCGTATACAACATCTACGAGCACAACATCAGCCTGTTCAAGCCCGACAAGCAGCATGTGACCGACCGTGTGGACATCAACGACATCAACGATCCCGCCATCGACGCTGCCGTGGGCAAGGCTGATGCCGAGAAACTGCGTGCCGACATCGAGCTCATCGACGGTGTCTACCCCGACTTCAACACGCTTGATTATCTGGATGCCAAGGTGGCTCCTGTATTCTTCGGTTCAGCATTGAACACCTTCGGCGTGAAAGAGTTGCTGGACTGCTTCGTGCGTATCGCCCCGTCGCCCCGCCCCGTGACCGCCATCGAGCGAACGGTAGAGCCCGGTGAGGACAAGTTCACGGGCTTTGTGTTCAAGATCCACGCCAACATGGATCCTAACCACCGCAGTTGCATCGCCTTTGTCAAGGTGTGCTCTGGTGTGTTCCAGCGCAACGGCAATTACAAGCACGTGCGCTCGGGCAAGAGCTACCGCTTCAGCGCCCCCACAGCATTCATGGCTCAGAAGAAGGAAATCATCGACGAGGTTTATCCCGGCGACATCGTGGGTCTGCCCGACAACGGCATTTTCAAGATCGGTGATACCCTCACCGAGGGCGAAGAACTCCATTTCAAGGGCCTGCCCAGCTTCTCGCCCGAGATGTTCAAGTACATCGAGAACTCCGACCCGATGAAGACCAAACAGCTCAACAAGGGCCTGGAGCAGTTGATGGACGAAGGCGTTGCCCAGATGTTCATCAACCAGTTCAACAACCGCAAGATCATCGGCACCGTTGGACAGCTGCAGTTCGAGGTCATCCAGTACCGCCTGCTGCACGAGTATGGCGCCCAGTGCCGCTGGGAGCCCATCCACCTGTACAAGGCTTGCTGGATCGAGAGCGATGATGAGGATGCACTCGACGCATTCAAGAAACGCAAGCACCAGTTCATGGCGCTTGACCGCGAGGGCCGCGACGTGTTCCTTGCCGACAGCAATTACGTCTTGCAGATGGCTCAGCAAGACTTCCCGAAGATCACCTTCCACTTCACAAGCGAATTCTAATATCATCAAAATAATCACAGAAGACTAGCAACCAGGAACTATGGACTAGAAACTAAAAAACGATAGCAATGGAAAGATTAAGCAAATTATACAAGCAATTTGTGGGCAGTGAGCCCACTCAAATTGTGCTCATGGACAAGGCGGGCTCCAATCGCCAGTATTACCGCATGAGCGGTGAACGCTCCATCGTGGGCGTCATCGGTGAATCGCGCGAGGAGAACGACGCGTTCATCTATATGGCAGGACACTTCCGCCAGCAGGGACTTTCGGTCCCCGAGGTCTATGGCGTGAGCGAGGACCACATGGCCTATATCCAGGAAGACCTGGGCAAGAAGCCCGAGAACATCCTGTGGAACAAGATACGCCGCAGCGCCCTGACCCATGCCTTCACCAGCGAGGAAAAGGAACTGCTGCGTCGCACAATGCGCGATCTGGTGGACATCCAGTTCCGCGGCGGAGAGGGCTTTGACTATAGCAACTGCTACCCCGCCCAATGCTTTGACGAGCGCTCCATCAAGTGGGACTTGAACTACTTCAAGTACTGTTTCCTTAAGGCCACCGGCGTGGTTTTCAACGAGGACAAGCTGGAGAACGATTTCGAGAAGCTGACCCGCGACCTGCTGGCCATGCCCAGCGACACGTTCATGTACCGTGACTTCCAATCCCGCAACGTGATGCTCGTGGGTGACGCCGATCGTCCCGCCGATTGCAAACTGGCATTCATCGACTTCCAGGGTGGCCGTCGCGGACCGTATTACTATGATGTGGCCTCATTCGTGTGGCAGGCACGCGCCAAGTATCCCGATGACCTGAAGAAAGACCTGGTCAATGCCTATCTGCAGAAACTCAAACAGTATGTGCCTGAACTCGACGAAAAAGTGTTCTATGAGAACCTGAGATTGTTCGTGCTCTTCCGCACGTTGCAGGTGCTGGGCGCTTACGGTTTCCGCGGCTACTTCGAGAAGAAGCCCGACTTCATGAAGAACAGCATTGTTCCCGCTGTTGCCAACCTGCGCAAACTGGTGATTGACAGGCCATTCACTCAATATCCCTACTTGAGCGTCCTCATCGATGAGCTGGTAAACCTCAAGGACTTCGTCAGCGAGGACAAAGGCCTCACCGTCAGGGTGATGAGTTTCGCCTACAAGAAGGGCATCCCTCACGACCCGTCGGGCAACGGCGGCGGCTTTGTGTTTGACTGCCGCGCGCTCAACAACCCGGGCAAATACGACAAGTACAAAGCCTTCACGGGACTGGACCAGAACGTGATTGACTTCCTGAAGAAAGAGAGCACCATCGACCAGTGGCTGGAGCATGTCTATGCCCTGGTTGACGAATCGGTGGAACGCTATAAGAACCGCAAATTCACCGACCTAATGGTATGCTTCGGCTGTACCGGCGGTCAGCACCGTTCGGTCTATGCCGCCGAGCATCTGGCAGAGCACATCCACGACAGATTCAACGTGCGCGTCGAACTCTCGCATCGCGAGCAGCCCGACCACGAGCGCACCCTTAATCCCATTGACCGATGAAAGCACTGATTTTTGCAGCAGGATTGGGGACACGACTGCGCCCCCTGACCGACGACCGCCCCAAGGCGATGGTTGAGGTAGCCGGCAAGCCCATGCTTCAGCACGTCATTGAGCGTGTAGCAGCAGCGGGATTTAACGACATCACCATCAACATCCACCACTATGGGCAGATGATTATCGACTTCCTGGAAAGGAATGACAACTTCGGGCTGAATATGCACATCAGCGACGAGCGCGGCCTGCTGCTTGACACCGGCGGCGGCATTCTCAAGGCACGCCAGTGGCTTGACGGTGATGAGCCCTTCCTAGTACACAATACCGACATCATTACCACGCTGGACCTCAAGGCGTTCTACGATTATCATGTGGAGCATTACGCACTGGCAACCATCCTGGTCAAGGAGCGCATGACGCAACGTTATTTCCTGTTCGACGAAAACGACCGCCTGTGCGGATGGACCAATAAGGCGACGGGCGAATTCAAGCCCGACCCCGAGAAACTGCAGGGACGTGCCTTGCATGAACTTGCCTTCGGTGGTTTGCACGTGATATCGCCGCGCATCTTCCCGCACCTGGAGCGTTACCGCCGTCAAGAAGGCGAAAGATTCTCCATTGTGCCGTTCTATATCAACGAGTGCAAGCATCATCTCATCCATGGCTATCATCCTGACAGCGAATACCAGTGGCTCGACATCGGCAAGCCCGAGACGCTGGCCCAAGCCCAAGAGGTGTTGCAGAGCGACGACTTGGCATCACGTTAAAGCGCTAAATTTTTATAATCGCTTAAACTTTTAAGCTGTCGTCCCATCAAACAACCAGTTCTAAACTAGAGATCAAACACCAGAAACTTAATATGAAAAAGACATTAATCATCGCAGCCATCATGCTGCTCGTGGCAGGCACCGTCACTCTTGACGCCCGCACCAAGAAGAAAGCGACCTCCAAGAAGGCCGCCACCACACAAGTCATCTTCACCGGTGACATCGCCAACAAGGTAATCGGCTACAACGGCACTACCCCGCTCAACATTACCGTCAAGAACGGCGTCATCGAGAACATCGAGGTGCTCCCCAACCAGGAATCGCCCAATTACCTCAAGCGCGCCAAGGACAAAGTGCTACCGCAGTACATCGGCAAGACCGTCGCCGAGGCCAAGAAACTCAAACCCGACATCGCCACCGGCGCCACCTACACCAGCGAAGCCCTCATCAAGAACATCCAGATGGGCCTCGACCAGGCGAAATCCTCATCCGCAAAAAAGGCTGCAACCACAAAGAAAGGCGCCACTAAAAAAGGCACCAAGAAGCGCCGCTGACTATCATCGGCGACCATTACATTGTATCACTTTTTGACATACAATTTTTCTTTATTCAAAAAAAAGTTGTATTTTTGCAAACAGGAACAATTCATCGTTAAGAGAGTATGGAACTAACAACTACACAACTTGATACTATAACCTTGGAGATACCCAAGGCTGATGTTTCATTTCTTGAAGCACTAGTCAATCGACTGGGTTGGAAAATCAAGCGGGACAGACGTTCCATGTCTAACTATGAGAAAGCTCTCAATGATGTTGAATGTGGATGCGTCAATGAATATGACACGCCAGAGGATCTTTTTAACAAACTAGGCATCTGATGGCATATCGAATTACTACCACTAACCAGTTTGAGAAAGACGTTAAGCGATGCAAGAAACGCGGATTTCCCATGGGTGATCTACGTACTGTTATCAGCATGCTTGCTAAAGATGGAACACTACCTAGCATTTATAGTCCACATAAACTGAGCGGCAATCGTGCCGGACAGTGGGAGTGCCATATCAAACCAGATTGGCTTTTAATTTGGGAACAATTTGATGATGAATTAAGGCTATTAATGCTTGCAACAGGGACACACTCAGACTTGTTTAGCAAGAACAGGCGATAAATCAATCAGAGCCAACATGCTCTTCAATAACTGCAGACTCCCGAAAGAGCCTGCAGTCTTTCTTTTTATTAATTTCGACTTGAGGAATGCAAGATTCGCTATACTTTTGTGTTTGATCTATAAACGAGAGACTTGCAGTGACCGAACTTCAGATTGTCAACGGAGTCAAGAACAGAGACCGGAAGGCCATGCACGAGATGTATGACCTGCTGGCCGGGGCAGCTATGGCTACCGCCGTGCGCTACCTTGGCGACCGCGACGACTGCCGCGACGTGCTGCAGGATTGTTTCTTGAAGGCATTTACCCACATCGGTGAGTTTGACTATCGCGGTGCCGGTTCCCTGCGGGGATGGATGATGAGGATTGTCGCCAACGAGTCCATCAACCGGCTTAAACGGCAATCCCGCATCACCTTCCTCGACTCCGATGATGTGGTACTGCCCGATGATGAGCCACCCGATATCGTACACGTCCCGCCAGAGGAAATCACCAGGATGATAGCCTCGTTACCGACAGGATACCGCATCGTGTTCAACCAATTCGTATTTGAACACAAGAGCCACAAGGAGATTGCCCAATCGCTGGGCATCAAGGAGAACTCCTCGGCATCACAACTGCTGCGAGCCAAGCGACTGCTGGCCAAAATGATTCACCAATATCAACAAAACCACGATGACTGACAAAGATTGGATCAAACAACTGCACTCCAAGATGGACGGACACCAGGAACCCGTCCCCGATGACCTGTGGCAGGATATCGAGAAGCAGTTGCAAGAGCATGAGGCACCGTCGCGCCCGATGCCCGCTTGGCGACGCTATGCCGCAGCCGCAGTGATTCTGGCAGTCATCGGAACGGGTTGCCTGCTGTGGCTCAACAATGATGACACGACAGTCAATCATCCCGTCATCTCCATGACCAATCCTGATGCGAAGATGACCTCTGCCGCGACCCATGATCAAGGTGAAACAACAGATCCAGTTCTTGATTCACGAGGCCCTGCACAACGATGGCCCCAATCATCGGCAATCAAGGCGACTCCAACAGCGACAGGAGGAAGCGACAACATTGCTCAGGCCAACATTCCGATGAAGGTTGCCGATATTCAAGAAAGTAGCAGTGACGAGCCCATCAAGCAGGAAACTGAACAGGCAACTGAGCAGGCAAGCCAAACGCACCCGAAGAGCAATGAACGTCACGCTCAACCTGCATCCAATCCCCAGACTCCAGACCAAAGGATCATCAGACCCATCGCCAAGCGAGGCCCATTGACGCTGGGTTTGTACGCGTCTAACATTTTCAAGTCTGATGGGACCTCGAACAATAACCATTTTTTTGCTTTTGATCCGGTTCCATTTTACCAACTGTCGTCAGACGTGCCCTCGGACTATAGCGAATATATCTTTACAGCTAAGCACCACGCGCCGTTGTCACTTGGCTTGAGTGTGCGTGTTCCCATCACAAACCGCTTTTCGCTCACCAGCGGCCTGGTCTATTCGCGGCTCAAGTCGGATTTCACCTCCCAAAGCAGGCATCGCGAGCAGACGCTGCATTACCTGGGTGTGCCGATAGGTGCGACTTACACATTATGGAACTATCGACGCCTCAACATTTATGCTATCGGCGGCATGCAGGCCGACTTCAACGTCAAAGCGACCCTCAAAGAGAACTCCCGCCCTAACCCCATCAGCATATCCAATGACCGCGTTCAGTTCTCTGCATTGGCGGGTCCCGGATTGCAGCTTGACCTTTCGCAGGGTTTCGGAATCTACATTGAGCCCACCGTCCGTTACTATTTCGACAACGGCAGCGACATCGAGAACTATTTCAAGGACAAACCCTGGAACATCAACCTGAATGCCGGCTTGCGCCTCACGCTGCAATAAAGGTTTTCAGATTCCAGAGAAAATGAGTAACTTTGCCAAGTTCAACAACATGACAAACGATGAAAAGTTATCTGGAAATCAAAGTGCCCATCTCCTTTGATGATTATTGGTTCAGGGAGTTGCGCGATTTGCTCGACGGTGTCGATATCCGTTGGCAACGTGGGTATTATCATATCACAATGGCTTTCTTGGATTATGCCCCGGACAACGTGAACCTCGTGCCCGGACTCAGCGGGATTCTTGACGAGGCGATGGCGCCGACCATCACCTTCGACAAGCTTGACGCATTCGCCTCGGGCTATCACAGGCAAGTCATCCATCTCACGACCACCGATGCTCCCGACGATTTTTTGGAACTGGTCAAGGACATCAGGCGCTATTTCCTCAGCAAGGGCTGTGAGATTCAATCCGACTTTAAGCTACACGTCACGCTGGGCCGTGTGCAAGACCCGAAGATGAACGTGCGCAAGCTCCAAGACATCATCAGCCAGGTGGACCTGCCCACGTTCACGATGGAACTGACAGGGGTCGAGTACCGCATCTTCCGCGGCAAGACACTTGGGCAATGGACACTTGCCGATTAATAATCAGCACAAATTTTCACCTGACTGATGCAAGATTTCACAAGGGCATTGTTTAAGTGATAGAAAGAGTAATTAAAACGATTTGACAATGACAGCTTTTTTGAAATTATGGACTCTTGCAGCACTGATGCTGGTTACGACTGCATCCTGCAGCAACGACGATGACGTGAACACCGGCGAAGACGAAGTCGTTCAAATGCTCGCCTCGGCTACTCCCATTCAACTGAACGAAGCCCAACAACAGATGCGCAACATGAGCAACGAGTTTGCCTGGCAACTGTTCCGCACGACACAGCAATCCGACGACAACCAAGGCAGCAGCATCCTGTCGCCCTTGAGTGTGACCTACTTGCTCGGGATGATGGATGCGGGTGCCGGGGGCAGTACGCGTGACGAGATCACCCGTGTGCTGGGATTCGGCAAGGATGTGACGGCAGTGAACGAATTCTGCAAGACAATGATTGACGGCGCGGGCAGTGCCGACCCTGTCGCCACGGTGAAAATCGCCAACTGCGTGGAAGTGAATTCGGCTTTAGGCATCAGTCTGCTCAAGCAGTATGTCGATGACATCACGCATTACTATAACGCGCAGATCGACGCACTGGATTTCAACAATAACAACACGCTCAACATCATCAACAACTGGTGCAAGGACAACACCGATGGCATGATACCCAGCATCCTTGACAAGATCAATCCGAATGCTGCAATGTACATGCTCAACGCCATTTACTTCAAGGCCGACTGGACAGCGAAGTTCAACAAAGATCTTACCCGCAAGATGGACTTCACCCTCGCCAACGGGTCAACCGTCAAGCGTGACCTGATGCACATCAAGGCACGCGCACTTTACGGCCAAGACGAAATGTGCGCCACGTTGCGCATGCCCTTTGGCAACGGCGCTTACAGCATGTATGTCCTGCTGCCTGCCGAGGGTGTGTCGCTGGAGAAGTTCATCCAGGGCATGACCATCCAACAACTGAATGCGCGCCTCTATAACATCGGCACCGCCGACATTGATGTCTTGTTACCCAAATTTGAAACTTCAAGTGACATCCAACTGATTGAAACGCTCAAGGATATGGGCATCACATCGGCATTTGACCCTAACAGAGCAGATTTCTCTAACATGAGTAATTCCAGCCTATGTGTTTCTCAGATGAAGCAAAAGGCAAAAATCGAGGTCAACGAGGACGGTGCCAAGGCTGCCGCTGTCACCGTTGCAGGATTTGTGCTGACAAGCGCAGCGAGCATCCCGAGAGTCGATTTCCATGCTACCCGCCCCTTTCTGTATCTCATTCTCGAGGAGCGCACCCGCAGTATCTTCTTCATCGGCACCTACTGCGGCGACTGACAGTAGGGCCTGGGCCAGTTAAAGCCCCCATATACGACAAGCCGCTGAGTCGTCATTGCGACCCAGCGGCTTGCTGTTTTTCATCAGTTCCTTACTCGGGATTGGTTTTGATATCATAGATAATTCGGGCATTCTCGGCAACCGTCTCGATGGGCGATCCGGCAGGAATAACCATCTCGGTCGAAGCCATGTCGGGGTTGGCATACTGATCAATAATCTCGCCGTTCTCATCATAGACCGATACCTGGACGATGTTGAAATTGTTCCAGTCGTCGGTGAACTTGTACAACGTGAGTTTGTAGGCCACAGTCTTGTTGTAACCGCGTTCACGGGTATAAGCAGCCCTGGATTCGGGCACATCAAAGGAATTGCGCACCCAGACCAGGAAACTCTTTCCGTTGTCGCTCGTAGTGATATCGGGGCTGACTGCAATGGTCTCACCGCCGGCCGAAATCATGTTAACCCAATCAGTCGCCTGAGCAACAGGTGCAGTCATCATCAGCGCAACAAGCGCCACTAAAGTCATAAAGAATCTCTTCATTGTCTATCGTAGTTTTAATCGTTTTCTTGCGGCGGCAAAGGTATAAATAATTCATTAGATACTGGCTATTTCACAGAAACTTTTAAGACGGCCGCAACAAAAATGTTGTACGAAATCAATAATTATTGACAGTCTCTTTTTGCTTAAATCAAAAAAATGTCCAAAAAACTTGCACAATACCCCAAATGCTATTATCTTTGCAGCAATATGATACTTTTTTCCTAGCAAGGCAGCTTCGTCGTGAGACGAGGCGCTTTTCTTTTAAACATCCGTCACGATCACTCCCCCACAACAGTCGTGTACAAAAAAGGGAGACCGTCATTGACGACGATCTCCCTTCACTCTACCATCTGTCGGTGGCCTAAGCCACAATACAGGTGAACAAACTAACATTCATTGTTTATTATCTTATTGGCTAAGCGCCAGTAGCTTAACAATTTACCAGATGATGGCGCGCTTCTCTTTGGGAATATACATCTTGTCACCGGGCTTGATGTTGAAAGCCTCATACCACTTGTCGATCATGGGCAGGGCAGCCATCACGCGCAGGTGGTTGGGTGAGTGAACGTCGCTGTTGACCAGGTTGGCGATGTTCTCAGGGGTGCTGTTGCTAGCCCACACGCGTGCAAATGCCAGGAAGAAACGCTGTTCGGGGGTGAAACCATCGATGGTGGGCAGCGGTTCCACTTTCATGCGATCCTCAAAGGCGCGATAAGCGATTTTGAGTCCGCCGTTGTCGCTCACGTTCTCGCCCAGGGTCTTCTCACCGTTGACGTTGAGACCGGGCAATGCTTCCTGCTGGCTGAACCAGTCGGCAAGAGCCTTGGTGCGCTGGTCATAGTTCGCCTTGTCCTCTTCGGTCCACCAGTTGGCCAGATTTCCCTCCTTGTCGAACTGGCAACCCTGATCGTCAAAGCCATGGGTCATCTCGTGGCCAATGACGGCACCGATAGCACCATAGTTACTGGCATAATCGGCCTCGGGATCAAAGAAGGGGGGCTGCAAAATGGCAGCGGGGAAGTTAATGCTGTTAAACATCGGATTATAGAAGGCGTTAACCGTCTGGGGCGAGCACGCCATCCTTGTCTTGTCCACGGGCTGGTGCCAATACTTGCGGATGGCAGCCTGGGTAACTTCTTGAGAGATACGGATGTAGTTCTCAATCAGGTTCTCGTTCTCGCGGATGTCGATGTACTTTTCCATGTCTTCCCATTTGTCAGGATAGCCCACGTTGATGTACATGGCATGGAGTTTTTCTATAGCTTTGGCCTTGGTCTCCTCGCTCATCCAAGTGTTGTCCTTCAGGCGCTCCTCAAAGGCTTGCTGCAGGTCTTTGACGAGTTTCACTACTCGCTGCTTGCTGCTCTCGGGGAAATATTCCTGCACATAGAGTTTACCGATGCTCTCGCTCAGATAGCCACTGATCAAACCAACGGCACGCTTCCAGCGAGGCTGCTGCTCCTGAACGCCCGAAATGGTCTTGCTGGCTTCAAAGGCACGATCGGTGAAATCGTCTGAAAGGTAACCCGAACAAGTCTTTATCACTTGCAGTTCCATGTACGACTTCAGGTCTTCGATCGATGTATTGGCCAGAATATCCTCCACCTCATGCAGGGGCTCCAACTCACCCACGTTGATCATGTCGATGTCGGTGGGATAATGGACGGCATCACGATAGGCCACCCAATCGATGCCGCTGAAGTCGTTGAGCAACTGCTCCCACGGCATGAAGTGAATGCTGGCGTAGGGGTCACGTTGGGCCACCTGATCCAGGGTCTTGACACCGATGCGTTGCTCGATGCTCCATTCGGCCTGCATCTTCTTCTCGGCCTCCTTGTCACTATAGCCCACCATCTTGAAGAAGTCCTTGTTCAGACTCTTGATGGCATCGACAACAACCTGCTGCTGCGCATTGGGATGGGCATAATACTCCTGAGGGAGCGATGCACCGCCATGACCGGCACTCATCATATACTCCGACGAGTTGAAGGGATTCATGCTCAGGCTGATGCCATAAGGCGCGGTGTTGAAACCCTTTGCCTCGAGTTCAAGCATCACTTTCATGAGATCCTTGCGGTTCTTGATGTCACGCACCATCTTGAGATAAGGCAGGATGGGCTGATAACCCAGCTTGTTGCGCGTCACAGTGTCCATATACAAGCGGTAGAGGCTACCGATCTTCTGGCCGTCGGTGCCTTGCGGCATCTGCTTGCCGGCATACTCCATGATCAGCTCATTGATACGGTCATTGTTGAGTTCATACAGGTCGGTGAATGCACCGTTCTGCACATGCTGCTTGTCCAGCGGGTTCTTCTCCAGCCAGGTGCCCACGGCATAGTGCCAGAAATCGTCACCGGGATTCACACTCAGGTCCATATTGGCCTTTCCTTCAAACGTCTGTGCCGCGCCGACTAAGCAAACAAGAGCCAGAGCAACGGCTAAAAAAATCTTTTTCATTACTGTTCTTATTTAATAATTAAACTTCTTCTATCTGATCCAAAATGCTTTGGGCAGCATTGACGGCCTTGCAGTGATAGCGGTATCCGATCATTGCACCGATTGCAGCACCGATGATTACCGGCAGGAACATCAGCCACGGGTTTGAACCCTCGGGGGCAAATTTCCAGCCCATCTCGTAGCAAGCCCACGAGAGCCAAGGGATGAGTAATGCCGGGGCTACATAATGTAACCAGTTGTCGTAATGCTTCTTGAACGTTGCCATCACCCGTGCCACAGTAGCCAGGTCGGTGGTCATGAAATTCAGTTGTTCCACCGGGCGGTGGATCCAATACGTCGCCACGGCACAGAACACCATCATCAAGCAGGTTGCTATAGTGAAAGGCAAACTCCACACGTCGAGGAGCATCGAAAGGGGAATGATCAACAGACCGAATACGGCTGCTCCAATAACGGCGTTCTTGGTATAGTTGATATCCTTGGTCTTCATTTTCATGACCTCACGCAGCAATTGGTCGCTGACTATCTCCTGGTTGTCGAGATGTTCCTTCAAGACGGCCATCTGCTGGCGCATCTCAATGTAATCCAAATCTTCCATACTTACATCTTTTTGAGTTGTTCTTTGATTCTGAAGAGTTTCACACCCACATTCTGTGCATTGATGCCAATGACGGCCCCAATCTCGTCATAGCTCAAGCCCTCGAGCCACATCATCACGATAGCCCTGTCGACAAGGGCCAGGCGGCTGATGCGCTCATGGAGCTGGCGAGCCTGTTTTGAGCTGGCGTCATCGTCCTCGAAGATGTTAGCGGTCATCGTCAGTGGCACACGCTCGCCTTCGCGCTTCTTCTTGCGCTGCTGATTGAGGCAGGTGTTCATGGCCACGCGATAAATCCACGTCGTTTCCTTGCTCTCGGCACGGAAACCGCCGATACCCTTCCAGATATTGATGAGCGTCTCCTGGAACAGGTCGTTGACCTCATCCTCGTCCTTGGAAAACATGTAGCACACGGTGTAGATGGTGCTCTTGTTTTCCCGCACCAGACGGGCAAATTTCTCTTCTTGTTGATTCATCATCGTTTTTGTTGTTTTGCCCGTTAGACGCAGTGTGCGACCAAAAAATTACAAAGAATACAACTTTTTTTCATAAAAAGATGCAAATAAGGGTCTCACCACCCTACTGTATCCACAATTAACTGACTAGCTAATATGCTGGATATCAGCTTACTATTTAAGAGTATTAATCATGTTTTGAAGTTCAACTAAACAAGTGCGGGATGGGTGATTTCATCCACAGTTCGAACACCTGGGCTCGTCCGGTGTCCTTAGGATTGACCTCCTGTTTCATTCTATCACAAAGCTGCGGGGATAGTAATCGCTGTAGAAGCGGCCATCGGTTGCGGTGAACTTCAGCACGCAATAGTTGGGGTCTGTTACGCCGCCCGGATAGTATTCGGTGTCGCCATCCAGCCAAATCATCTGCTTGCTCTTGGCATCGGTCAGCACCTCCATGGTGCCGCGCAGCATCATGCCCTTAAACCCATCTGCATCGCAGAAGTAGATGGAAGCCTTGGGATTGGCTTTGTAATGTGCCACGCGCAGGGAGAAGGTGTTGGTCGTGAAGTAGAACGTTTTGATGCCCTCACGCACACGAGGCGACAGCATAGCCTTGGTGCAAGGGAAACCCTCCTGATCGACCGACGAGATAAAGGTGATGGGCAGTGTGTCGGCCATCTTGGCAATCAGGTCTTTAACACCCGCCAGAGCAGGATTTTCAGGGATGGCGTCATTGATAGTCATCTCCTTGCGCCAACGCTTCAAGTGAGGGAAATACATCTTCATCTGGCCGATGTACTCCTCCCTGGTAATGGGTTGCGGCAGGCCCTTGTTGACCTCGTCCACAAACTGGGCGCAATGCTCAATCATCTCCTCCATGGTGCAGTCCTGCAAGAACTTGCCGTCCTTGTAGCAATAGATGCAATAGTCCTCATTCTTGCTGCCGTCGGCATTGGTGCCGAGCAGTTCCTGGGTGAGCGGCATGCCGCAGCTTTGACAAAATTTCTGTTCCATATTCTTTAGTTTTTATGTTTTAATTTAGCAAAAATAGTCACGATGGTTCTATCCACCAAATTTATATGCTTTTAATGACATGTTGCAGTTCTTCTAAAAAATGTGCGGCGTGGCCGCCGTCCATCTGCGTGTGATGGAACTGGAAGGAAATGGGAAGGGAGACTTTTAGCCACTTCTTGCGGTATCGGCCCCACATCACCATCGGGTTGCAGAACTGGTCGGTATATTGATTGACTATGCTGTCAAGTTCAGTCGCCGTCATGGCCGATGTTCCTATCACCATAGCATCATCAATAAAGGTGCTCTGACACGAACTGCTTGCCGACTGAGTCAACGCCGTATAGTCCCTGCTGAATTTCTCCAAGTCATCACAATAGGGGACATCGCAAGAGTTGATGCCCCCATTGCAGTTATTCACTATCACATTGACGGCTAAGCGGTCATACTTGTACAATTTCCCGTTCTGGGGCAACATGTAAAACTCCTCAATCCGTGATGCCGCCTTGCCGATGCACCAGCACAGGAACATGTTGAACTTGAGCCCGCGCCGCCGGCTCACCTTATACAGCCGAGTCACGTCGAAGGTCTTGGTGAGCGTCACCATCGGCATGGGTGATTTCATCCATAACTCGAACGCCACCGCACGACTGGTATCCTTTGGATTGATTTCGTGTTTCATCCGTTCTGTTTCCAATAGTTGTCATCAATTGCGGCGATGGGGCGGGAATTCCTTGACGGTGTTGTAGGCAACCACCTTGCCTTCGTTGCCAAAGGTGACAACGAAGAGCATTTCCTCGGCGTCAATCACCTCACCGACCACCTTGCGGTAGCCCCACTGCTCACCTGTTTCATCGGCGTTCTTGAACAAGGGTTTCCCGAGCAAATGCTGGATGTCGCCCTTGTCCATTCCCAGTTCCACCTTATTAATCTTAGTGGTATCACGGGTAGCGATACAACTGTCTAAACCCAGATTTAACACGAGGACAAGCGCCACCGCTATGATTACCTCTTTCAATTTGATTATCGTTTTCATTTTTTTGTTCATTTAATTAGTTACCGTAATTCTTGATGATATACTGCCAAGCCAGTTCCTTGTCATCCAAATTGATGACACAATCGGGTTCCATACAGGTGGCATCGACGGTGGCGGCATCGGGACGAGCAAAGTATTTACAGGATATGCTGCCCAATACCCCGGTGTTCGGGAGCCGATACGGCAGGATCTCGCCATAATGCGATGGCGAGAAAGTGGATGTCGTGCCGATGATGGTGCCGATGTGATTGTCACGGGCCAGAGTCATGAGTATGCCTGCGCTACTGTAGGTCTTCGGCCCCATGACAAACACGACATTGCCCTCATAAATCGCCGGTTGCTGGTATTCGGCAGGAATCTTGGGCGAGGGCATCTCATAGAGTTCGTCCTTGTGGCCGTCCTCCTCCCAGCGGGCCTTGACAGCGGCGATTCTGGGATTATAGGCCGCCATGAGATTGGAAAAACGCAGATAGGTGGTATAATTCTCCAATTCTCCGATGGGATACAGGTGCTGGAGCAACGCGTCGCAGAGGCGGCTGCTGCCACCACCGTTGTACTGCGCATCCACGACCAGCGTCTTGATCTGCTTAGCATCCATCTCGGTGAACATGCCGTCCAAGAAAGCCTCGAAGGGGTTCTCGGGCATATCGACACATTGATTGAACTGCAGGTAGCATATACTCTCCTGCGGGAAAATGCGATAGTCGTAGAATGAGTCGTGACGGCTCATGATGTGCTCCTTGTCGGCAGCTGCCGCGACCTCCGATTCTTGACTCTTTGCCATTCTGTTTTCTTGCAGGCGGGACAGCGTCGTGAGGTCGGTGTGCTTGTCGTGCAGGGGTCCCAGGACATCAATGAGGGCATCGACAAAGTCCTCATCGTTCTGAATGGTCCCGCACTGCTCAAGGAGTGCGTTTTTCTTGTTAAACCACTCGGCACGTCGATCGGCCTTGATATAATAAGGATGGGTATCAGCCACCATATCCATGAAGAGGATCGCATCCTTCTGATACTTGTTGCCCGACTGATATTCTGGCACGGTTTGATAAGCGGAATCGTCGAGGGCCTTGTATTGGCTCATATCCTGAGCCATCATGACCTGTAAGTACCCCAAGAGCAGAAAAAGGACAAAAATATATTTCTTCATTGTGTTCAGTTATATAGAATGATGATATAAGCTAATTCACACCAATTGTCCTGGCAGGTGAAGTTTCACCTTTTTGGGGAAAGACGCTTCATAGGCCTCGAAGGCGCCAGGGTTTTCATCGGCGACAAAGTAGCCCTTGGGAGGCTGGTAGGTTGCCTCGGTGACGCCGTTGCTTTCCAGCCAGCCGGGGATGAGTTCCTGAGCGAGAAAATAAGGCACCTCGGCATCACGGGGCTCGGCATGATAGTGAATCTTCAGCTTACTGGCCAGGTCAAAGCCCGCATGGCGGTAGAAGTCGATGTTTCCCTCCATGCACAGGAAGCCGATGCCCAATTCGCGGGCCTTCTCCAAGGCATAGTTCAGTAACTTGAGGCCATAGCCCTTGCGCTTGTAATCGGGATGGATGCTGATGGGGCCGAAGGTCCATGAGGGCACCTTCGTGCCATCGTCGAGAACGAGTTGTGCCTTGGAAAACATGATGTGGCCGATGATGCGGTCGTCCTCTTCCATCACCAGATCCAGTTCGCGGACGAAATCGGGATTGCTGCGGTACTGGTTAAGCACATAGTGCTCGGTGCAGCCGGGACGATACACGTTCCAAAAAGCCTCGCGAGTGAGGTTCTCCACCTCACGGTAATCGCCGGGTTGTTCTAATCGAATCTTCATTGTTCTTATTCATTGATTTTACATTAGGGTCCTTAAAGTCCTTAAGGTCCTTAAAGACCCTAACTCCCAATTCCTAATTCCTAATTCCTAATTCCTAACTCATTACATTCTGGCCTTCTGTTTCTCGCCAGCGCCGGTACCGCGGTACTTGCTGCTGGCGGCGTTGAACTTCCAGGTGAGGTCAAGGGAGAAGGTGCGGCGGGCAGGATTGCCGGTGGTCAACTCACGCGGGCCGAAAATGGTAGCCCCGGCCTTGCTGGTGTTGAACAGGTCCATGCAGCGTGCGTCAACGGTCAGTGAGCCCATGCGGTGCAGGCTGATATCCTTCTGCACTCCGTTGTCGTAGTCACCGCGCGATGTCACTTGTAACAAAGCATTCAGGCGCCAGTCGTGCGGCAGCTCGATGTCGTTGTTCCACGTCAAGCCCAGATACGGGTGGTTCAGCGTGAGGATGGAACCGTCGGCAGTCGGCGTCTTGTAGTTCTGGAAGATGGCAATCGCCGTCCATGTGGGATGCCAGCAACCAAACACGGGCCTCAACGACGGCATGACGGTCAGTCGGTTATAGCTCTCCTTGCTGTTGATGGGATGCACCAGGCTGATGAGCGGATCCTCAGAGCCGGGATAAGGCTCGGTGGACATCGTCTCGGAGTCCTTGATGCGTGCGTAGTTCAGCGACAGGTTCATCCACTGGTAGGCGGCATTGAAGACCAGGCTGTGGGTGTAGGTGGGCTTCAGGTAGGGATTGCCGCTCTGATAGCTGTAACGGTTGATATAGACGGTCGAGCTGGTGAGGCTGCTGTAGGCGGGGCGCTGGATGTCGCGGCGGTAGGACAGCGACAGTTGCACCTTGCCCACCGGAGCCGACACCACAAACGTGGGGAACCAGTCGCCATAGTCGCGGCACACCTCATCTTCACGCTCATTGAAGTTATAATAGTCGTTCTTCAGGTGCTCGTAGCGCAGGCCCACCTGGGCGAATACCAGGCCGAAGCGGCGGCCGAACTCCACAAAGGCTGCCGTCGACGACTCGTTGATCTCGGTGTCGGTGGCCTTGACGGGAACACTAGCCGTTGCCGAGAACGAGTAGGCATCGGTGCGGTGGTTGTAGGAGTATTCACCGCCCGCCGACAGGTTGCCCTGCCAAACGGGGTAACTCAGGATGAGCTTCGAGGCCCAGAAGTTGTTGCGGCTGCTGGTGTTGCTCTCAATGCTGCGGCTGACGTCGACGCCGTCCAGGACGGTTGTCTCGCTGGTGCTGCCCGGCGTCTCGGTGCGGTCAAACAGGCCGTCCACGTTCAGGTCAATGCCCAGCGAACCCACCTTGCCGTTGTAATAGGCGTTGAAAATGTGCTTGCGGAAACGGTCGTGCTGCTCGACGTCGCTCACCGAGCGCTCGGTGAAGACGCCATTCACATAGCTATCGGTGATGAACTGGTCATGGAAATCGGCGCTGGGGTGGCGGTCATACTTGTAAAAGGCGCCAAAGCTGTGGTTATCGTTGACCACATAATTCACCTGAAGTTGGGGCGACAGGCCTTTCCAGATGTTCTTACCATCCTGCGTGACAAGGCCCTCGACCCGGTCAGAGCCCACAAAATAAGACAACTGGTTTTCCTGCAGCATCTTGGCGTGCCCGAAGCGGCCGCACCAGAACGAAGCGGTGACGTCCAGACCACCCGTGCGGTAGTTCAGGTCCAGATTGTTGGTAATCGTGTGGCCATACTGGTACATGCCCGACAGGTTGTCCTGGAAACTGAAGCCGTCGCCCTGCGCCTTCTTGAGCGTGATGCGCACCACGGCCTTGGTCGAGGCGGCATAACGGGCGCCGGGGTTCTGGATGACGTCGATGTGCTGGATCTGGTCGCTGCGCAGGCGGGACAGTTCGCTCACATCCTGCACTTTGCGGCCGTTGATATACACCTCGGCCTCGCCGCGTCCCAGCACCGTCACGGCGCCATCGCGCTTGGCCTCCAGCGACGGCACGCGGGCCAGTGCATCGGCCACGGTACCTGCCTTCTCAAGGATAGTCCCTTCGACAGTGGTGCGCATGGCTTCGCCCTTGACGCGGGTCTTGGGCAACTGGCTCTTCACGACCACCTCGCCCAGCAGCCAGGCATCCTCTTTCATCCTGATGGTCAGCCCCTCGGCGACACTTAGGTACTGCGTCTGATAACCGATGCAGGACACCTTGAGCAAGGCGCCATTCTTTTGGGTCAAGATGTGAAACTGTCCCTGCTCGTCGGTCATCGCACCCTGAACAAAAGCCGAATCGGGTAACGACAACAATACCACATTCACAAAGGGCATCGGCTCGCCCTTCTCGTCAACGACCAGACCTCCCACATCTGGAGTCTTGGCCATTGAAACCATTGTCACTAACGCAGCAGCCATCACGGATACCAACCTGAAATTCACCTTTTTCATAACCTTTTCTTTTAGCATTGGTTTATATTTTTCATTGACATTTCACGCTTGATTCTTTATGGTCACACCGCCCAAAAAGTTGCTTGCTACAATATGCAGGCAAGGAGCGCCGTGAACCATGCGTCCACCGGTCTCGTCGCCCACCCCGCCGATGAAGCTGTGGCTCTTAACGATGATGTTTACACTTGTGGGCACAATCACCTCTACACCACCCAAATAGGTGTGGATATCTATCTCCTCATCCTCGCTGATGACAGCCTTGCGAAGGTCCAGACGCAGACCACCGCAGAAGGCATCGAGACGTGCTCCATGGAATGCCTCGCCTTGATAGGCATATTCATCGGCGCCAAAGCGGACCGCGCAGCAGATGCGCTTGCCGTCCTCGCCCTGGGGCACTGGCCGTTTCAGCCACTGGGACGGATTACGCTTAAAACTGTAAATAACAAGTTCGGCACCGATGTAGAGAAGCAGGACCGGGCCGAAATACTCGGTCCACGAATGGTCCCAGTTCAGTTGTAAGATGCCCCACATGTCTGCCAGCTTTATCAAGGCAGCCACGATGAAAATGATTCCGATGATTGATCTGCGTGACATAACTTTTTTACGTTTATTGCAGCACCTGCGCTGCATGATTTACACTGCAAAGAAACGGCCAGGCCTCAATACAGACAAGTTTTTGGGATATTCTGCAGGTTTATGTGACGAATGGCAGGGGTGCGTGTGATAAACTGCATTATTGTGACGAATGGTTTGCCCAAGCGAGGCATTTATATTACTTTTGCACACTGTATGAGTCCAGGACAAAAAGACACCATCACGACCCGCATCATCAGTACCGTGTTCACGGTGCTGGCGCTGGCCATTTTCAAGCCATTCGGGCTGGACTCACTGCAATGGATGGGCATTGTCCATCTGCTGGCGCTTGGCCTATTGGGGTTGGTGAGCTGCACGGCGACCGAGGGCATCATGAAGTATGTCGTCAAGAAACCCAGGTCGCTCGAGCATGGCGTTGACTACATCATCCGCCGCAATCTGTGGTTCCAGCTCATCAACACACCGCTTGTAGCATTGTTGATCTGCCTGTACCGCCACTTTGTAATGAGTGACACGGTACCCGGCAATGTGCTCTCGTGGGGCAACTTCTTTGAGACACTGCTCATCATCGCCTTCTGTTCCTTTGCCATCGGCTTGTACTGGCGTTTCAAGTTCCGCAGCAAGTACCTGACGGCCGAGTTGGAGGAGACCCGCCAGCTCAACGAGCAACTGCAGGAACTCCAGAAGGCTGCCGAGCAACGCGCCCTTGCAGCCGAGTCGCTCATCGTTACCGAAACCGCCACAGCAGCCGAGCCATCGCCCGACGCCGCCCCTCTCATGCAAACCCTTACCCTCGCAGGATCGACCAGCGAAACGGTCATGGTGCACATTCCCGACCTATTATATATAGAAGCTGTGGGAAACTATGTGAAAATCTATCAACTGCAAGACAGTCAAGTGCGCACCGACATGCTGCGCGCCACCTCCAAGCAAGTCGAAGAAGACTTGCGGGCTTACCCCATGATCGTGCGCTGCCATCGCGCCTTCCTGGTCAATCTGCAACAGGTGGAACAAATCGTCTCGCGTGCCGGCACCATGCAACTGGTCATCAAGCACTGCCAGGAGTCACTCCCCGTATCACGCAGCAACATGGCTCAGGTCAAGGAAGCCATCAAGGGCGTGTAAATTCAAGCCTGAATGTTTTCATTCTTTGAATCTGAACTTGCAATTTGCAAGTTTGGCTCAATTTTGGCTGGAAAAAGTTGTGCAGTAACGGATTTTGCACTAACTTTGTCAATTTGAACAATAACAACAACCTTATAAACCGAACCAAGTATGTACGACGAGAAATTATTACAGGAAGTGACCGCAAAGGCCAAGACTTGGCTTAGTGAGAGTTATGACGAGCAGACAAGGGCCGAAGTACAGGCAATGCTCGACAACGAAGACAAAACAGAGCTTGTAGAGTCCTTCTACAAGATTCTGGAGTTCGGCACCGGTGGTCTGCGCGGCATTATGGGCGCGGGCTGCAACCGCATGAACATCTACACGGTGGGCAGTGCGACACAGGGCCTGGCCAACTATCTGAAAGAGGCGTTCAAGGATCTGCCTCAGATTTCGGTTGTAGTAGGCCATGACGTGCGCAACAACAGCCGCCTGTTTGCCGAGACCGTGGCCAACATCTTCAGCGCCAACGGCATCAAGGTGTACCTGTTTGAGGGTCCCCGCCCCACTCCCGAGGTGAGCTATGCCATCCGTCGACTGGGTTGCCAGAGCGGTGTGAACATCACGGCATCGCACAACCCCAAGATCTACAACGGCTACAAGGCCTACTGGGACGACGGTGCTCAGGTGGTGGCTCCTCACGACGTGAACATCATCAACAACGTCAACGCCATCGAGGACGTGCGCGACATCAAGTTCAAAGGCAATCCTGACCTTATCCAGATCATCGGCGAGGATATTGACGGTCCCTACATCGAGGACATCTACACCCTGTCGCTCAGCCCCGAGGTCAACAAGAAGTACCACGACATGAAGATCGTCTACACGCCTATCCACGGCGTTGGACGCTATATCGTGCCCCGCTCGATCGAGCGCTGGGGATTTGACAACATCATCCACGTGCCCGAGCAGGACGTGATGAGCGGCGATTTCCCCACTGTGGATTCCCCCAATCCCGAGATGCCAAGCGCCATGGCCATGGCTATCAAGAAGGCCGAGGAAGTGGATGCCGACGTGGTTCTTGCCAGCGACCCCGACGCCGACCGCATCGGTCTGGTGATCAAGAATACCAAGGGCAAATATGAGCTCGTGAACGGCAACCAGATCCAGATCATCTTCCTCTACTACCTGATGGTGCGCAACCGCGAGTTGGGCCGTCTGACCGGCGACGAATACATCGTCAAGACCATCGTTACCAGCGAGACCATCGCCAAGATCGCCCGCAAGGAAAACATCAAGATGTTTGACTGCTTCACTGGCTTCAAGTGGATCGCTACCGTGATGCGTGAGATGGAAGGCAAGGGACGCTACCTGGGTGGCGGCGAGGAGAGCTACGGCTTCCTGCCCGAGACCTTCGTTCGTGACAAGGATTCAGTATCGTCCATCCCCTTGATGTGCGAGATCGCTGCATGGGCCAAGGATAAGGGTATGACCCTGAACGACCTGTTCATCGACCTGTACATCAACTACGGCTACAGCAAGGAGCGCGGCATCAGCGTTGTTCGCCCCGGTAAGAGCGGCGCCGACGAGATTGCTCGTATGATGGTCAACTTCCGCGAGAACCCGCAGCAGGCCATCGACGGCTCGCCCGTAGTACTCATCAAGGACTTCTTGAAACTCGAACAGCGCGACATGCGCACCGGCGAGGTCACCAAGCTCGACATGCCCGCCACCAGCAACGTGCTGCAATACTACACCGAGGACGGCACCAAGGTATCCATCCGTCCCTCGGGCACCGAGCCCAAGATCAAGTTCTATATCGAGGTGCACGACACCCTCGACAAGAAGGAGAACTACGATGCCAAGAACGAGTGGGCCGATGCCAAGATCGACCGCATCTGCCAGTCACTCGGCATCGCGTAATCAATCAGGAGTCACTAACGACTAAGGACTAATAAAGAACCATTAATTAATAAACCAAATCATAAAAATTAATTAAACAAAAAATTATGTCAGAAAAGATTCAGACTTTAAGAGACTCTGCAGGAATGCGCTGGACGGCGCTGCTGTTACTCGCTTTGGGTATGTTCTGCAGCTACATTTTCATGGACATCCTGTCGCCCATCAAGGACTTGATGGAAACCACACGCGGTTGGGATTCCACTTCATTCGGACGAATGCAAGGCAGTGAGGTATTCCTCAATGTATGGGTATTCTTCCTGATTTTTGCCGGTATCATCCTCGACAAGATGGGTGTGCGCTTCACGGCTGTCCTGTCGGGTGCCGTGATGCTCATCGGTGCCATCATCAAGTGGTACGCTGTGAGTGATGCGTTCATCGGCACTGGCCTGGAGAACTGGTTCAACAGCCACCTGAACTGGAAGCCCATTGCCCCCTGGTTCGACATTCTGCCCTTCGCCGAGGGCATGCCCGCCTCAGCTAAATTGGCTGCTTGCGGTTTCATGATCTTCGGTTGCGGTGTCGAGATGGCCGGTATCACGGTGAGCCGCGGTATCGTGAAGTGGTTCAAGGGCCGCGAGATGGCTCTGGCCATGGGTAGCGAGATGGCACTGGCCCGTCTGGGTGTTGCCACCTGCATGATCTTCTCGCCCTTCTTTGCCCGCTTGGGTGGCCAGGTGAGCGTTTCGCGCTCGGTTGCCTTCGGTGTCGTACTGATGTGCATCGCCCTGATGATGTTTGTCGTTTACTTCTTCATGGACAGCAAACTCGACAAGCAGACCGGTGAGGCCGAGGAGAAAGACGACCCGTTCAAGGTGAGCGACATCGGCAAGATTCTGACCAACAAGGGCTTCTGGATTGTATCGTTGCTGTGCGTGCTCTATTACAGCGCCATCTTCCCCTTCCAGAAATATGCCGTTAACATGTTGCAGTGCAACCTCACGTTCACCGAGGTTGATCCCAACTCGTTCTGGGCCAATGAGAGTCTGACCATCTATCAGTATATCGTGATGCTCATCGTAGCAGCCACCGCCTTCATGAGCAACTTCATGAAGAACAAGAGTGTCAAGTACTGCTTGCTCATCATTTCGATTGTTGCCCTCATCTGCTACTGCTACATGGGTTACATGCGCCAGAGTGCCGAGAGCGTCTTCGCCGTATTCCCCCTGCTGGCTGTGGGTATCACCCCCATTCTGGGCAACTATGTCGACCACAAGGGTAAAGCCGCCTCGATGCTCGTGCTGGGCTCGCTGCTGCTCATCGTTTGCCACTTGACCTTCGCCTACGTTCTGCCACTGTTCAAGGGCAGCACGATTGCAGGCTTTGTCATGGCTTACATCACCATTCTGGTGCTGGGTTCGTCGTTCTCGCTCGTTCCCGCCGCCCTGTGGCCCAGCGTTCCCAAGCTGGTTGACTCCAAGATCATCGGTAGTGCTTACGCACTGATTTTCTGGATCCAGAACATCGGTCTGTGGCTCTTCCCGATGCTGATCGGTATGGTCCTCGACAAGACCAACCCCGGCGTTACCGACCCGACGAAGTATGACTATACCTGGCCCATGGTAATCTTTGCCAGCCTCGGTATTGCCGCTCTGTTGTTCGGTTTGTACCTCAAGGTGGTTGACAAGAAGAAGCACCTCGGCCTCGAGGAGCCCAATATCAAGCCTGAGGATTAAGAAGCTGTCAGCTATTAGCATTTAGCTATCAGCATAAAACCATTAGACTTTAGGGACCTTAAGGACTTTAAAGACTTTAAGGTCCCTATTCATTTAATCAAATCACATGAGAGAAGAAATAAGAAACACGATTGCGACGCGGGCGTGGGCACGGTGGACCGTGCTGGCCATCGTGTCGTTCACGATGATGGCGGGCTATGTCGTCGCCAAGGAGATGTCCCCGCTGCAGTTTATGCTCGAGAAAGCCGCCCAGGACGGTGGTATGGGTTGGACGAGCGGCGAGTTCGGCATCTTTGCCGGGTCACGCGGGTTCTTCAACGTATTCCTGTTGATGCTGTTTGTGGGCGGCATCATCCTCGACAAGATGGGTGTGCGCTTCACGGGCATCCTCTCATGTGTGCTGATGCTGACCGGTGCTGCCGCCGTCTATGGTGTCATCACCTACACCTCGCCCGACCCGATGTGGAGCGTCCCCCTGCTGGGTACCATCAAGCGCCAGGTGGCTCTGGCGGCGCTGGGATTCGCATTCTTCGGCATCGGCTATGAGATGTGCGGCATCACGGTGTCCAAGGTTGTCGTGCGCTGGTTCTCGGGCAAGGAGATGGCCCTGGCAATGGGCTTACAGGTGGCCTTGGCACGTCTGGGCACTGCACTGGCGCTCAACTTCAGCCTTCCCATCGCTTTGAACTGGGGGCTTCCCAAACCGCTGCTTATCGGCGTATTCTGTGTGGGCGTTGGACTCATCGCCTACCTCTATTACTGCACGATGGACCGCCGCCTGGACAAGGAGCAGGGCAAGCAAGAGATTGCCCAAGGTGATGACGAGAAGTTCCACTTCTCAGACATGAAAATCACGATAAAGAATCCGGGTTTTTGGCTTATCACCCTGCTGTGCATGTTCTACTATTCGGCACTCTACCCCTTCCTGGACTTCGCCACCAAACTCATGATCTCCAAGTATGGTGTCGAGGCCGAGTTGGCCGGAGCCATCCCCTCTATCCTCCCCTATACCAGCATCGTGCTGACGCCGCTGTTCGGCGCGTGGTTCGACAACAAGGGCCGCGGTGCCACGATGATGGTCATCGGCAGCGTATTGCTGACTATCACCCTGTTCGTGTTCGCCATGCCACTCAACTCCAGTTGGATAGCAGTGACACTGATGTGTGTGCTGGGCATCGCTTTCTCGCTGCTGCCCGCCGCCCTGTGGCCCGCCGTGCCCAAAATCGTGCCGATGAAGCAGTTGGGCACCTCCTACTCCATCATTTATTACATCCAGAACATCGGCCTGATGCTCATCCCCGTGCTCATCGGTAAAGTGCTGGAACGCAACACCGTGGGCGAGCAGGTGGACTACACGCATTCGCTCATCATCTTCGGCATCATCGGCGTGGGTGCCATCATCGCCTCAAGCCTGCTGCTGTGGATGGACCGCAAGCGCCACTACGGCCTCGAGAGCCCCAACATCGCATAAAATCCAAACAACAGAAAAATATCAAACTACTTGAACAACAAGGAACAACTCTAACAACAATTAATCATGTTGTAGATGTTGTTTTAAGTTGTTCAAGTAGTTTGAATAAATTTTTTTTTGATAAGTTCCTGTCGTTTGCCGGATATTACTGGCGGTGGATGACACTACCGCTGGCTTGATGGGTGGCCAAGACGAGCAGTTCGGCGATCTGGACGTGAGCAGGAGCGCTCACGGCAAAAGCGACACACTGGGCGATGTCCTCGCCTCTCAGCGGTTCGATACCTTTATACACGTTATCGGCCTTTTCCTTGTCACCGTGGAAACGGATGACCGAGAAATTGGTCTCGACCAAGCCGGGCTTGATGTTAGTCACGCGTACCTTAGTGTGAGCCACATCGATGCGCAGACCGTCGCTCAGGGCCTTCACGGCCGACTTGGTGGCGCAATAGACGTTGCCGTTTGCATAGGCGGCATCGCCTGCCACACTGCCGATGTTCACCACATGGCCGCGATCGCGCTTCACCATGCCGGGCACGATGAGGCGGGTCATCGTCAACAGGCCCTTGATGTTGGTGTCGATCATCGTATCCCAATCCTCGTAGTTACCCTCATATTCAGGCTCCAGGCCCAATGCACCACCTGCATTATTGACCAGCACATCAATCTCTTGCCATTCGGCAGGCAGGCTGTTGATAGCTGCAGCGGCAGCCTCGCGGTCCCTCACATCGAACTCAAGGGTGATCACCCCAACGCCCAATTCCGACAGTTCACGGGCAAGCGCATCCAGGCGTTCGGCCTTGCGGCCCGTAATAATCATGTTGTAGCCAATCTCGGCCAATTTGCGCGCGCAGGCCTCACCGATGCCACTCGTCGCGCCAGTCACTAATGCAATCCTGTTCATTTTATTCTATGTTTTTATTATTCGGGGACGAGAAGTGATGGAACACTCCTTATCGGCCCTTGTAGTTTGTGATTCCGTCGAGAAAAAGGATACCAGCCAATCCTGACCCATATCCATCACAAAGGTACACATTTTTTCGGACTTCGTTCCATCTCTCATCTGATTTGTTTTTTGCGAACTGTTGTGCGAGTTCCGGAAATTTCTGCGTATTTTTGTAGCCGTAACCATAAAGACTTGAAATAATGATGACAATTATCGCCAATCTCACCTTGCTGGCAGCCGCGTTATTCGCCCTGTGCGCCATGTTGCGCTGGGACTCGCTGATGCAACAGCTGAACGGTTTTTCCAACCATCGCTACAACACCTGGCTCAGGCAGAGCGGTGAACTCACTTCAATCAAGCGCCTTACCGTACTCGCCGTGCTCATCGCATGCTTCACCACCATGGCCCAGACTTCATGGATTGTCGTGATGATCCTGGCGGCGGTCCTTATCGGTCAAGGCATCGCCCTGTTCATGGCCAAACACGAGAAGCCCGTCAAGCATGACAAGCGCGTGACAATCCTGCTATTGTCGGCACTGGTGATTGCACTCATCGCCGCCGGGGCCGCCGGCTACGCGGGCAGTCTCCAGAGCAAGGTCATCGCATCTCAGTCGGCCGCCATCACTGCCGTCATGATACTCGCCGTCTCGCCGCTGTTGATCATGCTGACAAGCTGGCTGTTGCACCCCATCTTGAAACACGGCAACGACAACCCCGATGACTAAAAAAGAAAAGGCCGAACACTTGAGGTGTCGGCCTTAACAGGTTTGTTCAATTCGGTGACAATCACTGTTGTTCACCATCAATCTGTTCACTCGGGGTCTCTTCATCCACAATCGTTGTCAGAGGGCCCTTGTTGAGTTCCTTCAACCCCTCAGGGTTGAGGTATTCCATATATTCAACATAAGGGATGAAGCGGCCACCCATCGACTTGAGATGAGGGGTTTCCAACTGGCAGTCTATCAGCTTGCCACCGATGCGCTGCATGAATTTCGCAAGATGAATCAACGCCAACTTGGAGGTGTTGGGCTCACGGGAAAACATACTCTCGCCGATGAAGCAATCACCCATCACAACCCCGTAAAGTCCTCCCGCAAGGTCACCAGCCTTGTTCCACACCTCGACGCTGCAGGCGTAGCCCTGTCGGTTAAGCTCGCGATAAGCAGTCATCATGTTCTCATCAAGCCAAGCTCCGGCCATGTAATACCTGTTGTCCACCTGGCTGCAGCCTTGGATGACACCGTCAAAATCACGATTGAAGGTCACCCGATAGATGCCCTTGTTCATGAGTGTGCGCATCGAGTGAGAAACGTGAATCTCGTCGGGGAAGACCACAAAACGCTGCATGGGACAATACCATGCAGGTTCGGGCCAGTCACGGAACGAGAACCACGGGAAAATGCCATAGCTGTAGGCCAGAATCAACCGGTCAACGCTCAAGTCACCGCCCACTGCCAGCAGGCCATCCTCCTCGCCCATCCTGGGGTCAGGGAAAACGATGTCATCACTCAGTTGAAATATCATCTTCTTCTTTATTCGGTCAATCCAAGGTCATCAACAACATATTCTCCGCCTTGCTTGAGCGAGCCGAACAGGATTTCGCGCACCAGCCTGGACTTGAGGTGGTTGTGGATAACGCGATCCATCTCGCGGGCTCCATATTCCTGGCTGTAACCTTCCTGCAACAGCTGCTCGCGGGCCTTTTCACCCAACTTGAGCGTCACACCCTTGGGGGTGAGCATCTCCTGCAGTTCGCGCAGCTTCTTGTCCAGAATCATCCCCGCCATCACTCGGTCCATATCATTGAACACGACAATCGATGAGAGGCGGTTGATGAATTCGGGCTTGAATGTTTTCTTCACCTGCTTGAGCATGGCCTGGCCAGCTGTGACTCTCGAGGCAAAGCCCACCGTAGCCTGATGGGCGAACTGAGCGCCCGCGTTGCTGGTCATGATCAGCACCACGTTGCGGAAGACGGCCTTGCGACCCTTGTTGTCGCTCAACGTGCCATAGTCCATCACCTGCAGCAGCAGGTTGAAGATATCGTCGTGAGCCTTCTCGATCTCGTCGAGCAGCAGCACGCAGTCAGGGTGCTTGCGCACGGCATCGGTCAACAGGCCACCATCGTCATATCCCACATAGCCCGCAGGCGAGCCGATGAGTTTGGCCACCGTGTGTTTCTCGACATATTCGCTCATGTCAAAGCGCACCAGTTCCACACCCATCTCCTTGGCCAGAACCCGCGCCACTTCGGTCTTGCCCACACCTGTGGGACCCACAAACAGGAGCGATGCCAGGGGTTTGTTCTCGTCGGTGAGGCCTGCTTTGGACATCTGAACGGCCTCAACAACCTGATTCACCGCTGTATCCTGGCCATAAATCTTCTCCTTGATGCGCGGTTCCAACGTCTCGAGTCGGCCGTTATCCTCCTCGTCCATCGTCAGGGCGTCAACCTTGGCAATGCGCGCCAGCACGCTGGCAATGAGAGCCTTGTCAACGCGGCGGTCTTCTCCTTCCTTGCGATTCATCTGCACCCAAGCACCGGCTTCGTCAATCAGGTCGATGGCTTTATCGGGCAGGTAGCGGTCAGTGATGTGACGAGCGCTGCCGGTGACGGCCAATTCCAGCGCATCATCATCATATTTCACCTGGTGGAATTCCTCGTAGGACGCTTTCAGCATCTGGATAATCTTCATCGTTTCCTCGATGGTCGGCTCATCGATGGGGACTTGCTGGAAACGGCGCATCAGGCCCTTGTTGCGCATGATGTAGCGGTTGTACTCCTCGTAGGTCGTCGCGCCGATAAAGCGAACCTTTCCTCCCTCGAGATAAGGCTTGAGCAAGTTACTGGCATCCATTGAGCCTTCGCCGGTCTGTCCGGCGCCCACAATGTTGTGGATCTCGTCGATATAGAGGATGGAGCCTTTCTCGGCAGCGACACCCTTCATCACCGTCTTGAGGCGTTTCTCGAAATCACCACGAAACTGCGTGCCTGCAATGAGTGACCCCATGTCCAGCTGATAGATCTTGGCACCGGCCAACGTCTCGGGCACGTTGCCGTCGATGATGCGCTGCGCCAAGCCGTAGACGATACTGGTCTTGCCCACACCGGGATCACCGATGTGTAGCGGGTTGTTCTTGTCCTTGCGGCACAGCACCTGGATGGTACGGTCCAGCTCAGCCTCACGCCCGATGAGCGGGTTGTGGTCGCCAACATGATCGTTGATGCACAACACATAGTCACGCCAAGCGCCCGAGGCCGAAGCATTCGGTGCCTGGCCTTGCTCGGCATCATCACCACTATCTGCATCATCAATGGGCTCCTCGGAATCACAGTAATCGTTCAATGCCGCCATGAAGACGCCAACATCCTCCTTGTGCACCAGCGCGTGCAAACAGTTGGCTGCAAAGGAGTCTTTCAATTCCATCATCACGTGCAGCAGGTGGGGCACATCGGCAACATCAATGCCGGAACTGGAACACTGAAGCTCCAATCCCTTCATGAGCATGTGATACTGATAGGAATACATTATCTTGACATCAGATTCATCGTCAGGAACGTGTTCCATGCCGGCTATGCGCTCCCGCAGTTTCTTGACAACGGCGGCAAGCTGGTCTTCGCTGGTGACTTCATTCATGGCTGCGACCACCTTGCTGTCGTTGAGCGACACCAGCAACACGTGCTCAGGCGTAATTAATGTATCCCTGTTCACGCTGGCGAGAGCTACTGCATCATTGAGCAGCGCACTGAGATGATCCGATAATTCAAATTCGTAAGGCATATTACTGATATGGTGTATTTCTCTGTTTTGTTCTTGAAGTTCAGTTACTCGGGTTCACAGGTGACCTTCAACGGGAAGCCCTCGTCACGTGCCATTGCCATGGCCTGGCAGGCCTTGGTCATCGCCACGTCATAGGTGTAAACACCCACTACGGCCTGACCCTCACGATGCACTTTCATCATCAGCACGACAGCTTCGTCAGCCGGTTTGCCGAATACCTGCTTGAGCACCTCGGTCACAAACTCCATCGTCGTGAAGTCATCGTTGTGAAAAATCACCTTATAATGATGCGGCTCCTCGATCAAGACACGCTCTCGTGTCTTGGCACCGGTGCCTGTTCCTTGATTGGAATGAATGTCTGCCATGACGGGATGTATCTTTATTATTGGATGACAAATTTAGTCATTATTATAGAATACAGCAAATTTCATGCCACATCAGGATTGATTTGCCGCTGTCCGCCCCCCTGTTCATCATGTGAATGTGCATCAAACTGCCGATTGAAGATTTTTCAGCACAAGAGGCATAAAAAACAATAAAAAGTAAGCATTGCTCAAAAAAAAGCAGTATTTTTGCATCATAATGAGAAAACGCGCTGGCATACAATACTTGAAGCGATTCCTGACACACCTGCTGCTGGCCGCTATACCGCTGATTGCCTTTCACCTGCCGATGCGAGGCGAGACGGTGGATTCATTGTACCTTGTTTTCATTAATGCCGAGGCCGGCCAGAGGCCCGACCTCGTGAATGCCGTGTCACAACACCTCTACAAGGAACAAATCACCGACACACTGTACCAATGCGACAAGTCCACCAAGGACAACATGGTGGAAGCCATCATGCATTACCTCATGGCTGAGCATTACTATGACATGGGACAGTATGAAAACGCGCTCACCGAGGGTGAGAAAGCCCGCGACGTGATGGACAAGAAAAAACCGTCCAAGTTCCAGAGCGACGTGATGGGAATGCTCAGCAATGCCCAATACAGGATCGGAGACTATGACGAAGCCCTCAAGACCCTTCTCACGGCCTACGAAATCGACAAGAAACTCAACAAGCCCGAACTCATCAGCAGCGACTTGCACACGCTGGCAGCGATATACCTGGCAGTTGAACAACCCGTTCAAGGTATCCAATATGCCGAAAAAGCCATCGCCATTGAGCGGAAACTCAATCGCACCGACCGTCTGGCAACAAGATTGGGACTGGCCAGCGAACTGTACCTCCTTAACAACGAACTCAACAAAGCCATCGCTGCCATCAACGAAGCCTACAAGATCGACAAGAAAGACCCTCGGCCCGAGAAAGCAGCCATCAGAATGGTGCAGATGGGCACTGTGTTCGAGGCGATGGGCAAATTGAGCGAAGCACAGCAAATCATAGAGCAGGCCATTCCCACGCTCAAAAACAACGGTATCACCTACTCTCTCGCTATAGCTTACAACCAGCTTGGCAGCATCAAACTCAAGACAAACAATCAGCAGGAAGCCATCGACTACTACAAGATGGCACTGGAACAAAGCATCAAATGCGGCTCCCCCAAGGTGGAGCGCATCGCCGAGCGCGGCTTGTGGGAGGCCATGCGAGAAAGCAATCCTAAAGGGGCACTGCTGCATCTGGAACGTTACTCTGAGCTCAATGACTCGATGGTGTCCGAGATGGCTGCAACACGCATCAAGGTCATCGAGACCACCAACCAGATCACCGAGCAGACCGAACTCGACAATAAAAACAAGCTGTTCATGCAAGTGTTGAAATGGGGAGGTTTCGCTCTGGTGACCATGCTGGTGGCTCTCCTGGCTGGAGTTTTATACTCACGTCGCAAGGTCAATAATGCATTGAGGATACAACAGCAGACACAAGACTTGAGAAACCGCTTCTTCAACAATATCACTGTCAAACTGCAGAATCCCCTATCGGTCGTGATGGGCGCCGGCCAGCAACTGCTCTCCAGCAGCAAGACCAATGCCGAGGAGAAGCGGCTGGGTGAGATGATTATCAACCACGGGCAGAACATGCTGGGACTGGTCAATCAACTGCTGGATATCGAGAACATTCAAACAGCCATCGAGAAACCCGATCTCAAGCGAGGAGACATCATGATGTTTGCCAGATTGCTGGTCGACAACTATACCGATGCGGCCCAACAGAAACTGATTAATCTGGAATTCCTCTCGCCTGTCCACTCCCTGATGGTGACCTTTGCTCCCGATTACCTGCGCAGGATTCTACACATCCTCATCGATAATGGCATCAAATTCACGCCACGCAACGGCAGAGTCACTGTCAAAATGACACCCATCGAATCCTCACGAATGAGACTCGAGGTTTCAGATACCGGCAAGGGGATTCCCACCGAAGAGATCAACCGCCTGTTTGAACCCATGACCCAGTCGATGAATGGCGATGACGGTGTGGACACAAGTCTGGGATTGTCGCTGGTCAATCAGATTGTCAACGCGATGAATGGCACCATCAATATCGACAGCCACTTGGGACAAGGTTCCTCGTTCACCATCGAGTTCCCCGTCCGATATGACGAAGACCCTGCACAAGACACAACAAGTGACAGCCACACGATGGCCGAGAATCTGATACGCCAACCCAAGAACGGCAAGCACAACCCCCTGGTGTTCATTGTCGAGAACAACGACGATGTGGCCTTCTTCATTGCCAGCCTGCTCAACAAGAAATATAACCTGAGGTTTGCACGCGACGGGCAAGAAGCGTGGCAAACAGCCCAAGACATGGTGCCTGACCTGATCATCAGCAACATCATCATGCCTGTCATGGATGGAAAACAATTAATCCAGAAAGTGCGCAACAGTGCATCCCTCAACCACATTCCCATCATCGCCCTGACCAACAGCAACAGCGAAAAAGAGCGATTGGCATGCCTGCAGGCTGGTGCCGATATCGTGCTGGTTAAACCGTTCAACTCCGATGAGTTGTGCCTACAAGCCGAGCACCTCATCGAGCAACGGATGATGCTGCGCGAACGCTATCAGAAAGCAAGCGGCGCCGTGCCGGCCGATTCAGGTGCCAAACCGATGAGTAAGGAAGATCAAGATTTCATCAATAAACTCGTTGACATTATACATGTCCACATGACCAAAGAAAATGCCGACCTTGACATTGACAGCATTGCAGCAGCCTTGTCCTTGAGCCGCAAACAACTGCGCAACCGCATCGCGTCAATCACCGGCATGACCACAGTGGCCTTTGTGCTACAGGTGCGCCTGAATTACGCACGGCGCATCATCAGCACCGAAGACACTCCCATGACAGCTGTCGCCAACCGTTGCGGTTTCCAGACGCTGTCACATTTCTCCAAAGCGTTTAAGCAACAGTTTGGCGTCAGTCCACAACAATTCCGCAAAAACATGGACGGCCTGGATTTAATTAACAACCCAAGAATAAGTAGCCAATAAAAGGCACTGATTCTTTTAAACCCGACTAAACTGCTATGCCAACCCCTGCAAAAACAAACAAGACGACTCAAAACGCCGAGTACCAACAAGCAGAACGACTTATCAACCAGAGTATCTCGAACATGGATGCCGAGTCCCACATTGAGTATGGTAACACGATGGAGCGAAACAGTCAGCCTTCAAAATGGAAGAAATGGCTGTATAACTTACTGAGTCTGTAAATGAAGTGACAGTCATGACATAAGGTTCTTTTTTGACCAAATGATGATTCAAAAACGAGGATAATTTGTACCTTTGGGCTTTGAATCAAATCATGTATGGAATCATGAAAAGGTTACTCATTATTACAATGGTATTCTGGAATCTTTTTTTCAATGGAGCAGCCCAGACTCCCGACTGGGCCAATAAAGCACGCTACGCCCAATCCAACCTCGAACTGCAAGAAGCCCAGCCCGACCCGATGCGTGTCGTGCTCATGGGCAACTCCATCACCGAGTTTTGGGAGGAGACACATCCCGACTTTTTCAAGAACAACCACCTGGTGGGTCGCGGCATCGGCGGACAAGTGTCGTCTCAGATGCTGGCGCGTTTTCGCCAAGACGTCATCAACCTCAATCCCCGCATTGTGGTCATCAACTGTGGTACCAACGACATTGCCGAGAACAACGGACCCTATGAAGAAGACATCACGATGGATAACATCAAATCGATGACCGAGTTGGCCACGGCTCACGGCATCACAGTTGTGCTCTCGACAGTATTGCCTTGTGACAGTTTCTGCTGGAATCCGTCAGCCAAGGATGTTGTGTCCAAGATCCAGCACCTCAACCAGCGCATCAAGGAATACGCCGGCCAGCTCCAGTTACCGCTCATCGACTACTATCCCTCAATGAGTGTGGACGGAAGTTCATTGTTCCACGGATATACCGAGGACGGTGTGCATCCCAATGCCAGGGGATATGACCAGATGGAAGCGTTGCTCTTGAATATGGTCAACGAACTCAGAAATATGTAACAACCAATTGACAATCAAGATATTAACACAATAATCTTTAAACACAAAAAAGAATGAGAAAAATCACATGCTTAATCATGGTACTCGCAGCCATGGCTGCAGTAGCCAATAACGGCATTACCGCTGTTGACCGCAACAATCTGGATCCTCAAACCCGTCCCGGAGAGAATTTCTATCAGTATGCTTGCGGTGGATGGAAACTCAACCACCCGCTCGACCCGCAGTATGCGCGTTTCGGAACATTTGACCAGCTTGCCGAGAATAGTCGCAATCAGGTCAAGGACATCATCACCACATTGGGCACCAACAATCCGCGTGGCAGCATCAAGCAGAAAGTGGGTGACCTCTATGCCCAAGGCATGGACAGCGTGAGACTTAATCAAGAGGGTATGGCCCCGCTGAAAGAAGGCATTGACCAGTTCAAGACACTCACTCGCAGCGATTTCATGGCCGCCATTGCCTATCAGCACATGGGCATTGCCGCTCCTTTCTTCAATTCATCGGTGATGGCCGATCTGAAGGACTCCAACAGCAACATGCTTTACCTCATGCAAGGCGAACTGGGTATGGGAGACCGTGACTACTATCTGGACAATGACGCTAACACCGTTAAGGTGCGCAACGCTTACATCAACTACATTCAACAACTTTTCCAACTCATCGGTTACAAAAAGGGCAACGCTAAAAAGGCCGCACAGCACATTATGGCCATTGAGACGGCTCTGGCTAAGGTGGCCATGACACGCGAGGAGACCCGCGATTACAGCAAGCTCTATAACGTCACCTCGCTGAATCAGCTCAGAGCCGACTATCCCAATATCAACTGGAGCCAATACTTTGCAGGACTCGACATCAGCGAACTTGACAAGGTGTGCGTCTTCCAGCCCAAGTCGCTGGCCAAGGTCAACGAGATGATGAAGACCCTTAAGGAAGAGGATGTCAGGGAGTACCTCATCTTCAAGTATGTTGACGCCGCAGCACCTTATCTGAGTGATGCCTTTGCCGACGCCAACTTCGACATGTACAGCCGTGCCATGTCGGGCAAGCAGGTGAAGATGCCACGCTGGAAACACTCCCTGGATGTGCCTAACACCCTGCTGGGCGAAGCCGTGGGTCAGCTCTATGTGGCTAAATACTTCCCTGCCGACTCCAAGAAGAAGATGCAACAACTCGTTGACAACCTGAAAAAAGCCCTGGGCGAACACATTGCTACCCTCTCGTGGATGAGCCCCAAGACTAAGGTCAATGCTCTGGTAAAACTCAACAGCTTTACCGTAAAGATCGGTTATCCCGACAAGTGGCGTGACTACAGTGCACTGGACATCGATCCCGGCAAGAGCTATTGGGAGAATATCATGGCTGCACGTCGTTTCCAAGCCGAATATGAATATGCTCAACTGGGTAAACCCGTTGACAAGGAACGCTGGTTCATGACACCGCAGACCGTCAATGCCTACTACGAGCCCTCGAGTAACGAAATCTGCTTCCCCGCAGGTATCCTGCAAGCGCCCTACTTCGACCCCAATGCCGACGAAGCCTGCAACTATGGCGCCATCGGCGTGGTGATCGGCCATGAGATGACCCACGGTTTTGACGACCAGGGACGCAACTTCGACCACAACGGCAACATGGTGGACTGGTGGACGGCCGAAGATGCTGCCAAGTTCCAGGAACTGGCCAATAAGCTGGGTGCGCAGTACAGCGCCGAGATTGTTGCCGATGACGTGCATGCCAACGGCACCTTCACTATGGGCGAGAACATTGCCGACCATGGTGGCCTGCGTGTCGCTTACAGCGCATTCAAGAAGACCGAGCAGGGCAAGGGCGACAAGAAGATTGACGGCTTCACACCCGATCAGCGTTTCTTCCTGAGCTATGCCAACGTGTGGGCAGCCAACATCACTAAGGAGGAGATGCTGCGCCGCACCAAGGTTGACCCGCACAGCCTGGGCATAAACCGCGTGAATGTAGCCATCCGCAACCTGGAAGAGTTCTTCAACGCATTCAACATCCAACCCGAGATGCCCATGTGGCGTGATCCCGCCGACCGCGTCATCATCTGGTAACTCCTACTACCCTACAACAGTGAGGGGTGGTGCCACAACGGCATCACCCCTCATTGTTTATAATACCACCGCTGCATCACCACCGCACCACCTCATCATCAACAACTTCTAGAAGATCTAGACGATCTAGAGACCCTAGAATATCTAGAACATCTAGATTATCTACATTCCGTTACATCCGTCATTTCCGTTTTATCCGTTACAGGCAACAAAAAAACGAGGGAGCCAACCTTGACGATTGACTCCCTCTTAGGGGGCGGTTACCTACTCTCCCACTTTCGCAGTACCATCGGCGTGGTGAGGCTTAACTTCTCTGTTCGGAATGGGAAGAGGTGGGACCCTCAC
>ONGE01000003.1 GCA_900317325.1 uncultured Prevotellaceae bacterium
TGCGCTCATGTGCATCTTCTGTCGGCTGACGGTTTTCTTCGGCAAAGCCCATCCTCTTTGCTTGGCAACCTCACAGTTGAATTTATACCACACATCTTCGTCAAGGAACTCAAAGTGCATCGTTCCTTTCTTGTATGCCTTGCAACGGAAGAAACCCCACACGAACCACTCACCCCATGCTTCGCGGTCATGGTGGCAGTGTAATCCTGGAACATTGTCATAGTTCGTGCATGTGATGTAGCACAAAGCCTTGCAGATATCCTCCAGCTGCTCGATGTTATAACCATCTAACTGCACCGTGGGATATGCCTCCTTGCCGTTTTTCGTGCAATAACCGCCATAGCCTGCGCCATGAAACACATAGCGGTCGTGATAGCCATTGCACATATACGGTACTATGAATTTGCGATTGACCATGTAGTTCGCATTGGTTTTCCATTTTTCCCCTGCGGTGCTGTTATCAGCCGAGAAGGAGCAGATAAGGTCAAAGGCTTCAAGCAACGCTGTTTGCATCCGCTGTCCGTTGGTCTGTATCACCATGTCGATAACACGATAGATGTTCCCCATGGTGAAAGGCACGTTGGTCTGTTGCTCAATGAAGCGGTTAATCTGTTCTCGAAGTTGCTTCGTGGCATATTTCTCCATGTGCAGTTTCTTGAAAATAATGCGCCAGTAGTATTTCTGGAGTTCTTTCTTGTACTGCTGATGCGTTACCACTTTCTCATCACCGCTGTAGCCTCCTGTCATGGTTCCGAATTTGATGGGGATGTAGTCATAACCCTCAGCATCGGGATATTTGGCAGTCTCATTGATTTTGTTGGCTGCTGCCAGTGTCTCGTCGAAGAGTTTCACTGCCGCCACATATCGGTTTACAAGGTCACGCACGATGTTGTATTGCATGATTCCTTCCCTCTTATTCATATTTGCGATGTCCTCATCCACCTGTGAGAAGAAATAGCCAGCGAATTCATCCTTTCCTTCGCCCTCCTTATAGAGTTTTAGAAGCGCCACATGTACATTAGTCTGACGCTCAGCCTTGCTGAACACGTCACCGAGATACTCTCTGCGCCCATAGAGTTTCACCGTCTCTATAAGCTGCTTGTTTTTCTCGTATCGCCATCCTCTTTCGAGGTTATCATCATTGCATAATGCCACAATAGTACATCCTGCCGGTGCGATGTCAAAGGCATGGAGGATATGCCTGGCACCCTCGCTAAATGGCGGGTTCATTACAATGTAGTCAATGTGGCTTACCTGCTCGGACGTGACGGAAAGGAAGTCATCAGCAATGATTTCACATTTTCCGTTCAGCAGTTTGCGGATGTTCGGGTCTTTCTCACAGGCGATGACTTGTGCTGATCCGTTTTCATTGAGCCAATCCACGATGTTGCCTTTCCCTGCCGATGGCTCAAGAACAGTCTTGCCACACACGCTTTCGTCCATCATCATTCTCTCAATGACCTCTCTCGGTGTCGGGTAGAAGTCCGGGTTGTCTGTAAAAATATTGTTCATATTGTTTAGGTGTTGTGGAGGACTTGTTTCATCCCTCCGATTAAACATGTTATTAAAAATCGTCGAATAGTGATAACTGGCCTGTTGAAGCCCGCATTTTCTTTATCAGCGGCAAATACTTTCGGTCTTTTTGGACAGTGCTGCTTTCCACATAGCCAATGAGCTTGTCAAGTGTTGCATTCAGCGCGTTTCTTCTTGTGTCGTACTGCTTTTCCCAAATGCTGGGGTATGAACCTCCACCACAGATGGAAAGGCTATAACATAAAGTGCCAATCCATTTGCCGTTAGGGTGTTGCAGCAACATGATTTCAGCATTGAAGGTGCCATCTTTGAACACTTGAACATGTTCAGTCTTTTCTTTCAAGCTCATGCAATTACCGTTTTCAAGCCACCCATATTCATTAAAAACAGGTTTCTCTTTGTAGCCACACATCAGGAACTGCTCGTATGTCCTGGCATTGGTGATCATCTGGCATTCCCATTTCTCAGAGCCAAACTGAGCGAACCATGCCAGTTCTTCAGCGTCGTTATTTTCGACAGCCTTGTCATACCTTTCATACATCGGTATTTCTACCTTGCAGATGTTAAAATCACGTTCTCTCATCTTTCTCGCTGTTAAACCGTTAAACTCTTATTATTCTTTTCCCTTTTATCGAAGCTATTGCTCCGTCGGGAATTGTTTTTTACGTTGCAAGAAAGGTAGTCTTCCCATGGAAAGATGAGACAAGTAATATGAAAGGGATTTGATGGAACACCCCGATTGTAGGCAATCTGTGGAAGGCTGCCGTCAAATTCCTTTCAGATAACTACGTGGTACTTGGCGTTCTTTCAGAAGACATTACCTTTGCATAGGAAAAACAATCCGACGGAGCCAAACCTGAATTGAAAACTGAAATGTCGGTTAGAAATCAGTTTTTGACATTTTTTTGAATGGTTGAGTGACGAAGGTCTATATTTTATCATTCCTTATTATGTCATCGTCGATTTGATTATCCATGAATATTTGTCGAATTATTGATGAAGCAAAACAGAGTGTGGCCGTTTCTGTCAATAACGCATTGACGATGATGTATTGGCATATAGGCAAAAGCATTGATTCATTTGTTCTTGATGGCCGTCGTGCATAATATGGTAAACAGATTGTGTCGACAGTGTCGACACAATTAACGGTTCCGCCATCATCACTTTCTCTTTATCTGAACTATACTCGAAATGATATATAATTGTTAAAAATCTAATTTTTTATATCCGAAATGATATAAAATCAGGATTATTTCGTAATTTTGCATTCGAAATAATATAATTTTTATGGAGAAGACCAAATTATCAATGATTGTAAAGGCTTTACGCAAGGAACATGGCCTCACGCAAGAAGGCCTTGCAATGAAGTCGGGAGTCGGACTAAGCTTCGTGCGCAATCTGGAGCAGGGCAAACCATCACTGAGAATGGATAAGGTCAACCAGCTCCTCGATCTGTTTAACTATGAATTGACGGCAACCAAAAGGACATGAAACAAGCAGAGATATATAGGAAGGGCATACTTGCAGGCATACTTACTGAAGATGGTGGCGAATACCGGTTCTGTTATGAGGGTTCGTACCTTCATCGAGAAGATGCCTGTCCCATTAGTCTTACGCTTCCCTTACAGGCTGATGCATTTGTCAGTCCTGTTCTTTTTCCTTTCTTCGACGGATTGATTCCCGAAGGCTGGTTGCTTGATATCGCTCTAAGAAATACCGATGTCAGCATTCTTGACCGCATGTCGTTGCTGATGCTCTGCTGCAAGGAATGCATCGGTTCCATTAGTGTAGTTCCTATCAACAATGGAGGGCAGGAATAATGTGTAAATGTTTATATTGCTATAAAGAGTTGGAGAAAGGTCAGCGGGATTTCCATCCTCAATGTGCCCGAAAATTCTTCGGAATGCGCGAAGCGCCTTTACTGGAATATCGTCATGAAGACCTCGACCAGTTAGCCGAGCAGGTAATTCGCGCTCAAACTTCGCTGACAGGTGTGCAGCCTAAACTGTCATTAAATCTCAACAAACATGAAGGTTGCAGCCGATTGACAATAGTAGGTTTGTGGGGTGAATACATATTTAAGCCACAGACAGATATGTATCCGCAGCTGCCTGAAAATGAGGACCTGACCATGCATCTTGCTGAAGTAATTAAGATTCGTGTTGTTCCCCATAGCCTCATTCGCCTGGCAGATGGGAAACTTGGCTATATCACCAAACGCATAGACCGTACAAAGAATGGTGAGAAGATAGACATGGAAGACATGTGCCAGTTGACGTTGCATCCCACAGAGTATAAATACAAAGGCTCTCATGAACAGATAGCAAAAGTCATCAAGCAGCATTGCGACATGCCTAAACTCGATCTTACGAACTATATGCAGGTATTGCTGTTCTGCTTCGTGACGGGTAATAATGACATGCATTTGAAGAATTTCTCGCTTTACCGGCCCTTGAATGGCTATCAGCTTTCTCCCGCCTATGACCTTATCAATGTAGCCATTGCCAATCCTGAGGACAAGGAAGAATTGGCTCTATCATTGTCTGGCAAAAAGTCGAATTTGAAACTGAATGATTTCCTGAGGTCTGCAACAACAATGGGGCTGGAGGCAAACGTTGTGCTGCGTCTAATTGATAATATGCGTAAAGCGATTCCCAAATGGACATCGTTAATTCATGGTTCTTTCCTCAGTGAAGATATGAAAGACAGATATGGGCAAATCATCATGTCCAGAATAAATCGTTTACAGGAATAATTCTCGGCGGAATCTTTGCCCGTTACAGTGTCTAAAACACTTTAATATCGTGGATTGACACCTATAGTTTCGTCTAAAATAGAATAGTTCATTAATTCGCATAAGTTATGTTAGTACGATCAAGAATCATTAATGTGAAACGCAAACCGACAAAATGTCCTATTTGCGGTGAACGTGTTGTAGATATTATCTATGGCACAGGTATCATGACTGAAATAGATTTCGCTCTTGAATACAGAAAGGAGGGCATCATGGGAGGTGATAACATCCCACGCCGCCCACCCATTTGGGCATGTGTTTGTGGTTGTTTGCGTTTCCGTAAGGTCAATCCTGATGGCACGGATGCGTCTGTAAAGGTAAAATTGCTGAAGAACACTCGAAAAGCCCCCGCATCAGTCTTTACATGGGAATCGGAGATGGTTAAGCGTGTATTACAGACTGGTGGCGTTAAGACAATATACCACTATAAAGTGACGGTGACAACAGAACTTGGAGAAAATGAGATTCTTTCGGTTGCAGCACTCAGTGGTGATGACGCGCTTAATGAAGCAGAGAGAATCATTTCTCTTGGCGCCACTGGACTTAAGGGCAGAAAGTGTGCTTCAATGGAAGTGTTTGACAATAAATAACTTAGTGCCATTATGATAAGGATCACCATCCGAAGAACTTTCCGCCATCATCACATTCTCTTTCCCAATCGGATTTCCCATGTCGGGTTGTCCGATTATTCTTTTTGTGTCGTTTCCCGGCTCTGTTCAGGACAAACACGATGAATAGTATGATCAGTACAACTCCCATCATCATAAACATGTTTTGCTGTATTTCAGCAATTCGTTAGTAATGAACCGTAGCAGCACCTTGGGATCGAAATATTTCCCCGTGTCGCTCCATTTACAGGACAGGTGCAAGTGCGGTCCAGTTGTCCGCTTGCCGGTGTTGCCACTGACACCAATCTTCTGTCCGGCACTTACACGTTGCCCTTTGGAAACTTCAATCTTAGACAGGTGCAGGAATGAACAGGTGCATACACCATAATCCACCGTGACATAGTACCCACCGCTTGATGAGTAGGATGCCGCTATGACCGTGCCTGGGAACATCGAATAGACATTCTCAAACCTCGCTTTCAGGTCAAGCCCGTTGTGCATGCGGCTTTTCTTTCTGTTCATCGGATCTCGCCGCATTCCAAAGGGCGAGTTCACCTTTATCTCCTTCAATGGCAGTGACACCATCAGAGGCACATAGTATGTAGTCGTATCGGATCCCATTGATTCCTGCTCGTTTAATGAGTCGGCATCTACTGCTTCAGAGGTTTCCGTTACAGTCGGCTCGCTCACTATTTCTTTTGTCTGCGTCTTGCCAATCGTGTTGAAAGGTGCCGCTTCTCGTTGTTGTGCATTGCCCATAAAATACAGGCCCAAGCACATAGCTAATAACAATGTCGTTTTTCTCATGTAAAGGTAATCATTTTCTGTGATATATCAAAATTTTGAGCAATAATCTTTGCTAAAAGCAACACTTTTTGCAGGTTTTATAGCCAAAAAAATCTTTCAAAATATTGACACATCATTGGTTGTTGTTAAATGGCGCTTTATGTTTCTACGCAATCATATGCGCTACTTTGTTTGTATGTCTGAATTTCCCTTGCATCTGTTGCATACATCAAGAGAAGGAAGCGTTCGAGCGGATTTCTCTGTTGTTCTGGCATTTCCGCGATAAGGATGAGTTTACCAGACAGTACAAGCCAACCATCTCCGCCACCTTGCGGCAAAGATAAAATCACAATTATGCTCCTAAGGAAATCAGGCAAAACAATCCCACTATTTTGAGCCGAAGATCAATTATTGGTACTAATGGCCTTACTTGTTAGAACCAATAAAAAGAAACGCGGTCAAATATCACGATTTTGAGCGCATATAGAATAATCACACTTGATATGCCCTCTAATTTTGCCATGTCAAAATCTCAATTCACCGACTATATGGAAGAAAAGAAATTCTACCGTGAGGACTATCCTCTTGACATCCTTGGCGAGTTCGGCTTGACCGAGGGAATGATTTATGACCTCCCTGATTTCGTTCATGAGACGATAGAAAGAGGAGGAAAATCGCCTTTGCTGCCGATCAGTATTGAGCAGCCATTTGGTGTTACCCGTGGCTATGCCAAGTTTTCCCTGGTTGATACAGAAGAAGGTATTGATGTCGTATTCTACCCGAGGTTCAAACAGGCCAATCTTGCTGTCTTCGGTGAGGAACAGAAAAACGCGCTCATGGAAGGCAAGGTCATCGTTGCAGACATCAATGACACCTTCATTACCCAAGAAGGAGTCGAGGACACACAACGTATCAAAGCTTTTGTACAACTTGATAAAGACACGAATACTGTCATTTATGTTCCCACACCAGCCATCGGTAAAAACCTAACCGCTGTTGCAATGGAGTATGACATTTCCGGTGATGACCTGCTGCGCATATGGGATGGAGACCTGATAACCATCAAGGAAGCGACAGAGCAAGGCGGTGAAGATCCCGTAACCATTGGCGTTGACCTCTTTATCGACACAGGTGTCATTGTCATCCCCGGCACGGCAGCCCAGTGGGAGAATACGGTCAGGCGCACAATGCCCAAATATTCCTTCGGCAATGACGGCTGTTGGGTCAACCAAGACGGCAGGCTATCTTACGTGCCAGAGGGAAATTTCACCAAAGACATCATGGATGCTCTTGAACGTCTGGCCAAACAGAATGGCATGACCTTCCAAGAGCCGGATACTCAGCAAGAGCAGATTTTACAGCCTCAGGTTGGCGAAGTAGAGGAAGAACAGCGTCAATTTGTGCGGTGACACCAGTAAAACAAGGAATAACTTATTCACAAATAAAAACCGAATCAATATGGAAAAGAACTATCCTGATTACGATGACCTCCGTGAGCAGTATGAGGAGGGCAACATTTCCGCAGTGGACTTCGTGACCCAGCAATCCGATGAACTGACGGAGGACTATGAGCGCTATTGTAAGGAGAAGTCGCTGGATCCCAACAGTGAAGCATCAGCACAGGCTTTCATGGCCTACCGTGACGAACTCTTTGAAGAGAGCCTCTCCAACTAGTGTTATCTCACAAGTAACAAGTGCTATGAGCATCCGTTCAGAATCGCTTCCGTACCGAGGCCGACTTTCCCGTCAGTTGGAAGACCTGTTGCGCAGGAATGGCATGAACGCACAGCTTGCCGTTGAAGACGGGAAGTACAAGCTCCTTGTCCAGGGACATGACTCACCGTTGCTGAGCTATGACATCAGTGAGCAGCAGTTCCGTGCCCTGGGTGAAGGCGGCACCAACTACGCCAATAAGAAAGCCTATAATGTATTCAATGGCATCATCGGTAAAGACTTTGATTTGCCGTCATCGTTTGTCGCTGCCCGTAATGTCAATGGCCGTGTCGTCATGGGTTTGCATGGTTATAGAGCCGGAGCCGAGGAATATGGCAGGCCGTTTCCCATGCCTCCCCATGCTTTTGGCCCAGGCTTTCTCGGATGGGCACCTCGTCACCAGCCAGGCTTCCATATTCGCCGATATGGTGATGTGCCGATGGTTATTGAACATGCTGACGGTCGTCAGAGGCCTGGCGAGATGAAAAGTGGCGGTTATGGCTATTATTACAAAGGCGGTCAGCAATCCGCCCAACAGGTATCAGATCCGCTGAAGGACTTACAGACGTACTTCCCACCTGTGCTGACCCGTCCCCGTCCAGCTGAACCTGCCAAGCCTTACAAGGAACTCATCACTTCCGATGTGTACTTCTCCAATGAGAAATGGCAGGAAGTCCTGGCATCCCACGGTATCATCATCGATGCGGACAAGAAGCTTCTTACCATCCAGTCTTCTGGTGCCCAACAAGATTTCGCCTATGACCTGAAGGAGGATGAAGTCAAGAAACTCACTGATAACTCCTTGAAGAAGGCATCCTTGCAGTCACGCCTTGACATCCTAAATCATGTCATTAGCGGTGACTTCAAAGATTCCATCACCAAGGACATGCTTAACAGCACTGACCATATTGCCATCACTCTGAAGCAGGAAGTGGAACAGTCGTTCATACAGCAACAGCAGGAGATGAGCCAGCAGTTTGAGGCCATTCCAGATCCCTTGCAGGAACAACAACATTTTGCCCCCACCATGAACCCGGAACAAGGCTATGTCAACGGAGCAGACCTTGATGATGAAGACGAGCGTAAGGGCTGGTATCGAGAGGGCAAACACGGACGAGCCGTGGAGGTTGGAGACATCTGGGTGGAGAAGGTGCTGCTGCAGAAAACGGAAGAAGAAAGTCAAAGCTCGGAAGAGAACAGGAAAAACGATGTCACCTATCGCATGAGTGCCGTTATCAATGGTCAGGTCATCTCCCATGAAATCAGCCAGAAACAGTATGACAAGTTTATGGCCGTCGATGACTACCAGCGGATGCGTATGATGTCGAAGGTGTTCAAAGAGGTCGATATGAAGACCCGTCCTGAGATGCGTCAGGGCTTCAACCTCGGTGCCTTCCTGGCCGCCGGTCTCACGGCTGCCCGTGATGCCACCTACATTGGTGCTGACATTGCCCATAATGTAGAGCATATCAAACATCCACACTTTGCACCTGATGTGTACCATGAGGTGCATGGCACTGGCCGGATCCTCGTCAAGCCAGGTGTGGACTCTCCTCAAGACATCGCTTCCCGAGCTTTTGAAGCAGGACTTAACCAAGGTCTCTACGGACACGGAATGGGAAGATAACAAAATGGAGTGAAGCCAATGAGTGACAACGACCTTACCTATCAGGACTATCTTGACAGGATAAACATTCAGGATGTCCTTGTTCACGCAGGTTACACCTTGAACCGTCGTGACGGACTGCGTTATCCCTCGTATGTCCGTCACGACAGCAATGGCCGTCGCATTCATGGTGACAAGTTTATCGTGACCAATCACGGCACCAGTTGCTTCCGTCCTCCAGAACAGAAAACCTATAATCTCATCAGTCTCATCAAGACCTTTCCAAGTATGTTCCCGGAACACGTCCGTTGCACCAATCCAGACCATCTGGTGAATGAAGTATGCCGTAGGTTGCTGAATGTGCCCAACGAGCATCGAGGAGTCATTGTTGGGTTTCAGAAAGAAGCAAAGCCTTTTAATCTCAATGAATACAGCATTCATGCATTCCGCAAGTATGACTTTGACAGCATCAAGAAGTTCTATCCGTTTTTTGTGACCAGAGGCATTAACCTTGATACCCAGAAAGCGTTCAGCGCCCATTTCATCCTTGCCACCAAAGAAGCACAGGCACAAGGCAAGACCTATACCAATCTGTCTTTCCCCATGTATGTGCCAGGAAACGACAACGTTGTTGGCTTGGAAGAGCGAGGCCGCCTCCGACTAGATGGCAGTTCCGGCTATAAAGGCAAGGCGATGGGCAGCAACAGTTCCGAAGGGCTGTGGATAGCCCAATTAGGCAAAGGCGGGTTGGCCGAAGCCAAACATGTCTATTGGTTTGAGTCCGCCTACGATGCCATGTCCTATTATCAGTTGCATGTGAAGGATAAACCCGAATTGAACAAAGCCATCTTCGTCTCTACTGGCGGTAATCCCACTGTGGGTCAGATGCGTGGAATGTTGAAACAGACACCCACAGCGTTGCACCATATCTGCTTTGACAATGACCTTGCCGGGCGGCAGTTCGCCGAGAATTTCAGGAACGAGCTGCACCAGCAGGTGCGTTTCAATATCAAAGAAACGCCAGAGCGAAAACCTTATCTCGATTCCCTGCCCTTTGCTCAGGATTTAGCCAACGGCAATATAGATCTGTTACCCGACTCTGTAAAGGAGAAATATGCCAAATATGAATCCGCATGGGAAGAAACCATGTCTATGCGCCAGAGCCGCTTATGCTTTGACGGAGACATCAAAGAACAGGAGAAACAGGCGGAGGCACTGTATAAAGATTTCCGTTCCTCTTTACGGGCATTTCTGGGCATCACTCCATTGCAGGACACACAGTCAGTGCGTGAAATCCCTTTCAAGGGAAAAGACTGGAATGAGCAACTGCTTTTGGAAAGAGAGGAAGGCCGCCTTGCAGCTGATGAGACCGATGAGACAAGAAATGTCACTTCCGGCATTGATCTCGATGCCGATGGAGAGATTGAGGCTTGTGAGAGTGAGGAGAAGAAACAAAACCATAAAGTCAGGAGGTAGCCATGAGTCAGAAATATCCTGTCATCATATTACGTCCGCATAGATTACAGATCGTGGTGGAGAACATGGGAAGCATCCTTTGTTTAGCTCTCTTCTTTGTTCTTGCCGGGTGGGACGGTTTGCTCCCAAATGCGTTGTTCCCGTTTCTGATGACCGCAGCAGCCATACTGCTGGCAAACCTTTTTTGCAAGTATCTGTATCTGAGTCGTGTCCGCTACGCCATCAATGAGGAACAGCTTCAATATGAATATGGCATCTTCTCCATTCAGAGAGACTACATCGAATTGTACCGCGTGGTCGATTATAGCGAGCAACGCAGTTTTCCACAGAGGCTTTTCGGCTTGAAGACCGTGAGCATCTACAGTGGCGACAAGACTTGTCCCCGTCTGGATGTCGTGGGCATCCGCAATCAGACGGATCTCATCAAGGTCATACGGGAACGAGTAGAGTATAACAAGAAAAAACGCAATATCCATGAGTTTACGAATATCCGATAGATTCCGCATAAAATCCAAGAAGAGCAGTACGCTTCCTCCGTTAGGCGACAGTTCTGTAAAGCGGTGGCTTATTGTATCGTTGATGTCACTCATCCTTTGGGTGGTCAGCTGTCAGCGTGGCTATTGTCAGATAGTCACATCCAATCCGGGTGAGTACACTATCCTTGCTACAGGCAATGCACTCATCAACAATACCGTGAAGTCGGAGACCAAGGCAGAACGAGAGACCGCCGAATTGCAGAATGCGATGGCGGGAGAGTTCACCAAGATGGCCGAATGGGAACGTCAGTATAATTCCTATCTGAAAACCGCTACCGGGTACGCCTCAGCCATCAAGGCTGCCACCCATATCTATGACGATGGCGTAAGGGTGCTGATTACCCTGAACAAACTTCGTCAGGCGGCAAACAATAATCCGCAGGGAGTGGTGGCCACGCTTGACATGAATAACCTATATATGGAAACGGTTACGGAAATGGTCAGTGTCTTCACTTTGTTAAAAAATGCCGTTGCCAAGGGAGGAGAAGAGAATATGCTTACAGGTTCGGAGCGTTCCCAGACCTTATGGGAACTGGAGGACAAGCTTTCCGCTTTCTCCCACAAACTCCAGCTGCTCTATTTCAGCATCCGTCATTACAGGATGGCCGATGTATGGAATAGGGTCACGGCAGGGATGATAGAACGCAACAAGAGCCAAATCGCCCAGCAGTCCTTATCTCACTGGCGCAGATATGCCCGTGAGGTCACTATACACTAATTACGATAGCAAGATGAGAAATACCATATATATCCTATCGCTAGTATGCCTTGTATGGCTTTCCACGAGTCCTTCTTTTGCCCAGATGGACCCGACACTGACAGCCATGATTCTGGAATACACCCAAAAGGCGAAGTCCCAGTACAATACCCAGCTGGAGACAATGGCTGTTGAGACGGAAGGACATGTTTGGCTCAAACAGGAGGTAGAAGCCACAAAGAACTACCAGCAGCAGTTTGATCGCTATATCTGCACTTTCAGGGGCATCCTCTCATACGCTGCACAGGTCTATGGCTTCTATTACGAGGTCAATCACTTGACAGAGAACATGGGGCGCCTCTCCAGACAGATAGGTGATACCCCAGTCAATGCCGTTGCAGTGGCCTTGCATCATAACCGTAATGACATCTATGTGGACATCATCAACCGCAGTATAGGCATCGTCAACACCATCCGTCAAGTGTGTATCGACACAAAAATGACGGAGAAACAGCGCATAGAACTTGTGTTTTCCATACGCCCGCAACTGCAACAGATGAACAGAAAACTTGCCATGCTTACCAAATTGGTGCGTTGCACAACAATGGCACAGGTGTGGTACGAGATAGAATATCAGTCGCTCTCACACAGGGAGGGCAAAGCAGGTATCGTGGAAGAATGCCTCGAAACCTGGCGCGTGAATGGACAAAGTGTTAAACCTAGAAGATAAATGACTATGGGATGGTTATCATTAGCTACCAGAATAGTGCCCAAGGTATGGAGGGCAGGAACAAAGGCCACTTCCAGCCTCTGGCGTGGAGGAAGTGCAGTATTGGGAACAAGCGGTAAGGTGCTGTCCGTTGCTGCGAAGAATCCGAAGACTACAGTCGCCGCAGGTGTGGCTTCATTTGCCGGATGGCGTATGCTCGATCATCCAGAGGAGAGTGCAGGCACCGCAGTCGGCAAGACAGTAAGGAGCGGAGTCGATGGCTCTGGCGATTTTCTCCATGATGCTGTCAATGGTTTTACGGGAGAAGAGACTGTCGAGGAGGTCAAGGACACTACCACCCATGTTGTCAATGATTTAAAAGAAACTGTCGCTGAGTCGAAGAACGTCCTCGGTTCCCTCGGAAACACATTGCAGGAACTTGGCTCCTCTATCGGGAATCTGTTAGGTTCTGGCATCAACATGATTTCCAATCTCTTCGCTAACATCAGCAATGGCAGGATTTCGGGTCTTGGCATCGGTGGCCTCATAGCCGCTTCTTACATGATGTTTGGACGAACAGGCTTGCTGGGTAAGATCGGCGGTGCACTGCTTGCCACGATGCTCATCGGCGGCACTTCTCGTCAGCAGACACAGACAGTCGGTCTGGAAACAAACCAGCAGCAGTCACATGAACAACAGCATATGATAAGAAGATAAATGATTAGCCCCCGTTTTCTCAAACCACAAACGTATTTATAGACAATTAAATCATACGTTATGGATTACGTACAAGCAATGAACCTGCATTCGCCAAGCGGTTATGCCATGCCGTTTGAGGCAGATGAACATACCCCTTTGGAAATCACCAGTGGGTATGGGGCACAGGTAAATCCCCGTACAGGAGAAGAAACCTTTAACCATGGCATGGATTTCCGTGTGCGCCGTGGCACATGGTTAAAAGCCCTTGCGACAGGTGTCGTGACTGGCATAGCCAGTGACTTGAAAAGTGGTTTTAACATCACCATCAACTATCCCAATTATGCGGATGGCAGGAAAAGTTCCTATGACGTGGTTTATTCCCATATCAGTGAATCCCTCTGCAATTTCGGGAAAAATGTTAAAGCCGGTGACAATGTGGCACGTTGCGACGGTCATCTGCATCTAGAGGTGCGCTTCAACGGAGAAGAGACAAATCCCCTGGAGTTCCTGACCATGCTACGTGACAATCTGGTGATGAACAGTCAGACTCAGATGGAAGGCAGTAATCCTGAAATCGCCACCCTTGATCTCGATGTGCATACTCCATACGATCATCAGCAGGGCGAGATAGACCAACTTATATACCGTTACTTCGGGGATTACATGACAGACATCTTCCGGGGTCGCTATCATGTGCCTGGTCCGACAGAACAAGGGCTGCGTGATGTGATTACAGAAGGTGCCAGCAGTGGAGCATTTTACGAACATGCTCCGAGTATGCTCAACCCGCTTGGACTTGGTCGCAGGAGCTGTTCGATCATTGAGCGTGTACAGACCATCCTGATAACAGATTTCCTGAATTATCTGGCTATAATGCACAGTGTGTTCCTGTCATCCATGAGTGAAATCGAAAAAAAAAAGCTGTTGACTGGGCTATAGAAAGCCAGGGTGTACTCGATCCGTTGGCCGACTTTGAAATAGACATTCAAAGCTTCGACATCCAGCGGACAGTCAGTGTCTATCCGGACAGAGACGGCATTGTTTGGTGGACGAAGGCATGGTTCAACGGGCGAAAGAAAGGGGAACGAGCAATTGAGATAACGAGGGCGCTCGCCATCAAGTTCATTCATGATGACATCCAGAAAGACGAATGGCTTGAAGAGTTCTTCCCCAAACAGATGGCGGTTCTCCATGCGGCTCTTGAACAGACAAGAGAACAGGTAATCAACCAATATAAGCAAACAGCAGTATAACAATGGCAGAACAGAAAGACATCTTTCTATCCACGGTCATACCTATCATGGATAAGGTGCGTGATGACCTTAGCAGAAAACAGGCTGCCGAGTATGGCCGTCATGCTTCATCTTTTGGTGCTGTCATGGCAAGTGCGGCCGGACCGGACGGCGGCATGGCAGGTATGGATGCTTACAATGCGACCATCCATTATATCGGCAAATGGAACAGCAAGACGGTGGATGATTACATTGATCTGGTCAAGTTGGAACTGAAGAAGAAAGGGATTACAGTCGATGCTGTCATGGAGAAGAGGATGATAGACCATCTTATCAAACAGCAGATGCCCAAGTCCACAGCCGATTATATCCTTCGAAAGGCCACCCAAGGCTCGATATTCTATATGCCGCAACGTGCCAGGACTTCTTCCCTTCAAGACCATATCGACAAGGAAGGAGAGCGACGCTATCATCCATCCTTGGCATCAGAGATTACCGGCAACATCCTGTCATGGGCATCTAATGCCGCTTCCACTGGTGGCTTTGGCGGTTTTTGGGGACAGACTGTTTTAGACCTTGCCGTTGAGGGTAGCTCCCAACTCGCCCCAGGGCAGCAAGAGAAATATCTTGCAGAACAGAAAGCGCTGGCAAAAAAAGAAGTGGCAGCTGCCACCAAGCAGAAGGCAGCCATCCCCAAATGGATGCTCACACAGATGGGTTTTGAGCGAATCAGCGAAGCTTCAGACAAACAGCTTGCGATCGCAGCAAATTGGGCCAAGTCCAATGCGGACATCTATCGAAAGAGGGTGGATGCCGCCGTCAAGGAGGGAAATCGTACTGTCAAAGCCTCAGGCAAAGGAACTGAAATATCCGTTTCAGATGCTACCATACGCGCCATGCAGTATGAAGCGTTTGTTCATGCCATCAAGAAAGAGCAGTCTGCAAGAAAAGAAGCATCTCAGGTTGCAGCAACCCCAAAAACAGATCGTGTTGCCAAAGCCGATGTGTCGCCAGCTGCTCAAACAGATAATGCGCAGCAGACCACGCAGGCAGTAAATGCTGCCAAGTCAGATAATGAAACTATTGAATCCGCTCATCCGCAAAGTATAGGGAACTATAGTGGTTGGATCAACCTGCTTGATTCCCTTGGCCTTGCCGGATCTGGCGATACTTTCAGACATCTTGGTCTGACGCTGGCCACCTTGCCTGACATGCTATTAGGGGTATTTACAGGAAAGACCAGATCGGTTGGCTTGAACAAAAGTACCATGATGCCTTTAGCTGCCCTTATTGGTGGCACATTTATCAAAAATCCACTTCTGAAAATACCTTTGATGCTCTATGGCGGAGCCAATCTGGTTAACAAGGTCGGTCAGGAGGCTTTGGCCGACTACAGACAGGAACATGGCATCATGTCATTAGTAACCCGCTATAAGCAATATCCCGACGAAGAACTCAATCCCAGAATTGGCAATCCCCATGTCGAAGGCAATGTGCTGATTGTGGATATTGACCATGTCCCCAGAATTGTCACCATGCCGCCAACATTGGCTGACGCTTACCAGAGTGGGGCAATTCCGTTGAACACCCTTGCCAATCATATCCTTGCAAAGTCCGAGCAGATGCAGCAGACGATTACCAAGGAACAAGAACCTCAGGTTGACGCTTCTCGGAAGTATGAGCAAAGACAACAGCGTGAGCAAGTACGTGGAATCAGATAATGTTTTCATTCACAATATTTTCAACCATTAAATGATACGATTATTATGGCAGAAGAAACTATCCAGAAGAAATCTGGCGCGGAACGTCAAGCGGCGCTCCTGATTTCGGCGCTCGAAAAGGCCAGCCAGAATGATGGCGTCCTCTTGAACGGCACCATGAAGCAAGCCCCTCGTTTCTACGACAAAGGTTTGCGTGTGAATCCAGTCAACGCCCTTGTCATGGCCATTCATAGTGACCAGGCAGGGTACAAGACCAACAGTTACGTAATGTTCAACGACACGAATAACCGCGGAGAAGCCATCCGTAAAGGAGAAACTGGTGTGCCATTCGTGTGGACGAACAACAGTGAGTATATCAACAAAGAGAATCCAGAGGACAAGATCAGCAGGGCGGAATACAAGCAGCTGCCGGAGTCAGATCAGGCCCGCTACAAACCCAATCCCAGGGAAGATGTCTATGTGCTCTTCAACATTGACCAAACGACGATGCCAAGCGTTCACAGGGAAGACTATGACAAGCATGTCGCCCAATTCGGTGGTATGGACGGAGGATTACAGGAAACCTATCTCGACAAGGATGACAAGGCGAAGCGTATGAGTGTGAACCACTTCATCCTTAACATGCGTGATAATCTTGTGCCTATCCGCAAGGATGCCACAGGCATAGCCCACTATGACGGCAAACGTGACACCATTTACATTCCTGCCCAGAAAAACTTCCCGACCTATGGTGACTATGTGCAGGAAGTCGCCCGTCAGGTCGCCCACGCCACAGGTATCACAGGTCGGCTCAACCGTGATAGAGGCACAATGCAGAAAGAAGCTATCGTTGAGGAACTGGCTTCAGCGGTTAAGATGCTTGACTTCGGTATGACCGCCAAGCTGCGCCCGGAAACCATGAAAGAACTTCCTGCTATCATTGAACGGATGAAGGAGAATCCTCAATATGCGAAGGAGGTCATGCGCGACGTCAATCGCACCGTCGGGATGATCAAGAAGGCCGAGAGTGGCGAAAAGATACAGATTATCGAGAGCCCAAGCGAGAAGCGTCAGCAGGAGTGGGCCGCACAGTTCCCGATAGAGCAGGTGCCGGAGAAGTTCAATGTTGTTGTCATGCTGAAAGATGATGAAGGGAAATGGGCACTTGCCGCAAAGCCTGACAGCCAACCTGTATTTGCCGTTCATCCGTCTAAAGAAGATGTCAGCCTGTATTTTGATGTCATCAAAACCGACCATGATGAAGCCCATGTGCAGGAGTTCCGTACGCAGATGGCTCAGAAGTACTATTCCTTGCTCTCCAATGGTGAGGCTCAGCCAATCCATCTCTTCAAGAGCCAAGCCAGTCAGGAGGCTTTAGATCTTATCTCTAAGGTCAATGCTTTCAAGACCAAAGACTCCAAAATGCTCCTTGTCGCCACAATTGGCGGTGAGAAACAGAGACCCGTCTATGTCAGCCAGGATCAGTGGCAACGACTTTGGCTTGCGGATGACAAGCAAGACTATAAGACCCATCTGGCTGCCACACTCTATTCTGATGTCTTGACGGGTAAACTGGAAGCCATGAAACAGGCTACATCTCCTAAAGTTGATGGCACTCCTCTCCATGAAGAGCAGGAGCAACGTGATAGCCGGCAACAGGTTGCTCAGACCGAAAACGAGAAGAAACAGGAGGACGGTCGCCGTAATTCCCCGGAACAAAAAGAGAAAGAGCGCCAGGAAGAGAAAGCCAAGGAAGAAGCAACCAAGGCAGAAACAAAAGCTGTCGCTGCCGTTGCCCTGTCACCGATGATGAAGCAGTTCATGGATTTGAAGAGTAAGCATCCCGATGCCCTTCTTCTGTTCCGTGTCGGTGACTTCTACGAGACCTACCAACAGGATGCCCGCAGAGCGTCTGAGGTGTTGGGTATTACGCTCACCAGGAGCAACAGTTATAAAGGACCGGATGGCAAAGCAGCTGAAATGGCCGGTTTTCCACATCATGCCCTTGACACTTATCTCCCAAAACTGGTTCGTGCTGGAGAGCGTGTGGCAATCTGTGACCAGCTGGAGGCTCCTCGTGCAACTACACAGCACGGTTCAGGAGAACATCAAGAAGAGGGTCAACAAGCCGTGAAGGAAATGGTCATCCCTGCACAAAAGCAGGAGGAACAGCAACCTAGAGGAATGCACAGATAAAACACATTATGGCAAAATCAACATCCAGACAGCAATACATTGACCAGTATGCGGAATACGCCATGGAACAGATGCGTCGCTATGGAATTCCCGCATCCGTGACCCTTGCGCAGGGCATCATTGAGTCAGCTAATGGCAAAAGTACACTTGCCGAGACGGCCAATAACCATTTCGGTGTGAAGGGTACATTCAATGGCGCATATGTGGTGGCCAATGATGATAAGCCCAATGAAAAGTTCAAGAAGTATGATAACGTGGGGCAAAGCTATGAAGACCATTCCAAGGTACTCATGGCATCCCGTTATCAGAAATACGTCAGCAGTCTTTCACCTGACGACTACAAAGGTTGGGCGGCAGGTATCAAGAAAGGCGGTTATGCCACGGATTCCAACTATGTGTCAACCATCGTTGGGGTCATCGAGGGCAACAATTTACAAAAGTACGACCAGATGGTAATGGAACAGATGAAACGGGAGGGGCGACAGTTCGGTGTCGCCTCCAACCCGTTGTCTGCCGCCTCTCAAGGCACCCCATCAACGTTAAGCACCTCGCTGAAACGGACTGGGTTCGATTTGGCGCAAGGGCAGTACAGCATGCCCGTCAGCCGTGACGCGTTCATGCTCGTCACCTCTCCATACGGTCTCCGTAAAGACCCGATGGACAGGACAAAGACGCAGATACATCATGGTATTGACATCAAGACAAATAGTGACGCGGTTCTCGCTACAGAGAATAACGGTACAATTGTCGCAGTCAATCACAACACCAATACTGGTAGCGGAAAGAGCGTGACTGTGGAATATTCCCGTGCAGATGGGAGCGCAACACGCGTACAGTACATGCACCTTTCTCAGATAAACGTGCAGAAAGGTGATTCCGTCAATGCTGGCCAGAAGTTGGGGGTGTCAGGGAATACAGGCTCTCGGACAACAGGAGAACACCTTCATTTAGGAGTCATCAATGTCTCTGCCGATGGCAAGCAGCAATGGGTCAATCCAGCGGCCTACCTTTCCGAGATCAACCAAAAGGGCAATCTTCAGAAACAGGCACAGTACAACGGCAAAGATTTATTGGCACAATATCAAGCAGGAGGGAGCACGACAATGCCGTCTCAATCACAGGAACAGGCCTCACCTGATGACTGGATGAACAGACTGATGTCTTCTGATGATGCCGCCTTGGGATATGGACTGACGGGGAGTAATGGGAACGATGGAGGTCTCTTGGATTCCATCATGAAGATGTTCATGACAATGCTGATGCTGACCATGCAAATGGAAAATAGGACTCAGGAGGAAAAGGTGCAGATGGTTACCGATGCGTTGGTTAACAAGCGCATAGATCTCAGTGGCTTTACTCCGAATCTGCAATCTTCGGCATTGACCATCAAACAGGATGGCACGGCAGTTCTGACAACGGATGACGGCAAACAGCAATACAGTCACGAGTTGACAACAGCCGAGCAGACGCGTCTATCCCAGATACTCAACAGTGATGCAGACAATGCGACGAAACAGCAGCGCATAGGCACGATGGTCTATACCATCACATTCGCTCAGCAGGCATCTCAAAATTATGAGCAAATTGCTACGCAGCAACAGTCGCAAGAACAGACAATTCAACGTAAGTAAGTATAACATCAAAATTCAAAAACAATGATTAAAGCAGAAGTGAATCTGGTGGGTACCGTCAAACGCGGTGCCACCATGCGTGAAGACAAAAACAAAAAGTCCTATCTGTCGTTTGTCATGGCAGTGAATATTACAGATGGCAATGGAAACAGTAAAGACATGGAAATCCATGTCATGTACTACAATGCTAAGAAAAGTGATTTGCCTCTCTATGTCGAAAATCGCAGGATTGTTGCCCAGGGCATACTCGACATTCACAAAAAAGGCGAGGACTATATTTTCTATCTGTCAGCAAGGAAACTCTCAGTCAAAGATGTGTCAGATGAAGACGCCATCGTTGGCGAGTTGCAGTTCCGAGGCCGTTTAAAAAACGATGACATCATGGAGGAGAAGATTGACAAGAACGGCAATCCGTACATTGTCTTCTCGGCATTCTCCTCAGAGAAAGTGGGTGATAAGTTCGTCAGCACATGGGTGCGTTTCATGCGTTTCCCTGCCAAAGGGGCTGGTGTTGAAACAATCAAGCCCGACTGGATGAGACCTAAGGCACATCTCACCGCGACAGGCGACTTGCAGGTATATGTATATAACAACGTGTTCCGCTTCACCTGCATTGTGAAGGGTATGGAAGAGTATGTCAAGGAAAACAACTAATAGCAGGTTTCATCTATGGCAAAGAAAAACTATACCCCGAATCCTGATGGCCGCTCAGCTGAGGACAGAGCCTTGGATAAGTTTGCCGAGCTGATGATTGAGAAAATCACCAATCTGCAAAGCGACTGGAAGAAGCCGTGGTTCTCTCCTCAGGCTGCTCAATTACCCAGAAATCTAAACGGAAGACAGTATAACGGCATGAACAGTATCATTCTCATGCTTCAGCAGGAGAAGAATGGCTGGAAGACTGCACGTTATGCCACATTCGACCGTATCACGGGACTGAACTATGGTCAAGATAAGCAAGGTAATCGCCAACCCCTCACCGATGAGAATGGCGAGAAGCTGCCTATGGTAACAATCAACAAAGGTGAGAAAAGCACCCCTGTAATGCTAACGACATTCACTGTTGTCAATGCAGAGACCAAAGAGAAGATCAAGTATGATGATTACCGCCAGATGAGTGATGAGGAACGTGCGAAATACCATGTCTATCCAAAACTACAGGTATTTAACGTGTTCAATCTGGACCAAACCAATCTGAATGAAGCACGGCCCGAGATGTATGAAAAGTTTCTTATTGAATCGTCAGGAGAGTCGCAGAGATCAGACAAGGATATGGAAAGCTTTCCTCCCATTGATACGATGATTGATAAAGACCTGTGGGTGTGTCCCATCAAGCCGGTTCATGGAGACAATGCCTATTACAGTCCAAGTAAGGATGTCATTGTCGTGCCAGAGAAACAACAGTTCATCGATGGCGAATCTTTTTACAGCAACCTGCTCCATGAGATGAGCCACAGCACGGGATCAGAGAGCCGTCTGAACCGCCTGAAGCCTGGGCAGAGCTTCGGCAGTTCTGAATATGCCCGTGAGGAACTGGTGGCCGAACTGACGGCGGCCTTAGTATCGTCTCAGTATGGCATGACTAAACATGTGAAGTCCGACAGTGCTGCCTATCTGAAGGGCTGGCTCTCCAAGCTTCAGGAAGATCCTTCGTTCATCAAGACCACTCTCATGGATGTGAAGCGTTCCGCTTCGTTTATCGGCCAAAGAGTCGATGCAGTGAAAATGCGTCTGGATCGTGATGGCGTAGATGCTGACTTCGCTGACATTCGTGAACAAAACAAGCAATACGCCCCGACATTCGGCAATACTAAAGCAGAGGAAACGGCACAGGTTCACCAGGAGGAGAAAACCCAACAATCAGAGGAAAGGCCAAAGGAAGAACAGGACTTGACTGCGGCACGCGGCGTTGATCCTCCCCGATTTCACCGTTAGTGTCAATCCTTCGGATCAGCTGGGTGTCCTGTTCATGTTCAATACCGAACATGCTGAAATGTATATGGGGTATCGTCCTATCTCAGTTGATATGGATACAGCTCTGTATATGCTTCAACAGAGGGAATCCATGCCGTATGGTCTGTCATGGGGTAGCAGCTTTCCGGCTGTGGTGAACCACACCAGTTCGCATGTGGCAAGAAAGCACCCGGACTTTGAGGCAGCCAAGCATGGCGACTTCGATGCGGCTATCCGACTGGTCGATGACCTCGTGAAGGATGACAAGGTATTGGAGGTCGCCGAGCAATATCCAGATGCACATGTGGCTTACATCCATAGGCGGCAAGGTAATGGCATTAACATGATACCTGCTGCCTATGCTGCCAAGTTCGCAGCATTGGGAATGACGGTGGATGACGACATCATAGCTGTTACTGATGTCAAGCATACCAACGCTTCTGACATCGCGCGTCTGGGTCGCAGGATGCGTTACGAGGGCGAAGTAGAGAAAGGAAAGGATTACATACTTCTGGATGACTTCATCACCTCTGGTGCGGAACTCAGGGATCTGCGCGACTATATCTCCAGCAAGGGAGGCAATGTTGTGATGATAACCACCTTGGGTCATGGCAGTTTCGGAAAACTGAAAGACATCAGAATAGACAATGATTACAAAAGCAAACTTCAACAAGCCGGTATCACCGATCAAGATTTAAGAAGATATGGCATCGCATCAGAAATCGGATGTCTCACCATCAGTGAGGCTGCCAAATTCAACAGAATGGTTAACAAGAAGCGAGAAAGACCTACTTCGACAGTCTTCGAAAGATTTTCAAGCTTACGTCAGGAACAGTCCTCAGTTCCACCGATGGCAAAAGAACTTCCAGAGAATGAAGGAAGGACACAAGTAAGTCTGCCACTTCCTGTTACTCAGCACCCCTCTATGAGAAGGTAATCATGCGTCGTTATGGATATGTCATAAACAGTATACTGATTTCAAGTAGTCAAAAAAATGACTACAACTTATTTTTGCTGATGCAATTAAAATGGAAGATCTTCTTCATTCATATTATCTTCTACTGAATTTTGTTTCTTTAATCTAAATATGTTACTATATTTGACCCTGCCATATTGGCTCTTATTTTCTGGTGATGTGGGCATCGGTTCAAATGACTCTGTTGTATGAATCCCAATAGAATCTTCTGTATTAATAGTTACTAGACTCCTATATTGGTTGGAGTGGATATATGACCTTATGCCATATGTTGAGCCATTGTGTAATATTATAGATCCATCTTTTTTATATAAAACAATACGATCATAATATCGCAGAACGCAACCATTAGGTATAACGACAGAAGACATGATTTTTTTGCATCCTTTAACTTCCTTGATTATTCGTTTATAAGCCCCCTCCGTTCTTTGTTTGAAATCTGTTACAAAGAATGATCCGTCTTTCAATTTTATAAATGCTGATGAACTGCTATTGAAGCAATAGCTAAGATCGTCATTTTTTACGTCAAGTTCATCAAGTAGTGGATCCATTTTATCGACCTGAATTGCAAAATTTACAATTTGCTTGTATTCTCCCCCTTTTCTTAGAGTATAGTAATTTGGTATATTTTTATTTGTTCGTTGAGATTCATTATGAATATACTGAAACTTACTTTCTGCATCATAATTTAATAAATCAATGTCTTTCCAATCAGTCCGCAATGAAGATCCGCCCACCTTGGGTCTTTCATCAATTTTTACGTGTAATTCAGGATCACTAATATTCGATGAAAAAAGCCCCTCCCTATCTGCCGAAATTGCAATAGTTCCATACCTGGCATTTACCGAAACCACCTTTGAGTCAAAAACTTTGTCTATATTACCAGGGGTAACTTTTGCTTTTTCATCTTGGATAATTATGCTCTCATAAAGACCATCTTCACAACCCATGTATAGCCGCATTGCGTAAAGGCGTACATCTAATGGCATTGATTTCCATTCACCTATATCATGGAAATAGCGACTTATACTTTCGAAAGAAATTGTAAAACAAACTTCTTTTCTGGCTTTTTCCCATTCTTTAATAATCTGCGACTGTACACCATTAATCCCTAAAAAAAGACGACCAGGAGCAGTATTTGTATAATCATTGTGCAGAAAAGCTAATTGAAATAAATTCTTAAAATGTGGATAATTGTCTTGTAATAATCTGACTAAATAGGTGAAAGAAATATATGCAATACGACCGTTCTCAAAAAAGACATACAAATTACCAGCATATAGATATGAATCTATCGCATTGATATTCCCAATTGTGAAATTTAATGTTTTCATATTTCTCTTTTTAGCAGATTACGATAATTACGTGTTGAAATGAATGCAGACTCTTTCCAGCGTTTTATAACCTCGTCACTAATATCTTTTGATGATACAGGATATCCATGCCATGGGTTGTTTCCAGGTTCAGGGAAATAAGCTATTCGCTCTTCATTATCCAATCCAAGAACTTCATCCATATTATCTAAGAAACTATACAAACCTCCGTCGCCTTCATAATGTTCTTTATCTTCATCAGCCACTCGGAAAACTTCATACTGCTCAGGTGGCTTTATGCGCCATCGACTTTTATTCGCTCTCTTTTTTGCTGTGGGATTGTGGTAGCTAGCAGGAAGATAGAAATGCCCTTTATTAGTGGGACCATAAGTCTTATCTGCATTCCTTGCAATATGTGGATAGTTATATGCCATTGTTATGCCTTTTTGTGATCAAAAATATGTGATACTTCTCTGATTTTTATCAAATCACTTTCTATCCGTTCCATTCTGTCCACGACAAGTTTGACATAGTGGAAATCATTTTCATCAGGATAATAGAACTTAATATCACGCATCACCGCCAATCCAAGACCATCACCTTCATCTCTCATGTTAAAGATATTTGAATACAACAAATGCCGCTCATTAATTAGTTTATATTCAATATTGGGACCTTCATAAATTTTGGTCTCGCATCTAGGAAGCTTTTCTTTTAGCATCACAATCAGGTGAGATTCATGCGAAGGGACCTGATATATTGGTATATCTCCATACTGATAACCAAATTCAGTCTCTTCTATTGCGATATCACCTCCATATAGTTTATCATACGTGCCTAAATTGAAACTTGTAATTATAGCAAATCTTCCATCTATGCCTAAAGACTTAAACGCATCTTTGATTTCAGAGAAACGAATCTTGTAACTTGCTTCTGAATGATGCATTAGGAATTGAACATTGTAGTGCTGCCATATGTTTCCTTGTATCTCATGCAAATATAGTTCTGGTGTTTCGTAGATCCAGATGCCGTTGTCCTTGAACATTTCTTTCTTCATCTTGTATGCGGCTGGAAAGCAACGAACATCTATAACAGGAAGTGTGGATTTATACTGTTCTTCTATATGTGGTAAGCTAATTGGAAAATGAGGTAATGCTTCTTCAAATTCGGCAATCAGCCGGTTCACTCTTTCTTCGGACACACCACCCATTGTTTGATTACCTTCCGTTTCATTTTTAAGCATTTCTCTCCCTAAATCAGTCAAATAATACTTTTGAGTAGGGCTTTTGGGTGAATTGGGATGAGTCATAGCTAATAATCCTTCTGCAATGAGGGGGTCTATGAATTTGGCCTTAAAATAGGACGAATCTTTTTGTCCGCAAAAATGCCTCATATCTTTTGCCGACATTGGGGTAACCATTTTTCGAAGCAACTCAATTGTCATGGGAACGCTTAATGACAACTTGACGATTACTTGATGACTACTTAATGACTGCTTAGTGACAACTTGCCCTTCCTCAGTTTTATTTAGGCTTATATCATACCCCATTGAATATATGATGGTCATAAATTGGCTTGCAGTAGATTTGAATACTGGTTTCAACTCTTCTCTGTACCCATCTAATGCCTTAGTCTCATTACAGATCCGCTTCAATCCACTACCTCTTTTTTCCATATAATCCAATTGAGCCATTACATCAGCTAGAATTGGATTTCTTCTTTCTGATGATATCTCTTCAAGAGCCAAGTCTTGAATCTTTTGACCACTATACATCCCACCTGGAGAAGTAATCGCCAATCTATCATCATAGATATCCAAATGAACTTCACCGCCCATTACCGTATAGTCACGATGAATGAAGTGATTCACGAGGGCCTCAAGTACTGCTCTTTCAGCGTATTCAGGCTTATTCTTTCTGCCATGAGGTAGTTTCTCCCATCCTTTACGAGTATTTACCTTTACGAAGTCCATTGCTTCACGAAGCAACAATAGGATATTACCTTTAAATTCAGAATCGTTGATAGCATCACTCTTCTCTAAACCATTCCATCGTGTGCAGTATAATCTAGATTGGCTTAAGTTACAGTCATCGGAGAACAAAGCACCAGCATTAGTGAGATCACCTGTATTAGTGACAAGTCCAAAAGACAAGAGATACTTCTTGTCCCATTTTTGATTTGTTCGGGTTTTAAACGTATTGGCCAGTATAGTGAAAGAATAATCGTCCACTTTATAATCCGTATTTAGGGAGTCAAAAGTTTTGTTTGAACCTTTCAGAACCAAACGAACCATTTGCTCTGAAGTTGCAGGTATGCTCTCATCACCATTACGGACATATGCCACTCTTTGGCCGTCTCCAACATAATAATAAGGAGTGTAACGACCTGATATCACTTTTAATTGCAATACTTGTAAACCATCCATTAAATGCGGAATCATTTCAACCTCAGGAAGGGGATCCATATAATCACGGATTTTAATGCTGATGGTTTCACAAACATGTTGCACATCGTCAACGCCTCTTACAATGCCATCATTGTCAATACCAAAGAAAAGAGAACCACCATACCCATTGGCAAAAGCGCTTACACTCTTCAGCCAGCTTTTAGGTCTGTTTTCTTCAAGCATCAACTTGAAATCGAATGCAGTACATTCTGTAATCAGAGTTTCTAATTTCATTTTAACGGTAACTATATTACAAAAGAATTTTAGTCTTTTCGCTTGTAAAGTTACTACTTTTTCTAGAAATGGAAACATAAAACCATAGTTTCGTGCTCTTTTTAAGCAAATTTTGTCTAAACAAGACTGTGGCATTACAATAATAAACGCTTTATGCAAAAAATGATTACCTTTGTACTTGTAAATCATAAAAACTAGATGATATGGCACAGCATTCGATTAAGCTGTTCAATTTCTACAATGAGAGACTTGATCTGAAGTTATTAACAGGAGTATCGCATGAAATTTGACGGGCGGTGCACTATGGATCGTAGCGAGATGTAGGTATAGTTGTAGTGATCAGGTAAACAGGAAAGACTCTCTGCTTTTGTTCCGAAAAGTCTGTATGAGCAGTATTATTCGAATGTTATTAGTCGCTGAGAGATAAGAACCATAAGGGGCTGAAGGCAGTCTAGATTCTATTATATAACGAATGGAGAATTAATAAAATAAGAAGAAATTAAACGAGAGATTTGACATGAATATAGTTATATCTTCTATCATCAGAGGGACTATCGGTTATTTCGTTAAAAGAGGATGGGACAAAATCCTTACTGAAGACGAATATTGTGAGGAGTTGAACCACATTATTTCGGCAACTATTGAGGAGTTTGCCGACATACGCCCTGTGGAGAGTACGCATGATACCTTTCCGTTTTATCAGTCGCAAATTATTATTAATGAGCTTGTGAAGTTGGGTGTTGAAGAAAGTGACGAAGATACAGTAAGAAATATTGAAGAGGAATTAGAAAAGAACGAGCATATCATTAAGCCCAAGCCAGGCGATTTGAGACTGTTTCTTGACTTGTTCTATGCAAACTGTACTAAGAATGAGAAGATTAAACAGCTCCATATAGAGAAATTCTACAAAGAGGAAGTATTCATCATTTCTCAAAAGATTGATAGGCTTCAGAATTCGGTCGATCAGATAGCAATCCTCCTAAGAGAAAGTCTGAAAACAGAGTGGAAAAGACAATTTGATGTTTATAAAAAGGAATTAACAAAGTATAAGCCAAAGACGGCATTGGAACTATTGGAAAAACTTGATGAAACCATTAGGGAGTCAGGAAACGAGTTTCCAAATAGTATTATGGCAAAGCTACATCAAATGAAGGCGCTTTGTTATGAAATGATGAGGGACAAGAAATATGATAATGAGTATCATATGTGTTACGTTATGGACAATAAGAATGTCCAGTATATGGAGCACGAAACGATATGGTTATTATACAAGAAAAAGAAAGATGAAGCGATAGCGTTAGCCAAGAGCATCAAGGAGAGGGATGAGGATAACCCAACGGCATTATTCGTTTTAAGCTTTGATGAGAATCGGGAGAATTTCGGACAGAACCTAAACGCCCTTCCCCAATATGTGAAAAAGAGTGCACGCTTACTCTCCTTGGTATACCAATACATTGTCAATAGACAAGTAATAACCGCTACAGATCCATTGATTTGTTTTTTAATTGACAATTATGAGCGGCAAGAGGACGTTTGTGATGACTTTGCACACTTCATGGAAAACCACCGACGGATGGAATATGTACAATTCGTCTATATCATAACAACACATCAGTATTTCTTTGATAAACGAATGACATCCACTCCTCAGATGGAAGAGATTTATAGTTTGTCGTCAGTGTTGGCAAAGCAGATGAGAGGCACAGAAATAGAAGCGCTATTTCCTGAGGTTTATTTCTTTGAAGGATTATCGGGATATATTGTAAAAGATATAAAGGAAGGGTTAATTAATGCTATAGGTTGTATTGACTCTAAGAAAACAAACTATCTTCTATTGCATGCTGTATGCCTGCAATATGAGGACTACAATGAAGAGGCAATCAAGATAGTAGACACAATGAATGAAGCAAAAGACCAGGCTCATTTCCTGAAGATGCACATCTACAACAAAACCCAAAACAAGGAGAAAGCTCTCGAGGAATACGCACTATACCTCAAATCTCTGGTAATAATTGATAAACTGAATTTTCCAAGAGTGTTCAATGGCGTTATCAATAAGATGCTCAATCCAACAGATACTGATATGATAGATATGGAGAATCTGATGACGAAACAATTTGAGTATGAACAACATCGGAAATTGATGGTGGATCTAAAAAAATGTATTGACGAACCCAATGAGAGTAATTATAGGGTTCTGTGCGAAGATGCAAACAAAGAGGAGGTGGATTTTAAATCTGCTATAGCGTTTGTTACACTGATGGGGGGCTATCATCAGTTGGCTCTGCCCATCTATGAGGAGATAGTTATGCACGGGGTATATGATGAACGCATGTTCTATTACCTGCAAGCTTTGCATCTGGGAAAAACACATAATGAGTTGTTGCTGGCTTTGCTTAAAAATTGGCGTCTGTACGCAGACCATCAAGAAATAAAGCTGCTCGAAATAGAATTACAGCTAAGAATGAGATTAAGAGAATGGGAGGAGGCATTAGATGTAATCAGAATTCTGTATGGAATGAAACCCCTCGCGGAGAATTTGTATGCTGCATATCTAGTCATTCTGGTAAATAACGGGAAATTTATGGAGGTGGGACAGCTTAAAGACCTCGCACCATCTATCATGTTTACAACAGACAATTATATTTTGGAGACTGCTTCAGCCCTAAATGAGGCAGGTTATTTAGAAGATGCGATGAATTTTCTATTGCCATATGCCAAGAGTTCGGATCGTCCGAGACTGCGTATGTTTTATCTCACCTTGTGTCATTCTTCCAAAGATGGCAGCACCGCTCTGAAACAATATGACGAAATTATTGAAGGTTCATACGTGTTTTACACCCTAAATGGTGAAGAACAAAAGACTCCTTTATTTATAAAACCACACAGTAGTATGCCTTCGATAAAAGTACTGTTAGGCCATAAGAAAGGAGATGTTGTATCAATAGATAGAGGTTTGGGGACAATGTCGGACAAGGTTGAGGTGAAAATGATAGCCAACGACCACTATGCCCTTATGAAGGAGATATATGGCGAGATGGAGAATCCCATTACATCGCAATTGCCTGGCAAGATGTTCAAACTACCAGATGATACAGATATAGAAAGCCTTAATGACTTCTTTATTAAGAATTTTGCAAGTCAAGAAGAGCATAGAAGGCAGGTCTATAAAGATTGTTTAGCTCAATACGACCGAGGTGATATGCCTTATGGCATGGTTCCAATACTACTCTATGAAGGCGATTTTATCAGAGGGTATTATATTCTTTGTGGTGAAGAGCATGGTATCTTGCTTAATCCACAATGTAGAGAAGAACAATTTAACTATGCACAAGAAATTGAGTATGTGCTTGATTATAGTAGTTTGATGCTGTTTTTTGAACTGAGCAGGACTGAGGGGTTTGAGTTTAAGCAAAGGTTTGTGGTATCGAAAGTCGTGGAGGAGATAGCACAACAAGAACTTGAAAAATTGGAGAAATTACCAGATGACTCCCTGTCGCTTGATATTTCAATTAAGGGTGTCACACCCATTATTCACACAAAAGAAAGCAAACAGTGGCAGGTTGATCTTATACGGGACTTGCTAGATTGGATTCGCAACAACTGTAAGATAGAGACGGCTGAGGGAAGACTTGATGTGCTAATGGAGCATGAAATAAGGTTTGAAGTACAAGGAGGATACAGCCTAGATTATGTGGCTGATTATATAAAACTAGTAGACAAGAACAGAATATTGGTTTCAGATGACAAGCTGCTACAGCAGATGTATCTTCCCATGAAACAGGGAATTAGTAGTTATACCTATCTGAAGAATGTTTTTGACGATAATACTATTTGCAGAAATATGCTCAAGATGCATTATATTGGAGTACCTATAAATGCAGAACTCACATATAAAGAGTTTTTGAAAAAGCAAGAAGGATGCGAGAATGTGTACAATCAGGCTTTAAAAGGCTGGAGCTATTTGGTGTCAGTGAATAGAGCGTTTATTATCTCTGAACTAGTTAGACTAGTGAAGAAAATATATCTAACTCCAATTATTGTGACTGATTTGCATATGGAGGTTGAAAATGTTTTTGTGACCGTTTTAATGAGTGTATGCGATATCAATGTATTTTTCTTTCTCCAGAAAGAGTTGAATGCAGAATTCAAACTGTTGGGACAAAAATTGCCACAAGTGTTGCATGATTTATTGATGGCACTAGATAAGATCTCAATTGGAAGAAGCAATGTGGTAATAGGACCGTAAAACTATGGGAATTACGGCATATTATAAAAGAAACAACATGGTCTCCTGTGAAAAGAGAGAGGCACAGAAGGCCTAAACGAGCTTAGTATAAATCATTCTATGAAGCGATGAGTCCTGATCAAGGATTGCGGTAATCGAATCATTTTTAGAAGAAATACATGCTGGAGAAAAACTATACGAAGTAGAACTGGCTCCCTTATTTCTTAGCGATAATTTGATTACGACCTCATTTCATACAGTAAAAGAAAATTCATTCAAAAGTTCAAATCAAGAAATCTTCAATGGCGTAAGTGGCGATGACCTTGTTATACTTCATATAGAAGCTCATGGTTCGGAAGAGAAAGGATTATTCTTTTCATCTAGAATTATTCTTGAATGGATTAACTCAATTGTTGTAGTTTTTTAAATGAGGTGTTAAATGGGCTTATAGTTGTGACTATATCGAAGTGAAATACACTGTTGAGACTGGGTAACATTGATTTGACAAATAGGGTTCCATACAGAGTTTTTTGTTGACAAACAAGAATGTAATTGTAAATGAAGTAGAAGGTGCACACAATGATGACCCGATGTGTCCTCATTTTTTCCTGAAGCAGGAAAAGGCAATGCTCCCTCAGCAACTCGTAGTTACTAAAGGAGCGGCTGCCAGCTATGATGACTCGATAATCGTCCATTTAATTGACCTATTGCTCGTCGTCAATTTCCAGATAGAGTGACACTCTACTGTATCTGTTGTCTTTCGGGTTGCTAAATTCCTGTATGCCCCCAAGTGAAACGCCTTTCATCTTATCTGTTGGCACACCACGTTTTGACAGTTCTTTTGCAATGAACCTGGCGCGCTCCTTGCTTAATTCAGAATTGACATTCTCAGAACCCGTTGCACTGTCGGCTGCACCCGCAATATGTACTCTAAGATTATGCTCGATGGCCACCTTTGCCAGTTCGTCCAGGTTAATCAATTGGGAATTATCTGTCAACTTAGCTTTACCCAGCTCAAAGAAGAAGTATATGGGTATGTTCAAAACATTCGGTCTGTCCTGTAATGAGTAAGGCGGGGCGTATTCATTCATGCCCTTCATGCGAGAACGCAGTGAAAGCAGTCCTCTGTAATTGTTCTTGGCATTACCATCGTCGCTGTTATCAAAAAGATAGCCATACTTGCCCAATAGTCCTTCAATCTCCAAAATCTTTTTCAGTTCATCCAAAGTCTTTCGGTCGATATTGCGTTGGTCACGAAGATGTTTGTTGGATTGTTCCAGCCGTTCTACGTAAGCAAGCAGATTGTCGTTCTGATTGATGAAAGGATTTGCATCAACGGCATGATTCCATCGTGGCGTTCCAAAGTTGAATCCGATGCCGAACGTCAAAGACGGCATGTTGTCGCATAGCTTTCCATGTGAACCATAGCCGTCGAAATCTCGGAATGTAGTGAAGTTCCCCAATTCCCCAGACAGGTAGAAACGTTCCCCGAAATGGCATCGTGTATGGATGCCATAGGTAAGGGCAAACAAATAGTTCCGATCCTTGCTACCGTCCTCACAGAACTGGTCAGCGCCATGAACGAGTCCTGCACCTATAAAAGGAGCAAAGTCAAACTTGGGCAAGCGTTCCGATGGCTGTCGGAACAAGTTGGCGACGTTATACATCAGGTCAGCATGTCCCAACTGGTAGTCAGCCATGTCAAGGTTACTGTTCTTATACTTAAACCCCTGAAAAGCTAACCGCACACCAAAAGCTGGTGTAATCCATTTGCCTACATAGGCATTGAATGAAGGCATGATGCGATCGAACAGGTCGCCACATCCTACCGGGTTCCCAATGAATGCTGATGCACCACCTTGGGCACCAACAAACCAGTGCTGACTTGCTATGCCCAGCTGCACATAGTCAGTTGTCAATGTCGGAGTTAGACGATGTAAATCCCGGTTGTCAACTGTAACCCGTTGAAGGCTGTCAATCATACTTGCGTGGACGCTTGTCGCCATTGACAAGGCTAAAAGTGAAATCAGAATACTTTTCTTCATGATGTAATTGATTTAGATATTACTAATGATACTGATATTACTTGTATTACTCATATTGATGATTATCTGCTTCTTTTGATTTTTCGACCCGCAGGTCTGACCATTGCGGCGGCCTGTAAGATGCACCTCATCCACCAGTGCTCATCATCGTCTTCCTTGTCTCGTCCCCATCCAGACATATTACCGCTGCCTCCGCCGCCACAGGACTCTGCATAGGTCGTGGCTTGACTGATGTAGTTGATGGCCAACAGAAGGGCGCAGTTGATGATATGTTGAGAATTGTTTCTGAGGTCAAAGAAGCCGGACTTATCTAAAATCTCATGTTGTTCCGCATTAAGGGTAGGCAAAAGAGGTTCCATCAAGGACGCCACCATCTTATAATAAGTGGCATTGATGTTTGAGTGAACTATTTCAGCCCTTCTGTCGATGTCATCTCCGATTGATTTAGACATTTCGCCATGCGCTCGCTTCAGTTTTTCAAGTTCCGTTTTGGCATTCGATAGTTCGGATTCTGTTTCGTCCAACATCCTTTGCCTGTCCGCCATCTTCCGGTCGATATCCTCCATCTGCTTGCGGAGCTCTTCCATGCGATTGGCCAACTGTTCCTTGTCCTGTCCATCCTCACCAAGTTGCTGAGCGATAAGTTCTATTTCTTCGTTTATTTTTTCTTTTCGGGTCTGTAAATTCGCTATCATCGTGGACAGCCCCTTCAGTTTGATCTCTGCTCTACGAATCTGCCTCTGTAATCCTTCCCTGGTGCACTCCAGCTCCTGCACCTGATTGATGAGATCACGCTTGTATTCCTCTGTCGAGCGGTGCCTTGCGCCTGTTTCAGCCTTATTGCTGCCACGTTCAAGTCCCCAGTGACTGTTGACTTCCTCGTACAGTTCATTGTGAAGTCGTGTAAAAGTTGCTTTCTCTTCCATGGGATTCTTCCCAAAAACGCTTGTCCATGAAATCCGTTGGTTCATTTCGTCAATGGGAAGGACGGTACAGTGGCAATGAGGATTCGTTTCATCCAAATGAACGTAGAAACTGACGATGTTTTCCTCGCCGAATTTTCGGGCAACAAAGCGATAGACATCAGCCGCCCATTTCTCAATGTCCTTGGTTCTTGTTAGTTTTGAGTTATCCGCCCCTTTATTGAGATTTACGTCCTGCTCTCCGAACGCCATTTCCAACATGCGCCCTCTACTGCCGCCGAATATCATCTGGGCAAGGATCCGCTGCTTTCTGCGTGCCATAGCCCTGGCATTAGGATTCTTGATACCACGTGAGTTGAGGATGTCATTCATCCTCTCGTCAATGCTCTTGGACTTGTCTATCGGCTGGACCTTTCCTCCTTTTGTGATCTCGAAATTCAGATGGGCACGAGTCGGGTCGTAATTGGCGAGGCTGTCTTTGGATTTTCTGTCCCAAAGGTTTTCTGACCAGTTGCGCTGCTGCTCATTGCTTTCCTGTTTTGATATGCCATCCTTGTTTGGACGCACATCCATTACTTGTTTCTTTTCTGCCATTTTTTGTTTCTATTAATCTCTTCTGCCTGAGCTTGCTCCCCGTAGGAACTCTTTCAGGAGAGGCAGCCTAACGAGTTAATGAATGTTAACTCTTATTAGGCTAAGAGTTTTTATAAAACTCCCATCCCTTTGTTCGACATCATATCTCTTTGTTCGGAGGAGCAAGCTCCCCATTTGGGAGAGTGAAGTTCCGATCTTTGATTGTGGCTGCCTGCTCATATTCGAGAAGATTGAAGAGTATGCTATCAATTCACTTGATAAATTTCTCTGCTTCGGCACTCAGCGAATAGGCAAAATATTTGCCGAAACGCTCCCGTCTAAGTAAACCCAGATCGATGAGTTCCTGAGTGAATTTCTGGACGCTTGGGCGGCTCCAATGCCATAGTTTTGCCAGTTCACTGTTTGTGACTTTGTACAGTTGTAACTGGCCTTCTTTTTGGGAAAAAGGAAATCCATCAAGTATATGCTCCGCTAACCACATGAATGCGTCAAAACGAGACAGCTTGTGATTGTCTTTCGTTTTAAGGATATCCAGGAGAGTGATGTCAAACGTCATCTTATGGATGGTTCTATTTATCTGATTCTTTTTCATGACGAATTGTTTTTATTATGGTGTTAATGTTTATTTTCAACTAAAATAGGAGTCAACGAATTTCTTGTTCATACCCTCCTCATGAAGATGCTTCTTCTGAAAGTCCTCAACTTCTTTGGATGGAAAGAATGTTGCACACTCCAGGATCAATGCCAAAGATATAGAAGTCGAGAATGTGTGAGGTGCGAATAGCAGAGCAACGCTTGCAATGGCCATGAGCCGATACAAGATCTTGTTCCGTCTGGTGGCGAGCATCAGCCGGACAGTTGTTTTGGTTGCAAACATGAAGAATACAATGAAGGAAGAAAAGATAAAACCGTAGTCTTCGGGAAACACGGCAAAGTATGTGGCATGAAAGAAAATGAGCACAAGTTGTGTGATGTTCGTTGCCATCTTTCTGGCATTGTTGTCGAATGCCAAGCGAAGCCATACGATGATGTACGGTGGTTTGTATTTCCGATAAAGCAATAAAGGAAGCAATATCAGTAATAAGGGAAATACGAAGAATAATATCTTTGCTACCATATGTGATTTTAATAATACAGGTAATACGGATAATATGGAATTAACTGTTCTCCGAGTAGATGTCGTAGGCCGTACTGACAAGCTTCAGTTTAAGCGCTTGGAATGATGCCCGACGCACAATGACCTCAATGTCAAACAGGGTCGGCTCGCCATTGTCAATTCGCTGTGCAAACGCCCTATCCCTGCGACTGATTTTTGTGATAATTCTGTCGATGTCATTTTCATAAATGTTCCAGATGCTCCGATTCACATGGTTCTTCGGTCGGGTCGTCACCATAACATTAAGGACAAGACAAGTGGACTTGACAAGGATTTTGCCCTGTTGTGTCATATACTGCCTTTTAGCGCGAGGGATGACAGCACGGTATTTCGTGCTGTTGGCGTTGATCATGTCGGCTATCTTATATAGGAGTTCTGTTCTCATTCCAACAGACAGAATAAGCCAAGCACTTCAGAAACCTCCATGGCCTGTATGAAGTCGAAACTTTTGGCATGTGACGTCAGATCTGATTCCAGCTCACTCTCCATCGTGTCAAGCGAGTCAAAAATGGAAATGGTCAGGTCACTGACATATTCACGGTTATCTGAGACCATGTTGAACTTAAACATGTTCTTTCCATTGGCTGTAAAGAAACAGCAATGATGCAGCTTTGTGTTGTCCTTACTTGTGCCATGATAAAGCAATGACAGTTCCATGTCATCTTCAAGCATATCCATCACGAGGCTGATTGGCAATGCCTCCTCCAATGTGAAATACAATATGGCGGAATCGTCAGTGATGTCCGTTTCTTCGGCTGTCGTGTTTTTTATCAACTTTGGCAGCATGAGCGGCGCTAAGGCCATAAATCTGGTTACTTCGTCTTTAATCATATCCTTGAATATTTAGAGTGTTAATACATACATTTTCAAGAGTTGTTGAGGAAGGAGATAGTTTAAGGCACGTTGGTCAATGCCGAATGTCTCGGCAAACTTGACCGACTTCGGCAGTTGTGCGATGATGTAGTTGAAATGACTATGTTCCTGTGGCGTGAGTGTGGCGATCGAAAACTGGTCAATGCTGATGAACGGCTGAATAATCATCCATAGATAGGCATTTCCCTGAGCCTTGCTCATTGTCTTCTGATTGTTGATGTCCGATATGCAGGCGGTGGAGTTTTGCAAAAGCCGTCTGACCGTCCGCATAGACATATAGACCATGGCGTCACGTGCAGCAATCTCTCCGTTTCTCGCAGCAATAAAGATGTTCCGGCAAATCCGTTCCGTTTCTTGTGTGATGTCAGATAACGGCTCGTTATCCATCTCATAGATGTGAACCAGGAATGAGCGGAACAAATTATCCTCCCTGCCGATGAAGTCAAGCATGGCAGCCTTATCATGGATGCCGGATTGTATGGTGTGCTTCAGTAGGCTACGATATTGAGAAAGAATATCTTTCTTGTTGGATTCTATGACAGGAAGGCTGTCTAATGCGACAAAGAAAGGCTGCGCTTCAATGACGGCCTCGTGCAGCTCATTGTCCTCATGGAATATGGATGTCTGCTCCTTGATTTGCAGAACATCCTCGTATGAGTACCGCCATGTCTCAGTCAGTCTGAGAAACTCAAAACGAATGGAGTCGTGGATTGATGCATAGTCATTTGCACAATGTAAGTCTTTAATGAATGTGGAATCCTTCATCAGAAAGTGGTAAACGGTATCTGAGATATCCTTCCATACCTTGATTTCTTTACAGAATGATGAAGTGTTGCAGATCTTTGTTTCTTTGACGGAACTCAGATAATCCTGATATGCTCTTAACGCATCATTTGAAGATCTGAAATCAAGTTTGTCATCACTGGAGCATGATGAAAACAGGAAAACCGTCAGGCATAATAAACATAGTTTTAATGTCAAATGTTTTGAGTTTTTGAACGTGTTAAATGTGATCATATCCTTATAAATATGTTTGGGTTGATTTACAGGATGCAAAACTACTGTGTTTTGCTCAAAATATTGATATTATTTCCTAATATTTTAATTATTGGTATCATTTTATTGAGAAATAGAACCAAACAGAACCAAATTGCTTATTTGATTGCAAAACAAAGTGTTAAAGTTGACAAATAAAGTGTCTATTAAATAATTATAATATAACTTTGCGCTCAATATTTGCAGCAAGAGGTACAACATGAGTTGCGTCGGCTATATAAATAATGCTCAATATGTTGATAATATTGAAGTGGGGGTTTCAAAGATGAAACAGCTTCAATGTTCCCCTATCCATATTGAGGACAAGGATGACAATGATCGTCTTGAATGGAAGTGTTTTCTCGGCAAACTCAATGAAGGCGACGCAGCGGTGCTTCTGTCATTTGACAATGCCTTCAAGAATCACACGGATCTGGTGTTTTTCCTGAAATACTGCCTAAGTCGGCACATTCGGATTATTTCTTTGTTCGATGGTTTGGACACCTCCGATGAGTTGTTCCCAAATGGCAGCACCAGGAATGTGCTCTCTGCCATTGTCAATGTGCGTACAGACAAGCGTGATGAAGGTTTTGATGACTTTGAGGCGGAACTCATTGCAGATAAGCACCAGGAGAAGAAACTGAAGAAATACCGCATGGTCATCAATATGTACAATGCGGGTTACAGCATCAAGGAAATCATGTCAAGGACGGGCTATCACGGGAAGAGCAACATCTACAGGATTCTCCACATGTACAATGTGGAGCTGGAATACCCAACGATGGTCCGCACAAGACACCAGTCACCAAATATCATTCAAAGGAACCTGTAAACATAATCGTTATGACAGTTTATATTGCAGAAAAGCCGGACATCGCCACAGCTATAGCGTCTTACTTGTGGACTGATTATGCCGCTTGTAGGAGCAAGCACTGCTACCAGAAAGATGATGTCATCGTGACATGGGCGTTTGGCCACATCTTGATGACGGCTATGCCTGAGGCCTACGGTAAGGAATATGCTGATTTTAAGAAATATCCCATATTCCCGACAGAATGGAAGAAACTCCCCTCGCCAACAGCCAAGGGACAATTTGAGTATATCCGCACTGTTTTGAAGAAGGCCGATGTCGTAGTCAATGGCGGTGACCCTGACCGTGAGGGGCAGTTGCTGATTGACGAAATATTGGAATATGTAGGCTATAAGGGGGATGTACGGCGCATTCTCATCAATGCCAAAGACAGCGACAGTATGAAACGGGCGTTTGACAATATCGTGCCGAATGAACGGTTTCGTTCATTGTACCATGCAGGCATGGCGCGTGAACGGGCAGACTGGTTAGTAGGCATCAATCTGTCGAGGGCATATACGATCAGTGCCCGGACAGGCGGTAATGGTTGTGTCTGGCGTGTAGGGCGTGTGAAGACACCCACGCTTGCTTTGGTGGTCAATCGGGAAAAGGAGATAAAAGATTTCCATTCCATCAACTACTATGAATTGAAGGCTAACCTCTCAAAGGGCGGCATCCCCTTCACGGCAACATTGACATCGACAGCGGATGCTCCGACTGACTGCGAAGGGCGTATCATTGACCGGAAATATCTGGAGCGGATCAAGGAAGAAATCAAAAATAAAACCGCAAGGGTCACCCACTGCGAGAGGCATAGCCAGACTGAAAGTTCGCCATTGCCTTACTCCATCGATACTTTGCAGGTGGAAGCCAATAAGCGTTATGGCATGTCTCCGTCGAGTGTGCTTGCAAGGGTACAGTCCTTGTATGAAGAGAAGTTCGTGAGCTATCCACGTTCTGACTGTAATTACATCCCATCAAGTCAACACCAGGATGGTGTCCGAATTTTGAAATCCCTTGGCGATTATGGCATGGAGGCTGCACTCCATGCCGACTCCACAATAAAGAGTCGCTGCTTCAATGACAACAAGGTCAGCGCACATCATGCGTTGATACCTACTGGCGTTGTCCCAAAAAACTTGGACGAATGGGAGCGCAAGATCTATGAAATGATAGCCATGCGGTACATCATCCAGTTCTTTCCCCCTTGTAAATACAACGCCATCAAATACGAAATAGAGGCACAAGGATGTATGTTCACAGGAACTGGCAAGGCGGTTGTCAGTCCAGGATGGCGTAGTGTTGCTAAGTCGGATGACAAGGAGGATGAAGTCAAAGACATTCCAAACCTTGTGGTTGGCGATGAGTTCCCTATACCTGTATATATTATAGAGGATAAGAAGACCACTCCCCCTAAGCGTTTTACGGAAGGCTCGCTGCTGGCAGCGATGACCAATATCTGGCGTTTTGTCAACCCGGACAATCCTAACAGAGAGAAACTGAAGGAGTGCAAAGGCATTGGAACGCCGGCAACTCGTGATAGCATCATTGCTGACTTGCTCGCCATATCGTCAGGAAAGTCTCATTCGTTTCCCTGTATTCAGAAAAAGGGTAAGGAACTCGTTCCGACTGACTTCGGCGTGGCAATGATCGAGAACATTCACGAATCATTGACCAAGCCTGACCTCACGGCAGAAATGGAGTATAATCTCTCGGCCATTGCCGATGGCAAGATGGGGTTAGGTGACTTTATGGAGCAGACCGAGAGGATGGTTCGCGAAAACATTAAGTTCGCAGAAGAGACCTCTCCTCGTATGTCATTGACAATCAAAGCAGCTGAAGGCCAGGATGTTCCCAATAGGGAATGTCCTGTATGCCATCGTAAAACGCTTGTACGCAAGTATTCCCCGAAGACCAAGAAGCACTTCTGGATCTGTCAGGAGAATTCTTGTGTACATCCGACCACTCTGAAACCAATCTTCTATGCGGACCTGCGGATGAAGCCTGTCATCAAGCTTTGCCCGATATGCGGTCTGCCGCTGATAAGCGTGTTCAGCAAAAAGAAGAAGCAATCATACTGGTTCTGTCCAAAGTGTAATGAGTTCAAATAACCGCAGCAATACAAACACCAACTAACTTTTTTCATTTCATACGACTAGTTTTTAATAAAACAATGCAGGGGTCACCTTTGGCAGGCCGCCCCTGTTTTTTGTAGCGAAACAAAACCTAAAATAAACCATGTAGCGAAGCATAAGTCGCTGATATTTAAAAAGAACAATGGGGTTGTTTGTGCTTCGCTACATCGCTACAAGAAAATAAAGCAATCTCATATGAAGCTATTATATTTCAGATGAATGAGGGTGGTGATGCAGTCCATGCCAACAATGAATCTGCCTGCCAGGCCATTGCATGGTGGTGACCTGTGAGTGTCGTCGAAAAAGAAACTCCGTGTTATATGTACGGAAAAGAGAAGGCATGTCTGTTGTCAGACTTGCATTCTCCAGTACATACATCACAGAGTTTCTCGGCGACTCTCACTGGTCATTGTCCAATACTGCGAAGGCTTTCATGCTTGCACGAAAGGCCGAGACGTGATGGACAAAAGCGATGCCAATGGCTGGCAAGTAGAAAGACACAGAAATTTGGCATGGGCGCATCTTGGGTGGGGATGAGTCATCTTCTTGGATAGAATCCTTTGGGTTTTCGTCTAAATGAAGCCAGGCGCATGTCATTCTCTTCGTCTGTATTCATGCTGCTTTCCTGGTTTTTCCTGCCGCCTTCAAGCCAATGCACAAGTTCATCTTTGAAAAAAATGAAGTTTTTCCCTCGTTTGGTGACTGTGATGTTTCCACGTTCTACGTGATAGTACATTGTTGATTTCTTCATCTTCAGGAAGTCACATGCCTCGTCAATAGTCATTGGAATATGTTCGGCTGAAGATGTGGAATTGCCGTCTATCCGTTCTCTGATGGTTTCAATTACACGTTCAAGCCGCTCCATTTTGCTGAGCACCTGTGAGACCATCATGGGAAGGTCGTTGAATGTAATCTGTTCTTGCATATTGTCGAAATTATTATGATTCCGAGGGCAAAGTAACAGACTGATTCAATGCTGGATGATGTCATCAAAAGTTAAGTTTGGAATAAGTCAGAATAAGTTGTAACAAGCAGGTAAATGTTTTATGGCAAGCTGGCGGATGGGGTATGAAACTTGAAACAGCCTTTGTCCGGGATGTCTATCGGGATGATGCAAGTTCCATGTTGTCGCAGGTTTTGCCGGATAGATTTGATTTCAAGATCTCTGAACTCATTGGGGAACGACCGCTTGATAAATATGGCCCGCTGCTCACCATTCCACTTGAAACGTTCTCCGATGTTCCAGGCTAAATGTCTGAGGTCCAATGTTGAAAGTTGCCCGTTGGTTATGGACGGCGAAGGTTCAATGTCCTTTGAGGTCTCCCAATTTTTGATGTTGTTACAAAAAACATGGAGGTCAGAGGTCTTCATGTAGGGGGCCAGTGTGAGCTCCACGTAATCCAAAACACATGTCATAATTTGACGCTTACGTTGTATGAGCTGCTGCTGATGGCGTTCTCTGATGACCTCAGTCTTATCTTTCTCCGGCTCTTCTGTCATTAAATCGTTTTTTGATCCAGTGACAAGACGCAACTGCTGCTTACTATGAGGGATAACAACTACCGTCTTGCCCATTGCATAACTGATGAATGTCATCCTGATAAGAACCAGCAGCGCCAGGGTAATATATAAGATGGGTGTGAAGGCTTTTGCTTGCTCATACTGTCCGCTGATGAACTTTGAGGGAAGTATGAACCAGTCGGCACAATCAATCCATTCGAAAAGCATTGCTATATATAAACCCATTGCAATACAGCCTACAACCAAAAAGAAAAGTTCCGTAACCTTTTTGCTCTTCATATTAATGAAATATCAATAATTTGAGCGCAAAGTTACGGAATTATCCACTAATAACAGCAATCAATCCATCATAATTATGGATTTTGTGGTTAATTGGCATATTTCTGCGTCGCCTCAATATATTGAGGTATTTCGCAATCTTTAGCCACAATTCTTCGTTTTCTTGGTTTGAGCCGTTACTTTTTTACCATCATCACCGAGAAGCATGGATGATATCCTTTCGGCAGCTTCCCGTCTCTTTGGGTCGGCATGACAAGCATAGATTTGTGTGGTTGTGACACTCTTGTGTGCCAGGAGCTGCTGGACAGTGTAGAGATCCGTGCCAAGTTCCACTTGAAGCGATGCGAAAGTATGCCGGAATGAGTGGAATGTTATCCGCTTTCTGATACAAGCCTTAGCAAGCCAGGTTTTCAGCGGTTTCCGTGCCATGTCTATCTCAAACCCGTCAAATACGGGCCCATATAAGGATTTTCGTCCCTCAGAGATGAGTTCGTATGCTCCCATGGTGATGGGGATAAGGTTACGTGTTTTAGTCTTTTGTGCATAGAACTCGACATACTTGTTGCCGTCGGCGTATTCCTTGATGTTTTCCCATCTGAGATTGATGATGTCACTTCGGCGCATACCTGTTAAGCAAGCGAAAATTGATGCCTTTTTCAGTACGTCGATGTCACATGGAGTACGGTAAAGCCTGCGAAGCTCTTCCATTGACAGACTCTGCTTGTCAACAGGAATGGTCTTGATTTTGTCCAAGAAGTCATTGGGGTTAGTTCGGATCATCTTGTCACGGTAAGCAATATTCAGGAAGCCACGGAATGTTGACCAATAGCCAGCGACTGAGTTGATGGCCATCGGTCTGCCGTTGCGCATGTTCTTTGCTGTCAGAAGGTATTCGCGGAACTTGTTGCACAGATCAACGTCGATTTCTTCGCAGCGGCACTTGCCGCCAACAAAGTATGAGAAGTGTTCATAGACAAACCTCCACTTGGGGTCTTTGTTTTGAAGCATCTGATAGAAGTAGGCAAGGAAGTCGCCGTTGAATCTTTTTTTGTCAAAAATGTCATAACGTTCGTTCACGATGGACTCAAAACGCCTGCAACGGATGGCTTCAGCTTTTTCAATCATTACCTTATTGAAGTCCTTCTCACGCTTGTTTTGAGGCTTGGGATAAATGTAAATACCAAGTGATTCACGACGGATGGTCTTCATAGAAATGATGTCACGATAGCCTGGATAATAGTCCAGATAGAGGGAAATCATCCCGCATTTGAGGATGCGTTTCCGAAGTGTGATTGTCTTGCAGTACTGCATGTCTTTATTGTTTTATTAGTTTGCAAATGTCTTGACTTATTTTATGCTGATGGCAATCAGCGGATTATAATTGAAAATAATGCTGGGATAAGTCTGAGCTTATTATTTCTTATTGTCCTTCTCTTGTTTATCGGAAAAGTACTTATCGATGGCGGATTTAAGATACACTCTGAACTGGCCGTCTTTGACGCTCGGGATTTTTTTGTATCTGACAATACCATACACAGTCTCCCTGTCAACATGATACTTGGCCATAATCTGCTCGACCATGTAGTAGTCTTCGGCATATTGGAGCCCTGGATTACGTGCAAAGTCAACATGGAGCTTGGAGTAATACGTGATGCCATACTCCTTTTTTGTAGGGATATTGTGACGATGAGTAAAGCTGCGTCTGGCCACAGGTGTCATGTTGTACATCTTTTCTATATCATCTGTGGTGTACCATTCTGTGATAGAGTCTGGTGACGAGTATCTGCTGAATACATCGTCAACCGCTGTCTCATCGTAGAGCAGGATTCCTGCTACCTGCACCCTCGGTATTTTTTTCTGACGCAGTAGGAAGCCAACCCACTTTTTACTTTGTTTGTATCGTGCAGCAATCTCCTCGGCACTAATATAGCCTTCGTACCCATCTGCATCATTCTCTGATTCCACACTTGGTATGATTTCAATGCTACCAGAATGAAGTGTGATTTGCTCTGTTCTTGTTCGGTCTTCCTTTGCTTCTTCAATCTTTGCGTTGAGTTCAGAGATGCTTGTGAATCCATGCATGCGTTCCTTGATTGTCTTGTCAAACTCCTTCCGGTTAATCATTGTAAAAGTACCTCGTTTGAAGCGGTCTATATGATAGGTATGGAGATAATGGCTTACTTGATCTTTTGTGAATCCGTACTTCTCCATCACCTCCTTGAAAGTGTAGTAGAGAGGATCAATAGCTTCACCAATACCTTTCAGGCTGTCGATATGGGGTTTGGAATAGAACACTTCCCTCCGCCTGGTGACCCTTGGTAACTTATGCCGTTTGGCAAAAGAAATGACGGCTGAGTAGGACATGTTGAACTTCTCCATAACCTGTTGGATGGTGTAGTAATTCTCCTTATCAAAGTCCTCGATGAGTTCGGAAAAGTACCTGTCAACGGCAGTTTTTGAGAAGGACACATTGCGTCCCTCGTATATCTTTGGGATGTCGAACTGCTCAATCCGTCGCATGGCCACTTTTCGGGTCACTTGATATTTCTCACAAATCTCCTTCATTGTATAGCTATCGTGCTCGATCTTATGCCTGTGGTTGTTCCGCTTGACATATGCGGGGGCATTGTCAAACATGGCCTCCAAATCAATTCTTCTTACGAGGGTCTTGGCCGGTAGTCTAAGAACCTTGAATTGCCCCTGAGCCATATACCTATATATGGTTGTTTTTCCCACACCCAGAAGCTTTGCAGCTTCCATTGGGCTTAGGTATGGTTTGTCTCCAAGACTTTCAACGATGGGCAACTTGGAGTGTTGTTCCTGCTCGACTTCTTCTTTCATCATCTGTTTCTTTTTTGCCTTGTAAGCCTTGTTAACACAGCTTGAAGAGCAGTAAAGAGTCGTCATTTTGTGTGCTATGAATTGTTTCCCGCACCACTGACATCGTTTCTCTATTTCCATAAATGTGCGTCATTAAAAAGGTTTAACTCTGCGGAAAAACCGCCATTTTTGTTCCATTCAGTTCCGCAATTTCCCACTGTGTTCCACTTTGTCCCGTCAGTAGCGTTTTGGATAAGTTTCATGCTGTTCCATGTTTGTCCCAAATATTGCATAATGGAAGACAATTTGAACACAGTTTACACTCGCGGTAGAAATATGATACAAAAATAGTACGAGAAAGTTGAAGAAAAAAATATGCAACCCGAAGTGTTAAAAACGAGTAAACCGCTATAAATTAGCGGTTTGCTTCAAGTTGTTCAAAGTTGTTCAGAGTTGTTTCTAAGGCTCTATTTGCCGACGCAGAAGTGGGTGAAGATTTCGGCGAGGATGTTGTCGGTGGTGATTTCGCCGGTGATTTCGCCGAGCCAGTGGAGGCATTCGCGGATGTCTTGGTCGAGAAGGTCGCCACTCAAGCCGCTGTCAAGGCCGCTGATGGCGCGGGCGATGGCGTCGCGGGCGCGGGTTAAGGCTTGGTAGTGGCGGGCGTTGGTGACGATGACGGCGTCACCGCTCACATCGGGCAAAGAGGCGGTCTTGACGATGAGGCCGCGCAGAGCCTCGATGTCGGCATCGCATTTAGCGCTGATGGCAACGACTGGTGTTTCATCGGGAAGGAGATCGCTCAGCTCACTCCTCGCGGCTACATCGTCGTCAAGGTCGGTCTTGTTGAGCACGGCGATGAGTCGTTTACCCTCGCAACGAGCGAGGATGTCATGGGCCATACTGATGTCGGCACTGGTGACATCAACGACCCAAAGCACGACGTTGGCCTTTTCGATAGCCTGCCAGGTGCGCTCGATGCCCATCCGTTCGACGGTGTCACTCGACTGGCGGATGCCTGCCGTGTCGATGAAGCGGAACAGGGTTCCGCCCATGATGACGGTGTCCTCGATGGTGTCGCGTGTGGTGCCGTGGATGTTGCTTACCAGGGCACGGTCGTCGCCCAGCAACGCATTGAGCAGTGTGGATTTTCCGGCATTGGTCTGGCCGACGATGGCGACTGGCAGACCGTTGCGAATGGCGTTACCCTCACGGTAACTATCGGCAAGGCGGCTGACGAGCGTGTGAATTTCCCGAGCCAGCGAAGTCACCTCGCTGCGGTCGGCAAAAGTCACGTCCTCCTCGCTGAAGTCCAGTTCCAGTTCGATGAGGGCCATGAAGTGCAACAGTTTGTCACGCAGCCCCTTCAGTTCATCGCTATAGCGGCCGCGCATCTGGCTCATCGCCACACGGTGCGCCGCACGAGACTGGGCTTCAATCACGTCGGCGACCGCCTCGGCCTGTGACAGGTCCATGCGGCCGTTGGCGAAAGCGCGACGCGTGAATTCGCCTGCCGTGGCGTGGCGACAACCCGCGTCGATGAGCGTCTGGATCACCTGCTGTTGAATCCATGTCGAGCCGTGGCATGCCAACTCCACAACATCCTCACCAGTGAACGAATTGGGCGCCTTGAAGACGGTCAATACCGCTTGGTCAAGCACATCGCCATTGCCATCGGTCAACTGGCCCAAGTGAACGGTATGCGAAGCCATGTCGGCAAGCGGTTTGCCCTGCCAACGGCATTGCACGATGTCAAGCGCCTGCGGGCCACTCACGCGGATGACAGCGATGCCTCCCCTACCCTGAGGCGTCGAGACGGCACATATGGTGTCACCCGAAAATCCGGTTAATTCAATGCTGCTCATCGGCGGGGATAATATGCTGGCCAGTCCTTAATGTTCTCTTTGTTCTCAACGACGTTCTCCACTTCATCATCAAGCGAAGCGAGGAAGTCATAGCCCGTCAGCGCCTCCACCTTGTCGATGGTGGTGGCATAGTTAGTCCAACTGTTGGGCATCTTCTTGTTCTCCATCACAAAGGCGATGGCGCGGTTCTGTTCAGGCGAGTAGATGACCTTGAAGAAACTCTTGGGTACTGCGATATCGTCATGCTTACCGATACGTTCCATGTCATTGGAAAAAATCGGTCCTGTCAGCACAATCAGCCTCTTGGCAGTTCTCGACCACTTGTGCACCGCCTCCTCGACATGGCGCCACTCGCCGTCGTTCATCTCGTCGAGCTGCGGGCAGATGTTGGTCATCAAGAAGCACTGCTCCATCGCCGTCTTGTTCCAGCGCATGTCCATCGCCGGCGCCATGTGACCACGGGTGTAGCCGCTTTCCTTGTACTCCCACCAGTCGGGACAGCCCTTCACGTTGTGATCACGCTCAAACTTGTAGTTGGCGCGGTTCTCGGCATCACGCGAGTCGGCCATCGACGTCATGGTATTCGTCAGTTCGTAGGCCACACAGTTGGGTACACGGTAATACTTGTTGAAATACACCACAATCGACTTGTAGTGCACGGTCTGGTTGTCGAGGCGTTCAGGAAGTTTCACGTCGAGCAACGACAGGTCGCCCGTGGACTTATACTCCTTACCATCTTGCTGCACAGCCTTGCCGTCATCATAGGCACTCTTGTAGAACGAGTCCACCTGGGCAGTCTCCTCGGCGCGCTCATTGCCGCCACGGCATCCTGTCAAGGCCACCGCCAGCAGCAAGAAAACAAAAAACAGATGCTTCTTCATCATTATCGTATCTCGTGACATTAAATTGTTCAACTATACATTTGATGACGCAAAAATACACAAAAAACATGTAAATTGCACACCCAAAAGTTAAAAACGGCAATGATGACTGGAATTTCAAAAAAAAGAAGTAATTTAGGGGACTTAATACGAGGATGATAGCCGTTAGACGGTTATCACCAGACAAGGAATAATCAAAAAAAGATTGACTATGAACAGACGAGAGATGATCAAGATGACAGGCACGGCAGCAGTGGGTGCCGCTGTGCTGGGGCTCACAACAGCCGCCAATGCTCAACCCGGCAGTGACAACAATACAAATCCCCGCCGCAGGCTCAAGGTGCTCGCCATCGGCGCTCACCCTGACGACCCCGAAACCTGCTGCGGCGGCACGATGTGTTTGTTCACAGATGCGGGCCACGAGGTGGTGTGCGTATATCTCACACGCGGCGAAGCCGGCATCGCGGGCATGAGCCACAGCGAGGCTGCCGCCATCCGCGTCGTCGAGAGCGAGAATGCCTGTAAAGTGACCGGTGCACGCCACATCTTCATGAATCAGGTGGACGGCAACACTGAGGTGAACCTGGAGCGTTACAAGGAGATGCGCGAACTCATCGACCGCGAGAACCCCGACATCGTGATGACCCACTGGCCCATCGATGCCCATCGCGACCACGCCGCCTGCGGTATGCTTGTACTCGATGCCTGGCGTCGGTTGGACCGCCGTTTCAAGCTGTACTATTTTGAAGCCATGTCAGGCACGCAGAGCCAGATGTTCCACCCCACACACTGGGTCAACATCGAGTCTGTGCTCGAACGCAAACACGAGGCCTGCAACTGCCACGTGAGCCAGCACATGGATGACATCTACGACGGCTGGCACACCAAGATGGAACTGTTCCGCGGCATCGAGAGCCGCTGTGGTGCTGCCGAAGCCTTCGCCCTGCACAGCGAGCCGCTGCCCATCTTGCCGTAACCCGGCCATTCCCCCCTTCGGATACTGAACAAGAAATGCCCATAATTCATGTCGAATCGAATTATGGGCATTTCTCATCTCTTGAAAAGAATCATTTCGGTCGTGTAACCTCGTTAACGAGATAGACAATGCTCTGGTAGGGAATGCCGCCGTTGGTCTCCAGGCCCACCTCGCAAGTGCGGCTGTTGCTGTAACCCATCTCAATATGGTTGTCCTCTAGTTGACAGCGCAGTTTGCGCAGGGCCCAGCGGTTGACCTCGGGATGCGTCCAGCCACGGTCGCCGGCAAAGCCGCAGCAGCCCACACCCTCGGGCAGGAAGACGTTGTTGCTGCACAGGCGCGCCAAATCGGTCATCTTATCCACCAGCCCCATCTCGCGCGTCGAGCAGGTGAAATGCAGGGCGATACGGCGATCGATGGGCGTGAATTCCAGGCGGTTACGCAGGTATTCCCAAATGAACTCGACGGGCTCATACAACTGTATGCGCTTGATGCACTTGTGCAGACGATGCAGACAGGGGCTTTGGTCGCACATCACGGGATACTTGCCCTGTTCGCTGGCCCGCCACAAGGCCTCGTCAAGTTCGGCGGTTTTCTGGTCGGCAATATCAAGCATACCCTTGGACTCCCAAATAGTGCCGCAGCACATCTTCTCAAGCCCCTCGGGGAAGATCACCTCGTAGCCAGCCTTGCGGCACAGCTGCACCATCTCATCGACGAGCGTGTTCTTCACGGGCGAGCCTTTTGACAGGCCCATCGTCTGGTTGATGCACGAGGGGAAATAGACCACCTTGAGGTCACACTCTCCTACCCTGCCAGCCCTTGGCTGACGGACTTTTCCAGGCATGGCAGGTGACCACAAGGGCAATCCCGCCTTGTGCATGGCTCCAGCGACGCCCTTCATGGCCGAGGTTCCTAGGACATTATGCCCCAGGCGTGCCACATCCAACGTGAGGCGCAATCCACGCTTGATGCCTGCGAAATGCCGTGCGGCAAAGTCACCTGCTTTGTAACCCATGCTACCGTGCGGCAAAGCCTCCTGGCGCACAAGATGTGTCAAGTCGGCGACATTGATTTTCATCGGGCAGGATGTGGAACACAGGCCGTCGCCCGCACACGTCTGATCACCCTGATAACGGTATTGCTTGACGAGGGTCGCCAGGCATTTGGGATCACTGCCCGTCTCACGCAGGTGGGAAATCTCGCGCTGGATGACGATGCGCTGGCGCGACGAGAGGGTGAATCCGCAAGTCAGGCAGTTCACCTCGCAGAAGCCGCACTCGATGCACTTGTTGGCCTTCAGGACACCTTCGACAGTCTCGCGAGTGCTGTCGTGACGGTCACCCTCGGGAGCAAGGTTATTCTCAAGTCCCTTCATCTTCAGTTCGGGCAGGGGCTTGAAGTGCTTGATGAAGCACTCGGGATCGTCATTGAAGATGACCCCCGGGTTGAGCAGATAGTGAGGGTCAAATATCTCCTTCAGCTCACGCATGGCGCCAAAGGCCTCCTCGCCCCACTCATACTTGACAAAGGGTGCCATGTTGCGGCCAGTGCCGTGTTCGGCCTTCAACGAGCCGTCATATTCCTCGACCACCAGGCGCGCCACATCACGCATCATCGCGGCATAGCGTTGCACCTCGCTCTCGTCGCTGAAGAGCTGATTGATGATGAAGTGATAATTGCCTTCAAAGGCGTGGCCGTAGATACAGGCATCCTTGTAGCCATGGTCGGCTATGAGTTTCTGCAACTTGACGGTGGCTTCGGGCAGGTCCTCGACGACAAAGGCCACATCCTCGATGAGGCACGAAGTGCCCACGGGACGCGCACCGCCCACGCTGGGGAAGATGCCCGAGCGGATGGCCCAGTACTTGCCATAGACGGCCGGGTCGGTTGTGAACTCTACGGGGATATAAGTTTTGAACTGCGACAGGCAATTGGTAATGGTGTCGATGCGGTGCTGCAGGTCATCGGGCGTCATGGCTTTGGTCTCGGTAAGGATGGCAGTGAGGTTGTGGTAGTCGCCAGGCTCCACGCCCTTAATCTTGCCTGCATCCACATCTTGCTTATATCGCAGATACACCGGGTCATCGACCGAGGCCAGCGACAGGAAGTCGAGCATCTCGGCGCTCTTGACCATCAGGTTCTCCTCGCTCATGGCGATGTCATCATCGCTGGAGTGCAACTGCTTGAGGGCAACTACCGCCTCGCAACTCTCCTTCATTGTGAAAAAGTAGAGCATCGCCGAGGCCTTGCAGGGATAGTCGTGCAACGTGCGCATCGTCACCTGGCTGATGAAAGCCAGCGTGCCCTCGCTGCCCACCACGCAGTGGGCGATGATATCGAACGGATCGTCGTAGGCGATAAAAGGTCGCAGGTTCAGACCCGTGACGTTCTTGATGCTATATTTCTTGCGGATTCGGTCGGCCAACGGCTGATTCTTGCGGATGCGGTCACGCAATGCCTCGATTTTAGCGATAAACTCGGGATAGGATTGTTTGAATGCCTCGCGGCTCACCGCGTCACCCGTGTCTAGCACGGTGCCGTCGGGCAGCACCAGACGCGCCGACAGGAGCATGCGGTCGCTGTTGGCGTGAGTGCCGCAGTTCATACCCGAGGCGTTGTTGGCGACGATGCCGCCCACCATCGCCGAGCCGATGCTGGCGGGATCAGGCGGAAAAACGCGCCCCAGCGGTTTCAGGATCTGGTTCACTCTCGCGCCCACGATACCGGGTTGCAGGGTGATGCTCTCGGCATCTGCCGAGACACGATACTCCTCCCAGTTCTTTCCGGCAACGATGAGAATGCTGTCGCTCACGCTTTGACCCGAGAGCGACGTGCCAGCAGCGCGAAAGGTGAACGGCAGGCCATATTTGTTGGCCGTTTTGATGATTGTTGAGACTTCGCCCTCGTCCTTGGCGCGGATGACCACCCGCGGCGTCAAGCGGTAAAAACTCGCGTCAGTACCCCAGGCCAGCGTCCGCAACTCGTCGGTGTAAACCCGTTCGGCGGGCAACACCGCCTTCATTTCCTTCAAAAATCCGCTATAGTCTTTCATATCTCTTGCAACTGATATCACCCTCAAAGATAACACTTTTATCTTTTATCCAAGTCAAAAAAAAGAAAAACATTTCTGCCGGGTATCATCCTCGAGCAGAAATGCCATTTTATTTATTCCTCACCAGAATAGTACTGTACCTTGAAACTGGTGGTAAGGCTGAGTTCATCGCCCCACGAGTCACGGTAGATAATGGGGACACCGCGATAGGCTTCGGGCACCAGCAGCGTCTCGATTTTGCCCCATCGCGGCGTGCCGTAGTCGAACGACTTGCCTGACAAAATCAACATATTATCGGCATAGTCATACTCATAAAAACCACCGCCCAGGCACTGCTCATGAGGCATGAGCAGATCACGATGCAAGGTCACCATGCCCAATCGAAGGTGACCTCCACTGGTGATGATGAATTTAGGATGTTGCATGGTCAGATGCGGTGTAAGGCCTTGACGTGGCCGGTAATAGATGAAACCTATTGATTGAGAATGATGTCAAGAACTGCCGCAATGTCGCCCAAGGTAATCTCTCCGTCCTCGTTGACATCGGCCCGTGCCATCGTCTCCTCGTCCACTTTTCCTCCCAGGATAATGTCAATCAAGAGATTGACATCAGCGATATTGACCTGATAATCGGCATTCACGTCACCCTTGGGGATAACGGGGGGAGGTGGGGGAGGCAGCGGAGGCGCCTCATAGCCCAGTTGATCATCCATCCAAGCGATGCGCGTGGTGAGCCAGTCCTTCAAGAAAGCAATCTCGTCGGCATAGTCGGTTGACACATAGTAGTTGGGCCATACCCATACGCCCCATCGCGGCCAAGCTTGACTGTTGCGTTCCACAGCACCGCAGCAAGTGACCACGTTAGCCAGCGAGTCGATGGTGGCCATGATGCGGTCCTCACGCACATTGGCCCCGCGCCACTCGGCCCAACGCTCCTTGCGCAAGTTGAGATATGCATTGTCGCACCTGAGTTTGTACCACCAGAAAGGTATCATGTAGTCACCGTTGGCATAGAGCGTGGGGTTTGACCTGTAAACCCAGGTATTGGTCTTGTAGCCCTGGTTGTGCCTGGCGTTGCCGAAGGCCAGATTCAAGTCCCAGACCACCATCTTGAAGCGCGGGTCAATACTGTCGCGGCGCTTGTAGAACTTACCGCTCAAGCGATAAGCATCCACATTGTGACTTATCTCCATCACCAACTGATAGTCGAGAAACGACATCACGTCAATGTACTTGCGGTAACCTTCCTCGGGGTCCTTGAAGTTGTCCGAGGCAAAGGCATCCTCCATCTGGTCGATGGCGGCATTGATGTAATTGATCTGCGGCCAAGTCATGTCCTCATAGTCGGGCGACTTGTACTGGTGAATGATGAATTTATCGGTATAGAACTTACCGTTATTGTCCACGGGTGAATACTTCGAGAGGTGGTACATGCCCTCGTTCATGCCCACTTCCAGCAGGTAACCGCCAGTGAGGGCATCGCCCTCCTCGCCGGGATCGTCGAGGTTCAAGCGGTGCTTGCCCTTGGAAACCACCTCGCACATGATGTAAACGCCATAATAGACGCCGTCGAGGTACACCTCGCAAAAGCGTCCCTGCGGCGTGTATTCCATCCACGGACGAGCGATTTCAAAGCCCAGCAGGTCGCGTATCATGCTGCGGTCGGAATAGGGAGCCAGCAAGGCCCAGTTGTTGTCTTTGCCCATGCCCAGGATGTCCACCTTCTTCTTGTCGTCGCTCTCCTCCAGAGGATGACTCAGCGTGCGGAACGAATAGGCTTTCTTGTCGCTCAGGCGATAGGTTGAATTGCCGCGGTAGCGCAATGCGATGTAGCCCTCGTAGTCGATATGCTGGCCGGGATGAGCCACCGTATCGCCATAATTGAGTTTGCCATCACCATTGTGGATGACTTTCATGCGGGCACCGATGCGGCTGCGGCGCTGAATCGTCGCTCCGTCCACGTCAATCCACACGATGGGCAGGTTGGTCGAGTCGATGACCACCGTCTTGTCGTCGGGCGGGAAATTTTGAGCATTCTGCGCTTGAGACCACTGTCCCAGCGACAACATCAACACCAGTAATATGAATAATCTCTTCATGATCAATTCTCAGTCAATTTGCATTGAGAGTGCGAAATTAGGCACAAAAAATGAAATATCAATCATTTTTTGTGCCTAAATAATCCAGAAATCTAATAATTACTGATTTGACTGAAGCCCAACGCCTCATTCATCAGGCCAATGCCCATTCATGAGAAAATTGATGAGAATTGTGGCATCGCCGATGTTGACGGTGCCGTCCTGGCTGCAGTCGGCCGCATTGAGGTCAATGCCAGCACTGTCTTCGGTCATCAGATAGGTGATGAGCAACGTCACATCACTCACACTCACCTCGCCATCGCTGTTCACGTCGCCGCGCAAGCTGATCACCGGATGATAGCCCAGGCGCTCGTCCATCCAAGTGATGCGGTCACTGATCCATTGCTTGAGGTAGGCAATCTCGTCGGCATAGTCGGTCGAAACGTAGTAGTTAGGCCACAGCCATTCATCCCATCGCGGCCATGCCTGGCTGTTGCGGTCTACAGCGCCGCAGCAAGTCACCTCGTTAACCAGCGAGTCAACGGTGGCCATGATGCGGTCCTCACGCACATTGGCTTCACGCCACTCGGCCCAACGCTCCATGCGCAGGTTGGTATACCATGGATCCTTGTCAAGCCTGTACCACCAGAAGGGTATCATGTAATCATCGTGCTTGTACAGGACACTATTCAGTCGGTAAACCCATGTGGTGGTCAAGTAACCCTCATTGTGCCTGGCGTTGCCGAAGGCCAGATTCAAGTCCCATACCACCATCTTGAAGCGCGAGTCGATGCTGTCGCGATGCTTGTAGAACTTGCCGCTCAAACGATAGGCGTCCACGTTGTGGCTCAACTCCATCACCAGCTGATAGTCGAGAAACGACATCACATCGATGTACTTGCGATAGCCCGTATCGGGATCGCGGTATTTCTTTGAGGCAAACACATCCTCCATCTGGTCGATAGCGCCGGTGATGTAATTGATTTGGGCCTCGGTCAGGTCCTCAAAGTCGGGCGACTTGTATTGATAACAGATCTGCTTGTCATCGTAATAATAACCGTTGTTGGAAACGGGCGGGTATTTGGAGACATAATGCGGTTCATCCTCAGCACCCACTTCCATCAGGTAGCCTCCCGTGAGGGCATCGCCTTCCTCGCCGGGGTCGTCAAGGTTCAGGCGGCCCTTACCCTTGGAAACCACCTCGCACATGATGTAAACGCCATAATAGACACCGTCGAGATACAGTTCGCAGAAGCGTCCTTGCGGCGTGTATTCCATCCACGGACGAGCGATTTCAAAGCCCAGCAAGTCGCGTATCATGCTGCGGTCGGAATAGGGTGCCAGCAACGCCCAGTTGTTGTCCTTGGGCATGCCCAGGATGGACACCTTCTTCTTGTCGTCACTCTCCTCGAGGGGATGGCTCAGCGTGCGGAACGAATAAGGTTTCTTATCGCCCAACGTGTAGGTCGTGTTGCCGCGATAGCGCAACGCGATATAACCCTCGTAGTCGATATGCTGTCCGGGGTGAGCCACTGTGTCGCCGTAATTGAGTCGGCCGTCACCATTGTGGATGACTTTCATGCGGGCACCGACGCGCTCCACGCGGTCGATCGTCGCCCCGTTCACTTCAATCCACACGATAGGCAGATTGGTCGAGTCGATGACCACTGTCGTGTCGTCGGGCGGATAATTGGCCGGATCCTGGGCATGAGCCGTGAAAGCGCCCATCAACAGCACCAACAATAATAACAATCGGCTTTTCATTGTTCCTGTATTATATTTTCAAAAAATAGTTAATTACTTATACTTTCTTCCCTACCTGACGAATCATTCTCTCTACCAATTCCCGGAGAGGAGATAGTTGATCAGAGCAGTCACATCACCGATGTTGACCGCGCCATCTTGACTGCAATCGGCAGCATCAAGGTCGATGCCAGTGGCATTCTCGGTCATCAGGTAATTCAAGAGAACAGTCACATCGCTCACGTTCACCGTGCCGTCACTGTTCACATCGCCGCGCTCACGGGCATTGGGATCAAAGCCCAGCTGCTCGTCCATCCAGGCAATGCGATCGGTGAGCCACTGCTTGAGGTAGTCCACCTCGTCGGCAAAGTCGCTGGCCACATAATAATTGGGCCACACGTCCACACCCCATCGGGGCCAGGCCTCGCTATTGCGGTCAACAGCGCCATGAGCCGTGAGCACGGCAGCCAGCGAGTCGATAGTGGCTGTCACGCGGTCGATGCGCAGGTTACTGCGACGGTACTGTGCCCAACGTGCCTTCAGTGCAGCGAGATACTCGGGACTGGTGTTGAGTTTATACCACCAGAAGGGTATCAGCTGCGGATCGCCGGCAGCGTTCATCGTGTTGTTGTTCTTGTACATCCACGTGTTGGTGCGCCAACCCTGATAATAGTCGGAGTTACCGTAGGCCAGATTCATGTCCCACACCACCATCTTGAAGCGCGCGTCCTCGCTGTCGCGGCGCTTGAAGAATTTGCCGCTCAAGCGGTAGGCATCCACATTGTGGCCCAGTTCCTGAGCAATCTGGTAGTCGATGAAATTGGTCACGTCGATGTATTCCTCGTAGGTTGTGGCACCCGCGGGCCTGTAATTCCACAACGTTTCCTCCATCTTATCGATGCGCCCCGTAATGTAGTTCACCTGATCCTGGGTCAACTCCTCGTAGTCGGGCGACTTGTACTGGAAGTGGATGTACTGGTTCATGTAGCGGGTTCCCGTACTGCTCACGGGATGATACTTGGAAGTGTAAACCACTTCATTCTCGGTGCGGTTCACCTCCATGATGTATCCACCCGTGATCGAGTCGCCGCTCTCGCCGGGATCGGGCAGATTGATGCGGTGTTTGCCCTTGGAGACGACCTCGGTGAGGACATACACGCCATAGTAAGTCCCGTCGAGGAAAAGTTCGCAGAAACGGCCTTGGGGGGTATATTCCATCCATGGTCTTGACACCTCAAAGGCCAGCACGTCACGCATCATGCTCTTGTCGGCATAAGGGGCCAGCAAGGCCCAGTTGTTGTCCTTGCCCATGCCCAGGATATTCACCTTCTTCTTGACGCCGCCATCTTCCAACGGCTTGTCCAGCGGGCGGAAGGAGTAGGGTTTCTTGTCACTCATGCTGAACGACGAACTGCCACGATAACGCAGTGCCACATAGCCCTCGTAGTCGATGGTCTGACCGGGATGAGCCACCGTGTCGGCATAATTGAGTTGACCCTCACCGTTGTGCAAAATCTTCATGCGGGCCGTGATGCGTTCATCGCGGTCGATGTACTGCCCATCAACATCAAGCCACACGATGGGAAGATTGGTGGATGTCAGCTGGACATCCTCGTTGTCGGGCGGGTAATTCCACCATGACCAGGCACGTGCCGTTCCTGTCAACGCCAGCACTGCCATCATAAACAGAAAGAGTCGTTTCATTTTTCTAATCTTTTCGGTAGTCGCTGCAAAATTACAACAAAGTTTCCAATCAGCACTTTAGGCCAACCGCTTTTCTTTTCCACGAAACAACAGTGTAGCGTGGAGGGAGACATCTTTTTTTCAAACAGCTTGCACAGCATCACATGACTAAAACAACTCTATTTTTCAACGTAAATTCGACGAAATTCTATGCTAGATCTCAGTGAGCTAGCCACCTGATAGCAGTAGAGACGCAAAATTTTGCGTCTCCAATCGTCAAACATGACCAATGCTGCCCTCGAGACGCAAAATTTTGCGTCTCTACATAGCGAACGAATTGATCATCAACAATTTATCATTTTTTGAATTCGTAAAATTAGCATTAGCCCTGCAGTGTTTGATTTAGCAAAAGTTAAAGGTTGGGCCAACATCTATATCTATATCATTGCCAAAATCTTAGAGTGTGGTCTCAAGCGCGGATGCAAGCAAGAGGCTGATAGCAAAAACAGCAATATGTTCTAAGCTAAATCGGGTGGTTGCGGGGGTGGTGGGCAAGGATTTCGTCGCGCAGGCGCGTGCGGTCGATGTGGACGTAGATCTCGGTGGTGGTGATGCTCTCGTGCCCCAACATCTGCTGGATGGCGCGCAGGTTGGCACCCCCCTCGAGCAGATGGGTGGCAAAACTGTGGCGCAGGGTGTGCGGACTGATGACCTTGCGGATGCCCGCCAACTCACACAGTTGCTTGATGATGTGGAATATCATCTGGCGCGTGAGCATGGCGCCACGGCGGTTGAGGAACAGGATGTCCTCGCTGCCTTTCTTGGCCACCTGGTGGGAACGGGTCTGCTCCAGATAGAGGTTAATCTGTTCGATGGCGACTTGCGAGATGGGCACCAAGCGCTGCTTGTTGCCCTTGCCCTGAATGATAACATAGCGCTCCTTGATATAGAGTTGTGAAAGCTGCAGCCCCACCAGTTCGCTCACGCGCAAGCCACAGCCGTACATCGTCTCGATGATGGCGCGATTGCGCTGCCCTTCGGCCTTGGACATGTCGATACAGGCGATCATGGCATCAATCTCGGCAATGGTAAGCACTTCGGGCAGGTGGCGACCGATTTTTGGCGTGAGCAACAGTTCGGTGGGGTCGGTTTCCATATAGCCCTCCAGCCTCAAGAACTTGTAAAAACTTTTCACCCCGCTGATGATGCGCGCCTGGGAACGCGGCTGGATGCCCACGTCCTGCAAGGTGCAGACAAAGCGTTCCAGGTCGTCGGTCGTGGCATGCTCGATGCCGATACCGGCGTCGTTCAGGTAGCGAATGAGTTTGTCCACATCGTCGCTATAGGCCACAGCGGTATTGGCGCTCATGCCCTTGGTCAAGGTCAAGTGCCCCAAGAATCGCTGTTTCACGTCCGCTATGTCGGTAATCTCTCTCATTTATCAGTTGCTAAGGTCTTTAAGGTCCTTAAGGCTCACTTCTAACTCCTAACTCCCCCTGAATGGTATCGTTCAACAGCGGGTCAAAATTGTCATTGACGATGACCGTGATGCGATTGCCCTCGGGGTGGATCTTCATGCGGCGGTTGTCGCCGCCATCAAGCCAATCCATGCGCATAGTCAGGGTATCGCCCTGCCAAGCGTAGGCCGCGGCCGACGTGAACGGCCGCTTGGTTCCTACCAATTGCTCCAGGCTTTCCATGATGTAGATGGGACGATCGTCGCTGGTGGTGATGCGCCACTCGCCACAGGCCGCGACTGCACGCAGCGGGCCGCGCCAGTCGGTCATGGTGAAGACAAGATCGCTGCCCGACCGGGTAACTTCAATGAATTGCAGGCCCACCAGGTTATCCTCGTCTAACTTGAAGGTTGCGCCCAATAGCCGGTCTTCCAGCGGATGAGTCGCTTCGCCCTGCGGCAACGCTATCGCCAGCGAGGGCGACGGAACCAATGCTTGAGGCTGCTGCTTGGCAATGAGCGGCTCCAGCAGTTCGTAATAGATGGTGTTCAACTCATCACCGTAGTTGGACGCACGGCCATTGATGACGATGACCATGTCCAGTTTGGGCACCACATAGATGAGTTGGCCACCGTAACCAGCCGCGAAGAACGACTCTACTCGAGGATGCTGGATGGCCTTGGTCTGGTAGCCGTAGCCCAGATAGTAGTGGTCGATGTTGTAGCCCGTGAACCACGAGCGTATCGTGTGCCAGATGCCGCGCAGGAAATTCATGATTCTGGCCTTCAACGGCAACTTATGTTTGATGTCCTTGGTGGAAATGAGGCGTTGTGTCATGTCGTGAACCCATTTCTTGCTCACCAGTTGCTGGCCGTTCCACTGGCCGTCATGCAGCATGAGCAAGCCCAGTTTGGCCTCGCTCTCGGTCTGGAGTCGCAACCCCCACCCTGCCGCCTCAACGCTGTCGGGCGCCAATTCCCAATCGGCCTCGGTGATGTGCAGGGGAACGAAAATGCGTTGGCGCACATAATCCAGCATAGGCTTCCCAGTAACTCTCGCAACAATCATCGCCAGGGCATGGGTACACATCGAGTCATACTTGAACTGCCTCCCCGGCTCGCCGAAATCGCCAGCGAACCATGCGGTCAGCCAGTCCTCTTTACCCATAAAAAGGTCAAGGTCGGGCTCACGGCCAGCCGACATCATGAGCACATTGCGAACGGTGAGTTTTTCCAACGCGGGCGACAAGGTGGCGGGCATCTTGTCACGCAGGTATTTCGATACCTTGTCATTGATATTGAGCAGGCCGTCGTCCACGGCGAGCCCCACAGCGAGGGCCGTGACCGTCTTGCTGGCGCTATAGAGCGTGTGCAGTTGTTCGGCCCGATAAGGCGCTGCGTGCAGCTCGCCGATGACCTTGCCGTGGCGCAGCACCATCAGGTGGTGGATATCCACGTCGGGCAAAGCTGAAATCTTGCCGTAGAATCGATTGAGCAACGACGCATTCACGCCCTCGGCCTCGGGAGTGCTACGCGGCAGTTCGCCCACCTGGGCTGTCGAAGTCAAAGCAAGAGCCAGAAACGCTATAAGAGCAACGCAGAAACGGGTCATTGGATGGTAAAAGGTATTGTAACAGGTTTAGAATTGGGATAAGTATCGCCTACGGTCACTTCATTTTTGCCAAAATCAAAAACGAAGGTCATGCCGCTGATCCAGTCCACATAGTGCACACGCACCTCAAGCCGATCGGACGACGGCCAGGCATAGGCTGCAGCGGCCGTGAAACCGTGGGCGAAGCCCTGCATGCGGTTGATGGCGTTGATGGAATAATACGGGAAACCCGACATCGGGGTGTAGCACCAATTGCCGTAACCCAGAACATAAGTTTCACTGCCTTGAGTTTCATACTCCACCTTCATCGTGTTGGCCTCAGCGCCCCACGTCAGGCCTATCTGTCGCATTCCGAATTTATTGGAAGCCAATTGCAGCAGTTTCACCTGCTTCTTGCCTTTTTTGCCCTTCGGCAACTGCAACTTGGCATTGGCACAATTCTTTTCAAGGCGCCGTTGCAATTTATTTTCGGGCTGGAGCGGGACAGGCTTCAAGCCTGGCATCAGTTGGTTCCAGATGCAGGCCAGTTCCTCGTGGCCGTACAGTTTCATGCCCAGGATGACCACAACAAGGTCTTCTTGGGGCACCACCACGGTATATTGACCCATAGCGCCGTCGGCACGGAACGAGCCAGGCCATTTGCTCTGCCACACCTGGTAGCCGTAGCCCTGATTGCCGTCGGTGGGCGGCACGGTTTCCTTGGCGCCACCATCGATGAGTCGCGAGCAAGCTGCCGTCACATAGTCGGCACTGATGAGTTGTTCGCCGTTCCAGTTCCCCTTATTGAGCAGCAACACGCCCAACTTGGTCATCGTCTCGGCCTGGACACGCAAGCCCCAGCCACCGGTATTGATGCCGTCGGGACTGGTCTCCCAGTCGGCCACGGTGATGTGCATGGGGGCGAAAAGTTTCTTCTGAAGGTATTCCAGCATGGTCTGACCCGTCACGCGCTGCACAATGGCACTTAGCATGAAAGTGCACATCGAGTCATACTGGAACAAGCTGCCTGGCTTATCGTCAACAGGTTTGGCGAGCCAGTCTTTTACCCAATCGGTGCTATTGTTGCGCATCGTCCAGTCGGGTTTCACGCCCGAGGCCATCATCAGCAGGTCACGCACGGTCATTTCGGCCATGTTGTCGCTCACAGGAACAGAGCGCTTGTCAGGGAAAAAAGTCATCACACGGTCATCGAGCCGCAGCAGATTTTCGTCGATGGCAATGCCCACTGCCAGCGAGGTAAACGTCTTGCTGGCCGAGTAGAGCGTGTGACTGTCTTCGGCACGGAAGGGCGCGGGATGCAGTTCAGCCACCACCTTGCCGTGGCGCACGACCATCACGTGATGGATGTCACACTCGGATAGCGCCATCAGCGAGTCCATCATGTTGATGACCGCCTGGGTGCTCACGCCCTCGGCTGCAGGCGCGCTGCGAGGCAGGTCACCCACCTGTGCCTCCAGAGCCAGGCAGGCAATCAAACACAAGAATAAGGAGGTAATGCGAAGTCTCATTTTACAGTAAAGTGGATTTTATAGGGTTGGTTTCCGGGGAAATCATCCCTGAACGTCAATTCCGATTTGTTGAAATCAAAAACATAGGTGCTGGATGCTATCCAGTTGACATAGTGGGTGCGCACTTCCAGCATCGCCGGCGAAGTCCAGGCATAGGCCGACGCCGTGACAAAATCATGGTTGAGGTCCCTCATGCGGTTGGCTGCATCGATAGAGTATGGCGGGAGACCCTTCAATTGGCCGTAATGCCATTCACGATACCCCATCGGGAAGACTTCGACCTGCTGGCCATCGCGAGCCAGCAGCAAGGTGTCGCTGTTGAGCATGGCCCATGCCAGTCCGCTGGAATTAGGCATCATCTCCAAGCGTTTACGGTCAACAGGTTTCCCTTTCGGCTCTCCTTGGGGAAGATAAATCATGGCATTGGCACACAGGCTGTCCAATTGTTGCTGCAGCTGTTTTTCACCCTTCGCGGCGCCACCGATCACGCCCGGCAATAACTGATTCTTGAGAAATGACAACACGCCACGGTCATCAACCATGACGCCTAGAACGACAACCACCATATCCTGATCAGGCAGCATGGCAATCGTCTGGCCATACTTGCCCATGGCCATCGACAGTTTGCCCAGACCCTGCCATGACGTATTCCACAAGTGGTAGCCGTAAGAAAAACCGCCGCCATCGCTCGACTCGGACTCAGCACTGATGAGCGGCGAGCATGCCTGCTCGACATAGTCGGCACTGACCAGTTGCTGTCCGTCCCATTCTCCTTTGTTGAGAATCAACACACCCAATTTGGCCAACGCCTCGGTCTGCACACGCAATCCCCAACCGCCAGTGCATATTCCATCGGGACTCTTTTCCCACTCGGCTTGATTGATGTGCATCGGGGTGAACAGTTTCTCTTGCAGATACTCAAGCAACGAGCGCCCTGTCACGCGTTGCACGATGGCACTGAGCATGAAGGAGCACATCGAGTCGTAGTGGAACGCCGTGCCGGGTGCTTCATCACAGGGTTGGGCCAACCAGTCGCGCGCCCAATCGTTGCTGCGCGTCCTGATGCTGACATTCGGGGTGATTCCCGACGACATCATCAGCAGGTCACGCACGGTCATGTCGGCCATCAAGGGGCTGATGACATCAGGCATCTTGTCAAAGAAAAACGTGAGCACACGGTCATCAAGGCGCAAGCGGTTCTCATCAATCGCTATGCCTACGGCCAACGCCGTGAACAGTTTGCTCACCGAGTACAGCGTGTGGCTATCTTCGGCCCGAAAGGGGGCGGCATGCATCTCGGCCACCACCTTGCCGTGCCTGACGACCATCACGTGGTGGATATCGCACCCCGGCATCATCAGCAAGGAATCCATCAAGTTGATGACCGCCTGGGTGCTGATGCCCTCGGCGGCTGGCGTGCTGCGAGGCAGGTCATCGGTCTGGCGTGCCGACAGCCACAAGGGCAGCAATGCAAGCAATGCCACCAGCGGTATAAACAACAGAAGCCATCGACGACGTTTCATAATTGCTCTCTCGTGATAGTCAAGTCTAACGATAGTTGTCTAACGCCCGCTCGAGTTCTGTGCGGATAAGGGTCTTCAGTTCCTTGGGTTCCACCACCTCGATGCTGGCGCCATGCGACATGAGTTCTTCCTTGAGGTCGTAGGTGATACGCATCTTGTAGGTGAAAACGGAATAATTGTCGTGAATCTCCTCTTGCTGAGAATTGTGCAACGGCAGGGCGCGGAAGTACTTGGCCTGCGTGGGTTCGACACGCAGGACGATGCGCTTGGGCTCATTCTGATTGGTGATGATGCCAAAACAGTCCTTGAAGAACTCCGACGGGTTGATGCCATCGGGCATAGTGAAGACATCGGGCAGCATATTCAGATAGCTCATGCGGTCCAGCGAATAGGTCTTGATGACCTTATCCTTGACGTTGTAACCGATGACATACCACAGCTGCTTGAAAATCTTGACGAAGTAAGGTTCCAGCAAGATGTCGTTGGTGGGACGCGTGCGCGTGTAACTCTTGTAAGAGAAACTGATGCGATGATTCTGTTTCATCGCATCGATGATCACGGGCAGGCGCTTGCGTGCCGACGGCACATTCTCGAGCATGATGCGATCGTTGACGCCATGCGCATTCCTCAACATGTCGCTGATCGACACAGAATCCACCAGCCAGGACTGCATTCTGGCGTTGCTCTCGCCGCCAGAACTGTCGATGTAGTATTCAAATGTGGACCTGTCGCACACGATGTTGATATCGAACATCTCCTCAATCCCATCACGGTAATGGAAAAAAGTGCGCCTCGGCAGGGGTTTACCCTCACTGATGTCGCTCCGCAGCCACGCTTCCATGATTTCATTGAGCGTGATGCGGCCATACCGGTTGATGGTATCCACCAGCCACACATAGCGGTTTACCAGGTTGCGCGCCATGCTTCTCTTAGTTAGGAGTTAGGAGTTAGGAGTTAAACTGCTACGACTTCTTGATCAGCAATGCCAAGCCAATCATGGTCAGTGCAGCGTTCAGCAACAGCAGTTCAAAGCCCAGCGTGTAGTCAAACTGGTTCTTCAGCCACATCTGGATGAAGAAACTGATGACGGGGGCAGCAATGCACACAATGGGCACCAGACGGTCACGCACGGGCTTCTTGCACATCATGCCGAAGGCGAACAGGCCCAGGATGGGACCGTAGGTGTAGCTGGCCAAGGTATAAACCGCACTGATGGCATCACTGTTACTGATGGCGTAGAAGATGAGGATGACCAGTCCCATACCAGCGGCCATGGCGATGTGCACCATGCGGCGCGTGCGACCCAAGGTCTTATCGTCCTGTTTCTTGTCGGCCTCGAGAATATCGACAGTGAACGAGGTAGTCAACGAGGTCAAGGCCGAACCGGCGGCCGAATAAGCCGCTGCAATCAGGCCGATGATGAACACGACGCCCAGCAATACCGGCATGCCCTCACTAAAGGCCACCGTGCCGAAGAGTTCGTCGGTCTTTTCGGGCATGGCGATGCCGTGAGCCTTGACGTGCAGGGTGAGCAGGGTTCCCAAGATCAGGAACAGTGCTATCACGATGACCTGCAGGAAGACGCTCACGATGAGGTTCTTGGCCGACTCGTTGGCGTTCTTGCACGCCAGGCTGCGCTGCATCAGGTCTTGGTCGAGACCCGTGGTGGCAATGACCATAAAGATGCCGGCAATGAACTGTTTCCAGAAATAGGTGCCCTCTTTGGGATTGTCAAAGAAGAAGATGCGAGAACTCTCGTCTTCTCCCACGGCCTTGCACAGGCTGCCCAGGTCATAACCCAGTCCCTTGGCGACAAAGTAGATGCTCAACACCACCGACAGAATCAGGCAGAAGCTCTTCAAGGTATCGGTCCAGATGACGGTCTTCACGCCACCTTGCAAGGTGTACAGGAAGATAAGGGCGATGGTAACAATGACGTTGATGACAAAGGGGATGTGAAGCGGCGAGAACACCAGCAGCTGCAGGGTCACGCACACCACATAGAAACGCACAGCGGCGCCCAGCATCTTGCTGATGAAAAAGAACCAAGCTCCGCTCTTGTGGGTACTGCCGCCAAAACGCTGCTCCAGGTAACCGTAAATCGACACCAGATTACGCTTGTAGAACAACGGGATGAGCACGTAGGCGATGACAAAGTAGCCCACAATGAAGCCCAAGGCCATCTGCAGATAGCTGAAACCCTTGGTGACCACCATTCCAGGAACAGAGATGAAAGTCACGCCCGAAATGGGTGCGCCCAGCATGGCGATGGCGACAATAAACCATGGGGCCTGACGACCGCCACTCAGGGCGGTGGCAGTGTCGCTCTTGCGCGACGCGGCCCACGAGATGATAAACAAGAGGATAAAATAGCCAACAATCGTGGCGAGTACAATCCAGGGAGTCATATTTTTCAGATAATAGTTAACAGTGAACAGTTAATCGTTGTTATTCCTTGTAGAGGAGGTAAGGCTTGCGCTGGACCTTGAAGAGTTCCACATCGGCCTGCCAGGTGGCCTTGATTTCGTCGGCGCTCTTGCCTTCGGCAATCATCTGGCGCACGCGGGTCGTGCCCATCAGCAGGTCAAAGAAGTTGCTCTTCAAGTAGAACTGCTTGCCGTTCTTGGTGAGATTGCGGTAGGCATCGATGACATACTCCAAGTTGATGCCCTTGGCAATGACGTCCTCGGCATCCAGGTTGTGCAAGTCAACACCATAGCACAATTGGTCCATTTGAGGCGGATTCTTGGCACCGAAACGGCTCTTGGGCGTGAACGAGAAGTCATAACCCGTCATGTCGGGGTGACCATAGACCTGGAACGGCCAATCGGTACCGCGGCCCAGGCTGACGGTCGTGCCCTCGAAATAACACATCGACGGATACAGATAAATCGAGAGCATGTTGGGCAGATTGGGACTCGGGGCGATGGGCAACGTGTAACGCGTCTGATGGGTGTAGTTCTTGCAAGTTATGACCGTGAGATCGCATTTCTTGTGATCCTTGAGCCAGCCTTCGCCATTGGCCATCTGAGCCAACTCGCCCAGCGTCATGCCGTGCACGGTGGGGATGGGCAAGCGTCCCACTCCCGACTTGAGCGTCATGTCCAGGATGGGGCCGTCAACATACATGCCGTTGGGATTCGGACGGTCCAGCACCATGAACTGCTTGCCATAGGTCACCGCTGCGTCCATCAGGTTGATCATCGTCACATAGTAAGTGTAGAACCTGAGGCCCACGTCCTGAATGTCGATCACGATGATGTCGATGCCATCCATCACCTCGCGGCTGGGCATCGGCGACTTGCCGTCATAGAGCGACGCAATGGGGATGCCGGTCTTCTCGTCGACACTGCTCGACACGTGCTCGCCGGCATCGGCATTGCCGCGAAAACCGTGCTCGGGCGAGAAAATCGTCACCACGTTCACGCCGTTTTCCAGCATCAGGTCCAGCGTGTGCTTATCGCCCACCATACCCGTCTGGTTGCTCAACAGCGCCACGCGCTTGCCTTTCAACAGAGGCACATATTCATCGGTGCAAGCGGCACCCAAAACAATCTCACCGCCGTTAACGGTCGTTGACGCATCCTTCTGAGCGTCAGCAAGACTGACATCGGCTGCAATCGTCTTGTGCGCACCGGTAGAGCAGGCATTCAGCGTGGTCATCGACGTGAGCGACACCCACACCACCAGCATCAGCAATAAACTCTTTGTCATTCTTTTCATTTTGGTTAAGACATTTGATATTACCCCGCAAAAATAACTATTTACTTTTATACATCCACAACTAGCCACAATAATTTTGCCAAAAACTGGCACAGGTAGAGAATAAGTTGATTTATCCAACGCTAATTTCTTTTTTTTCTCTATCTTTGTCACACTATTGATATTTACGATTCATGAATTCAGCTTTTATATCTTCACTTATGGTAAAACGACTTCTCGCATCTATAGCATTACTATTAACAGCCACGACCATGATGGCTCAGTACAATATTTTTGCTCGCATGAACGGTATCCCGAACGGGCATCCCAAGCAAGTAATTATTAATGATGGACAAGAATGCCACAATTATGATGCCGAGGGGAGATTAATCTCGGCAAAAGACAGTATGTTCGAACTTCAGTATAAGTGGGATGGTGACATCGTCACTATTGAAAATTACCAGAATGGGGTTCTTAATGGTTCTGATATGGTTCTCATCACCTGCAATACACCCGAAAAAATAGTTCTGACCACCGAGAGCGGCTTAGTGATAACCACATATTTTAACAAGAACAACATAGGATACTTATCACAAATTGAAGGCGGCGGACAATCCATGGAAATTGAAAGTATATTTCTTTCTCCTGATGATTATTTTCCTTATGCAACATTACAAACCAGTGGTAACATGTCTGATCAATGTGAATGGAGTGATTGGGTAACAGACGCTCAAGGCAATTGGATCAGCAACACCATCACCTACAATGGGCAATCAATGACTCAAACCCGATCAATAACGTATTATTGATATGAAAAACAGGGACTTCTCTCATCTAGGTCGCAAATGGATGAAGGCAACGCTCTTCACTCTATTTGCGCTTTTTTGTTCCAGCCAAGTTGTAGCCCAGACACCAACGATTAAGGAATTAGAAGCTGCAGCCACAAAGTTCTTTCAAGGAAACACGAGCGAAATACCATCTTTACTTGAAAGAATTGACAAGAGTTCTATCGATCTGATGTCGGATACGATACAGTTCTACTATCATTTCCTGAGTTTGGCAAATCAAGACCTTGAACTTAAAGAGAAGATTGATCATGCCGAAAAAGCTATGATCATCAGAGAAAACAGTCTTGGTGTGCTGGATGCCGAATACTTTATCCTCATCAATGGTTTACACAACCTCTACCAGCTTGACGGCCGTAGCATTGACGAGTCAATAAGAATCCTCAATAAAGGTTATGTCATCGGAGTATCAAATCTCACCCACATGATTATAAACCCATTCAAGCGTTCGCTTGCTCTTGCTGCCTACACCACATGCCTTGACTCGCTGGCCGACGCCTATCATCAAAAGGGATGGGCTTCATTAGCCAGTTTCTTATACGCTTTTGAGTATGTAAAATTCAGTTCAACATCATATCCAGTAACCAATGAGGCACATTTCCTTCCCTTGATAAAAGCATATCAATGCTTTGAAGGAGTTCCTGATTCGAACCAGTCAATTCATGAATTATCTAATTATGTCAAGCAATACCTCGAAGCCAATAACTTCACTTCATCAGTACCATATGCCATCGTCATGATGTACGAGGGCAAAGCATTGATGGAACAAGGTAAGTTTGCAAGTGCTACTACCAACTTAATAGATGCCATCAATATCATCAAGCAAACGAACAAATACGACAATAAACTCGCTCTACCATATTACTGGGGGTGCTTGAGTTTAGCTGCTAACGGCAAATCTAAACAATTAAACAAACTGATGTCTGAAGCCCAGGACTATTACAACAATTCTGACAATTCAGAAATGTTTTCTATACTGAAAAAGAAAATTGAGTCACAATATCCTGGAACGCTTGAATAAACCGCATTGTATCTATGAGAAGTCTATTCATTTCACTCATATTGATTGTAGTATTCCTTTTCCCGTCTCTTGCCAACAGCCAGAACTGGAATAAGGTTGACAAAATCAAGCAAGCCATCGAAAACTATCAGTGGGCCGATGCCTTGTCACTGCTGAGACAAGACAGCATCGAACTCAACAGCTCAGAAAAAGGGGGTGCCGTCTTCAATGCGCTCAGAGGCAGTATTCACCTGAATCAAGACCAAATTGCCGATGCGACAGCTTGTCTGGACAAATCAATATCCTTTTTCAGGAACAACTCTCCTCAAGCAGGCGAGACCATTAACATGGTTGAAGAAAAAACCAGACTTCAAGCCTACGTGGATTGGGCAGATGCCTATAGTGAGATTGATGCCGATCAAGGATTGAACTGCATCCATACTGCTTTATTCTATTTTGAAAGCAGAAACATGATAAAGGATGAAGAATACATATCCTTGCTGATATCACAGATGCAAATTGACCCTAGCAACCAGTCGATTCAAAAAGCGAGAGCCCAACTGTTGAAAATCAGAAACACGATTGCAGATGACGACTACTCATTGTGGGGAAAAATATATTTATGCCAGAGTATCATTGCCGTTAATCAAGGAAACATGACGGCTGCAAAAGAAAGTTTAGACAAGAGCATAAACTTTTTCAAGAAATGCCCTAATTATGAAAAAAAAGATGGCTACATCGGAGCGCTGGGCAACCTGTCATCTCTATCATACTATTCCGGTGATTACGAGGCTGCCAAGCAGTACTTCCTTGAGTGCTACAGTCTGATGCATGAAGCAGTACCCGCTATTGCTGCAAAACTGTCAATGAACTTTGCTGAAACCATCATTTCTGATGGCCGTATTGACGATGCCATCTCTTTTGCCCAAAAAGCCCACAATGACTATCTTGCCCTTAACGATTCTCTCCATGCCGATGCCGTTAAAAGTCAAATCGACAACTGGAAAAATCTCAGTAAAACGTCAAAATTCAACGATGATGGCACTTTCTCGATCCAGAACATCATGTCAAAAGGCTTAGCAGAGTTCGAGGAAGGACGTATTGATGCGGCAATTCAAATTTATAATCAGGCTCTCCAGATGATTGAGGACCACATCAACGAAGGGGAAGAAATGCTGAGTATGTATGCCAACCAATGCCAATTATTAGCCAATGCTTACGCCTACATAGGCAATCTGCAAGATGCTGAGACCATATACAGCAAAGGCTTATCGACCATCAAAAAAGTCGATGAAAGCAGCTGGATTTACCGTAATCTGCTATATGGTTTAGGACTTTATTACACTGAGGTGATGGATGCCACCCACGCTTGGGAAACATTTAATGAATTGAAGTATCAATACGAGAAAAACCATGATTTCTCCTCAAGTTACTACACGATGCTCATTGATATGGCAAATTTATCAGGAAGGACCAATGACCATGTCAACCAGTACCTGTTTTCACAGATGGCGATTGAATACTTCTCTTCAAATTCTTCATCCTTGAACAATGATTATGACCTTATGCGAGCTTACCAGTTTAATGCCAAAAGTGCCGCTCTTTTGAATAATAACTCTGTAGCACTATCATCCATACAGAAGGCCCAACGTATCGCTGAAAGTCATAAAGAATTAGAGCCTTTTCTACCTACTATTTACCATACCATGGGCACAATAGATCTTGCATTAAATAAAAAAAACGCTAACGATCAAACAGCAAAATACTTCCGCAAAGCCTTTGAATTACAGCGTGATATTGATTCTGGAGAAGCCTGGGCTGCCATAGAGTATGCCCATGGCAATGACCGATTATGCCGTGAAACCACTGCCACAGTGTGCAATATGATTAAAGAGAATGTCTTATCATTGTTCTCATTCATGCCATCGGTCGAAAGAGAAACCTACTGGCAGACCATGCAATATAACCTGCTACTGGATAACAGCCTGCTGCTTCACAGCAGTGAACATGACACCCAAGCTTTGCAGACCATATATGATAATCTATTGTTCTCTAAAGGCTTGCTGCTTAAAACCTCTAATTTGATTTCTGCCGAAATCAAGAAAGCCGATAATTCAGAAGACAATGATTTGTATCAACGTGTACAAAACCTGTATACCCTTCTTGATGATGACCAGTTGTCAGGTGATTCAAAAAGACAAATCAAGGAAGAGATCAAGAGCATTGAGAAATCATTATCCATCAAGTATGCCTCAATAGACAATCTTCAAAAATACCTGTCAAAATCCTGGAAGGATGTACAGAAACAACTGGATGGAGACGAGGTCGCCATTGAGTTTGCCCTCTTATCTTCGTTGAAACGGTCAATGACATTCTTATTGGACAGTCTCAACCTCAACAATGACTACTATGCTTTCATCATCAACAAACAGTCCAAAGCGCCCATCGCAGTCCGCCTCTGCTCAGACCGGACATTGCAACAGTTGCTTGAACAACAAGGGCAAGAAACCGAAGAATGGATATCCAGAGTCTATTCTCAATCCGAAAGCAATCAAGCTAATGAATTATTGATGTATAAGTACCTGTGGCACGCCATTGATTCGGTACTGGATGGCCATGTACGCACAATCTATTACTCTCCTTATGGAGGCCTCAATGCTGTATCTTTTGCGGCAATCAATGACGGGAAAAAGTGCTTAGCCGAAAAATATGAACTGCACCAAGTATCAACTACAGGAGATATCGCTGATGTGAAAGCGCAACAGAAACCATCTATTCATTCAGCAACAATCTACGGCGGAATCCTTTATGATATTCCCAAAGAGAAACTTGTCGCAGAATCACATTACTATTCTAAACCATCAACAATTGCCAATCATCCAAGTACACAGGACTTCATGGCAATGAAGACAAGAGGGCGCGGTAGCATCAATGGTCTAGCTGATGAATGGAATTATCTCGAAGGTACACAAGCCGAAGCCAATAAACTCAAGCAGTGTATGGAACAACAGCATCTTGATGTACTATTGCTTGATTCAACGCGAGCCAACGAAGAGTCTCTTAAAGCCCTCAGTGGAAGACCTAGCAATATCATTCATATCGCGACACACGGTTTTTATGTTTCGTCCGAGAAAGATGATTTAGAATCCATCTATTTCATGAACCAGAATAGAGCATGGAGACGACAACAAACAAGAGAAAATGCCATGTTGAGGTCTGGATTAGTATTTGCCGGTGCAAACAGAGCCTGGACTGGAGAAGACATCATCGAGGGTATTGAGGATGGCATAGCAACAGCCGAAGAAATATCACAGCTAGATCTGAGAGGCACCGATCTTGTGACCTTATCGGCATGCCAGTCAGGTTTAGGTGACGTGCAGTCCTCAGAAGGAGTATTCGGCCTTCAACGCGCTTTCAAGATGGCCGGTGTTCAATCACTCATTGTCAGCCTTTGGCCAGTAAGTGACGATGTAACCATCGAGTTCATGGAGATATTTTACAGCCAATGGTTGAACGGCTCAACCAAGGATGCCGCGTTCAGAAAAGCTCAATCTGAGATTAAGAAGTCATACAAGAACCCATTCTATTGGGCTGCTTTTGTCATGATTGACTAGTCATTCCTGAATAATCCATTTTCTGCTATTTACCAGAAAACAGATTGTTGAGGTGTGCCGATTCTTGACATTCGCTATTAGCGCTTGGGGGTGATGGTTACCTGGGTTGGGGGTTCTTGGCGGTCGATGGGGAATTCGATGCGTTCGACGTTGTCGTCTAGTGAGGGGAAGATGAGCAGGAGTCGGCCCTGGTAGTGCAACGGATAGAAGCCGTGAGGCGTGCGGTCGGTGTACAGGCCGTAGTTGCGGCGGTATTCCAACTCTTCGGGCGAGAGACCCTCAGTCGGTGACAAGATATAGACGGTCTGCTGCGAGGTGAACGGCAGGGAGTCCACATTGAGCGTTACGGCCATGTAAGGCTGATCGGGGAAGGTTAACATCGATGAGACGATGTCTGGTCGATCGCAGTCGATGGGCTTCTCGACGGCTCCGTCTAGCAGGCGTCCCGAGTGATAACGGTCATAGACCGAGTCACACACGAATTGCACGTTGTCCTTGTCGTAATAGGCGCAGTAAACATCCTCGCGCAGGAACCACTCGGACGAGATGAAGCGCAAGGGGAAAACAAAGCGGCTGTAGCCCGGGAAAACACGCTGACGCAACACGGCCTCGCGAGGCGCGTTGACGAGTTCAGCGACAATGCCGTCCTCATAGGCCTTGTAGTCGCGCACCGGTGGCAAGACACGATGGGCGGCATAGACGTTGAACGCCAACACTGCCAGTGTGACGGCCATACGGGCCAAGGGCCAGCGTTCCAAAACTTTATAGACGGCCATCGCCACAACGATGAAGCCCACAGTCACCAACATGGAATAGGCGCGCTCATTAATCACCCCGAGGGCAAACATGACGAAGGTCAGCGACAAGAGAAGGTAGGTCCACATGGAACGGCGCAACGTGCCGAAGCCTTTCGTCAGCAACACGACGAGTCCAACGACGAAGGCCGCCAGCGGCGTGTAAAAGCGCCACATCTTCTCGTTGAAGATATACCAGCGGCTCGACAACAAATCGCCAAGCCCCAGATTGAAGACCAGTTCGCCCTGGGATGCGCGCGACCAGGCACCCGGCGAAGCGATGATGAACAACACGCCCAGCAGATAGCCCACGAGAGCCACCGCCGTGCGACGGTTCAACTCACCGCGATTAAAAGCATAATACAGAACCAGGCCGCCCAAGACGCCGAACGACGTTGCTTCGTTGAAGTTGCCGGCCACAAAGGCTCCAAGCAGCAGCAACACGCCCCTGCCCCAGCCCAGTGGACGCTCGTGGCTGCGTTGCAAATACCACAACAGCAGCAACGAGGCCGTCATGGCCCACAGGTAGTTGCAGCTACCTGCCACCCACATCATCGTCTGCCCGGGAACAGGGAAAACGCACAGCGCCAGCGCCAGGAACATCGACAGCACCATGACCGACCGTCGGCGGGCACTCAGCAACGTCGCCAGATGTGCCATCAGGCCGAAAACCAATGCGTTGCACACATTGAACAGCCCCTTGCCCAGGATGGCGCAGAACAATGTCGCCACCACGTCGGCAAACCGTCCGTTGGTGGTCATGAAATGATCAACCTGTGACAACCAATAGTCGCGCAGCGTATCTACCTTGGTGAGTGAGAATGCCATGTCATCCTCCTTGAGAGGCGTCAGTGTATTCAGCACATACATCACCACACAGGCCACCAGCAACAGTCCCCAGTAGGCGACATCATGCCAGCGTCTGCACGATTGGCTGTTCAAGCGATCAGACAACTTCATATCAATAACAATAATAGATAATAGTCAGACATCGGAATGGCCAACTATTATCTATTAACTATTTTCAATAAATAAATTGATTATACGGTCAGGATTTCCTTCTCCTTGGCAGCAAAGATCTCGTCGATCTTCTTCATGAACTTGTCATGAATCTTCTGCACCTTGTCCTCGCCGTCCTTGCTGACGTCCTCGCTCATGCCATCCTTGACGGCCTTCTTCAGACCCTCGATGGCCTCGCGGCGGGCGTTGCGGATGCTCACACGAGCCTTCTCGCTCTCGGCCTTGGAATCCTTGACGAGCTGTTTGCGGCGCTCCTCGGTCAGGGGCGGGATGTTCAGGCGGATGACCTCACCGTTGTTCACGGGCATGATACCCACGTTGCTGTCGATGATGGCCTTCTCGATGGTGCCGATCATGTTGCGTTCCCAGGGCATGATGGCGATGGTGCGCTGATCGGGGGTGCTCACGTTGGCCACACCGCTGATGGGCGTGGGGTTACCATAGTAGTTCACACGGATGCCGTCCAGAATCTTCACGTTGGCCTTGCCGGCACGGATGTGTGCCAGGGTGTCATCGAGGAAATCCACGGCTTCCTGCATCTTTTTCTCGGCTGCGTCGAGATAAAATTTCACGTCGTTCATAGTCTTACGTTTTATATTGTTTCTAGTCTGTTATTTCTTCTCTGATCAGTAATCTCTAATCATTAATCTACAAGTTTTAAAGTGTTTTTCACTTTAGAACTTGTTTTTAGTGGTCACGAAATTACACCATTTGCCACAACCCTGCAAATTTTTTGCCAAAATTGTGCCGATGAGTCCAAATTACAGGGGTTTCTCGTCGTTGAAGTTGCGGACGATGTAGTCGGGGCGGTTCTTGGTCTCGTTGTAGATGCGGCCGATGTACTCGCCGATGATGCCGAGCGAGAGCAACTGGATGCCGCCGAGGAAAAGCAACAGGATGACCAGCGAGGGATAACCCTGAACAGGATCACCCCAGATGAGCGCCTTGATGAAGACATAAATCATATAAATGAAGGCGAGCATTGAGACGATGAAGCCGACGACAGTCGAAATGCGCAAGGGCAAACTGGTGAACGAGGTGATGCCGTCGATGGCAAGTGAGAACAACTGCCTGAAACTCCACGACGACGAGCCGGCGACGCGGTTGCCTCGGTCAAATTCAATCTCTTTTTTCTTGAAGCCTATCCAGCTGTACATGCCCTTGGTGTAACGCTCGCTCTCTCGCATCTGCCTCAAGGCGTTGATGCAGCTGCGGTCCAACAAGCGGAAGTCGCCCACATTCTGCAACACGTCGAAGCGCGACGAACTCTGCAGGAGGCGATAGAACATCAGGGACAGGCGCTTGCGCAGCCAGCTCTCGCGGCCACGCGTCTTGCGTTTGGCATACACATCCTCGTAGCCCTGCTCCCACCACTTGATCATCTCTGGGATGAGTTCGGGCGGGTCTTGCAAATCGGCATCAATGATGACCATGCAGTCACCCGTCACATAGTCAAAGCCAGCCAGCATGGCAGCCTCCTTGCCGAAGTTGCGCGACAAGTCCACAAAGTTGACCCGCTGGTCCTGCTGCCGCAGTTGGCGCAGAAGTTCAAGGGTGCCGTCGGTGCTGCCGTCGTTGACAAACATGAGTTCCCACTCGTAGTTCGAGATGCTGTCCATGAGCTTCACGAGCTCGGGGTACAGCAACGGCAGGGATTTCTCCTCGTTATGGCAGGGGATGAGGACAGATATCTTTTTCATCGTTTATATCGTTAATTAATTGGTGTCACAAAAATAACGTCTTTCTATCAATACCGCAAATATTATCACATAAAGGTGAGCGAGGACAAGGCATCGCCACGCAAGAACTCGGCTGCCTGGGCTATCTGCTCGGGGGTGACTTCCTGAATGCGTGCGATGGTGTCATCGATAGTGGCCACTCGACCGCGATAGAGCAGTCCGCGCCCGGCACTCATGGCCAAGTACTCGGTGCTGTCGGCCGCCACCACCAGCTGGCCGCAGTACTGCCGCTTGTAGGCATCGAGGCGGCGTTCGGGCAGCAGTTCCTGACTCAATCGGCTGGTGATGCGTTCGATGACGCGCAGGCTGGAGCGCACGTCATCGTGGTCACAGCCCAGGTAGATTTCCATCCAACCGCAGTCGCTCAGCATCGTCAGTGTGGACTCAACGGTATAGACATAGCCACGACGCTCACGCAATTCCACATTGAGCAGCGAATTCATACCCGGCCCGCCCAGGATGTTGTTGAGCAGCATCAAGGCATAGCGCAACGGATGATTCATGTCAGGCACACGAGCGCCCACGATGGTGTGAGCCTGATGAGTGCCGATGTTGATGGTGCGCCTGAACGGCTCGACATGCGGCGGAACGGTGCGACGGCGAGGTTCCATCTCATGGCTCATCGGGCCGAAGGCCTTCTCGGCCAAGCGGAACACCCGGTCGGGGCTATCGGGCCCCACCGAGAAGAAAGCCATGTTGGCAGGCACATACAGTTTCTTGAGGTAGTGCATGCAATCCTCGCGAGAGAGGTTTTCGAGGTCCTCTTTGCGGCCCAGAATGTTGTGTCCCAGTTCACTGCCGGCGAACAACAAGTCCTCAAAGTCGTCATACACCGCATCGCTGGGCGTATCACGATAACTTGCAGCCTCCTCAAGCACCACGTCACGTTCGCGGTCCAACTCGCTCTGCGGAAAAACCGACCACTGCACCAAGTCGGCCAGGAGGTCGACAGCGCGCGACAAGTGCTGATGCGGGAACACCGAGTAGAGCATGGTGCCCTCCTTGGTAGTATAGGCATTGAGTTCGCCGCCCACGCGCTCCATACGGTTAAGGATGTGCCAAGCGCGGCGGTGAGTGGTACCCTTGAAAATGGTGTGCTCCACAAAGTGCGCCAACCCGTAGTGTCCCTCGTTCTCGTCACGGCTGCCCGCATTGACGGCCAGTCCGCACCATGCCACCTGATTGGCCGTGTTGACATGAACGAGACGCAGTCCGTTGGGCAACGTATGATAGGCAATGTTCATAGCGTTTTCAGTCATCAGATTCTCGTGTTCAGGTGCAGAACATGCTGCACGAGCAACATGCCGTGAATATCGCTACGAAGCACGTCCATGTCGTCGTAGTTGGGGTTCTCGCTGCGCAACACCACCATGTTGGGGTCGCTGTGGCGACGCACGTATTTCACCAGCCTGAAGTCATCAAGCTGCACGACGTAGATTTGTCCCCAATAGATCTGGTTGGGGTTGCTCATCTCGCGAACGGCGATGAAGTCACCATCCATGATGACAGGGGCCATCGAGTCGCCGCTGACGCGGACAATGCGGCAGTCCTTGCTCATATTGGGCAGATTCACCCACCCCACGATGTTCTCGTTGGCAAACAGTTCGTTGCGGCCCGATGCCATGCCCGCTGTGGCATCCACGTCATAGACTGGCGTGCCGACGGCAACCGACGTTGCAGCCGAGTCGTTGCCGGGATGAACGTTGGTCTTGGCAAAAGGCAAATCAGTACCATCGATGAGCCACTCCTTGGAAACGCCCAGATTAACCACGATGCGGTTGAGGAGTGATTCGCTCAAGGGCATGTGGGCGTTGAGGTACTTGGACAGATTAGACGTGTCCACCCCGATGCGTTCGGCAAACTGCACTTGCCTGACGCCCATTTCTTTCATCAGATATTTGATTCGAGCGATGATTTCGGCATTCTTCTGTGAATCCATAATAATCTATTATTATTTGGTCGATGATGTGTTTATCGCGGCAAAATTACCACAAAAAATTGTAATATGCAATTAAATTACCATTTTTTAATCCTCTTTTTTCAACTTGGTTACCAAATAAAAAACGGTTGCACCTACAATTATTATGTCTTTGTGTTCGGCTTGCACTGAAATTATTGTAACTTTGTGGGTTGATTATTCATCAAGCGTCATGAGAAAGCTATTGTGGACAATGGGATTGATATTGCTGGCCTTGACGGCCTGCATCAAGCGGTCGGGTAATTTTCAGCCCGACAACACCGATGTGCGCCTGGACTCAACCAACCTGCCCATCGTGTGGATCGAGGTGGACGGCGATTCCATCGAGCGAGATGCTCGCATCGGGGGTCGCATGAAAATCATCCACAACGGCGATGGCAAGCTCAACTATGCCGACACGATATCGCATCCCAACCAGCGCGTGAATTATCAAGGCTACATCTCGCTGCGTCATCGCGGCAATTCCACCTATTACAACAGCCCCAAAAAGGGCTACTCGATACGCACGCTTTCCGAGCCCCTGTGGCGCGGTATCGCCAAGAAAGACAATGTATCGCTGCTGGGCATGGGCAGGGACAACAACTGGGCCTTGCTGGCTCCCTACAACGACAAGAGCATGATGCGCGACCTGCTGGCATTTGAAATCTCCAGGCCGTGGATGGAATACGTCCCCCAAGGTCGCTACTGTGAAGTCTTTCTTGACGGCACCTACTACGGCGTGTTCATCCTTGCCGAATTAGCGACCAAAGGCCGATACCGACTCGACCTCAGGAAGCCCGGAGACCAAGGCGACGCCCTCACCGGCGACTACATGATGGAGGTGGACAACAACGATGACGTGACCTATGTTTCCAAGCACCACCCCATCAGCAACAACGGTACACCTTACACCAACCGCCATATCCTGTTCCAGTACAAGTTCCCCGACTATGAGGACATGGAAGAGTGTCAACGTGACTACATCAACCACCGCGTGGACCTGATGGAGAATGCGCTGGCAAGCGGCAACTACCGTGACTATATTGACGTGATGTCCTTCATCGATTACCAACTGGCGATGGAACTGGGCCATAATGTGGACGCTTATCGCTTCAGCGTCAAGTTCTACAAGCGGCGCGACAGCGAGGATCCTCGCTTCAAGTTGGTGGTGTGGGACATGAACCTGGCCTACGGAAACAGCCACCGCCTGCAAGGTTGGCGCAACGACACATGGCGATACCTGAGCAACGACATGATGAACGATGAAGGGGAGACTTTCCTGATGCCCTTCTGGTGGCAACGCCTCAATAGCGACCCGCAATATACGGCCCAACTCAAGGCGCGATGGGCCGAATACCGGCGCAGCAACCTGCGAGAGGAAAACGTCATGGCTATCATCGACTCGCTGTCCAATGTCCTCACATCGCATGGAGCCGAGCACCGCAACAGCCAGGCGTGGCCCAGCTGGGGAATCAAGGTATGGGGCAACTACTATGTCGCCTCCGACTTTGAAGACGAGGTGGCCCACCTCAAGCAATGGCTCCATGAGCGCATCACATGGATGGACAAGCAATTGGGATATCAACCTATTGAAAACTGAAAATTGAAAAATGAAATGATACAAGAAGGACTGACACATACCAGCCAACTGACGGTGACCGATGCCGTCACCGCCATCGCCATGGGCTCAGGCGACATGCCCGTGCTGGCCACACCGGCCATGATGGCACTCATGGAGAATGCCGCCATGCTCGCTGTGGCCCAACATCTGCCCGAGGGCTGCACCACCGTGGGCGGGCACATTGCCTCGTCCCACCTCAAGCCCAGCAAATTGGGCGACACCGTCATGGCGACCGCCACGGTCACCCACTTCGAGGGCAAGAAAATCGAGTTCAAGGTCGAAGCCCGTTGCGGCGATGTGCTGCTGGGCGAGGGCACTCACCTGCGTTTCGTCGTTGACCGCGACAAATTCTTGTCAAGATTGTAACAAGTCTCGACAACGCGACTTGTTGATTAGATATCAGTGATTATTGATTAAAACTTTGAATAATGAAAAGAATTCTTTCTATCGTAGTGCTGGCCGCTGCACTGTTTTGCATGACAGCCGCCGCCCAGGAGCAGACCGCTCTCAAAAAGGTATATAATGAAGAACTCAATCCGCTGGAGCAGATCGATCAAGCACTTGTCCAGGCTAAAGCCGAGGGCAAATTTGTCGTCTGTCAAGTGGGCGGTAATTGGTGTCCATGGTGTCTGCGCTTCGCCGACTTCATCACCAACGACAGCACCATCAACAGCGTCATTGAGCAGAACTTCGTTTATATCCACGCCAACTACCATCCCCGCAAGGCGGGCGAAGTGGGACAAGCGCTGATGAAACGACTGAACAATGCCGGGCGCTTCGGCTTCCCCGTGCTGGTGATTCTTGACGAGCAGGGACAGGTCATCCATATCCAGGACTCGGGCCTTCTCGAGGAGGACAAAAGCTACAACAAGGAAAAAGTCCTGCACTTTTTCCAGAACTGGACGCCGAAGGCTGTCAGACAATAACGACGCTTACTCTTGTCAAGAGCATGGCAAGCAACGTTGACCTTGTGCAATATATCGCCGACCAGTGTGCCGGAGCAGGAGAAATCACAATCAAAAAGATGTTCGGTGACTACGGCATCTATTGTGACGGCAAAATCTTCGGCCTCATCTGCGATGACTGCTTTTACATCAAGCCCACCGATGCGGCACGGCCGTTGCTGCGTTCGGTGGAACTGCGGCCGCCCTATGACGGCGCCAAGGACTATTTCCTGATTACCGACGTGGACGACCGCGACTACCTCTGCGCCCTCGTGCGCGAGACCTGCAAAGCACTTCCTGAACCCAAACCCAAGAAAAAGAAACAATCATGATCAACGAGATTATCGAGTATAACAAGCAATTTGTCGCCCGCAAGGGTTACGAGCAGTATGTGACCGACAAGTACCCCGACAAGAAGTTGGCGGTACTGTCCTGCATGGACACACGATTGACCGAACTGCTGCCCGCCGCCCTGGGGTTGAAAAACGGTGACGCCAAGATCATCAAGAATGCCGGAGGGCTGGTGATTTCACCCTTCGACTCGGCGATGCGCAGCCTAGTCGTGGCCGTCTATGAGTTAGGCGTGCAAGAAATTATGGTGGTGGCGCACTCCAACTGCGGAGCCTGCCACATGAGCTACAGCCACTTCCACGAGGAGATGATCAAGCGCGGCGTGACCGACGAGACGCTTCACACCATCCGCATGTGCGGCATCGACCTCGACCAATGGCTGGAAGGCTTCAAGGACACACCCGAGTCAGTGCGCAAGACTGTTGCCACCATCAAGACCCACCCGCTGATGCCCCGCGACATCACCGTGCGTGGTTTCATCATCGACTCGGTGACCGGCGCCCTCGAAGAAATTGCCTGAACGGCTCAACTTCTCATGGAAGAGAACAAAATCATCATATATCAAAGTGAGGACGGACAGACGCAGATAGACGTCCGTCTGGAAAACGACACCGTCTGGCTGACCCAAGCCCAGATGGTAGAGTTGTTTCAAACTACCAAACAAAATGTTAGCCTTCATGTAGGCAATGTCTTTAAAGAAGGTGAACTAGAACAAAAGTCAACAGTCAAGGAATTCTTGACAGTTCAAACAGAAGGGAAAAGAGCCGTTTCACGAACAGTGAAGTACTACAATCTCGATGTCATCATCTCTGTCGGCTATCGCGTGAAAAGCAAGCGTGGCACGGCCTTCCGCATCTGGGCAAGAAAGATACTGAAGGATTATCTCATCAAAGGCTATGCCCTCAATGACAATATCCGTCGTGAGCAGATAGGCGAGCTGCGTCAACTCGTTGGCATACTGGGGCGTACCATCCAGAGCCAGCCGTTAATGCCAACTGAAGATAGCCAAGCTTTGTTTGACGTGGTAACTGATTACACCTATGCCTTGGACACGCTCGACAACTCTGATTATGAGCGGCTTATCATAGAAAAAACAACACAAGAGGAAATTAATTCAATGTCAAGATAAGAAAAAGACACCATGGTAAAAGTAGTGGTGAATCTGATTAATCAAAGTAACGTTTAGAATATGTTTTTCTTAATCATAGCTTTGGCCTTAGGCCTGTTGATGCCTTTCCAGACGGCGGCCAACTCGCGGCTGCGTCAAGTCGTGGGGCCCGCTTATGTCTCCACACTCGTTTCATTCACCGTGTCCACATTGGCGCTGCTGCTGGTGTCGCTCGTGGCCGGAATCCCCATCATGCCGACCGAAACGATGCTGGCCGAGGCTCCCTGGTGGAGCTGGTTTGTGGGCATCGTGGCCGTGGTGACCATCACCATCGCCATTCATCTGTTCAAGGAGATCGGGCAATTGCAGGCACTCATCATCCCGATGTTCAGCCAACTGATTTTCAGCTTGCTGATTGACCATTTCGGGTGGTTCGGCGCCAGGGTCATCCCGTTGGGTACCAACCGCATCATCGGAGCCCTGCTACTCATTATCGGTGTGACGCTTGTGGTCGTGCTGCCCAGGCTGAAAGCCAAGCAACAGGCCACCGCAGCCAGCAGCGGGTCGAGACAGACCTTCTGGCAGCTCATGGCTGTGCTGTCGGGCTGCTTGTCGGCCAGCATCACCGGTGCCTATGCCCAACTGGCCAGCATCGTCGGCAACCCTGTCCAGGCCACGACGGTCGCCTTCTTTGTCGCCACCATGGCATTGCTGTTGTTCTGCACCTGTCTGGACAAAACGCAGCTGGTTGGCAAGGCTTTCAACCGCCAGCACCCGTGGTGGATGTGGATTGGCGGTTTGTGCGGAGCGATGATCGTGTTCGGCAACGCCTGGCTCGTCCCCAAGGTCGGTGTCGGCGTCTTCTCCATGGCCTTGCTCGTCGGTCAGCTGGCGCTCAGCATGCTGATGGAGCACAACGGCTGGCTCGGTGCCCCGCGCAAGCGCATCACCTGGCTCCCGATCCTCGGCATCCTGCTGATGCTCGCCGGCGTGGCCCTCATCCGCCTGTAAAGCGTTAGTGCTCACCATAATCGGCCCAGATGTCGTTAACTCATTGATGATACTTCCAGCGACTGCTTTTACCAATGGCAAGTCGATTATTTAAGCCGAATTTTGCGACTATAACCGAAAAATTTAGCTAAATTTAGCGGTTGTGACCGAAAAATTCACTATAAATTTGGCGGTTTTAATAATTATATCTATTTTTGCATTCGAGAAGATGTTGCTTTAAACCTATGATACAGAGACAAATTGAATCCAGCTTGAAACAAGACTTCGGTCAAGGTAAAGTAATCGTGCTACTCGGTGCGCGTCAAGTGGGAAAAACCACAATGATTGATGCATTAAGTCACGGCACCAGTGACGTCCTAATACTCAATTGTGACGATCATGAAGACGTCTTGCTCATCGAGGGGAGAAGCACAACAGAGTTGAGGGCACTGCTGTCACCTTATCAATATGTCTTCATCGATGAGGCCCAAAGGGTCAAGAACATCGGGCTGACGATTAAAAAGATGGCCGACTTGAAACTCCCGACTCAGGTAATTGTTACAGGATCATCGTCATTGGAATTGGCCAACGACATCAATGAGCCAGCTACAGGCCGCACAATCGAGTACAGGCTATATCCCTTGTCTCTTTCAGAATTGGCTCAGGAAACCAGTGAACGTGAAGAATCACGAATGCTGCAACAACGGCTCATTTATGGATGCTATCCAGGAGTTGTCACCGATAGTGCTCATGCCAAGCGCACGCTAGCGACTTTGGCCAACGATTATTTGTATAAGGACATTTTAGCCTATCGGGGCATCAAGAAGCCTGAAGTGTTGCAGAAACTTGTGCGGGCTCTTGCACTGCAAGTGGGTAGCGAAGTCTCTTATAATGAATTGAGCAACCTTTTAGGAATTGACAAGGAGACTGTAGAGAGCTATATCGGGCTGCTGGAGAAATGTTTTGTCGTTTTCCGCCTTGATTCTTTCAGCCGAAACCTGCGCAACGAAATCAAGAAGGGGAAAAAAGTCTATTTCTATGACAACGGCATCCGCAATGCAGTTATTTCCAATTTCGCTCCCCTTGAGCTGAGGATGGATAATGGCGCCTTGTGGGAAAATCTGATGGTGAGCGAACGCATCAAACGCAACATGTATAGCGGCAGTTTTGCACAGTTGTATTTTTGGCGCACTCATGACCAAAAAGAAATAGACCTGATTGAGGAGGAGGATGGAATGATACGAGCATTTGAGTTCAAATGGAATCCACGCGCCAAATCACGCGTGCCTGAACAGTTCATCAAGACGTATTCTCCGAACATGTTTTCTGTCATCACCCCCGATAACTTTTGGGACTTTGTAAAGTGATGGAGTTTTCAACAAAGTTTGGTTTGATTTAATATAGTATTGAATATGGCGAAGAAGATTTATTTTGCGGGGTCAATTCGTGGCGGGCGTGTAGACGCCGACCTGTATAACCGCATCATCACTTATATCCAGCGCACAGATGTGGTGCTCACCGAGCACGTGGGCAAGAGCAACCTGAGCCTGACGGAGCAGGGTCGCGAACGCGATGCGCGCATCTATGACCAGGACACGGCTTGGCTGCGCGAGAGCGACCTGCTCATCGGCGAGTGCACCTGCCCCTCACTGGGTGTGGGCTACGAACTGGCCTATGCCGAGGCTCATGGCATCCCGTGCCACATTTTCTACGACCGGAGCAAGACGCAGCTGTCGGCCATGCTCACGGGTAATCCCTACTTCCACATCCACCCTTATACCGCCGAGGACGAGATTTATCCTCTGCTTGATGAAATCCTGAGGGCGGAATAATCCATTATTGTAAATCTTATCAAAACGCTTCAAATCATGCTACATCTGAATAAAGTACATCACATCGCCATTATCTGCTCGGACTATCAACGGACCCTCGACTTCTACACCCGCGTGGTCGGTTGCCAAATACTTGGAGAGCATTGGCGCGAGGAGCAACAGTCCTACCTGACTAAGCTGGCACTGAACGGTGACTACGTCATCGAGTTGTTCTCGTTCAATTCCCCGCCACAGCGGCAATCCTATCCCGAGGCAGCGGGTCTGCGGCATCTGGCTTTTGAGGTGGATGACATCGTGGCCGAAGTCGAGGAACTGGACCGCATGGGCGTGGCTCATGAGGAAATCAGGACCGACGCTACTACCGGCAAGCGTTTCGTCTTTTTCAACGACCCTGACGGACAGCCCCTCGAAATGTACGAGAAGTAATTTCATAATTTACTACGATTTTGATGAAACGAGGAACGATACATAATGCCAACGAACTGATGAACCTGATTCAGGAAATCGGGTTCCTGCCGTTGCTGTACAGTGGCATCGGCGGCTTCTCGGCCGAGGAGATGGTAGATGCCGACTGCCGATATGTGGTCTATGACGACGGATGGGACTGGCCATTGTGGAAGTGGAAAGGCCCTATTGTTACCGAGGGCAGCTGTGTGTACGGCAAGTTCTTTGACAAGAAGGCCGGATTCGTGAGCCGCGAGTGGTGGCCCGACCTGTACAATTGGCGACGTCACGCCTGCCCTGCCCCGGCGCCGGGATCGGTCGAGGAGGCTATCCTGATGACTCTGCGTGAGCAAGGCAGCCTCATCACACGCGAGTTGCGTGCCGCCTGCGGTTTCAACGGTCCCAAGATGCGCAGCCGCTTCGACGGCTATGTGACACGCCTGCAGATGGCATGCCGCATCGTCACCCAAGACTTTGTCTATCCCCGCGACAAGCACAATCGCGAGTACGGTTGGGGATGGGCGTTGTTGACCACTCCCGAACAACTGCTGGGCAAGGAGGATTGTCTGTGCGACCGCACTCCCGAGAAATCACTCGAACGCATTCTGGAGCACCTTAAGGCTTTCCTGCCCGAAGCCAGCGAACAACAGCTTATGAAACTCATCAAATAAAACGATAACATCATGAAAAGAATACTCATAGCCTTCATCATGCTCATGGCGTTCACCGCCATGCAGGCCCAAAAAATCAGTTACATCGAAACCAAGAGTTCGTGGCACTACGTCTATGACGAAAAAGGGAAGAAAGTGCACACTTTCAGCACCAGCCAGGGCGAGGTGGTCGCTTACAGCGAGTCGTTCTACATCCTGAAGAAGAGCGGTTGGTACTACACCTGCAACGCCAAGGGGAAAAAGCTGCACACCTTCTCGGTGAGCAACGTGGGCGAAATCCTGTCGGCTGCTGGGGACACCTTCACGAGCTTAAAGAGCGGGTGGATCTACACCTGGGACAAGAACGGCAAGAAACTCGCCACGCGCAGCGCCAATCATTAGTGATGCATCCCCGCTACAGAACTAACAACTATTAACACTCAAAATTTGCATTTTTCGAACTTTTTTCATATATTTGTGCTAAGAAAAATTCAAGGAGAGAAAACAGTGTGAACATCAACTAAACACATCAACGACATCAACCTATGTTCAAATTCTTACACACCAGTGACTGGCATCTGGGCCAGAATTTCTATGGCTATGACCGTAGCGAGGAACAGCGCGACTTCTTGGCCCAATTGGCCGACATCGTGCGCAAACACACACCCGACGCCCTGCTCGTGAGCGGCGACATCTTCCATACTGCCGCTCCGTCGAATGCAGCCGTCAACCTCTATGTCGAGGGAATGCTCAACATCCACAAGGCCTGCCCCACGATGGCCATCATCGTCATCGCCGGCAACCACGACAGCGCATCGCGTCTCGACAGCGACAAGCGACTGTGGGAACTGGCCGGTGTCACCGTGATGGGCACCGTCGCCCGCGACAAGAACGGCAAGGCCGACATCGGCAGCCACATCATCAAGGTGGGCGACAAGGGTATCGTGGCCGCCGTTCCGTTTGCCTACCCCAGCAGTTTTCCCGTACCGGCAGGAATGGACGACATTGAACGTGAACAGCGCCAGAAGACCTATTTCCAGGCCCTGCTCGAGCAAGCCAACCACAAAAACGCCGACCAGCTGCCCGTGGTGCTGATGGCCCACTTGGCGGTAAGCAACAGCGACTTCACGGGCCATGACCGCGACATGAAGATGGAGTGCGTCGACATCACCGCCCTGGGTACAGGTTACGACTATGCTGCCCTGGGACACATCCACCGGCCGCAGAATGTAAGCGAACGCGCCCGCTATTGCGGCACCCCGATACCCGTCAGTTTTGACGAGCAGTGCGAGCACTCGGTAAGCATCGTCGAAATCGACAGGCACGGCGACCTGCCTCGCATCGAGAGCAAGGTCATCAAGAACATCAAGCCCCTGCGCACCTTGCCAGCCAATGAGCCCGTGGACTTTAAGACCGCCCTGCAGCGGCTGAAAGAATACAACCCCAACGAGCATTCCTATATCAGACTCAACGTCAAGGTGAAACAATACCTGCCCAATGGCGCTCAAGAGCAAGCCGCCAAGGCTGTAGCCGACAAGCAATGCCGCTTCTGCGAAATCAAGAAGACCGCAACAGTTGCCATCACCCGCAATGCTACCCAAATGACCATCGAGGAATTCAACAAGAAAACGCCCCTCGACATCGCCAACCAGTACTTCATCGACACTTACGGACACCCCATGAACGATGAGCAGCAAGACATGTTCAATCACATTTATCAACTCATTCAGGAAGAGAACCGCCAATGAAACTCAAACAACTCACCATCGACAACATCGCCTCGATAGAACACGCCGAAATCAACTTTGACGCCGCGCCGCTGGCGGGAGAACACCTCTTCCTCATCACCGGCGAGACCGGCTCGGGCAAATCGACCATCATCGACTGCCTGTGCCTGGCGCTCTATGGCAACACACCCCGACTGAAAGCCGCCCGCAAAGACGACTACGACACCAAACGCCTCAACGGCCAGGACGACGAGAAACTCAAAACCGACGACGTGAGGCAACTCCTCAGGCGCGGTGCGGTGACAGCCGACGTCTGCCTGACCTTCGACGACAACGACGGTATCCCCTACATTGCCAAGTGGCATGTACACCGAGCCAACAAGAAACTGGAGAAGAACATCAAGCAGCCCGAGAGGACCCTGATGACCGATGAGGGTGTCAATCCGCCCGTATGCCTCCAAGGCAAGAAAGCCATCGACCCCCACATTTTCAAGCTCATCGGGCTGGATATGGACCAGTTCTTCCGCACCGTGGTGCTCGCCCAAGGCAAATTCGCCGAGTTCCTCAACAGCGAGGAGAAAGACAAAGCCACCTTGCTCGAGAAAATGACCGGCACCGACATTTATGCCAAGGTGGGCAGCAAAATCTATGCGGTGTGCGACGACAAGCTGCAAAAATGCAACAACCTGCTCGAGCAACTCCAGAACATTGAGCTGCTGAACGAAGATCAGAAAGCCAGCATTGGTGATGAAATCGGTGAATTGGGCAAGCAGCAGGCCCTCGTTCAGGTACGACGCGACGGAGCCAAGGCGATGAACGATTGGCTCGATGCCATGGCGCAAAACGAGAGGAATCTCGGTCTCAAGCGACAAGAACTCGACAGCAAGCAGGAACAGGCCACTAAGCCCGAATACCTTGAACAACACCAGTTGGTCATCGATTGGGAGAACACCATCGAACCACGCCGCGAGGCAAGAGACCTGCAGCAAGCGCTGTCGCGCATCAAGCGCATGAAAGAGCAGCAGCCCGCGATGCAGGAGGAATTTGACCACTTGTGCGCTGCATTGCGTGCCATCATCGTCAAGACCGAGAAGATGCGCAGCCAGCGTGAGGAAATCGGGGAGTTCATCAAGCAGGAAGCCCCCAACAAGGGCATGTATGAATCCATCAAGACCATCAAAACTCTCATGGGCCAGCGCAAGCTGGAACAGGACAACATCACCAGTTTCACTAAGACCCTTGAGCAGGAACAGGACAACCTGCCTAAAGCCGAAGAGCGGGTAAAAGCGACACGAGAAGCCATGCAGCAACAGGACAATCATGTCAAGGAACTGCAAGCCCGATATGATGCCCTGAAACTGAATGATATCACCAAGAGAAAAGATGAGTTGGGCGAGGCTCAACTGGCGTTGACAGTGCTCAAGACCAAAAATGACGCTGTAGCCCAAGCCACCACACTCATCGAGGGCTTCAAGACCGACCTCGACAACGAACAGCAGGCGCTGGAAAAGGTGAACGCCAGCATCGACAGCAAGCGCGCACTCAAGACACAGGCCTTTGAGGCCCTGGAGCGTGAGAAAGACTGGAATGCCCTGATCGAGCAAGCCCACAAGTCACTTCACAAGGGCCAGACATGCCCCGTGTGCGGCAACGTCATCAACGACCTGCAACCCCCAAAGGGGAAGAACGTGCTCGATGAATTAAAGGAGCGGCTTGCACTGGCCACCAGCGACGTGGAGAAAGCTGAAGCCGCCATCGCCGCCTCGGACAAAGCCATTAAGCGCATCACAAAACAAATCACCGATGCCGAGCGGGACCTCGCCGACCGCATCACCTACCGCGACAAGCAGTGGCAACAAACCGCCGCCTTACTGGAAAAATGCGGAAAACAGGCCGGTGAAATGCCCGACAACACCAGGTGCGACACCCTCGTCCAAGCCATTGAGAGCGATGTTGAGGCCCTGAACGCGACACTAAGGCAAGCCACCGTCCTCAACAACACCATCACGGCCGAGCGCGACAAGCTCACGCAGCTCACCGACGAACACAATCAGGCCACAATCCACTACAACAAGGCGATTGACAGCATCAAGCATCAAGGAGAGGTCATCGATGCCAGCAAGGCAAGGTTTAAGGCTCGCACCGATGAGTTGAACACCTATTTCGCCATGAGTGACTGGGAGACGATCGCCGCTCAGCAGAACGACTTCATTGAGCAACTTGAACTGAAAGCCAACCGTTACCAGCAACAGGTCAGCACGGCTCAACAGTTGGAACAGTCCATCGGTGTTGCACAGGCGCTCATCCCTGCCATGCAGGAGAACAAGGGCAACATCACGGGGCTTGTTGACAACGGCACTGTCTGCGACCGGATTCCTGATAATCTTGATGAACTGTGGCGACAATTCGAGAACAAGAACATCAACTGGAACAACGCGCTCGACAACGAGAAGAACAGCGCCGAACGTGCCAGCCAAGCACTTGACAAATACCTGAGTGAACACCCCGACATGAGCAAGGAGCGCATCGCGCTCATCGACCAGCACAGCCAAGGTGAAATCGCCGGCATCAAGCAGAGTCACAAAGAGCTCGAGGAGCGCATGACTCACATCAAGGGCGAAATCGCCTCGCTGAGCGAACAGCACAACGACATCCTGGCTAAAAAGCCCGATTTCCCCGAACAAGACCGCGAGAAACTGGCCGAGATTTTCAATTCCAGTCAAGAGCGATTTGACGAGTTGAATGACCAGATTGCCGAGCGCAAAGCGATACTCAAGAACGACGAGGAAAACGTGAAAACCGTAGGCGAGAAAAAGAAGGCACTCGACATAGCCGAGGCCGACTATAAACGTTGGGCTGAGCTTTGCGAAGAACTGGGCAGCAAAAACGGAGACAAATTCAAACGGATTGCCCAGAGTTACATCCTGGGTGAACTGCTGCACAGCGCCAACGGCTACTTGCAGCAATTCAACGACCGTTATGAGTTGGAAGCCAAACCCGGCTCACTCATCATCCTGGTGCGCGACTTGATGCAAGGCGACCTCACATCGGTGAACACCCTGTCGGGCGGAGAAAGTTTCATGGTGTCGCTGGCACTTGCACTGGCCCTGTCGAGCACTACAGGAAAGATGTTCAGTGTGGACACCTTATTCATCGACGAGGGCTTCGGGTCACTGAGCGAGAATTATCTCGATAACGTGATGGAGACCCTCAACCGCCTCTACGACATGGGCGGACGACGCGTGGGCATCATCAGCCACGTGAAACTGCTCAAGGAGCGCGTCACCACACAGATTCAAGTGAGCCGCGACCCCAAGAACAACACCGTCAGCCGGATTGAGATTGTATAGGGGAGAGCAGGTTAAAGGTTAAAGGTTAAAGGTTAAAGGTTAAAGGTTAAAGATTAAAGGCTAAAGGCTGAAAACTGAAGACTGAAGGCTGAAGGCCAAAAATTAGGGAGCGGCACAAGAATGCGTCGCTCCCTTTATGCCTTACAAATTATCAGTCAAACTTCATCTCACCGTCAAACGAGATGGCATCCCGCTCTTGGGCAATGATATCGATAATGGATTTGCCGTTGTTGAACACGTCGATACGGAAATAATACACGTCCTCGCCGTTGTTCACCATGAACTCGATATGAGAACGGTTACTTGTGGGATAGGTAATCGTGTAATTCTCGATTTTACCCTTGAAATTCAAGCCCTTGCCACCACCATAAGGCACACGGTAGGCTTCGCCGACGTAGGGAAGATAACTGTCCACCTCGTCGCCGTTCACCTTAAGCTCATAGTTCGACGTCACATGACGAGCCATACCACCCAGCGGTTTCATCCAGTCCACGGCAATGGTGTAATGGCGCGTGTCAAGACCTTCCTGCACTTGGCGAGTCACCTGAGCCTCACGTTCGGCTTTGGTCAAACCATTACCAGTGCCACACGCAGTGAGCAGCACCGTCAATGTTGCAAATAAAATCAGATAAATGCGGTTCATAATACTGTTTAGATTTTAATGTTAAACAACTCGGGAGCTCACATCCAATCGGGCAACCCTTTTTAATAATTCACACCAATGCGGCAATCTGCCACAATAAACTGTCGCAAATTACGCAAAAATAATAATGAATTCCAAATTATTTTCGGAAATTTTTCTTTAATTACCGATTTCAGTACTAAAAGCCCATTTATCGATAAGGGAATACCCTCATTACCTGATGACTGCAATCTTGGTCACCACGGCCTCACCGCTGCCATTGGCTTGAGAGCAGAGCACCATATAAACACCGGTCTTGACACGCTCGCCGTTCTGGTCGCAGCAATTCCAAGTGGCCATGCCACCGGTCGACTTGAGCTGGCGAATGACAAAGCCGCTGGCATCGGCTATCTTGATCAGGGAGTTATCCATCAGGCCCATAATCGTCACGTCGGACATGAAGTCGGGACGAACGGGGTTGGGATAAGCATAGATGTTATCATAGGTGGGTTCGGCGGGACTGGAGTCACTGAAGTACTCATACAAGCCTGCCGGTGTGGTCAAATACACCGAATTACTGTTGGGGTTGCAGCACACCTGGTAAACCGTGTTAGACGACAGGGGGCTGTTCGTCATGTTGAAACGGTTGATGATCTTGGTGCCGTCGGCACTCACCAGGAACAGACCCGACGACTGCGTGGCGATCCACTTGCGATTGGCGCCATCAACGGCAATGTCATTGACTTGGATACCGTCCAGCAGATAATCGGCCATACCGGTACCGTCGTTGCGCGGCACTTTAATGCGATTGACCCTGAAGTCGTTAGAGAATGCCTGTGCTGGATTGAATGTGATGACACCCTCGGTACATCCCATCCACACAATGCCGTTCAGATCCTCGGCAAAGCACATGATATTGGTCCAGGCAAACGACTGACCGTCCTGGTCGATGAGCTTATTGTAGGAAGCCTGTTGCGGACGCGACGACAAGCCGTCATCAGTAACCCAGAAGAATACCGGCATTTCGAAATCGCCATCGGTAAACACCTTGATGTCGTGATTGTTGTAACGGGTTGAGAGGAAACGGCCTCGCTGTGAATGACCGGTATAGATGCCGTCTATCTCGAGAGTCATCCAATCTTCGGCCGTAGTCTGGTTGAGTTTAGCCTTAGCAGCGGGCAGCACCATCACATAGTTTTCCTTGTTCTCATAGGGCTGAACGACCCACACATTGCCGTTGCGGTCAATGCTCGTGATGGGATGCATCGAGTAGCTCTTCTTGATCGGGCTGTTCGTGTTGTCATACTTGAAGACAATCTCATCGTTCACCACCTTGAGCAGACCGTCTCGCCAAGTGCCCAGGAAATAGGTGTCGGGAGCATCGGGCAGGAACTCAACCCAATAGCATCCGTTCTTGGGGGCATCGTCGGGGGTCACATCAGTCCACTTGATGCCGTCAAAAGTGTTGACGGCGGTGGGGGTTGTAGCCGAGAAGAAGCCGTTGGCACTGGGCGGGGTCACATACAGCAGGTCATTAGGCTTGTTGTAAGTCATCCAGAATGGGGTCGAGAACGACAAGGCATTGGGAAGATAGAAACCGCCCTTCCCGACAATGTGAAGGCCTTGAACACCGGCAGCCCACACATCGCCCTGTCCTGCAGGGTGAGCGCTGCATATCTCGTCCTCCACGTCAAGAGGTTCAGCATTTCCGCCATCGAGGCCGGTCTTATAACACAGTCCCAGACCCGGAACGTTGAGCAGATAACCGTTAACAGTTGACTGAGGAGTGATAGAACTACCCATGATGATTGTAGAGGGAACGAAATTGAGAGTGCCGTCATCCAGCTCTTCAATTTTGGTCTGGAATGTCCATCCCGTCATGCAGAAGAAGGTTTGGTCATCGATGGGCCATATACGGCAGTTGACCTTGCTATTGGTGGCTAGCGTGAACGATGACAAGAGCTCATGGTACTCGTCGGCAAAACCATAATAGAATTTGTCGGCAGTGGACAGCAGCAGGTAGTCACCCACCTGAGCCACCGATACCATGGGTTCGCCATAAAGATGAGACTCCTTGATGACAAACTTACTATCTTCAATCACTGCATAGCCGAAGTCGGTGGCAAGATAAATCAGCCCGGGGCCAAAGGTTACGTCATTGATTTTCTTGCCCGCAGTCATCACAGCATCCTTGATCTCGGGCATATTCACCACTTCGCCGTTTGACTTGATCACGTCGATGTTGGAGTTGCTGTAAACAACCACCAGATAGTCCTTGACCTTGTTATAGTAAATCTGCGAAATGGTCATGTCGCTCAGGTCGTTGATCACGCTCAGCGACTCGTTCTCGTTGGTTTCCTTGTCCAGGCGGAACAGGTTGTCACCCGCCAGATAGTAAACATAAAGCCTGGTCTCGACAACCGACTTCACGTTGGTCCCGACAAACGGCACATGAAGGCGCCAATCGCCCACACCATTCTGAGCTGCCGCGAGCAGCGACATCAACGAAACGAACACCAGCAAAAATATCTTCTTAGCCATTTTCATTCTTTTTTCTTGACGTGAATAGTTACAACAGGAAGCCGCAATGGCTTCTTTATGATTATTTATAACGTAAACACCACCCCGAAAATTGTGCAGCCCCCTGATTATCCGCAAAACACAAGCCAGTGCCGCATCAAGTGAGACAACAAACGCGACAAGCACAAGTAATTGATCATTAGCCAACTACGTTGTGCTTGTCGCGTTTTTACTATCCTGATAGACCGCTAGTGCAGTCTTGAGATGTGTCAGGCGAGTTTGGCGAGGGCGGCGGCGATGCGCTTAGCGGCCTCGATCAGGTTCTCGTCGCTGGTGGCGTAGCTCAGGCGGATATAACCCGGGCAGCAGAATGCGCTACCGGCAACGGTGGCGACATGAGCCTCGTTCAACAGATAGAGGGCGAGGTCGTTATCGTCGTTGATGACGGTATCACCGTAACGCTTGCCGTAGTAATGTTCTACCCTGGGGAAGGCGTAGAAGGCACCGTCAGGCATGTTGAGCTCGAAACCGGGGATTTCCTGCAGCAGGCCCACGATGAGGTTGCGACGGCGCTCAAAGGCGACACGCATCTCCTCAACGCAATCCTGCGAACTGTTATAGGCGGCCTCGGCAGCCTTCTGGGCGATTGATGAAACGCCGCTGGTGTACTGGCCCTGCAGCTTGGTCACGGCCTTGGCCACCCATGCGGGTGCAGCAATGTAACCGATGCGGTAACCCGTCATGGCGTAAGATTTGGATACACCGTTGACGATAACCACCTGGTCCTTGATAGCCTCGAACTGAGCCAGCGACTCGTGCTTGCCCACGTAGTTGATGTGCTCATAGATCTCATCGGCGATAACCATCACATTGGGATGACGCTCAAGCATCTCGGCGATGGCTTTCAGCTCGTCATAGGTGTAGATGGCGCCGCTGGGGTTGCTGGGCGAGCAAACGACGATGACCCGGGTCTTATCGGTCATGACGGCTTCCAGCTCGGCAGCAGTCACCTTGAAGTTCTTCTCCATGCTCGAGGGCAGCAACACATTCTTGCCACCGGTGAGATTGACCATCTGCATGTAGCTTACCCATGCGGGAGTGGGAATAATCACCTCGTCACCGGGGTTGACAAGTGCCATGATGGCGTTGCACAGCTCGTGCTTGGCACCGTTACCGATCACAATCTGGTCCGGGGTGTATTCCAAGCCGTTCTCGCGGCGCAGTTTCTCGCACACGGCCTGACGCAGCGACAGGTAACCGGGCACGGGAGAATAGAACGAGTAGTTGTCATCGATAGCCTGCTTGGCGGCAGCCTTGATGTGGTCGGGGGTGAAGAAGTCGGGTTCGCCCACCGAGAGGTTAATCACATCCACGCCCTGAGCGCGCAGCTCGCTGCTCTTTTGTGACATGGCCAGGGTGGCACTGGGTGCCAGTGCGTTAATACGGTCCGAAAGTCGGTTCATTGCTTTATCAGTTTAAAGTAGTAAGTTTTTAGTTTTAAGTTAATTAGTCAGTTCGTTGCTGCAAAGATACGGCTTTTTCCGTTAACACGCAACAATTCCAGCACCAATTAGCCCAATTAGTATAATTAGTCCAATGGGACCAATCAGCCACGGTCAGTTTTCGCCACCACCCTGCCGTTCACGACCTTGAAGCGGCGGTCAAACTCCTCGCGCGTGCGTTTCCAGCGGTTATGGCTCCACAGCCAGTACTGCGGCGCGCGGTTGATGGTCTGCTCCATGCGCCGGAAGAAGTCGTCGGTCAGTTCAAACTCGCCAAATGTCGACGGGTCGCGTGTGATGACCTGGAACTCGCACTCGTAGCGCCCGCGCCCCACGCGTTTCACGTCCACATAGACGACCGCTTGGTTCTGGGAGTGGACAATGCGTTCGATGCCGGTGAACACGGGGGTGTCGGGGTGGTTGAGGAAGGTGAGCCAATGGTGGATGTTTTCCCACTTCGGCACCTGGTCGTTGATATATCCCAGTATCGTGGGACGGCCATCGCGCTTGTTGCCGATAATCCAGCGCAGGGTCTCGGTCTTGGATACGTTGTCAGAACCCATGCGGCTGCGTGCCTTCAACACGACACGGTTCATCACCTCGTTCTCGAGCGGATGGTAAATCTGTCCCATGACCGTATTGTTGGTGATCAGCGGACGCACCCACAGCACGAGCGAGGACACCCATTCCCAGTTGCCGTAGTGGCCCAGCAGCAAGGCGACCGACTGGCCGCTGTTGAGAATCTCGGCCACCTTGTCGGCGCCAGTGAACTTTATGCGGCGCATGATGTTCTTGTCGGTGATCGAGGTGTATTTCACCGTCTCGACCAGGATGTCGCAGAAGTGGCGATAGAACTGCATCCGCAGTTTTTTGAGTTCCTTATTGCTCTTGTCAGGATAAGCGCTGCTCAGGTTCTTGCTGATCACGCGGTGACGGTAACGCAGCACATAGGCGATCAGCACAAACAGGATGTCGCTGAACAGGTAATGCAGCCACAACGGCAGCAGCGACAACCCGTACCACGCCCCATAAATCACCCAAAACGCTATTTTATCAAACGCTTTTTTCATTTTCAAAAAGTCACATTGATCATCTCCTGTCCCATGCTGTGGATATGACTGAGAATTTCTTGTTCACGCTCTGCCGAAGGCTTTTTAAAACCATTGATGTAATTGCGCAACAATGATGCATTCATTCCGATGGAGCGGGCAAATTCTGCCACATTAATCTCCTTGTGGGTCAAGAAAAACCGTTGCATCGCAGACGGCTCTGCATCGTCATACTCAAAACTCTCAAAACTGATGTCTTCATCTAACTCGCGCCAATGTATGCCTCCAAGACCAAAGGTATAATTTGCACGCTCCTCATCTGAAGCAAGTCTTAACTTCGGGTACCACAATAATGACTGGCGATATTCCTGGCCTGATTCATCCTTGCCATAAATATGCTCGTCATCAAACCATATTTCTATTATTCTCATAGCAACTTTATTTTTCAAAATGTTCCTCCCATCGTTTCACGATAATGTCGGCATTGTCATCAATAACCGTCTTAATCTTTTTCATGTCACCAGCTTTAATGTTGTGACTTTCAACAAGTATAAATGATGATCCATTCCATTCATACTTAGCCATGCCATCTTTTCCCTCAACATGGACATGAACTGGCTCATGTTCCTTGCTGTAAAAGAAGAAAGAGAATCCGAAAAATCTGAATATTTCAGGCATATTCTAAAACAACTTGATAAATAACACCGCAAATATAGGTATTATTTTTGATACCACAAAAAGTTTGCTAAAAAATCAAATCATCCCTAATCAACCCGTTTTTCCCATATCTACAAAACAATGGTGGCGAAACTGCAACCACAAGCCTCGCCACCATTATTATTTACATTCACATTGTAAGGATTACAGAAAAAGAGTACTGTTAAGGTCTATAACCTTGAAATTACGCAGCACCTGGGCAATGGAAAATGAAAATTCTTGGTTTTCATTTTCCATTGCGCTCGGTTTGGAGTACCTTTGCAGGCGCTATGAAGACCATCATCACTTTTTTGAAGAATTGGACGTTGCCCAGCGCGATTGTGTCGGGCACGGTTATCTATCTCATATTCTATTGGGTGAGGGCCCTTGACCCGGTGAGCGAGGTGATGGAGCCGATATTCGACACCATCCTGCCACTGTTCATGAGTCTGATCCTGTTCACGACGTTCCTCAGGGTGGACTTCCACAAGATGCGCCCGGCCATGTGGCACCTGTGGGTGTCGGTGTTCCAGGTGGCGTTGGTCATATTGCTGGTAGCACTGATCCTGGGCTTTGACATGAAAGGCAAGGACCTGATTCTCATGGAAGGTATCTTGACGTGCGTCATCTGTCCCGGCGCCAGCGCAGCACCCGTGGTGACGGGCAAGCTAGGCGGTAATCTGGAGACGATGACCAGCTATGTGTTCCTGTCCAATATCGTGACGGTGTTTGCCGTGCCCGTGGTGTTCCCGCTGATCGACAACGATGTGGACATCAGTTTCTGGACCGCCTTCTGGATGATCATGTACAAGGTATTCCTCGTGTTGGTGCTGCCGTTGATAGCCGCCTATCTGGTCAAGCACTACCTGCCGCGTGTGCAGCAACGGCTGGTGGCCATCCAGGACCTGTCGTTCTACATGTGGGGCATCTCGCTGACCATCGTCACGGGTTGCACGGTTAAGAACATCATCAACAGCGGCGCCCCCCTGGTGTTCCTGCTTACCATCGCCATCGTGTCGCTGCTCATCTGCCTGGCACAGTTCGCCGTGGGTCGCTACATCGGGCACTTCTTCGGCACTGTCATCGAGAGCGGACAGGGACTTGGGCAGAAGAACACCGCCTTTGCAGTGTGGATTGCCTACACTTACCTCAGCCCCTTGTCGGTGGCTGGCCCTGGCTGCTACATCCTGTGGCAGAACGCCATCAACAGCCTGGAAATTTGGCACCACCGCAAAGTAACTGAGCGACAACAGATAAAAGGAAAACAATAAGTACAATAAGCACAATGACATCGGCGCTCTTGCTTAAAAAGACAACTCGCACAACTATAACAACTTTTTGTTGATGAGTCATGAATAAATTGATCAATCCATATCTTGAAAAAGAGGGATACAACTGCTTCGGTTGTAGCCCAACGAATCCCATCGGCCTTCATCTGGAATTCTGGGAAGACGGCGAAGAGGTCGTGACCACCTGGTCGCCCTGCGTTAACTACGACGGTTGGGTAGAGACCTTGCACGGCGGCATCATCAGCACACTCATCGACGAACTCGCCAATTGGGTGCTCTCGCGCCGCTTGCAGTGTGCAGGCGTAACGACTAAGCTGGAAGTGAAATTTCGCCGTCCTGTTTCGACCCGTGACCCGCAGATCACCCTTCGCGGCCGCATCACGGGCAACGTGAAGAATTTCTACACCGTGCATGTCACCCTGCATGACAGCCAAGGGCGCCTGTGCGACGAGGGCGACGTCACCTATTGCATGTTCGGCAAGGAGCGTTCCCGAGAAATGGGCTTTACCTCCTGTCTCACCGAGGAAGAATCAGCTAACACTATTTGATTGACGGCACCGAAGCCGTTATCAGACGAGCGGCGGTGGCGGTACAGATGTCGGTACCCAAGCGGTCGGCCAGGCGGCGGTAGCCGTCGAGCATGGCGGTGCGTTGATCGGTGTCACCCAGCAATTGAGTCAAGTGGCCGTCGATACTGTCCACGGTGCAGAGATGCATCAGCAGCTCGGGAATCACTGGCTCGTCAGTAATGAGGTTGGGTAGCGTGACGTATTTTCCTGATAACAATCGACGATAGAAATTATAGGACCACTTGCTGCCGTTGAAGCGGTAGCAGGCGACTTGCGGTGTGCCCAACAGCGCCGTCTCGAGGGTTGCCGTGCCTGAGGTCACGATTGCTGCGCGGGCGTGATGAACGAGCGGATAGGTCGCGTCACGCAGTACGGGAACAGCCTTGCCGCCCATGACGTCGCTATAGAGTTCGTCGTTGATGCTGGGGGCCCCGGCAATGACGGCCTGATACTCTGGATGACGTGCTGCAGCCTCGAGCATCAAGGGCAGGTTGTCGCGGATTTCACGCACGCGTGAACCCGGCACAAGGGCGATGATGGGACGGTCGGGAAGGCCGTTCTCGGTAATGAAACGGGCAAAATCGGGGAAGTCCTTGCTCGCATCGGCCACTTCCTGAACAGTGGGGTTTCCCACATAGGTCGCCTTATAACCTCGCTCGCGGTACCAGTCAGATTCAAAGGGCAGGATGCAGTACATGTGATCAACATAGCGACGGATATCCTTGACCCGCCACTCCTTCCACACCCACACCTTGGGCGAAATGAAGTAATGCACGGGAATGCCCAGATTATGGGCATATTTAGCCACCTTGAGATTGAATGAGGGATAATCGACCAGAATCACCGCCGACGGTTGCCACTCATCGATTGCCCGACGAGCGGTGCCCAAGAAACCGAGGATTTTTCCCAAGTGCTTCACCACATCCATGAAACCCATGTAGGCCATGTCGCGGTAATGGATGATGGGCTGCACACCCGCTTGTGCGGCCATCAGGTCGCCACCCAGGAAACGGAACTCGGCCTGCTGGTCTTCCTGCTTGAGCGATGCCATCAGATGGGAGGCGTGCAGGTCGCCCGAAGCTTCACCGGCGATGAGGAAATACTTCATGATAAACGTCGTTTCAGGGTAATGAAATCAAACTCGTAGGCATTGCGGTGGTCGCTCTTGTGATGCTCGCGGCTCACTTCCTGCCACTCATTCATGTCCAATGCGGGAAAGAACACGTCGGCACTTGCCCAACGCGCATGAATCATGGTGAGGTGCAACACCTCGACCAGCGGCAGGGTTTGCTCATAGACGTCGGCACCGCCGATAACAAAAACCGTATCGGTCTCTGCAGCAGCAATGGCATCCTCCACACTGTGCACCACAGTCACACCGGGGTATTGCCAAGCGGCATTACGGGTGATGACGATATTCTGGCGCCCCGGCAAAGGACGGCGCGGGAAGGATTCAAAAGTCTTACGCCCCATAATGATGCTGGAACCCATGGTCACCTCCTTAAAGTGCTTCATGTCGGCCGGCAAATGGCACAGCAGGTCACCTTGGCGTCCAATGGCCCCATTCTCGTCAATCGCAACTATCGCTTCAATCGATTTCATCAGTTCTTTGATCACTAATCGCTAATCACTAATCGCTAATCGCTAATCAGCGCCAACGGCGCTTTACACCGACACCACTCCTTTAATGGCAGGCCAGGGGTCATAACCCTCAAGCGTGAAATCCTCGTACTTGTAGTCATCGATACTCTTCACGTCGGGATTAAGCACCATTCGGGGCAAGGGACGAGGCTCGCGCGAGAGTTGCTCCTTGACCTGGTCGAAATGGTTGCGATAGATGTGTGCGTCACCGAAGGTGTGAACAAACTCTCCCGGCTCCAAGCCTGTCACATGGGCTACCATCATCAGCAACAAGGCATAGGACGCGATGTTGAACGGCACACCCAGGAACAGGTCAGCACTGCGCTGATACAGCTGCAGACTCAGTTTACCCTCGGCCACATAGAACTGGAACAGCGAGTGGCAGGGCGGAAGTTTCATCGTGGGCACCTCGGCGACATTCCAAGCGCTCACCATGATGCGTCGGCTGTCGGGGGTGTTTTTTATCTGATCGATGACCTGAGCAATCTGGTCAATGGTTCCCCCGTTGCCGTCGGGCCATGCGCGCCACTGACTGCCATACACGGGTCCCAAGTCGCCGTTCTCGTCGGCCCATTCGTTCCAAATGCGCACACCGTGCTCCTGGAGCCAGCGCACGTTGGTATCGCCGCGCAGGAACCACAACAACTCATAGATGATAGACTTGAGATGGACTTTTTTGGTTGTCAGCAACGGAAAACCGTCGGCCAGGTTGCAGCGCAACTGGTAGCCGAACACGCTGCGCGTGCCCGTCCCCGTGCGGTCCTCCTTGTCCACTCCGTGCTCCATCACATGGCGCACCAGATCTAGATATTGTTTCATCAGTATATTGTTTGTTAATCGATTTTTTACCAGTTGAAAATGTTGCGCAACAGCCACCAGATGAGCACCATTGCAAGAAAGAGCCAGATGAGCAGTGGAGCATTCAGGCGGGCATACAGTCGCGGGTTGCGAGTGCGACGGCTCTCGGCAAACAAGCACAGGGCTATCCAGGGTATGGCAATCAGCAACAACGCATTATACCTGAATGCAGCCGCCAAATCGCCATGCAGCAACGCGTGAACAGCACGCTGACTGCCGCAACCAGGACATTTATAACCCGTGAGCGAGAGGAAAGTGCAACGAGGAAACAGTGTTGATGACGATGGGTCAAGCGCATAGTAAACCAAGCCCAGCACCAACAGCAAAGCGGCAACCAACAAAATGATCAGCGGTCGACGCATATCGCCTCAAAGTCAGCGCATCGAAGCCAACCAAACCGGCAGGACCGACACAATCGGCTGGCAGATAATGCCCAGCACTATCGAAGCGATGCACCACCACGCGCCGACCTCGCTGGCACGCTTGGCACCCTCGATATCGCCCTCGCGGTACTTATTAGTCACCTTCATCGCATACACGATGGCCACGATTCCGGCGGGCAGACAGCACAACAATGTCGAAATGATAGCCCAGACAAGGTTGGTGGGCGGGCAGGGCTCAGCCACTTCGGGTTGAGGCCCGGCGTATTGCGGTTGCTGCGCCTGATAGGGTTGCTGTTGATAAGGCTGACCAGCAGGAGCCTGGGGCTGCTCGACGGGAGCCACGGAATTATTCTCTACAGGGGCTGCCGGAGCAGGCTCTCCAATCGGCTGGCCAGTGACCATAGGCTCGGCTTGATTCACCTCGGCGACGGCATCGGCCATTTCATACAAGCCTTGCAACTCGGGCAATTGAGTGATTTTCACCCAGTCACTGAGGCCCTCATGCCAGACATAGGCGGCCGAGGTGAGCCCCATCTGCTTGAGCGCGTCAAGATCCACAGGTCCCGACTGCACTCCGTTATGGTTAATCCAGTACTGCATATCAATTGATTTATTATAGGATTGTCGCAAAGATAATCATATTATTTCAAACCGTAAAAGGTTGAACCCTAAAAAAGCAAAAACGCAACCCGGTCTATGCGTCACAAAAAATCAGAAGTCGCTGAAGAAGGTGGGGCGGATAAGCAAGCCGATGCGTATCCTGGAATGGTATTGCTTATAGTCAAGCAGGCTCTCGCCATAGCCGTTGTAGTACTGCAACATGATGAACTGGTTGGAGTTATGGTTGATGCGATAACCCAACTGGACGATGGTGTTAAAATTGAGGTTCCACCCCTTGCGCTTGACCAGCGTCATGTCGAGCACCCACTTGTCGTCGGTGCTTTTGGCCTGAAAACCTGCCTGATACAATCCGCTATACTTGAGGATGTCACGGTTGTATTTACCGTCGACAATGGGAATCCAGTATTTGGCATGGGCCATCAGGACAGGAGAGATATAGGCCTCGCCGGCCCACGAGATCTTGTTCCAACTGCGTGATGCGGTGCCATCGCGTCCGTTGGACTCATGTTCTACCATCACCGTAACCTTGCCGACCAACCTGTTTTTCATGATGATGAACTTCGACAGTCCCACACCGGGGTTGAAATTCAGGTCATGGAAGGGCAATGAGTTCTCGAAGACATGCCAGATGGCCTTCTGGCTGTAAAACAGGTACAGATAGGTGTTTCCGGGCAGCACACTCTTGGTGAGACGCTGCTGGAAACTGATCTGGAACTTGACATCGCTGTTGAACTCGTCAGGTTTGCCTCCCAGAACAGTTCCACCCACAAAATAAGTGTCTTTGTACAAGCTGAAGTAAGGTCGGCTGTCCAATTCGGCACGAATACTGTCAGCGATTTCTTTGCTTGATTTTTCAACCGTCACGATCTGGCCCAATGCGGGAGTCATCATTCCGGCCAGCATGATTAAGGCGATGGTAGCTAAACGTGTAATATTCATCGACGAAACATTTTTGATTATTCTAGATAAATGACATGATGAGGAACCATATCGGCGGCACGAGTAAGGCGGGGAGCATGTTGAGCACATGGCAGTCCTTGACGCGCAGCAGCGACAAGCCCGAGCCAGTAATCAGCAGTCCGCCCACGATGAGCAGTTCGGCCATCAAGGCCTCACTCACAGCAGTGCTCGAGAGCATCGCCACGCCGTAGAACATACCCTGCCACAGGAAGAGCACGGGCGCTGCCAGGAGCATGCCGATGCCGTAGGTCGAGCCGAAGATGGTCGCTGTCACAAGGTCGAGCGTGGCGTTGGTGAACAAGAAGGTGTGGTCTCCTTGCAATGCGCTGACCACAGGGCCCAGCATCGACAACGGGCCGATGCAATAGACCAGTGAGGCTGTTGCCAGCCCGTCGGCAAGACGACTTTGCGAACCGCCCTTGCTGCGGCGTTCCACCAGACGATGGAAGCGCCCGTCGATGTCAAGCGCCACCCCCACAACACTGCCGATGGCCATCGCGGCGATGAACAGCACAGGGTATTGACTCTTGGGCAGGTTGGTCACTACGGCATTCAGCCCGATGGCAAAACATGCCAGTCCCAGCGCGTCGTAGAGCACATTCTTGTATTTCTCCTTGATGCCCTTGTGCAACGCTACCCCGATGAGGGTGCCAACTACAATGGTACAGGTATTAACAATTGTCCCGATCATAACTGCATTTTCATTTAGAGCCACAAAATTAATAAAAATCAAGCATCTGACACCGACTATGAATAATTCTCATTAAATTTGCATTCTCAACCTGACAACAACTGCAATTAAGATTCAAGGATTATGGCAAGAAGATTCATGATATGGACGGCAATGCTGCTCATGACGCTGGCAGCTCATGCCACGACCGACGTCGACACCGAACAAGCCCAGGCCCTGGCGGCACGCCTCGCCGCACCGCTGGCCGCGAAGGTAGAGTTCCAGAAGATCAATCCCGACGGCGGCAAGGATGTGTTCACCCTCGAGAGCCGCGGCGGCAAGGTCATCATCGGCGGCAACAACGCCAATTCGATGGCTGTGGGCCTGAACCGCTACCTGAACCGCTACTGCAAGGTGACGGTATCGTGGTATGCCGACGTGCCCGTGAAACTGCCCAAGGCCCTCCCCGACGTGTCGGCGCCCGAACGTGTGACGGCACGCGTGCCTCAACGCTTCTTCCTCAACTACTGCACCTGGGGCTACACCATGCCCTTCTGGGGCTGGAAACAATGGGAGCATTTCATCGACTGGATGGCGCTCAACGGCGTGAACCTGCCCCTGGCCATCACGGGGCAGGAGGCCGTGTGGTATAACGTGTGGACCAGCCTGGGCATGAGCGACGAGCAGGTGCGCTCCTACTTCACCGGGCCCGCCTACCTGCCGTGGCACCGCATGGCCAACATTGACGGCTGGTGCGGCCCGTTGCCCAAGGAGTGGCTTGACGGTCAGACCGCCTTGCAGCGTCGCATCGTGGAGCGTGAGCGCGCCTTGAACATGCGTCCCGTGTTGCCCGCCTTTGCGGGCCATGTGCCGGGCCAGTTGCGAGAGTTGTTCCCCGAGGCCGACATCCAGGCGCTGGGCGATTGGGCCAAATTTGAAGAGCAGTACCGCACCTACTTCCTCAACAGCGAGGACCCGCTCTACAGCCGCATCCAGCGCATGTTCCTCGAGGAGCAGACGCGGCTGTTCGGCACCGACCACATCTACGGCATCGACCCGTTCAACGAGGTGGATCCCCCGAGTTTCGAGCCCGATTACCTGAACAAGGTGTCGCAACACATCTACGAGAGCCTTACTGCCGTTGACCCTGATGCCGAGTGGCTGCAGATGGCCTGGTTCCTCTATTACCAGCGCAAGGACTACACCCGGGAACGCACCCGTGCCATGCTCACGGGCGTGCCCCAGGGCAAGATGACGATGCTGGACTACTACTGCGAGTACAAGGAGATGTGGCGCGAGCATGACGGTTTCTACGGCCAACCGTTCATCTGGTGCTATCTGGGGAACTTCGGCGGCAACACCAACGTGCAGGGCTGCGTCAAGGAAGCCGGCGAGCGCATCGAGCGGGCCCTGCAGGAGTGCGGCAGCAACCTCGTGGGCATCGGCTCCACGCTCGAGGGCCTCGACGTGCAGCAATTCCCCTACGAGTACATCCTCGAGAAGGCCTGGAGTTTCGCCAAGACCGATGAGCAGGTGGCCACCGAACTGGCCGACCGCCATGCCGGCCGTGAGAGTGCCCCCGTGCGTGAGGCATGGAGGCTGCTCTATGACAAAGTGCTCAACATCAGGCCCAACCTGCGTGCCGCTCCCCTGCCCTGTTCCTACCCCACCATGGGCAAGGAAGGCCGCCCGGTCCAGTATGACCCGCGCGACCTGCTGGCCGTGTGGGACCTGTTGCTGCAGCAGGATGCCGTGACGACCGACGCCATGACCATCGACCTCATCTGGGTGGGACGCCAACTGCTCGGCGACTTGTTCCTTGCCGAGAAACAGGCGTTTGACCAAGCCTACCAACAGAGGGACAAGAACGCGCTTTTTGCCCAAAGCGACCTGTTGTTCGAGATTCTGTCCGACCTGGAAAACCTGAACAACCATCATCCTCATTGCACACTGGGATTGTGGCTGCAGGAGGCACGTGACCTGGGTTCCAGGACCAAGGTCAAGGACTACTATGAGATGAACGCCAGACGGCTCATCACCACCTGGGGCGGCAGCCTCAACGACTATGCCTGCCGCAACTGGAGCGGACTGATGTGGGATTACTATACCAAGCGTTGGGAAAACTACATCCGCGAGGTCACCGTGGCGATCATCTCGGGCAAGGAATTCGATGAAGCCTCATGTCGCGCCAACATCGACAAATTCCAAGAGAAATGGGTCACCTCGACCGAAGAAATCTCCTACGAGACCGAGGAGAAAGACCTCTTGACCCATTGCCGCGAATTGCGTGAGAAATACCGCCAGCAATTCGACGACTGGGCCCGCACAACCGAATAATTCTCAACTACGAATTAATAAAACTACGAATTATACGAATTGACATCCGCACGCCTTAGCGTGGGGCTGACTGGCGTATGCCCATCTGTTTAATCCGCATAATCCGCCGACAATGAAGGCGAAAGGAGGGGAAAAGCTGTTTTACTCGGTGTAGTGTATCAAGGGAAAAAGGAGTTTCCTGAATTCGGCACCAGCCGCCGTAAAGGTGGTGATGTCATAGTAATTGCCGCGGTAGTATAACGAGGACTTGTCGAAATAAGCCACACGCTTCTGGTCATCCCTGAAATACAGGGTAATCTTGCCGCGCGTGTCAAGACGGCCCTGAGAGAGCTTCGCCAAACTGCCCAGCGCATTGACCATGTTGCGGATTTGCCATTTCCTCTTGATCAAGAGCTTGTTGCCGGATTGACTGAGCTGCCCAGCGTCATAATTGGCTGGGGTTATGGCAGCCGGAGCAGTAAGATTCAAGTCGCTGTAGTCTATCGCTATGGAGTCAACCTCATGGATGTAGGACAGCAGATCGGAGATATCGTTGTTGAGCTTGAAATTCACTGGAAGCGTGTACCACACGTTCACGGGCTTGCCCAAGCGGGTGCCGGGGATGAATTTGGGAAGCGTCTGAACCACGCGAACAGCCTCGCGGTCGAGATCGGCATCGACCGAACGCAAGACCTTCACATCTCCCACTTGACCTGCCGTGTCCACGACGAACTGAACGACGACCTTGCCTTGTATATTCTTGTCGGCGGCAGTGGAAGGATATGTGATATTATCCCTGATATAGGTCATCAAGGCAGCCTCCCCACCAGGGAACAAAGGCATCTTCTCGACAGACACGAACACCTCGTCGTAATCGCCCGCCGCGCCACATACGTCGCCAGCACTGCCATTCCCCGAGGCCGAAACCGTGAGACTGGCCATCACAAGACACACAACAAGAATCACTCCTGCAAACGGGCACTTGCACCGGGCTTCAAGCCCTCGGTCCCTCATGAATTCACCCTGTTTCATATCCGTCAATTGTTTTAGTTGTTCTCTATTCGGCAAAGATACAAAGATTTTTTTGAAAACGACAAAGAAAACACCCTGACATTCTTAGGGTATGCAGAAAAATGCTCACACTTGATTTTCAGCAGTTTAGGTCAACGGTGGGAAATTTACCGTTGCTGACCGATGATGATGACCGAAAAAAACTTTATTTTTGCAGTGAGAATCCCTCTCACCAACCCCTTGACGACACAGAACAATGATGAAAACTACAATCACATACCACCAGCTGGCCGCGGCGCTCGCCACCGTGGTTGCACTGCTTGCCATGATGAGCGGTTGCAGTCATGGTGTGGACAACAGCCAGCTCACCCTTGTGGACTCGATGCTGGCCCAGAACCGGGGCGACGAAGCGTTGCAGATGTTGCAGACCTTCAACATCGCTTCATTTGATCACCACAACAAGGTTTATTTTGACCTGTTGATGGCACAAACCGAGCATGCATGCAATATCACCGCCATTAGCGACAGCACCATCAGTGATGCCGCAAAATACTTCAAGACGCACAACGACCAGGGAAAGTACGCCCGAGCCTTGCTCTACCAGGGTTGCGCCAACAGGGACCTGGGACGCCTGGACAAAGCCGTCACCTGCCTGCGCCAGGCCGAGGATGTCGCGCCCGCCCAGGACCTCAAGACACGCGCCCTTGCCAAGATGATGATAGGTGAATTGTACCAGAGCCAAGTCATGGGCGCCAAGACTGTGGGCGCCGAGAAATACCGCGAGGCGCTTGAACTGTTCCGCAGAATCGACGACAAGTACAATCAGATCATCTGCCTGAGTGAGCTGGGAGGGCTGTATCGCATCAACAAGGAGAAAGAAGACAGCGCCCTGTACTACATCAATGCCGCGATCGACCTCGCCATGAGTGAAATCAAGATAAAGTATGTGGTGGCGAACCTATTCAGCCGTGCCGAGTACCAGGCTGCCCACGGCAACTACCAGGGCGCCAAGGAAGACGCCCTTGAGGCCATCAGCTGGAACGGAAAGCAGAAGATTCACCCGAGGGTTCATTACACCGCCGCATCGGCCTACCTGCACCTGGGTCGCATCGACTCGGCCCGCTACTACCTGCAACAAGCGCCGCCGATGACCACTGCCGCCGACAGCATCATGTACTACCAGCTGCTCACCGACCTGGCACGACGCGAAAACAAAATCGACGACGTCATCAACTACCAGAACAAGGCGCACCATTTAGCCGACTCAGTCATCATGAGCGGCATGAACGACAAGCTGATCGAGGCCGAGAAGAAATACGACGCTCAACAGTCGGCCCTCGAAACCGCCTTGCTGAGTTCACGGCTCAAGGGGACGCTGCTGGCGCTGGCATTGTTGGCACTGGCAGTCGGGGCGCTCGCCTTCATGGTGTGGCGATACCGCAACCGCCTGAAGATCCAGCAAACCGAATACGAGATGCAGAAAGCCGACCTGGACCACTCGATCACGAGTCTGCAACAGATGCAAGCCCTGCTCAACGAGCGGGAAAGTTCCAAACAGCAGCCCAGCGAGCTCAAAGCCATCGTGGACAACCAGATACAAGTCGTCCATCAGCTGCTGCAGTGGTCCTACGAATGCAACGAGACCACCTTTGCCAAGCGCTTCAACAAGCTGATGACGATGCGAGGTCCCGACGAGGTGGGCGCCTCCTATTGGGACAACCTGCAATCGCTGGCCAACGAACTGTATGACAACGTGCTGGTCAAGGCTCAAGAGGCGGCAGGCGGGACCCTGCGAGACGATGAGATCAATCTGATTGCGCTGCAATGCCACGGGTTCTCGAGGACGGTCATCATGATATGCATGCGCTACAGGAACCTGAGAACCGTTTCCAACAAGAAAATCCAAATCGCCCACAAACTCAATGTCGCCTCGCTCGACGAGTTCCTGCAGCCCTATCTCCATCGCGAAGCCTAGCCTTCTATCGGCAGGGAGCGCCGATGTGGGCTGATGGCTTATTGCAAATCGCTAAAAAAGCACTACCTTTGCAGCCATGAAACGAGAGATGAGAGGAAATGTTTGTGTCTTCTGTGCTTCCAGTGCAGACATCGACACGCGTTATTTAGAGGCGGCCCGCGAACTGGGCGGACGCCTGGCCGAGGGCGGCTGGCGCTGCGTGAACGGCGGCGGAGCCGTGGGACTGATGGGTGCCGTGACCGACGGCACGCTTGATGCGGGCGGTATGGTGACGGGAGTGATTCCCAAGTTCATGGTCGACAAGGGGTGGTGTTACGACCGCCTCGAGGACGTCGTCATCACGGCCGACATGCACCAGCGCAAGCAAATCATGAGCGAGATGGCCGATGCCGTCATCGCCCTGCCCGGCGGTGTGGGCACGCTCGAGGAAATGCTCGAGACGCTCACCTGGCGACAGCTGGGGCTGGTCAAGGTGCCTGTCATCATCTTGAACACCCTCGGCTACTATGACACCCTGCTGGAGATGTTGCACCACGCCATCGACGAGGGCTTCATGAAGTCGAGCCACGCCGCATTGTGGCAAGTGGCTACCACGCCAGCCGAGGCCATCACCCTGCTCGACAACTACCACCCCGTGGAGTTTGAATCCAAATACTGATCACCATGCCGGTCAGCGCCAATCACATCGACAGCACCCAGCATAACGACACCGCGGTGGGCCCCTACTCGCCGCAGTACCTCGAGGGTTTCCCGACCACACAGGCCGGCGACTCGGCATTGGGCAAGATCGACACGCTGGCCGTGATGGAAATACCCGACGGTGCCGAGGCCCAACCGTTCACGCGCTCGCCGCTACACGACACGCCCTCGATGGCGCTCTTGTTGGCAGGCATGCTGGCAGTGGCGTTGAGCTACCACAAGGGCTACAAATACATCGAGAACTTTTTCCACTACATGTTCTCGACCAGGAGACGCGAGAATCTGTTCGAGGACCACACCGTCAACGAGACCGGAATCCTCACGGCCCTCATCGGCAACACCTGCATCGTGGAGGGCTTCCTGATTTTTGCCGCAGTGCGCATGCTGTGCCCGGCGCTGGCACCTGCGCTGCAAGCCAACGTCTTTCCCCACATCGCGATATACTGCGGAATCGCCGTGCTCTTCTATGTAGGGCAATGGCTGGTTTACAAGGTGCTGGGATACACCTTCAGCGACAAGCAGGGCACCAAACTGTGGATCGACGGCTTCAAAGCGACCCAGGCATTCTTGGGTTTGCTGCTGCTCCCGGTGCTCATTCTGCTCATGCTCTATCCCTATCATGGCAAATTGCTATTATCCATAGCGGCCTCACTGTATTTAATAGCCCGACTGGTATTTATTTTCAAGGGCTTTAGAATTTTTTATGGCAATTTGTCATCCATTCTCTATTTTTTGTTGTACCTTTGCGCCGTCGAAATCGTACCCTTAGCCATCTTGGCGAGTGTAACGTATTGGATTAGTGGTATTTATTAGCAAAAAACTAAATGAACATCAAGAAGATCCTGGTCTCACAACCTAGACCGACATCCGAGAAATCTCCTTATTTTTTACTGGAGAAGAAATATGGTGTAGAAATTGTTTTCAGGCCTTTTATCAAAGTTGAAGGACTCACCTCGAAGGAATTCAGGCAGTCAAAGATCAACATTCCCGATTATTCGGCTATCATCCTGACGGCACGTACAGCAATTGACCATTTTTTCCGTCTGTGCAAGGAATTGCGATACAACGTGCCTGACACTCTCAAATACTTCTGTGTAAGCGAGACCATCGCACACTATCTGCAGAAGTATGTCATCTACCGCAAACGCAAGATTTTCTATAGCGAAACCGGACTGATGGAGGACCTCATCCCCATCATCGCCAAGCACAACAAGGAGACTTACCTGATGCCCGTGAGCGACGTCCACAACGACAAGGCCGTCGTCCTCGACAACAACAAGGTGAAGTATGTCAAGTCGATCATGTACCGCACCGTGAGCAACGATTTCAAGCCCGGTGAGACCTTCGACTACGACATGTTGGCTTTCTTCAGCCCCGCCGGCATCAAGTCCTATACCACCAATTTCCCCGACTATGCCGACCGCAAGGTGGTCATCGCCGCCATGGGACAAACGACCTTGGAGGCCGCCGACAAGGCTGGCTTGAAGGTGGACGTCACCATCACCCCCAAGACGCCTTCGATGGCCAGCGCTATCGAGGAATACCTCAAGCACGCTAAGGCCGAGGAGGAGAAAGAGGAGCGCAAGGCTGCCCGCGAGAGCGCCAAGAAAGCCCCCGCTGCAAGCAAGGCTAAAGCTCCGGCCAAGAAGGCTGACACGGCAAGCGCTGCCGACGACGATGCTGCCGCCAAGAGGTCGGCCGCTGCCAAGAAGGCCGCTGCTACCCGCAAGGCTAAAGCCGAAGCCGAGGCCACTGCCAAGGCTAAGAGGTCCGAGGCCGCCAAGAAGGCCGCCGCTACCCGCAAGGCCAACGCAACCAAGAAATAATCTCACTGATTATAGTTTTTATAGGGTGTGCTTGTCGAGCATACCCTATTTTTTTGTAATTTCGCCCGCTGAATGGACTACAAATTAAATAAAGACGAGAAGCTCACGAGCCGCACGGCGATCAACCTGCTCTTTGGTGAGGGCAAGTCGTTGATGGCTTTTCCCGTGCGGGCCGCCTATCGGCTCAGGCCTGCAGGAGAGCATCCCGTCCAGTTCCTTATCTCCATTCCCAAGAAGCGCATCCGCAGGGCCGTGAACCGTGTCATGCTGCGCCGACGCATACGCGAGGCCTACAGGCTGAACCGGCGCGACCTGCTTCTGGCCAAGCTCGACGGCAAGAACTGCGGCGTGGACATCGCTTTTGTCTATCTGGACAACTCGCCTGCGCCCTACGACGTCATCAACGAGAAAATGCAGCTGTTGCTGTCGCGCATCGCTACGGCAACCAGTGAGCACGAAACAACCGATAAATCCCCCGAAGAAAAGCCATGAAGCGAATATGGAACGGCATACGTTATTGCTTGCACAAGGTGGCGGCTGCCATCGGGTGGCTGATGATCGTGCCCATTCGCTTCTACCAGAAATACCTCTCGCCGCTCAAACCGCCCATCTGCCGTTTCACCCCCACATGCAGCCAGTATGCCATCGAGGCCATCCGCAAGCACGGCCCGTTCAAGGGCTTTGTCCTTGCCGTGTGGCGCATCCTGCGATGCAACCCCTGGGGCGGCAGCGGCTATGATCCCGTTCCGTAATGGATATCCTTGACTTCCATACCCACCGAACCGACGCCGACCGAGCCATCATTTCGGTTGACCCGCATGAGTTCTCTCCCGAGCCAGGCAGATGGTACTCGGTGGGATTTCACCCGTGGAGCGACCTGGAGGCCTTAGGCGAGGACGATTTCGCCTTGCTCGAGCAATGCGCCAGCCATCCACAGGTGCTGGCCATCGGCGAGACAGGCTTGGATTCACTGAGAGGGGCCCCGCTTGACCTGCAGGAAGCAGCATTTGCCCGACACCTGCGCTTAGCGGCTTCGGTCGGCAAACCGGTTGTCGTGCACAGCGTGAGGACTGCCCAGCGGATTCTCGCCGTGAAACGTGCCACAGGTTGCCAGGTCCCGCTGGCCATACACGGTATGAGAGGCAACGAGCATGTCGCCCGACTGCTGCTCGATGCCGGATGTTACCTGTCGTTCGGCATCCGTTTCAATCCCTCTGCCCTGCGCATCACCCCACTCGACCGCCTGTTCATCGAGACCGACGATCACCCGGCCGCCATCAGCGAGGTGGCAGCAGCGGTAGCGGGCGAGAAGGGGCCCTCCTGTAAAGAACTCACGGAATTGACGGCTGCAAACATCAGGCGTTTTACAGCCGCAGACACTTATTGAGCGGCAGGCAAAGCCTTGACGGCTTGAGCCAGCTGTTCCATGGCCTGAGTGATGACGCTGCGCGGAACCGCGACGTTCAGGCGCATAAAGCCGCTTCCCGAACGGCCGAACATCGCACCGTCGTTCAAACCGATGCGGGCCTTGTTGACGAACAGGTCAATCAAGGCGTCATGATCCAGCCCCAGCCCCGTACAATCCAGCCACACGAGGAATGAGGCCTGCGGCTTGATAGCCACGATTCCGGGAATGTGTTCACGGCAATAAGCCACCACCAGGTCGATGTTGTCTTCGATATAGGCCAGGCACTGCTTGAGCCATTCGCCGCCATGACGATAGGCCGCACGCGTCGCTGTCATCGACAGGAAATTAGGCGAGCACTGCTCGTTGGCCTCCAAATGGTGGAAGAACGGTTTCCTCAAGTCAGGATTCTTGATGACACACCACGAACTCACGATACCCGCGATATTGAACGTCTTGCTCGGCGCACCCATCACCACGCCCACGGCACGGGCATCGTCGCTCACGGTGAGGAACGACGTGTGGCGGTGCCCACTCAGCACAAGGTCGCCATGAATCTCGTCACTGAAGACCACTACCCCATATTTCTTGGCCAGCGCTGCCACCTGTCGCTGCACCTCGGCGGGCCAAGCGATGCCGATGGGATTGTGCGGGTTGCACAGCACCATCATCGCGGGATGCTCGTTCTTGAAAATGCGCTCCAAATCCTCCAAATCCATCTCGTAGAAGCCGTCGGCCGTCCGCTTCAAGCCATTGTTGACCACCATGCGGTTGTTGCCGGTGATGAGCATCCTGAACGGATGATAGACCGGTTCCTGGATGACCACCTTCTCGCCTGGACGGGTAAAATGATTCAGCGCCAACCCGAATCCGTTCACGATGCCGCCGATGAAGCACACCTCGTCAAGCGTGAATTCAAACCCGTTGCGCTCACGCTGCCAGTCGATGATCGACTGCCAGTAGTCCTCAAGCGGTACACTGTAGCCATAAATCGGATGCCCGGTGATGCGGTCGGCCAGAGCCTGCGTGATGTCGGGACACGCAGCAAAGCCCATATCGGCAACCCACAGGGGAAGCACATCCTCGCGCCCGAACATCTCCTTGCGCCTGTCATACATCACACTGCCGCTGCCGCGACGGTCAATCTCACGGTCAAAGTCATACTTCTTCATATCGGTCTTGTTCTATCGTTTTACCTCACAAAGATACGTCATTTGACTCAAATGCCAAAATCCGCGCCATCTTCAAGACCAAATCAACGCCAAAACCACAAAAATTCCAAAAACCACAAAACGCTGTTTTCCAGCCGTTTAATGATTTCGCCAAAAAACAGTGAAGAAAAAAATGCATTTTTTTTGAAAAAAAACTGCCAAAATAGTTGGTGGTTTAGAAAAAAGCAGTACCTTTGCAGTCGCAATTGAACAAACGATGACTCCGTAGCTCAGTTGGTAGAGCAATTGACTCTTAATCAATGGGTCGTGGGTTCGAGTCCCACCGGGGTCACGAAATTGAACGCCAAATGGTTAGTAATGAAGCCATTTGGCTTTTTCGTTACAATAAAACGAAGGATGCACCACTGGCACATCCTTCGATCTGTAATAAGTTGAAATTGTTTTAGAACTTGTATCCGACAGAAATTGTAAGGTTGCGGGTCTTAGCTGAAGCATCGTCAGCTACATCAAGAACACCAAAGTCGTAGCCAATTGAAACAGGCACCTTCTGGTTGAATTCCAGACCAGCACGCAAACCCAAACCAAAATCAAAACGCTTGTAGCCCACCTCGTCGCTAAAGACGTCATAGCCAAGATAATAGGGATTGAATGTGATTCCGACCGCCTTGGTTCCTTTGAGTGAGAGCAGTGCACCAGCGTTGCCATAGAAACCGTTGCTTACACTGGGAATACCAATGGTTGTGCGAATACCTGCATGGAAGCCGATACGTGAGCTGCAACCACTGGCATCAACGTTTGCTACATTCATACCAGCAACGATTTCCCACTTGGGAGCTTCGGCGTTTGCTGAGAAACTCATAGACAGGGCGGCAACAGCCACCATCAGGATGGAATAAATCTTTTTCATGTCTTTCTATTATTAGTTTTCTATTTGTTCAGTGCTGCAAAAATAGCATTTATTTCTAATCTCAAGTAGTATTTCTCCGATAATTCCATGATAAAGCTTGCCTTTTACTGGATGAAGGAGTCATCCTACTTTTGCTGAAAACTGAAATCAGCAAAAATTATGATTGACATCCAACAACTCACTTCGTTAATCTCCGCATTCCGCAGGAAAAAAGGGACGGTAATTTTGAAGTATTATTTGGGGTCAAGTAGCACCCTAAATATGGTTGTCAAAAATGGCAACCGAGATTGACACCTAATGGCACTCGTTGACACCCGATGACATAGTATCAGTATAAGAAATTCATGGGAATCAGGCGGTTATAGTGCCGATGACTGTCATGCTATGTTAAGAATCAGAGCCCACCGGGGGCACCAAATTGAATGCCAAATGGTTAGTAATGAAGCCTTTCGGCTTTTTTGTTGAGAGTCATCTTGGGTTGTGTCTTTATATCAAGCTCAGCATATATATCGGTAGCAGGATTGTGTCTCCATCTCGTCTTAAGGCCTTGGTATAGACGACGTAGCGCTTGTCGATGCGAGAGGAGAATTTTGCGCAAAAAGCATCTAGAGAAGTGTGAGATTTATAGCTTGATGATTTTACCTCTATGGGACAAATCTTTGCTCTGCGGGAGAGTAGAAAATCGACTTCATAGTTATGGCGATCGTCCTTTGCCCAAGTGTAAAAATACAACCTGTTGCCACTGCTACGCAGTATTTGGGCTGCCAAGTTTTCATAGACATAGCCTAAATTGGCGGGGAGCTTGTCTGACAGCAGTTTGTCGTACAGCATGTTCTCGGTGAACTGCTTGTCCCAGAATGCTAGTGTCACCATCAACCCTGTGTCACCCACATATATCTTTTGCCTGCTGCGATCTTCGCTGAACGGCAATCCCACTTGTGGGTCAGTTGTATGGTAGGAAATGTTTACAGTCTTGCTGTCCTCCAATGCTATAAGCAGATCTTCCATCTTTTCTGCTCCAACTCCCTTGATGACTGAGGTAGGATAGAATCGCCCCACTCCTCTAGCCAACATCTGAGGTATGGCACCATACAGTCTGCCAATTTTGCCAGTCTTGTCAATCTTGCGGAAATCATCGAAATAAAGTTTGAGTATCTTGCGTTTAACGGCGTCAACAGCCCTAAAATTCTTGGTTTGTAGGTATTCACTCACAGCCTGTGGCATACCGCCCACCAGCATATACAAACGCAGATCGCGCATATAGCGGCGATTGATTTCATCATCCATCGTGCGGTTGCTATCTAGGAGTTGGCGCAGCAAGGGAATCGAAGCCGTATCGCCTAAAGCCCAGCGGAACTCCTCATAGTCCATCGGGAACATCTCCAAGCGGTCTTCTTCGCTGGGTATCGTGATGCTTTCGGTGTTTCTCTTGATGCTGATTAAGGATCCTGTTTCTATAAAATCGTATCTGCCATCTTGGACTAGATATTTGATGGCTTGGCGAGCCTTGGGGCATTGCTGTACCTCGTCAAAAATAATTACCGACTTTCGCTGGTAGAGCGTAGTGTGATAAGCGCTTTGCAGATAAAGAAAGATGTAGTCCAAGTCCATCAAATCGTCAAACAGCGCTTTGATGCGAGCAGATGCTTTGTTGAAATCGATGAGGATATATGACTTGTATTCACGCTTTGCAAATGCTTCTACTATAGTGGATTTACCAACGCGTCGTGCACCCTCAATGAGTAATGCACTCTTGCCAGCATTGTCCTGCTTCCATTGCAGAATCTGACTATAAATTTTACGCTGAAAAATATTATCCATAATTGAAAACTAAATATTTGCAGCAAAGTTACTGATTATCTTTTATATATGCAACAATTACTGATGAAAAAAACTATCTATCCCGTCATTTTATTTTTTCAAAACCATAACGTTCCCCAATATTTTTTCATCAAAAATTCTATCAATCCCCGTATTCTGTCCAGCAAGCAAATATAAAAGACTCAGAATTAAGTTAACACTATAATAAGTCAGAGCCCATCGGGGTTACCAAAAGGAAAGCCAAATGACTTGCAATGAGCCATTTGGCTTTTTTGTTGTGTCAGCCGTTAGGATTTCTCCCTGCGGGGCAAATGCGAACCCTTAACTCGGCGAAGCCAATTACGCGAATTATACGAATTGATAAGAACAATGGTCCAAGGCAGTACTCATGGTGAGTAAAGTGCTTTAGATCTTATTTTTCATGCCCAACGTCGAGAACTGCGCCATCGCTTTTGCGAAGTCTTATTACGGCAGTTCCACCAAGCCAGCCTTCAGGTAACGATCCTCGTACTTCCCACACCGTGTCGCCTTCAAGTTCCGCCACGAAAGGCAACTCGGTATAAATCTCCGACCCATAGATGGGATACCAGACACTTTCGGCTATCTTAATAGCCGTTTCCTTGTCTGGCACCATGCCGCGTCTCTGAGCCTCGGCTTTTCCATAGCCCTCAATTTTGGGCTGAATGCGAGGCTCAAGGTGAATAAATGTATCTTCCTCCACAAGGGTATACAATCCTGATTCGTTATACTTTAAGTTGCTTGGCCGCTGACGCTGGCAACCCAGCAGCCCCAATGACAAGGCAACCCAAATGATACACACAAATAAACTAACCTTCTTCATATTCATTTGTTTTTGGGGCAAAGATACTATTTTTCATGATTGACGTCGAGAACTGCAGCATCGCTTTTGCGAAGTCTTATTTCGGCGCATCCACCAACCCTGCCTTTAGGCAACGATCCTCGTACAATCCACACCGTGTCACTTTCAAGTTCAGCAACGAAAGGCTGCTCGGTATAAATCTGCGACCCATAGATGGGATACCAGACACTTTCGGCAATCTTAATGGCCGTTTCCTTGTCTGGCACCATGCCACGTCTCAGAGCCTTGACTCTTCCATAGCCCTCAAAATAGGGCCGGATGCGAGGAATATCTTCCCGCATGTCAATAAATGAAATTGAATCTTCCTCCATTGAATCTTCCTCCACAAGGATATAAAATCCTGTTTCGTCAAACTTTATGTTGCTTGGCCGCTGGCAACCCAGCAGCCCCAATGATAGGGCAACCCAGATGATACACACAAATAAACTAACTTTCGTCATATTCATTTATTTTTGGGCAAAAATACTTGTTTTTGGCGACAAAAACAAGGAGAATGAAGTTTTTTCAAACAGTTGAAATACAGTGTTTCGCTAAAGGCGAAATTAAACCTCACTAATCATCAATAAAAAAAGACGGTATTATTTGTTTACCTGGCCATCGCTGGCAAAGCATCACTAGAATCATTCATTTTGCAGCCCATTCGGGAAAATATTTGTATCTCACTCGCCGCCAATGACATAATTATTATATATTTGTACCAAAATATTACTGAATTATGAAACAAGTGTTAACATTAGCCATTGCAGCCTTGACGGCCATCACGTTGACCGCCCAGAGCGAAAGCATCCGAATCAATCAAGTTGCATTTTATCCGCAACAGTCCAAAATCGCGGTCATCGAGGGCTCTAAAGCCAAAAAGATGACTATCAAAAACACGGCCGACGGCAAACGTGGGGGCAAAGCCAAGGCCTTGAGGACCAGCACCTCGCCGTGGTCGAACAAGAAACGCACCATCGTCGAAATCATGGGTATTACCGCCCCCGGCACCTATGAACTGAGCGTCAATGGCCAAAAGACCCGCTTTGACGTGCAGCCTCACGCATTGAACAGCATAGCTCGCGCTGCGTTAAAGGCCTTCTACCTCAACCGCTCGGGCATCGCCATCGACGGCAAACATGCCGGTGTTTATGCCCGTCCCTTAGGACATCCCGACACCGAGGTCATGATTCATCCATCGGCAGTTTCGCCTGGCCGACCTGCAGGCTCCATCATATCCTCGCCGCTGGGCTGGTATGATGCCGGCGACTACAACAAGTATATCGTCAACTCATCCTATTCGGTGGGACTGATGCTCATGGCCTATGAGCAGAACAAAGCGTATTTCAATCGTCTCAACGCCGACATTCCCGAGAGTGGCAACAGCACTGCAGACCTGCTCGACGAGCTCATGTTTAATCTCAAGTGGATGATCACCATGCAGGATCCCTATGACGGAGGTGTTTACCACAAATTGACGACGCCCAATTTCGAGGGTTTTGTCATGCCCACCGATTGTCACCAACAGCGCTTTGTGGTGCAAAAGAGTGTGACCGCCAGCTATGACTTTGCTGCTGTAATGGCACTTGCCGCACGCATCTACAAGGGCAACAAAGACTATCCTGCATTTGCCGAGCAGGCCCAAAAAGCCGCTTTGGCCGCCTATCACTGGGCCGAACTCAATCCTGAGGCCGTCTATGACCAAGACAAGATGAACAAGGAGTTTGACCCCGATGTGACCACAGGCACCTACGGCGACAACGATGCCAGCGACGAACATTTGTGGGCTGCTACCGAGCTGTTCCTGCTCACGGGCGACGAGTTCTTCCTTAAAGCCGCCCAGCCTTTGCGTGAGCGCGGATTCTCACAACCCGGTTGGGGAAATGTCACCGGACTTGCCATGTATTCATGGATTACCTGCGGCGACGACAAAACCGGCATGCCCCTGAAGGCCTCGCCGTTCAATACGCCCGCCGGTAATCATGCCAATGACTACGGTTGGGGTTGCCTGTCCGAGTGCTTCTGCACCAGTGGTCTTGCCCACCTGTACTGCTACCGTGCCACGGGCGACAAGAAATATCTTGAAGCGGCCCTCCAAAATGCCGATTATGTTTTAGGCCGTAATGCCACAGGATACTGCTATGTGACCGGCTACGGCCACAAGCCCCCCAAGAACATCCACCACCGCATTTCGTCGGCCGACGGCATTGATGCCCCCATGCCCGGCCTGCTCGCCGGCGGCCCCAATCCTGGCCAACAGGACAATGGTGACGGCAGTCTGCCTTACCCGTCCAAGCAACCCGATGAGTCCTACATCGACGCTACAGGCTCCTATGCCAGCAACGAAATTGCCATCAACTGGAATGCCTCGTTGGTATCGCTTCTGGGCTGGATTGATGCCGAGATGAAATAACCCACCGATTAAA
>ONGE01000016.1 GCA_900317325.1 uncultured Prevotellaceae bacterium
TTGTCGTAGGTTTTTTCCAGTTCTTCAAAAGATTTGTCTCTTTTGGTCTCGCCTTTCTCATAGGCGTCCCAATCGAAATCGGCGATTGGAGAATTTTTTAATTCTTCGCTCATTTAAATTGTTAATAATAAGTTAGTTAAACAGCCTTTCCGGACTCGTTCCCGAAAAGCGCGACTGCAAAGGTACAAAAAAATCCTGATACACAAGCGTTTTGTACACATTATTCTTTAAAAACTGCATTTTCAAGGTTTTTTTAGTAATTTTGCAAATCTTTTGTCGACATCATATCTATTCAATATTATAAACTTCGATGAAAATGAAAAAGAATCTACATTACCTCTTGCTGGCCGTTACCGTGTTACTAGGCCTGCAGGCAACGGCCGCGATCCCCAGCGGCTACTACAACACCGCTTTGGGCAAGAGCGACCAGCAACTGATGCTGTCCCTGCACCAGAAGATCCGAAACCATTATGAAGTCTATTACAGGAACTTGTGGCCAAAGTTCGAGACGACCGACTGCAGTAATGGTATCATCATCGACCGTTACTCCGACGTGCAGTACACCTATCAGACCGGCCAATGCGGCACCTACAACAGCATCGGCGACTGCTATAACCGTGAGCACTCGGTGCCCAACAGCTGGTGGGGTGGAGGAAAAGAAGATGCTGACACGATGTACTCTGACTTGTTCCACATTTATCCTGTTGACGGTTGGGTGAATGCCGAGCGAGGGAATTATCCCTTCGGCGACTGTGCTAACGGTTCGGCCAGAGGAACCGGCAAGCTGGGTAGCTGCACCCACAGCGGTTATTCGGGTACCGTGTTTGAGGTTGCCGATGAGTACAAGGGCGACTTCGCGCGTACCTATTTCTATATGGTTATTCGCTACATGGACCGTGTGGGCTCTTGGACCCAGGATAACGGCTATGCCGTGTTCACCAACAGTTCCTACAAGCACTTGACGCCGTGGGCTATCAGCCAGCTGCTGGAATGGCATCGCAACGACCCCGTGAGCACGCTGGAATCGAACCGCAACGAGGCGGTGTATGGCATCCAACACAACCGCAACCCGTTTATCGACCATCCCGAGCTGGCCGAGTTCCTCTGGGGTAACAGAACAGGCACAGCATGGACGGGCAGCGCATCGACCGATCCGGTTATTTCATCGCCCACTAACGGCTCTACCATCAACGTGGGCACCAACACAGGCAATGGTGTGAGCAAGTCGATCACGGTCAAGGGTGTGTATCTGACCAAATCGGTGACGGTGGCTGTCACAGGGACTGGCTTCTCGGTTTCACCGACAACCCTGACTGCTGCCGCTGTCAACAACGGTGCAACAATCACCGTGACCTATAATGGCACCGCAACCAACGCCACAGGTCGATTGACCATCAGCAGCTCCGAAGTGTCTAACAACGTTACCTTGACAGCGAACTACAACCCCGGTGGTAGCGGCGGAGAAACCGAGGTCATTGAGACCTGGGAAGGCTGTGTGGCCAACGGCAATTACTCCGCGACATCGATTCAGGGCCATGCTTTCAGTTGGAATGTCAGCAATGTTGGCTTGTATTCCGGTGACGAGCACAGCAATGGCCAGATGAGCTGTCGATATGGCAAGAATAACAATTCCTATATCGAGATGGCCGAGGACGTTACCGACGGCGCCAGCAAGATCTCGTTCTATGCCGCTAAGTGGAGCAGCAGTGAAGCCAATCCCACCCTGCAAGTGCTCTATAGCACCAATGGCGGCAGCACCTGGACAGCCGCAGGAACCTGTTCGCCCACGTTGACCTGGCAGCAGTTCATCTTTAACCTGAATGTGACGGGCAATGTGCGCTTCAAGATTGCTCAGACCGCTGGCGCTCGCCTCAACATCGACGATATCGCCATCACCAGCAATTCCGCAGTTGCTCCCGAGCCTTCCATTTCCATCAGTTCATTGGTGCAAATCGTTGCTGTTCAGGGCAACACATCATCGTTTGTGACTGGTACGGTTGTGGCCGAGAACAATAATGAAGCCATCACATTGACCGTGGGTAATGAGTTCCAGTTGAGTCTCAATATGCGAACCTGGACGAATTCGCTCACGCTGGATGCATCGGGCGAGGTGTTCTATGTGCGTCTGGCCGACACGGGCACAATCGGGGAGTACCATGGTACTGTAACGGCATCAACAAGCCGCTTGAATGTTTATGCCGATGTCACGGGCATCGTCAATCCGATGGCGGGTGACGTGAACATGGATGGCACAGTGAATGTCACCGATGTGACAGCGCTGGTGAATTATCTGCTGGGTGGTAATTCGGTTCAGATCAACACCGACGCAGCCGATCTGTCTGGTGACGGTTCGGTGAATGTCACCGATGTGACGATGCTCATCAACAACATCATGGAGTCAAGATCATTCGTGATGGGACGTGGCTGGGATGCTGTACCTGTCGATGGTGGTATCCTCGTGGACAATCCTGTCGGTGAAGCATTGGAAGTCTATGACTTTGATGGCAATTGTGTCATGGCTTTGGACGCCGCCGGCGAAACCAATGTCAACTTGCCGATGGGCATCTATGTTGTGGCCTCAGACACTGCTTCCCGCAAGGTGGTAGTGAAGTGATCCCTTGTCAATAATCAATAACAACAGAGCGGCTGTTTCATTACGAACACAGCCGCTCTGTTGTTTTAATTGTGGGATGGGGTTATTTACCGATGCAGTGATATTCAAATCCGGCCTGTCGCAGCTCCTCGCCGTCAAGGATGTTGCGACCGTCGAGGATGAGACGGCCCGCCATTTTGCTTTGCAGCGTTTCCATGTTGGGCATTCGCAGCTCTTTCCACTCGGTCACCAGCATCAGGGCGTCGGCACCATCAGCAGCGTCATACATGTCGGTGGCATAGTCCACCTTGTCGCCGATGCGGCGTCGGCATTCGTCCATAGCAACAGGATCATAGACCTTGACATGCGCTCCCGCCTTGAGCAGCAGGTCGATGAGGACGAGCGACGGCGCTTCTCGCATGTCATCGGTCTCGGGCTTGAACGATAGTCCCCAGATGGCGACTCTCTTGCCTTGGAGTTGGGCCTCGTCGCCGCCGTAGCAGTTCACGATTTTGCGGTAAAGCACAAGCTTTTGGTCGGCATTGACCTCCTCAACTGCCTGCAGGACACGCATGGAGTAGCCGTGGTCGGCAGCCGTTTTGATCAAGGCCTTGACATCCTTCGGGAAACAGGAACCGCCGTAACCGCAGCCGGCATACAGGAATTTCTTGCCGATGCGGGTGTCACTGCCGATACCCTTGCGCACCATGTTCACGTCGGCGCCCACCAGTTCACACAGGTTAGCGATGTCGTTCATGAAGCTGATGCGGGTGGCCAGCATCGAGTTGGCTGCATACTTGATCATCTCGGCCGACGGGATGTCGGTGAAAATGAGTCTGTCGCTCACGATCATGAAGGGCTTGTAGAGGCGGGCCATCAGTTTGCGGGCCCTCTCGCTCTCGACACCCACAACCACACGGTCAGGACTCATGAAGTCCTTGACGGCATTGCCTTCTTTCAGGAACTCGGGGTTGCTGGCCACGTCGAAGGGGACATCCACGCCGCGCTGGCGCAGCTGTTGATTGATGACCTCCTTGACCTTGGTGGCGGTGCCGACGGGGACCGTGCTCTTGGTCACCACCAGCACATAGCGGTTGATGTGTTGCCCGATGGTGCGGGCAACATCGAGGACGTACTTCAAGTCGGCGCTGCCATCCTCGTCGGGTGGGGTGCCGACGGCGCTGAAGATGATGTCCACCTCATTGATGACGTCTTGAAGACTCGTCGTGAAACGCAGCCGGCCCGACTTGCGGTTCTTGTTGACCAGTGTCTCAAGTCCAGGCTCATAGATGGGAATCTGGCCCTTGTTCAAGGAGTCAATTTTCTGCTTGTCGACATCGACGCAGGTCACGTGTACACCCATTTCGCTGAAACAGGTGCCGGTGACAAGTCCGACATATCCAGTGCCTACAACCGCGATTTTCATATGATGATGAGTTGTTTTTAAGATGCATTCGGGTTCCACAAGTCATGTGAAACCCGAATGCAGAGTAATCAATTGTCGTTATCCTTTGATGGGCTTCTCGCGATCCTTGGGTGTGTCATCGATATAGTAACCGCCGCTATCGCCGCCGTAACCATATCCGTAACCATATCCGTAACCGTATCCGTAGCCCTTACCGTAACCGTAAGCGTAAGAGTAATTGTAACGCGTCTTGCTCACCTTGATGTCGTTGATGAGGATGGTCAGGTTCTTGATCTTGTGCTCATCGGCCAGACGCTCGAGCTCATACATGTACTGCTGCTCAACCTTGCCGTCACGGATGACATAGATGGTGAGGTCGGCATAACGGTTGACGACTGCAGCATCGGCAATCAGGTTGTAGGGCACAGTATCAAGGATGACATAGTCATATTCTTTCTTGAGCTGTTCAATCATCTTGCTCATGTTATCGCTCAAGAGCAGAGCAGTGGGGTTGGGCGGAATGGCACCGACGCTGATGATGTCGAAGCCGTCGTGCAAGGCATCGCGGTGGATGACCTTGTTCAAGTCGGTCTCTTTACCTGACAGGTAAGCCGAAGCACCTCTACCGTCCTGTACACCTACATACTCCGAGAATTTACCTTTACGCAAGTCAAGGTCGACTACGATGACGCGCTTATTGATGTAGGTATAGGACAAGGCCAAGTTGACCGCAACAAAACTCTTACCTTCACCAGACATGGTCGAGGTGAACTGGATGACAGTACCCTCACCATCGGGTTTGTTCTGGTTCGTGACAAAGTCAAGGTTGTTACGCACTATTCGGAAGGCCTCGTTCATGCGGTCGTTAGAGGTCTCGTTAACCACAATCTCACCTGTAACATTGGCTTTCTTGGCAGGCAACTCACCCAGGATGGGTAGATCACACACTTCCTCAACCTCACGTCTTGTATGGATGGTCTTGTCAAGCGAGAAGTACCAGAATACACCGTAGAGTACCAGTGCCGGCAACAGCAAGCCGATGATCATACCGGTGAGGACGATTCGGGTCAGAGGCGCCGAAACGGGAACCGGATTAGGAATAGCGGGCTCCATCACCTTGGCGTTGGGCTCGGTGATAGCCATCTGCAGAGCGTTCTCTTCACGCTTGTTGAGCAAGTAGAGGTAAAGTTGCTCCTTGATCTTCTGTTGGCGGGTCACCTCGGTGATGGCCTTCTCGTGTGATGGGTTGGCCGTCATGCTGCTCTGGGCTACGCTCTGCAGTCGCTGAGATTGACTCTGCTTGGTTCGCAGGGTGGCGATGTAGCTGTCGAGACTGGCGATGATGTTCTTCTTCTGTGAAGCAAGCGATGAGGAGAGCTCTTTCATCACAGGGTTCTCGGCACTTGAAGAAGCCGAGATCTTCTGGTAATCCTGCATCGCGATATTGTACTGATCGATCTGACTCGAGATGCCGGCGTTGTTCATGCCCGTGTTGGCGGGGATGAGTTCGTTGGGACCCATATTGGCAATGAAGCTGCGAATCTGGGCTGCCAGGTTGATCTCAAGGTTGGTATTCTCGGTCTGATCGATTTGACGCATTGCATTCGCCGAGTTGCCCAGCATGAGGGAGTTGGCCGAATTGGCAGTCAGGATGGCCACCTCGTTATCCACGCCGCTCAGGTCCTTCGACAGGTCGGCTACACGTTCGGCGATAAAGGCCTCGGTGCTGCGGGCCACTTGGTTCATGTCGTTGATACCTTCCTGGTTGTATGCTACGACAAGGGCGTTGAGAATGTCGGCACACATTTGAGCATTCTGGCCGCGAATTGCAAGATTCAGAATGTCGCTGTGCTGATCGGCGAGTTCAACAACCAGTGAGTTGGCGAGGCTGCGTGCCACGCTGTTCGGGTTGCTGACTTTGACAATGATATTGAAGTCGATGTGACCTTCGTTGAATTTGTCGGTCTTGGTGATGGCGACAGGGCCGAAATCAGTATTGACCTTGGTGCCGAAATGCGCTTTTTTCCATTGCCCACCGTTTACCTGGAACTCATACTCCTCCTCGCTCTTGGGGACGATGGTGATAGTGAATTGTCGAGTCACTTCCTTGAGGGGGGTGACGGTGACGGGGGTGTCTTTGTAGATATTCACGTCGCGCAGGAACATGTGGCCGAAGTATTGGACGTTAAGTCCGAGAGAGTTGACCACAATCTCCATGATTCTCGACGACCTGAGTTTGTAAGGCTCGTTGGGAATGTAATTCACCGTGTTGAGGCCGAGGTCGCTGAATGTCATTGACGGGGTGCCCTGGGCGCTGTCCTTGGACCTGATCAGGATAGAGGACTTAGCCACATAGAATTGGGGCTGTGTCTTTGCATAAAGGTAGGAGATGCAAGCGAATAGGATCATTGACAGTACAAACCAGTACCAGTTGTAGGCACAAGCCATGAACAATCTGTCCCACTTGATGCCAGTGCGTGCCCGTTTTTTCTTTTTCTCCTCAGCGGCCACTTTGGCCATTACGTCTTCTTGAATTATCTGTTGCATGCTAAGCTAAATTATATTCTTTTGTAAGTGCTTGAAACTATGCTGTTTTAGTGGCATCGGCTGCCGTTGGCGCATAATTCGCTGCAAATTTACTGCAAATGAATTGAACTGACAAATGATAATTTGAGAAAAAAAAGAAATAAGTATGTCAAAAATGTATAAAAAGACATGAGGCGATTGCTCAGAAGCAATTGCCTCATGTCGGTATGGACTGTTATTGTCTTGTCGCTGTTGTGATTAGTCGATTTCCTCGTCGGCCTCATAGCCGCCCATCTCGCGGATGGCGTTCTTGAGCATCACGTACTGCTGGAACAGGTGGTTAACGGGGATCTCGTCTTTGGTGTAGTCGTGCATCGGGCTCTTCAGGAAGAAGCTCAGGAAGCGCTGAGTGCCATAACGGCCGGCACGGCGTGCCAGGTCGATGAGCAGACACAGGTCAAGGCACAGGGGTGCTGCAAGGATAGAGTCGCGGCACAGGAAGTTGATCTTGATCTGCATGGGATAGCCCATCCAGCCGAAGATGTCGATATTGTCCCATCCTTCCTTGTTGTCGTTGCGGGGAGGATAGTAGTTGATGCGTACCTTGTGGAAGTAGTCGCTGTACAGGTCGGGCTGATCGTCGGCAACGAGAATCGACTCCAGGGTCGACAGTTTGCTCACCTCCTTGGTGCGGAAGTTAGCGGGCTCATCGAGCACGAGACCGTCACGGTTGCCCAGGATGTTGGTCGAGAACCAGCCGCTCAGACCCAGCATACGGGTGCCGATGATGGGGGCGAAACCGCTCTTCACCAGGGTCTGGCCGGTCTTGAAGTCCTTACCGGCGATGGGCATTTGGGTCTTCTCTGCCATCTCCCACATTGCGGGGATGTCAACGGTGGTGTTGGGGGCACCCATGATGAAGGGGCAACCCTCGGCCAGCGCTGCATAAGCATAGCACATCGAGGGAGCAATCTTGTCAACAACATTGTCCTTCATGGCCTGCTCCAGGGCTGCCATGGTGCCATGGTACTTCATGTCGGGCTCGACGTAGATCTCGGTCGAAGCGGCCCACAGTACAACCACGCGGTCAACACCGGTCTCCTTCTTGAAGTTGCGGATGTCCTCGCGAACCTGTTCGGTCATGTCCCAACGATCCTTGCACTGCTTAACGTTGTCACCATCCAGACGCTTTGCATAGTTCTTGTCGAAAGCGGCCTTCAGGGGCTTAATCTTCAACAGTTCGTCTTTAACGGGCTCAATGTCCTTCTCCTTCAATACCTCAGCATTGATGGCGCTCTCATAAGCGTTAACAGGGAAAACGTCCCATGCTGCGAACACCAGATCATCGAGGCTGGGCATCGATACGATCTCATTATAGTGCAAGTACTTCTTGTTCTCGCCTGAACCTACGCGAATTTTGTCATACTGTGTCATGCTGCCGACGGGCTTTGCAAGACCCTTGCGAGCCATCATCACACCAGTCATGAACGTGGTGCTCACGGCACCTAATCCTACTACCATGATACCTAACTTGCCGGTAGCGGGCTTAACGATTTCTTTTGCCATAATTTTTCTTCTTATTTAATGTTAACTTGTTTTTCTTTCTCTTTGATGGTTTCATCTTGAGTGATAATCAATCCTCAGTGCGGATTATTCCACGTGCGAAAAACGGCGCAAATTTACAGCCTTTTTTCAAATAAAGATATAAATGAATCTAAAAAATCAGTTTACTTTTGTTAAAAATTGACCATAGAATGAGAAATCAATAGGATTTTACGAAATTGTAGTAAAAAACAGTTAATTGCTGTTAATGATGCATCTTTGTTTTTTGCCCGTTTTTTGCCCTTTTTTTGTTGTTTTTTGCTCGTTTTTTATCCGCTGATGCTCATGTAACATTTTTTTAGAAATGAGTGAAGGCCGTTTAACATATGAACCTTGAGAAATGTGGTATGTCACTCAATCACTTGTTGTTGGTCATGCCCTGAATGCATATCAACGTATGGGAATCTCATGGATCGCATTAGGGATCGTACAGAGTCCTTTTTGCTTGAGTTTTAGGCTTTTTTGTAGATTATTTTTTGTATATTGGAAATAAGTAACTAAATTTGCGCGCTTTTTTGAAAATAATTGCACATTTAATTACTATATCATTAACTACTGTTTTTATGAAGAAAGTTTTATTGTTTTGTGCGATGGCTCTGGTGATCAGCATCAGTGCCATTGCAGGTATTAATGAGAAATTGTCCGCCTCGACTCAGTTGTTCATTGCTGAGCGTGACGGCAAGATTTCCCTGGATATGAAAGTGGCTGGCCCCTTGCAGCCGTCACGTGCCCCATTATTGCGCACCAGACCGGTAGAGCGATTGATTGCTCCGGCCGAGCGTATCAACGGTATTGACATGGTGTCGGCGTTTATTCATATCGATCCCAACCGCACTGCCAAGCTCGAAAGCATGGGTGTGGAAATTCAAGAGCGTTTCAACGGTTTCGTCACCGCAATGATTCCTGTTGACATCATTGAGAAAGTGGCCGAGCTTCCCGAGGTTCTGGAGGTGAATGTGGCCCGCAAGGTCGCTGTTAAGACCGACAGGGCCCGTTATTACACCAACACCGATGACGTGCTCAACTACAGCACTGATGCCATCGCGGCCGGTCTTCCCCAAGCCTTCAAGGGCACGGGTGTTGTCGTCGGTGTCATCGACGACGGTATTGACTTCCAGCACACGATGTTCAAGGATGCTAACGGCAATACCCGCATCAAGCGTGCATACGTTGCCAGGGGTGCAGGTTCGTTCACTACTTACACCAATATCACTTCAAGTTCCCCCACTACCGACGACAGCGGTGAGTCACATGGTACCCACACCAGTTCAACTGCTGGAGGTAGCGAGATTACCGTCGGTACCACGGTGTATGGCGGTATGGCTCCCGAGTCCAGTCTGGTTCTCGTTGGTTGCGGCCAATATCTCTACAACACCAACATCGCTAACGGTATCAAATACATCTTTGATTATGCCGATAGTCAGAACATGCCCGCTGTGTGCAGCATCAGTCTTGGCACGCACAACGGCCCGCATGACGGTACTGGTGAGTTGGCATCGACCTATGCCCAGTATGCCGGCAACAATCCCAACCACATTATTGTATGCGCTACGGGAAATGAGGCCGGAGGCAACTACGGCAAGCAGTACAGCGGTGGCACGGCTTCGTCAAGCACCCCGTTCTCTACGACTCTCACTGGATGCTATTATGTTTATAATGGTTATTCATCATCCTACCTTAACAGGATGTACAATGGCTACGATGTGTTCTATGCCCGCACTGCCAACAAGGCTCTCGCCTGCAAGCTCCATGTGGTGAACACCAGCGATAACAGTGTCGTTTGGACTTCTGGTGCCATCACATCCAGCACTTCAAGCGTGAGCGGCATTACTACTTACTTCAGTAGCTCGCCTCAGGTGACCATCAGCAGGAATAGCTATAACCAGAAGTACTATGTGCAGCTGAGTTTCAACAGTATGTCCAAGAAGAGCAGCTACAATGGCAGCAATTATGTATTGGCAGTTAGTGTATATCCCACTAGCGGCTCATGTATGATCGACGCCTGGGATATTTCGGGCTATAACGCCTTCGGCTTGTTCTCGGGAACTTACGGTGGCTATACCTTCATTGCCGGTTCCGATGATTGCAGCATTTGCGATGAATGCGCCAGTGATAATGTGATCTCGGTGGGCGCTTACTGTTCCAAGCGCACAGTCAAGGACTACAACAATTCTTCACACTCGCTGTCTGGCTACACGTTGAACGATATCGCCTATTTCTCGAGCTATCAAGCTGAGGGTTGCGGTCCCACTGGTGTTGCCAAGCCTGACATCTGCGCTCCCGGTGCAACGATTGTCGCTGGTATCAACCACTATGACAACACTTATATGAATAATGAATGGGCCGATTACGGAATGTATCTGGTGTATAAAAATGGTGCTTCGTCGTTGGGTAGTATGGACGGAACCTCGATGTCGACTCCTTGTGCCGCAGGTATCATCGCGCTCTATCTGCAGGCTGCCAAGTATGCCGGCAAGACGCTGAACACTGCAGCGGTCCGTGAAGTGTTTGCCAATACCGCAATCCATGACAGCTACACCAGCAAGAAGAACTTTGGTCGCTATGGCAAGATCAATGCACTGGAGGGTATCAAGTACATCTTGGGTGATGCAGGTCTTCCTCAGCCCGAACTGACTGTTTCTCCTGAATCGTTGACCTTTACGGCCAATGTAGGTGAAACCGTGACCAAGACCTTCACCGTAACTGGTACCGACCTGCTCGGAGACGTGACTCTCAGCCTGAGCGCAAGCTCAGTATATAGTATTTCGCCCACGACAATCACTCCTGCCGAGGCTGCAGAAGGCAAGACGGTGACTGTGACCTACGCTCCCACTGTCAGTGGCACCCAGACCGCTACCATCACTTTGTCGACTGTCGCTCTTGATTCCAAGACCGTCAGCTTGACAGGTACTGCAACTAGGGTTCCCACTCTCAACGTTAATCCTGCAGAATTGTCGTTCAACGCCGAAGTCGGCCAGACCGTGACTCAGACCTTCGTCGTTTCAGGTTCAAACCTGACATCCGGTACTTCGGTACAACTGTCGGTCGGCGGTGAGAATTCAAACATGTTCTCCATCGACAAGACTAACCTCACCAGGACTGCTGTACAGAATGGCGCTACCATAACTGTGACCTATCGTCCCACGGCAGGCGGCACTCACAACGCTGTTGTTAATATCAGCGGCGGTGGCGCTGCCGAGGGCAAGACCGTGACCTTGACTGGTGTCGCTCCCGAACCGGTTCGCACAATCACTGTGAATCCCACTTCGCTCTCGTTCAATGCTACGACTGGACAGAATGTGACGAAGACGTTTACCGTAACCGGAACTAACTTGAGCGGAAATCTGTCGCTCAGTGTGAGCAATGGCAACGGCATCTATCGCATCGACAAGACCAGCATCACTGCCAGCGCAGCTGCAGCTGGTGCTGTTGTGACCGTTACCTATTCACCCACTGTGGCTGGTGCCAGCAACGCAACTGTAACCGTGAGCGGTGGTGGCGCCGAGGCTGTCACTGTAGCACTGAGCGGTACTGCTGAACTGTTGAAGTTGGCCCCCGTGATGCTTCCTGCCGATGAGGATTTCATCACATCGACCTCGTTCCGTGCCGATTGGACCGACGAAACCCCCGAGGCAAATGTGGTAAGCTATACCCTTGAGGTGAACACCGTGGCCTCACTCAAGTTGGCTAACAAGTTCCCGGTTGCAGGAATTGCAGCCAGGTTTGAAGCTGCCAATCCCATGTTCCGTGCTGGTGAGACCGGTGACGCCAACTATCGCTTGATCACCGATATCACACCCGATAAGTTCTACGTCGTTAACGACCTCTTGGGTGGCGGAACCTTTGTTTACAGGGTTAAGGCCGTTTACACCGATGGCACCGAGAGCGAGTGGAGCAACACTCAGGAAGTTACCCTGTTAGAGCCGGGTCATGGCTTCACGCCGGGTGATGTTAACCACGATAATGTTGTCAATATCACCGATGTGACTATGCTCATCAGCTATGCTATGGGCGCCGATAACGGAATCTGCCCGACTTGTGCCGATGTCAACGGCGATGGTGGTGTCAACATCTCGGATGTGACAGTTCTGATCAACTTGGCCAATACTCGGGCTGCAAAGATTCAGAGGAAGAGCAACAACAGCATCCGCTTCTGAACCGTATTCTCTGCGGTAGAAGCTTTATCGCATGAATGAAAACGCTTGCGGGATGTCCCTGGATGGGACACCCCGCAAGTTTTTTTGTTTTCTCAACCCGATGTGAGTCGGGAAATTATGTTGATGATTGAGCTGTCTTGGTTACTGGAAATTACTCGCTCAAGAAGGCCTCGGCGGTGGCGATATCGTCAGCATGATCGACATCGACGATTTTGTCGATGCTGTAGGCTTCGAGTTTGAATCCGGCCTCGACAAGAGCACGCTGGAAGTTGCGCATGCGGCTGATGTCGCGCTCGATGCAGTCATCCAGCACGGCAAAGGCTTTATCGGTCATGGCATAGACGCCGCCCGACACGTATTTTGCTTCGGGCCATTTCTTGTCGCGGAAAGCGGTGATGTTCATCTGCTCATTGGTCTCGACCCACAGCGGCTTCTCGTCATCGACAAACGGGGTGACGGCCCACATGCCGTCATGGCTCTCATCGGCTTCAAAGGCGTCGATGTAGCCCTTGAAGTCATGTTCCTTGAAGATGGTGTCAACCGTGGTGAGACAGAACTTGCCTTGAGGAATCACGCGGCTCAGGTGCCACAGACTGTGCATCGAGCTGGGGGTGGTCTTGACCACGAGATTCAAGGGAACGGGCAGCTCCAGGCTCTCGAGATAGGCTCTTACCTCTTTCATGTGTTCATTGACGATGATGCTGATGCTCTCGGCATTGCATCGCAGCATGATGTTGATCAGGCGACCGATCATCGGTTCGCCCTGCAGTTCAACGAGGGGCTTGGGTTTAGCGACACCCTCTTGGGCAAGACGCGAGCCTTCGCCCGCAGCAATTATTGCATAGTTCATTATTCTTGGTTTTATAAGTTATTCGTTTTTGGGCCCATAGTTAACGGTCAGCACGTTTCACGCCTCATTCTTTAAGAAATCAAGCACTTGGGTGACGCGTGTGATAGTATGGGGGTGAGTCTGTTTGTCTTCATCTTCGGTCCAACCTTTACCCTTGAGCCACAGCACTTGGCAACCTAGTTGCTCGGCGGGCTGGATGTCCTTGCGCAGGCTGTCGCCCACCACAAGCACCTCTTGAGGTTCCAGCTCAAGTGCGTCGATGCCTAACTTGAATAGGGTGGGGTTGGGTTTGCGCACTCCCACAACGGCGCTCTCGATGATACCCTTGAACAGATGCCTGATGCCGTAGCTGCGCAGCACTTCGTCAATGTTGCCGTAGAAGTTGCTCACCAGCATCATCGGGAATCGCTGCTGCAACTCCTCGAGCATGGGGCGCGCCTCGTCGATGCAGGCTCGTGCAGCATCATCACAATAGTCGGCGATCCGGGTGACCCATTCTTTACGACAGGATTCGTCAACAGTCAGTGGCAGGTAGCTAATCTCAAGTGCTACTTTTTTGCGCAGCAACTCGTGAAAATCGTCCTGGGGCAAGATGATGCGTTCGCGGGCCAAAGCACGCTCTCCCTCGACGTAGGCTGTGCGGAAGGTCTCCTTGTCAACGGGCACATTGGCCTGTTGATAGCCCTGCCACAGCACCTCGCTCCAGTGCACACCGCGGCTGTCGAGTGTGCCGCCGTAATCAAAGATGATTCCTTTTATCATTGTGTTTGTTAGTTTTCAGTTTGCGAGACGGAAAAACCTTGCCTCTCAATCTTCCAATTCCTACCCGTTTAACCTCTAACCTCTAACCTTTAACCTCACTTGTTATTCCCCCTTGGTCAAATCAAGCTTCACGTTGTCGCGGCCACGATCCTGGAAGAGCTTGGGCAGGGGATTCTGACGAGACTCGTCGTAGCGGATGCGGTTGCGGTACACATCGATGGCGGTGTAGATGGCATGGCGAATCGACGATTCGTTGGCAAGTCCTTGACCGGCAATGTCATATCCGGTGCCGTGGTCGGGGCTGGTGCGCACGATGGGCAGGCCGGCCGTGAAGTTGACGCCCTCGTCCATGGCGATGGTCTTGAACGGTGCCAGGCCTTGATCATGATACATGGCCAGCACGCCATCGAAGCGGCGGTAGTGGCGTGCCCCGAAGAAACCGTCGGCGGCATAGGGGCCGAAACACTGGACGCCGTCCTCGTCATTAGACAGTTGGATGGCGGGGATGATGATGTCGCGCTCCTCGGTGCCCAGGATGCCGTTTTCGCCGGCATGCGGGTTGAGTGAAAGCACGGCAATGCGCGGTCCGTCGATGAAGAAATCGCGTTTGAGCGAGGTGTTGAACAACCTGAGCTTCTCGCGGATGCCTTCAATTGTCAAAGCGGTGGGCACTTGTGCCAGCGGCAGGTGGGTGGTGGCCAGTGCAATGCGTAGTACTGGCGCGCACATGAGCATCAGGGCTGTGGCTCCGTCGCCGGCAGCGCTCTGCAGGTACTCGGTGTGACCCGGGAAATGGAACTGGTCGCTCTGGATGTTGTCCTTATTGATAGGGGCGGTCACCAGCACGTCGATGAGACCTGCTTTGAGGTCCTGGACAGCAGCCTCCAGCGACAGGAAGGATGCCAGGCCGGCCTGTTTGCTGGGTTGACCCAATTCCACCTTTATTTCCTGATTGATGCACTCGACCAGGTTGGGCATGTTGTCCTTTAACTGCTCGGCAGTCTTGGTGTGGTTGATCTGGAAACCAGGCAGATTGCAGGCATTGCGATGATAGCTCACAATCTTGCTGGAGCCATAGATGACGGGAGTGCACATATCCAGCATTTCGGGAACACCTACGGCCTTCATGATGACCTCGATTCCGATACCGTTGGTATCACCGATAGTGATGCCTACATTCAGTTTTTTATTCTCTTGTCTCATTAGTTCAAATTCTTGTGATGTTTTAATTACAATCTGCAAAGATAATGCAAAATTCCGATTAAGCGAAGACAATAAGGATTTATTGTCGTTGTTGAGCTCGACGCACTTATCCGCCCAGATGCATTATGACTTATCATTATCCGTTAATCTATAACCTTTGCCCTCTTTATTTTTTGCCTTTTTGCAATAAAGCAGTATTTTTGTCGCGTTGAAGTTGATTGGATTCATGCCGACATTCAATCTTATAGAGTTTATATAGACCTGACAACCAACCATATCCATTAAATAAAGTCCTCTTGATGAACGACTCTTTACACATTCTGAGAACCCTCGTTGTGCTGGCATTGGCTTTGACATGCAGCGCTTTGCATGGTCAAGTACTGCGTACATCTTATTTCATGGAGGGGGCGCAGTATCGCATGGCGCTTAACCCGGCCTTGGTGCCCGAGCGGGGGTATGTCAACCTGCCTGTTGTGGGTCACACCAATGAATCGGTCAACAGTGATGTGCTGGGAGTGGACGATGTCATCGATATCATCAAGAACGGTGGAGATGACGATTACTACACTACTCAGGAATTCTACGATAAACTCAACGACCGCAACAAGGTCATGGCCAACATTGGCTCAGAATTGATTGGTGCCGGTTGGTGGCATGGCAAGGGCTTCATGTCGTTCAGCATCGGTGTCAAGGCCAACGGATATGTAGATGTTCCAAAAACATTGTTCGCTTTCATGCGCGACATGAAAGGATTTAATGAGAATGATTACAGCGATTACAGCAGGGACTTGAGCAACGCTGAATTCAACCTCGAGGCTTATACCGAGATTGCCATGGGCTACACGCGCCAAATCAATGACCGCCTGAGGGTGGGTGGACGCTTGAAAGGCTTGCTCGGGCAGGGCAACCTGAACCTGAATGTGGGGCATGCCGTTGTGCAGTCAAACCTCAAAGGGGTGCCGCCGGACATCGCTTGGGCAGCGGTTGGATTGAGTGAACTCGTTTATGTGCGTGGAACGGGATCTATCGATGCCACAGCAACATTGCAGAGTTCGGTGCAAGGCTTGAACTATATCATTGGCGATAGAGGGTATATTGAGCGGGCACGTTTCAAGCCCAGGGACATGGGTGTGGCAGGTATGGGTGCCGCCATCGACTTGGGTGTTGCCTATAATGTGACCGAAAACCTGGAACTGTCGGCAGCAATCAACGACATGGGCTTTATCAGTTGGTCTAAAGGCAATACACAGACGGCACATGCCAACACCGAGGGCCTGGTTTTTGACAGCAGCCACCCGGGTGATCCACGTCGCTTTTCGGGCCTTATCGGCAGCGGCGAGTCCATCAATCTGCACTTGCTCAGGTTGGTCCCCGACGAGGAGCAGCGCTCACGCACGACCACGCTGGCTTCGACAATGGCTGTAGGCTGCCAATACAGTGTCTTAAAGGAAAAACTGAGTTTGGGCGTCTTGTTCACCGACCGCTTTTCTCACCTGTCCGAAGGGGCGGAACTGACCTTCTCGGTGAATGCCCATCCCAGAAGTATGCTGGATTTCTCACTGAGCTATTCACCGATGCGTTGCGGCGGTTCATCGTTGGGTCTGGCCATGAAGTTAGGACCCTTGTTCGTGGGCACCGACTACATGTATTTTGGCAGCAAGACGAAGTGTTGCAATGCCCTCGTGGGCTTGTCGATACCGCTGGGAAAAAGGAATTGATATCTCATAGCCTTTTTAGAACTTAAAACATCGGTCCACCTTGAGCCTGTCGGTCTCAAGGTGACGACCAAGGTAAATCAATCAATAAGCTGATTGATAACGATGTCTTGTCAATGTTGGGGGATTGGCTTCAATTGCCTGAAAATCGACCGTCTGTGTGTTGGATTCGGTATGGCGAGAAGTTTCTTGCTGTTATTTACCGTGGCGGCTATTGAACTTTTTTAAGAGCCTGTGATGCAACCAGCTCAACGCGAGGGTAATGATGACAAATGCAATAGTTACCGCCAGGGGGTGGGGCGTCTCGCCATGAGGGCGGCAGACGGTTAAATAGAGGACCATTCTCACAAACGGATGAACGACATAGATGCTTGCAGATATCAATCCCACCCATGCGATACTCTTGAAAGTGCACCATTGAACAAGTGTCACAGCGCATAGAATCGCAACCAACTCGGCAAGGGGCGATAAAGCCTTGACCGACAAGCAGACAAGCACCATCACAAGTGAAACGAGGGAAACTGCTATGCTCCATTTCTTGGGGAATCTGAAGTCTGTTCGGGCTGCAATCATTCCCAACACAAAAGGCATTCCCCAGCCAATAAAATTGCTGCGTGCCCATATCGACCCCATGTCGAATTGTATCCTGTGCCCCGCGATGTTGAAATTGGTGTTGATAGCCAGCCTGTCAGGGATGAAATATAAGATCAAGTAATTGACAACCATGAAAGCAAAAAAGAGTACCCATAGTTGTTTCACATTGAGTTTGCGAAATAGGAGGTATAAAAGGTAGAATTGAAAGATTACTCCAAAGAACCAGTAAACCAATGGATTAATGATGGCGTCGCCCTGGAGGTTGGCTGTGAAAGTGACAACACCGATAAAGTTCTTTATAAGAAGCGGTCTGCCGAAGCAGAAATGATATACCAATATGTAGAGTAAATATACGGGAATTATAAGTTGCCATAGCTTGATCGCATGGCTCTTGATGTACTTCCAGGTATTGAGGTTAGCCTGGCCGTATTTCTTGCTCAGGCCATACCCGCTGAGGAAAAAGAACAACGGGACACCAATCCATCCGGCAAATGAAAAGATGTACCACAACGATGACGAACTAAAGACATTGTTGACAAAAGCATCTGTAACATCTTGTGAATAAGATGTTTCGTTGCATGATATGACCATCATGTGACTCACGAAGTTGTGAATCATGATGACGAGGATGCCGAGGCCTTTGATATTTTGGCTCTGTTCTTTTGTCAGGTTCATCGGTGCTGGATTTGCACTGCTCGTTTTCGCCGTGAAAGACGATGTTTGGCCTTAATGGTTAAGTGAATATAATTGCGATATATTGCTGATGGGCTGTGGGCTTGAGGGCCGCTCATAACTCATCGCGCTTTTCGCTATGCAAAAGTAGTGCTTTTCTTCACACTGTGCAACTTTTCGGCCCTTGATGGTCAATTTTGCATCGTCATCACATTGTTGGCCGTAAAAACACCAAGAAAATGCCGATAAATCGTGAAATGGCTATGCATTTTTGCCTAGATATTTGCCCATCTCTGATAAAATCAGTAATTTTGCGATTTATTATGGACGCCACACGCGCCCGCATGCGAACACAATCGTTCAGGACATACAACAGGTAACATGCTGTAAATGACTACTGTGATAGTGTCACCAGCTTGCTCCACTCTCCATCGGTACACCGCCTCATCAAGACCCGGTGTCCCTTGTTGTATATCATTCCGTTGACTCAGGGTTATTAGATTGATAGTATTGAAAAATACGATTTTCTCTTTGTTAGTTCAGATTATTGAACACAGAATGATTTAACCGCTATGGGGATTTGTTTGTCGACAAGAGTATGAAAATCATATATTTTTATACTAAGAGTACAAGTTGCATGCAAATCGGGGTTTAATCAAGACAAAAGCAATAATGGTCGGTTTAATTGAAAAGATTCGGCGAGCGGGGGTTAAGGTTTACATTAACTCGCTTTACCCAATCCAAAAATTCAATGAAAAAAAAATCGGGAAAAAAGACAAAATTGAAATTGTCTTTTTTGCGATGAATGTGGAGATGTGGAATTATCAAGGAGTGTATGATTTGCTGTCGAAGGAAAAACGCTTCAATTGCCATATTGTATTAACGGGTGCTTGTCAGTATCCTGAAGAACAGAGGAAGCAGAGCTTGACTAATCTTAGGAATTATTTTAGATCAAGGAACATCAGCTATATTGACTTTGATGAAGAAGGTTTAGGGTATGATGTCAAGAAACTGATTGATCCAGATATTTTATTCTACCCGCAACCTTATGGAGGACAGTATGTTAAACGTCATAATTTCAGGACATTCCGTTACAAGCTGATCTGTTATATTCCTTATGGGGTTAGCGTGTTGTCTGATTATGATTGGGTATATAACACAAGTTTTCATAATTTAGCCTGGAAATTGTATTACCCTTTCAAGATGATGAAACAGCGGGCAGAAAGAATTCAGAGTAATCATGCGCGAAATGTTCTTGTCTCGGGATATCCAAATCTGGATTACTATTTAAGTGATAAATCTGAAGATGTCTGGAAAATAAAAGATAGGTCAATTAAGCGTTTGATTTGGGCTCCACACTATTCTATTCCGTCAGAGGGTAATTGGATAACTCGCTCAAACTTCCTGTGGATGAGCAATTTGATGCTTCAAATAGCTGAGCAATACAGAGATAGATTACAAATAGCTTTTAAGCCTCACCCGTGGTTAAAGTCAAGACTGTATGAACAACCTGAATGGGGAGTAGAAAAGACGGATAGTTATTATGACCAATGGAGTAATCTTTCAAACACTTTTATTGCTTCTGGTTTTGTGGATTTATTCAAGACATCTGACGCGATGATTCATGACAGTGGCTCGTTCACTGCCGAATACCTCTTTGTGAATAAGCCTGTCGCTTTTGTGACAAATGATTTGCAGGGCTTAATGGAAGGTCATTCTGAGTTTGGCCGTTCAGCTTTGAGTCAACACTACATTGTTGGTGATGAGAATGATATCAGGAATTTCATTGAAAGAGTTGTACTTGGAGGCAATGACGTGATGTTTTCTCAACGTAACGAGTTTTTTGAGAATGTCTTGCGCCCGAATGCTACCGGTACAACAAGCCAATTCATCGTTGATGACATAAAGAAATCTTTAGGCGTTGATTAGATTATGCGAATAGGTATTGTGACACAGCCGTTGGAGATGAACTACGGCGGCATTTTGCAGAACTGGGCGTTGCAGCAGGTGCTGAAGCGTCTGGGGCACGATCCGATCACAATCGATGCCTATGAGCGCTACTCCACGCCGCATTATCTTTTCAACTGCTTGCGAACGCTTTTGAGTATACTGTCCGGTAAAAAGTCGGGTTTCCCCAAACGCTATCGGGGCTCATTGCGCAAGGCCACAACCGGCGAGTTTGTCGAGCAGAACATTGCTAAGACCCATGTCATGTGGGATTACAAGCGTTCTGTCGTAAAGCGATACCATCTCGATGCCATCGTGGTGGGCAGTGACCAGGTTTGGCGCGATAAGTACAATGGCAACCATCTCGAGGATATGTATCTGAAGTTCGTTGAGGGGCTGCCATTGAAACGTGTGGCCTATGCCGCATCTTTTGGCACTGACGAATGGGAGTATACACCAGAGCAGACTCGTGCCTGCGCTAGGCTTGCCCAGCAGATGGATGCCATCTCGGTTCGGGAATCCAGCGGTGTGGCTTTGTGTCGCGAATATCTGGGAGTTGACGCATGCTGTGTATTGGATCCCACGTTGCTGCTCAATGCAAGTGACTATGAATCATTGCTCAATGATAAGCAGGATTGCCATAGAGACTATCTCGCTGTGTATTGCCTTGATATCAATCCTGATAAAAAAGCTTTCTTTGAGCAGTTGGCGCTAAGGCGCGGCCTTGAAACGCGTTATTTCTCGGCAGGAAGGTTTGCCGATGTAACCGTGACTGAATGGCTCGACTTGTTCCGTAATGCGTCGATGGTGCTGACCGACTCGTTCCATGGAACGGTATTCAGTATCCTGTTTGGCAAGGAGTTCTATACCATGTCCAATCCTCAACGCGGTAACACCCGCATCGAGGGCTTGCTCGGACAACTTGGGCTGGAAGGCCGACTCGTGTCGGATGCCGACCTTAAAGAGCCGGTCGACAATGTGATTGACTGGAAGGAAGTGTATTCCAGCCTTGATCATTATCGCAACAAGAGCATTGAATTCCTGGCAGGTAGTCTGGATAAATAACAAGACCAACATGAGAACTTTACACATCATCATGCCCATGGCTGGCGAGGGCTCACGATTTGCCCGGGCGGGCTGGACTACACCCAAACCATTGATACAACTGCATGGTGTGCCGCTGTTCCAGCGGGCAATTGGCAGCGTCTCGATCGAGGGTGTCAATATGAAATACAGCCTGATTGTTCGTCAGGAACACATCGACAATCAGCACATTGATGAGCTCATCAATGGATTTCTTCCCGAGGCTCGCATCTTCTCGGTGCTCAAGACCACACGTGGTGCAGTTGAGACCTGTCTGGTGGCCGAAGAGGCCATCGACGATGAAGATGCAGTAGTGGTCATGGACTGTGATTTGGAGTTTCGCAGCAAGCGCTATAATGAACTGGTAGCCGAAGCTTTGTCATTGCCGATTGATGAGTGCGATGGAGGTGCGCTCGTGTCGTTTGAATCCGATAATCCTCGCTATAGCTATGCCGAGGTTGACGATGACGGTCGAGTGGTGCGCACCGCCGAGAAAGATCCCATTTCCAGTTATGCGCTGTGCGGGGCCTACTTCTTCGGGAGCGGCAAGGATTTCAAGCGCATTGCTCATCAGCTGCTTGTGGACGGCACTCACGGCAAGGCCGAGTTCTATGTCTCGCTGCTCTACAACTATCTGCTGGCCGAGGGCAAAACAGTCCGCTTGGCAACGATGGAGGAGTACTACTCCTACGGTACTCCTGAAGAGCTGTCGGCTTATGTCGATTAACATCTTACATGTTTCTTGAATCGTGCAGATTAAGTTAATTATAACCGATTTCGACGGCACGCTCGTCAATACGTTTCAAGCCAATTATCATGCTTACTGTGAGGCCTTCAGGCAGGTGGGCATGACTTTGAGCGAAGAGCAATACCGCAAATGTTACGGGTTGCGTTTCGACGGGTTCATGGACGCGATGAGCATCAACGACGTTGAGAAGCGAAAGCGCATCCGTGCCATTAAAGGGGAGTGTTATCCTGATTTTTTTGAGCTGCTGCACGTCAACGAGCCGTTGCTCGAATTCATCAGGATGTTTCGTGCCGGAGGTGGCTTGACTGCTGTAGCATCGACCGCCCGTGGCAAGAATTTGGCTAATGCTTTGGAGCACATCGGTGCAACAGGCGATTTTGACCTGATTCTTGCTGGAGAAGACGTCAAGGAGGGCAAGCCCTCTCCTGAAATCTACAACACAGTGATGGCCAGATTGGGTGTCACTGCCGACGAGACACTGATTTTTGAAGACTCAACTGTTGGGCTGCAAGCTGCTTCTCTTGCAGGTGCCCATTTCATAAAAATATCCCTCTAATTCATTGTCTAAACTATGAAACTTGACATTCAGGGGCATTCGGGTTGTGATATTGTCATTGTGCATGAGGATAATGATTTGTTTATCCACAAGAGCACGCATGATCCGGGCTATGTGCCTCGACTGGTCAATCAGGCCAACAAACAGATTGCGGCTTCCAAGATTGAATATCAGAACATCCGAGTGCCGAAAGTCTTTGATGTGGAGAAGAGCGACAGCTCGGCCACAATCAAGATGGAGTATATCTACTCGAGGAATTATATTGAGCATTTTGAGCAGGCGGGATTTGAGCAGATTAAGTATCTGATTGGTGCTATCAAGTATTTCATTGACTTGGAGATCAACAACTCTCAGATGCAGACTGTTCCATCTCATATCCTTACTGACAAGATGGCCGACGTGGCCCGCAAGGTAGAGAAAAACAATCACCTCAAGGATGATGCCGAGGCTCAGGACTTGGTACGTCAGTCCAGCGAAGTGATGAACAGTGTGGGAGATATGGTCATGCCGGTGGGAATGTGCCATGGTGATTTGACCTTCAGCAACATCCTGTTCAACGGCAACAACTACTACTTGATTGATTTTCTCGACTCGTTCATTGAGTCTCCCTTGCTGGATATCGTGAAGATACGACAGGATACGGCCTATCTGTGGTCAACGCTGATGTACAACAAACCGTTCGACAAGGTGAGACTGAGCATCATCAGTGAAAAGATCGACACCGCTATAGACGAGTATTTCACCGGGAAATATCAGTGGTACAAGGAATACTATATGCCATTGCAACTGATGAATTTCCTTCGCATTCTCCAGTATGGGCACGATGATAAGGTGATAGCTTACCTCAAGCGTGTGATCTCGAGTCAAATTGCTTTCATCAACAATTCTAAAACTGCTTGAAATCATGATGACACTGATAGTTCCCATTGCGGCAAACAAAGATGAATATGCCCACAAACTGCCTCAGCCTTTCCGTCTTGACGAAGAAGGCGTGATGTATTGTGTCAGGGCGATTACCGGCCTACCGTTGAATGACATAGATGATATCTATTTTGTGATATTGCGTGACCACGATGAGCGTTTCATGCTCAAGGAGCAATTGACCATGCAGTTCAAGCGTCAAAAACTCACCAACGCACATGTCACAATTCTTGATGAACCCACCAATAGCCAGGTCGAGACCGTGGCACGCGCCATCGAGGTGAACGGAATCACAGGAATGGTGTTCATCAAGGATGCCGATTGCTTCTTCACTGCTGATGAGGTCTTGCCGCAGAACGGTGTTGCAATCTATGCCCTTGAGAACCTGCCTATCGTTGACCCGCAGCACAAGAGTTATGTTGCAGTAGATGATATGTTCTATGTGACCAATATCATCGAGAAGCGGGTAGTGAGTCATTTCTTCAGTGCCGGTGGCTATTGCTTTGAAGATGCTCAAGAGTTTTGCAGCTACTATGAAAAACTCAAGAATCACAAGTCGCTTTATCTGTCGCATGTCATCTATTCGATGTTGCTCGACAAAAAGATATTCCGCCCCATTCTGATTGATGATTATCAGGATTGGAGTGTGACCAACATGCATTATTGAAATCCTGCCGCTTGGACAATTCAGCCGCGGCCCTACTTAATACCAATCATTTTATGAGAGTAGTATTTGTCAACCTCCATGGTAACGAGTTTCTGGTGAAGACACTCAACAAGTTCATCTTCAAGCAGTCGGTTGCCATGAAGCACAAGTATATCCTGGACTACCTGCTTTCTCGTGATGACATCGAGGTGTGCTCGTTTGTCAACAGGAGAGGCTTGTCGCTGTCCTACACTACGCGAAACCGGTTCTTGCAATCGTTCCGTTTTCTGGATCACCGCATTGCATTGAAGAAAAACGGAATTCCGTTGGACAAAATCAAGGTGCTCAAGCGCGAAGACGAAATCCGTCACGATGATATTGTCATTCTGTACCAGGTGTTTCCTCCTCAATTTGAGTTCGATAAGCGACCTGATGCCTTCATTGCTGTGAGTCAGTTGCATTTTGCCGCAGGAGCGGGTCCGATGCTTGAAAAGGTGGACCCCGATTTGCTTTACAATGAGAGTAATATGAGGGAACGCTTTGTCGGATTTGGTGATTGCTTCGGCTGGTTCGATAAGCAATATCTTGTTATCCCGTTTGTGTTTGCTGACCGATTCAAAGTGGTGAAGCCTTTTGCTGAGCGCCAGAACAAAGCGGTCTCGGTGGGAACGATTACCTATCCCGGTGGGTATCTGAACAAGTACTATGGCAATAACTGCCTGCAGCCGGCCCGAAAACAGATTTATGACAATGCCGAGGCTCTGAAACCATGGATTGATTGCTTTAACAGCGATTATCTGGAAGATGTTAAAGCTGTGAACACGTCGACCGGTACAGCTAAGTTCTTGAAGGTGATCAGACGTTTACATGATAAATTCTTTCTTGGCCACCAGAAGAAGTATTACTCCTTTGATATGGTCGAGAAGTTCAACGACTACAAGATGTGTGTCGTTGGAGAGGAAATCAACGGATTACCTGGTATCGGATTTGTGGAAGGCATGGCATGCGGCTGCGCGTATTTCGGGCAGACCGTTGGTTATTACGAGGACTACGGCATGAAAGAAGGGGTGCACTATATTGGATATGATGGCACTCTCGATGACCTGAAAGCCAAGATTGGTTACTATCAGCAACCCGAACATCAGCAGGAACTGGAAACGATTGCCAAGGCTGGCTGTGAGTTTGTCCGCAGCCACTTCAACGGTCCTGCTGCCGCCGAATCACTTTTCAATAATCTGATTGACGCTCAGCGCCGCTGGTTAGCAGAGCATCCAAAGCAATAAAACAATATGGTAACGATACTTGTCCCGGTATATAATACAGCGCCCTACCTGCGTGAATGCGTGGGCTCGCTGACTGGGCAGACCTACACCGATCTGCAGATTGTCCTCATCAATGACGGTTCTACCGATGATTCTTGGACCGTCATGCAGGAGTTGGCACGTCAGGACAAACGCATTGAAATCTACAGTCAGCCTAACTGTGGCGTGGCAACAACACGCAACAATCTGCTGGACAAAATGCGTGGCGATTTCGTCCTCTTTGTTGACAGCGATGATTGGATTGATAAGGATACCATCGAAGTGTTGATGCGCGAGCAGCAGAAAGAGGATTATGACATGGTGATGTTCCGTATCGCACGAACCTACTTCCAAGACACATCCTATACTCAAGAGCAAGCTGTGAAACTGTTTCTCGAGCACAAGGTGTTTCGTGGCTCCCTTTGTGACAAATTGATCAGGAGTTCATTGCTCGATGGATTGTGCATTGACCCGACTGTCACCTATGGCGAGGATGCCCTGTTGGTATGGCAAGTGTTGCAACGTGTAAAAAAAGTTCGTGCGTTAGGCAATGTGTTTTATCATTATCGCGTCAATATGGACAGTTTGTCGCACCAGCAGTTTAACGGTCGAAGGTTGACGGCTTACACAGCCTGGGATATGATTTGTCGTGATACTGAGGAATCCTGGCCACAATATAAGGATATCGCATATGGCCGGTTTGCCTGTGAGATGACCCAAATCTTGAGAGATGCTGCAATTAACGGTTATCGTCGAGATGTGGGGATTAAACTTTTGCAGGAAGAAGTGCGTCGTGACGGACATCTGATTGTTAAGTCAGGTGTCTCTTCAAGGAAAATGCAGTCTTATGCTTGGCTAGTCTCACATTGTTATCAATTAGCTGGCAGGATATCAAAATTGTTAAAGCATTGATGCATGTATCAGATTAAAGATCAAGTGTTGATGAAATTCTAATTTGGATTAAGAATTATGCAACCGATTCAATTTATTGCATACTACTATTATAGTACAGCATATTATATCTTGTTAGTGTTTTTGTGTTGGTTTACCACACTATACTACGTTGGTTCTAATGGCCAAAAGATATTACATACTGAAGGCTCTTTCTCGCAAGGCATGGCAGTGCTTCTGACTGTATTGATGATTTTTTTCATTGGCTTGAGAGAATTGGCCCGAGATTTTGGTGATACCATTGGTTATTCGATTCATTATAATAATATCACAAGAATGACCCAGTATCAACCAGTCAGTTTGAAAACAGAGTGGCTTTGGGAGAACATGCAGATTTTTTGCCGAAATGTTTTGGGCATGAATGTCCACGATTTTTTTGTATTCGTGGCGTTCTTTTATTTTGGAGGTATGCTGCTTGTCTCTTTCTTGTTGATGCGCAAGAATCTGTGGATAGCAATGTTGTTGTTCTTCTCGGCATTTAACACGTTTTCCTATGGAGTAAATGGTATTAGAAATGGTTTGGCTTGCAGTATAGTGCTTGTTGCAATTGCTGTTTTGGCTTCAACTGAATCACACCACACTATTAAGAAAGTGTTTTGTGTGATTCTGATGATTATAGCCGTGTGTATCCATAGATCATCTATGTTGCCATCTGTTGCTGCCTTGACGGCTCTTTATTTTGTTAAAGATACAAAATGGGCTTTGAGATTCTGGTTTGCATCGATTATTATTTCACTAGTTGCAGGTCCGTTGGTCGAGTCGTTTTTCTCGGCTTTGGGTTTTGATGAACGAATGTCAAGGTATTCCGAGGGTAAAAATAATGAATACTATCAAAGTGCAGTGTCTTCAACTGGCTTCAGATGGGACTTCTTGTTGTATGGTGCATTTCCGGTATTGTTAACTTGGTATGTGTCCAGTTATCGCAAGTTTAAAGATCGTGCTTTTTCGGTTATCGCAAATACTTATTTGTTTTGCAGTGCATTTTGGATTATGGTAATTAGGGCATCATTCTCAAACCGTTTTGCTTATTTGTCTTGGTTTATTTATCCTTTGGTGTTTGCTTATCCGTTATTGCGCATGAATTTGTGGAAGGACCAGGACCGTAGGACGGCACTGATTCTGTTTGCTTATTCTGGCTTTACCTTTTTCATGTTCTTCATCTACTATTTCGGTACTACAGGATTTAGGGGATTTGACCAATACTGGTGGAGGTAGTCTGCTTATCAGGTATTCTCTAAATCTCTTTCAGGAACTGGAAGCATAGACAATGACCCGCAACAGGATTGAATGGATCGACCTGGCAAAAGGCTTCTGCATCGCCTTGGTTGTCTTTACCCATGTGACAGGTTGGGTAGGGGTGGATTTCCCATTTAGTGATCAAGCAGGTGCTTTCAGAATGCCGCTTTATTTTATTCTGTCGGGTTTGTTTTTCAAGCAGTATGAAGGATTCGTGGGTTTTTTGAAGAGGAAAACCAACAAATTGTTGATACCGTTCCTGTTCTTTTTTGCGATAACGGTAGTTCTGCCATACTGGTTCATGACTCCTGATCTGAAGCAAATGTATGCTTATCCGTTGAAGTATTTGTATCGTGAGCGAGTCGTGATGCTTAATGAGCCGATATGGTTCTTGCTTTGCTTGTTCGAGGTGAATATCTTATTCTATCTGGTCCAAGGAGCTGCTGGTGCCATTTCGTCAAGCTACAAGACCTCGTTGGTCATTGTGTTCTCACTTGTTTTGGGTATAATAGGCCTGTTATTAGGCATTAATCATATTGTTATCCCGTTCTATGTAGATACAGCTTTGTCAGTCTTGCCGTTTTTTGCCTTCGGTTGGTGGCTGTTCCGGCATACAGATTTCTTGAGTGCACCTGTAAAATTCAAATTGGATTTCCCGATAGCCGTTATTTGCCTGTTGGTATTACTCTTTTTAGCTGTACCAGTGAAATGGTCATTGAACGAGATCTCACTTGATGCGGTCTGGTTCGTTTATTTGTGTGGCATCGCAGGCACAATGCTTGTACTGATAGCTTCTAAGGCCTTAAAACGATTGCCGGCTGTCTCCTATTGGGGACGATACTCAATCATGATATTGTGTGTTCATTACCCGGTTTTGATTGTGATGTCTAAGATTTTGAGCCGTTATGTTTCAGGAACGGTTTTGTTTGCAGCAGTGTTTATCATGACGATGTTGATATGCCATCTGCTGATACCGTTGATGAGACGTTTCTTGCCTCATGTTACTGCACAGAAAGATGTGATCAGGATTCAATAAGAAAAGTTCATTGCAGATAGGGCGAATGAGTGAGATGAATGAACAGACATATTCTCCGCTGGTGAGTATTGTTGTGCCGATGTATAATCAGCGTCGACATCTTGATGACTGTTTAAAGTCTATAACCTGTCAGACATACAAGAATATCGAGGTCATTGTGGTCAATGACGGCTCAACTGATGATAGCCCTTTGATGGCAAAGAAATGGGCCGCCAGAGATGATCGTGTCAAGGTCATAGATAAACCGAATGCCGGGGCTATTTTAGCACGGCTTGATGGCTATCGAATTGCAAAGGGTGACTTCATTGCATTTGTGGACAGTGATGACCTCCTGCCCAAAAATGCAATCGACATTCTGGCAAGGCACATTGTTGAGAAAAATGTGGATTTAGTCATTGGTTCAATGACTAGGAAACTGGCCTTTATCAAGCAAACACATATCGATAAATCTTATACTTTCCCGATAAATCAAGTCGTCACTCAACCTGTGTTGTTCGATAAGTACTATTCGGGCTTTTTCAGGAAGGATATCTTCCCGATATCCATGTGTGCACGTTTGTATCGGAAAAGTGTGATTGACAAGGCAATTCAAGAGACCACATTGTGTGACAAGGACGTGACGTTGATGGGAGAGGACCAGTTTTTTAATATGAAACTGTTTCCTTTCCTGACGTCTGTCTATCGCACCGATGAAACGGTGTATATCTATCGTTATGGTGGTGGAACCAACCGTTTCAACCCTAATTTCACACAATTGTTCACTATGTCGGACAAAAGGCTCAACCAGTTGGATAGGTATAACTATTCTCCAGGGTATGGACCTTTGTTTGATGAGTATATCCTCTGTCTGTATTTCCACGCATCACGATTGATATCATGCAAAGTCGAGGACAAGCAAGGCGTTATCGACTTTTTCAAGCATGAATTTGATAACCGTGAACTCATGCCTCGTCTTGAGGCCTATTATACCGAGAATCCGACATCAGCTCATGAGGTCAATCTCTTGCTCAAGCATGATTACGAGGGCATGTATCAATATGCTTGCGATTTGGTGCAGCAGCGCAAAGGCTCATTGAAACAGAGAGTAAGGAGTATGGTAATCAGCTTGCTCAAGAAGTTCTCTTAAAAAGCTCGAAGTAAGATGATGATTTGTGATTCTCAACCACTTGTCAGCATCATAGTCTCCCTATATAACCAAGAAAAATATTTAGGAGCCTGTTTGCGTTCTGTGTGTCGTCAAACATATAAAAATTTAGAGATAATTATTGTAAATGATGGATCTACTGATCGTAGTTTACAAATTGCAAATGATTTGGCTTCTCGAGACCAACGAGTTAGAATAGTTAACAAGCATAATGAAGGGTTGTCTTATGCTCGTAGGGATGGTTTGCTTGCAGCAACAGGTGATTTCGTGTCATTCCTAGATAGTGATGATCTGATGACGCATCGTTCCATTGAACTTATGATGAATGCCGTAAAGAACAATGGGGTTGATCTCGTTATTGGTATGTATGACAATCTTGTAGGTTGTATTACTACGCACCACAAGGCTGATAAGTGTTGCTTATTCCCATGTGGAAGGGTGGTTTCTCAACCAGAACTGTTTGACAAATATTACGTGAATTTTTTTAGTTCAACTAGGTTGTTTCCGATTAATGCGTGGGGGAAATTGTACCGTAAGGGTGTTCTAGATAAAGCTAGTCGTGAAACAGAACTGTTTTCACCGAATATTCCTTTCATGGGAGAGGATCTTTATTTCAATATGAAGGTGTTTCCGTATTTGGACTCGGCATATCGTATTGATGCTTCAGTTTATAAATATCGTTATGGAGGTGGCACTTTCGGTTTTAACACAAAATTTCCACAAATATTCTTTCTATTTGACAAGCGTTTGGAGTTGTTAGATAAATATAATTATACACAAGGTTATGATACTTTGTTTGAACAGTATATAGCTTTTTTGTATCACCATGCTTCTCAGTTGATTTATTTTAAGAAATCTAATAAGCAAGATGTTATCTCATTTTTGAGGCAAGAGTGTGAGAATCGTAATATTTTACACAGAATAAAGGAGCTCTTTGCCCAAAAAGATAGTTTGTCAGAGGGGGATAGGTTGCTTTTGAACATGGACTATGAGGGTATGTATAATTATTGCGAAGCTTTGGGTAAAACAATATTTGGCTCATTAAAGTTTAAAGTGATCGGTCTTTTGGTTAAGGCTTTCTCATATTCTTATTTGTGTTAATAGGTTGAAATTAATAAAACATGTTTCTTATGGAATCGTCATTTCAACCACTTGTCAGCATCATAGTTCCCCTATATAACCAGGAAAAGTATATAGGGGCCTGTCTGCGTTCTGTGTGTCGCCAGACATACAAGAATCTTGAAATTATTGTCATCAATGATGGCTCAACTGATTCTAGTCCGAAAATGGCACACAATTGGGCTGCAAAGGATGAACGCATTAGTGTAATAGATAAACAGAATCAAGGTGTTAGTCTAGCTCGTCGTGATGGCCTGCTCGCTGCAAAAGGTGATTATGTCACTTTTTTAGATAGTGATGATACTTTGAAAAGGGGTTCTATTGAAATAATGGTTGAATGTGCCCAAAGTACTGGTGTTGATTTGGTTCAGTGTTCATATGATAAACACATTAGCTTCATTAAGCGACGAAAAGCTGATAGGAATTACATGTTTCCATACAATCAAAAGATTTCGCAACCTGAATTGTTTGAAAGGTATTACGTTGGTTTCTTTAGCAATAAGGTGTTCCCGATTTTAATGTGGGGGAAACTATATCGAAAGAGCGTTCTTGATAAAGCTTTTCAGAATACTGAATTGTTTTCCTCAGAAGTGAATTTAATGGGAGAGGATCTTTATTTTAACATGAAGCTTTTTCCATATTTGGATTCCATGTATCGCATTGATGAATCTGTCTATAATTATCGTTATGGCGGTGGTACTTATGGCTTTAACAAGAATTTTCCACAATTGTTCATCCTGTCAGACAAACGTTTACATTTGTTAGATGAGCATAGTTATACTGAAGGCTACAAGCCATTATATGAAGAGTATGTAGCCTGTTTGTATTACCATGCGTCTCAGATGATTCACTATAAAAAAACCAGAAAAGAAGATGTTATTGGTTTTCTCAGAAATGAGATAAAGAATCGTGAACTAATGCCCAGATTAGTTGATTTTTACTCTCAGAATGGAGGTCAAAGTGAAGCCGTTAGATTATTGTGCAGTGGAGATTATGAGGCGATGTTTGATTATGCTAAAAAAGATGCTGAGCGCATGTTCTGCTCTTATAAATACAGGCTTTTTGAATTCATTGTCAAGTTGTTCACAAGACTCTCTTAATGGGCGTCTGTCATGTTGATCTTATATGTTTAGTTACCCATTGTTTTGAATGTCTGATTCTTATAGCCTATGAAGATTCTTCATGTGATTACAACATTGGATACTGGAGGCGCAGAACGATTAATGGTAGATCTTTTGCCCTTGCTCAATGCAAAAGGAGATCAAGCAGAACTTCTCCTATTTAATGGTTTTAGAACTCCATTAAGAACGGAGTTAGAGCAGCGAGGAGTGCTTGTCCATGAATTGTTCAATGAGGAGTTCAATTATAAGGGATCTGGTGTCTATAATCCAATGAATATTAAAAGACTATCCAGTTATTTCAATGATTATGACATTATTCATACCCATAATACTGCTTGTCAGTTTTATGTCCCATTAGCAAGGGCACTTTTCGGAAAAAAAGTAATCTTGGTAACGACAGAACACAGCTCCAATAACAGGCGTCGTGACATGCGGTGGTTCAAGCCTATTGACCGGTGGATGTACAACCAATATGAGGCTGTTGTCTGTATCTCAGAGAAAGCTCAAACTTCTTTGGAGAATTACATCGGAAAGAGGGAAAAAGTGTTGACCATTAATAATGGAGTGGATGTCAAGCGTTTTTTGCATCCAATCAAGAATGTATTAGCACAAGAGGGTTTTATCATCACAATGGTGGCTGGACTGAGGGCTGAAAAAGACCATGAGACAGTTTTCCGTGCTTTAACACATATGCCAACTAATTATCGTCTTAAGTTGGTCGGTATAGGAGTGCGAGAGGCTGAGCTTAAAGCGCTAACGCAAGAAATGGGTATTCAGGACAGAGTTGTGTTTATGGGTTTGAGGTCAGACGTACCTGACATTCTGGAACAAAGCGATGTCGTGGTTTTATCTTCTCATTGGGAGGGATTAAGCTTGTCGAGTGTCGAAGGTATGGCGTCTGGACGTCCGTTTATTGCTAGTGATGTTGATGGACTGCGTGAAGTCGTCGGTGGTGCTGGTGTGCTGTTCCCCCATGGTGATGACAAATCGTTGGCCGAGTCTATTCAGCGACTGTGTGAGAACCCGGCCTATTATCGTGAAGTGGCAGAGGCTTGCCAGAAACGTGCACAGCAGTACGATATCAGTTTAATGGCTGACTCTTATCACAAGTTGTATCAGACGTTATTGCAGTAAGTTATTCTTTGTCGAGTCTAGTACCATGAGAATCCTCCATGTGATAACATCACTTTATATCGGCGGCGCTGAACACTTGCTGGTTGATATGCTGCCGAGATTGAGTGATGGCGGCAATAACCAAATAGAGTTGCTGCTGCTCAATGGCGTGGAGACCCAGTTCAAGAAAAAACTGGAACAAAGCGATGTCAAGATACATAGTTTGTCAATGACGAATGATGTTTACAATCCTAAGAAACTGTTAGGCGTACGTCGTTTCTTGTCTCAGAACAGCTATGACATCATACACACTCACAATACGGCATGCCAATTTTTTGTGCCTCTCGCCAGGGTTTTGCCCCCTCGAGCCGGAAAACTGGTGACGACAGAGCATAGCTCTAACAATCGGCGACGAGACAAGAGATGGCTTCGACCTGTAGACCGATGGATGTATAACCGTTACGACGCTATAATCTGCATCTCTGACCCGGCCCGCAATTCCCTTGAAGGCTACATTGGCAAACAAGCCAACTTGGTAACAATTTACAACGGGGTTGACGTTGATAGCTTCTTGCGCCCGATAAAAGATATTGCAGGCCAAGAGCGTTTTGTCATTACCATGGTTGCAGGTTCAAGGCCCGAAAAGGATCATGAGACCTTGTTGCGTGCAATGACTCATTTGCCTGACAATTATCGTCTGCAATTAGTGGGTGCCGGTCCGAGGGATAAGGAACTGAAAGAGTATACTAGTGGTCTGGGCTTGAACGATCGTGTGGCGTTTTTAGGTGTGAGGTCAGATGTCCCTGATGTGTTGGAGCAGAGCGATATCGCGGTTCTTTCATCTCATTGGGAAGGATTCGGACTGTCGGCTGTCGAAGGCATGGCCTCAGGACGTCCTTTCGTGGCGAGCGATGTCAATGGTTTGAATGAGGTCGTTGGCGGTGCTGGAGTGCTCTTCCCGCATGGTGACGACAAAGCGCTGGCCGAGAAGATACAGTGGTTGTGCGAACATCCCGATGAATATCGTGAGGTGGCTTCTCGCTGCCAGGAAAAGGCGCGGAAGTACGATATCTCGGTGACCATTGACAAGTATCTTAAACTTTATAATGAATTGTATGGGGCTTAACTGTATGTTAGCTCCCGATAATAAATATTTTTTGGCTTAATGGCAACATTAACAGTATTTACACCGGCTTATAACCGGGCTCATACCATCGGACGGACTTATCAGAGTCTGTGCCGACAAACATGTAAAGATTTTGAGTGGCTCGTCATTGATGACGGCTCGTCAGACAATACCCGTGAATTGGTTGAAGGCTGGATTGCTGAGGGAAAAATCCCCATTCGTTACATCTATCAGCAGAACCAGGGAATGCACGGTGCCCATAATACCGCTTACCGAAATATCACAACCCCGCTGAACACCTGTATTGACAGTGATGATTTCATGCCCGATGATGCCGTGGAGAAGATTCTGGCATGTTGGCAGGAAAAAGGAAACGACAAGCTGGCAGGACTTGTGGGCCTTGATGTGACCGAAGACGGAAAAATTATTGGCGCAGCCTTTCCCGAGGGATTGAAGACGACAACCCTGCAAGCCTATTATGATGCGGGCGGCAGTGGCGACAAGAAGCTGGTTTACCGCACCGATGTCATCAAGCGTTATCCCGAGTACCCCTTGTTTGAGGGCGAGCGCTATGTAGGCTTGGGCTATAAATACTTGCTTATTGACCAAGACTATGAGCTGATTACACTCAACGAGCCCCTGGTTATTGTTGAATACCAGCAAGACGGCTCCAGTTTCAATATGTTCAAACAGTATTGGAACAATCCCAAGGGCATGGCTTTTTATCGTAAGACAGAAATGGTTCTTGCCCATGGCTTGAAGCGAAAACTGATGGTTTGTACCCACTATGTGTCGAGTAGCATCATCAGTGGAAATTGGAAGTTCATCCAAGAGAGTCCTAAGAAATTATTGACATTATTGTGCATCCCAAGCGGATTGGCACTTTACTTGCTGGTCAGGCATAAAGTAAAACACAACTCATTGATGAAGTTTAACAAACGAGTAAAAGCGAATTCTTAATGAAAAGGATTTTGGAGATTATGCCATTAGCGTCATCTGCTATGGTGTTCATCGGTGACCAGTTCTCTTATTTGAAAGAGAGGGGGGACTATGATATGTACTTGATAAGTACCCCTGGAACTGGTTTGGACGAATTTGTTGAACGCGAAGGTGTCACTTATTATCCTTTGGAGATTCCCCGCTCGATAAAGCCACTACAGGACCTTAAGAATATCTGGAAAATTTTCCGTTATGTGCGCAAGCACAAAATCGATATGGTTATCGGTCATCAGTCCAAAGGCGTCCTTTATGGAATGATAGCCAGCAAATTGGCTGGTGTTGAGCGTCGTGTCGTTCTTGCCCACGGGGTTCTTGAAGACACAATGACTGGACTGAAACAGAAAATTTTTGCGACCGAGAACAAGTTGATGACCATGTGTGCGACACATGTGTTATGTGTCAGCCCTTCGGTGATGAAGAGGAGGGTGGCATTAGGCATCGATCCACCCGAAAAACAGTATTTGTTGGGTAAGGGTTCCTGCAACGGCGTTGATGCGTTGACAAAGTTCAATCCCCAGAATGTGTCTGATTCGGTGCGTGAGGAGATCCGCGGAAAATATGGTTTGTCAAAGGATGACTTCATTATCGGATTCTGTGGCCGACTTGTTAGAGACAAGGGTATTGTTGAATTAGCCGAAGCCATAAAGTTACTTACCGAAAGACATCAGGACAAATCACTTAAGTTATTTGTGATAGGCTCCCCCGAAAAGCGGGATGCATTACCTGATGAGACGTTAGACTTCTTGAAGAGTTCTGATCACGTGGTATTTACCGGGAAAGTCAACTATTCTGAGATTCAGAATTATTATTCAGTAATGGATGCTTTCATCCTTCCTTCTTATCGTGAAGGATTTCCAACTGTGGCTCTTGAGGCTTCGGCTATGGAACTTCCGATGATAGTGTCTCGCGCAACCGGTTGTATCGACTCCATCATCGAGAATGAAACAGGTGTCTATTGTGATATTCGTCCAGAATCTATCGCCGACGCCATCGAAGGATTCTTTGACAAGGAAAAGGCCCATCGATATGGCGAAGCGGGACGCAGATTTGTTTTGGAACATTTCGAGCATACTATTGTGAAGGAAAATATGCTCGCATTTGTCAACAAAGTGATTTCTTGAACGAACCATGGCAACGAGGATTGAGATAAAGCGTACCAACGAGATCAACGATGAGCTGTGGACACAGATTGTTGACGGCTTTAACGAGTCGTTTGACTTGAATCTGAGCGCAGATGGATTAAAGAACGGATGGTATGTGGCTAATCCCTGGGGATATGCTTACCATGCCATGGCCTTTGATGACGACAACGAATTGATGGCCTATAATGTGTTCACGCCCTCACAATATGAGAATGACATTAAGGTGGTTGTCAGTGGAAGCACTTATGTGAGACCGAAGTATCGCAAGAATGTGATGTTGTTTGCTCAGTTGATCAAAGCCCTGAGAAAACGTTGCGCTGACGATGGTTTCGATCTTGAAGTGGGAGTCCCCAATCACAACTCCATCAACTACCATTGTAAGGTCAACAAAGTGCAGATGGTGGACGACTTATCCTATTATGTTCTGCCGGTTTCTTTGTCAAAGACAGCCGGAAAAACGCTGCCTGGATTTGTTGATGCTTTATGGAGGGGCTATCTGACAGTGCACATGGCTCTCAATGTAGCGTTCTCGAGGCTTTTTAACGGAAAAGAGCGCCAACGCAAATACTCCATCGCGACCGATGACGTGTTTTACAAGACCAGGTTCGGTAGCAAGGAATACAAATGTGTATCTCAAGGAGAGAGCAGGTTCGCTTACCGGATGTATGATGAAGACGGCAAACGTGTCGCCTATCTAATGGATTGTCGTGCTCAGGGCAAGAAATCATATAAGGTATTGGTTGATGCCTCTCGAGAAATCATAAAAAAAGAACATCCTGATGCAGTGCTGTATGTGGGCTTCATGCATTTCCCTCAGTGCCTGATGATTAAGCTGCCTAAGAAAATGGTACCCAAGCGGTTGCCGTTGACTTGTTATGTTCTCAACAAGGAACGGGAAACTCAATTTAGCGATGTGGCAAACCCTGACAACTGGAATTTTTCGCTGATGAACTTTGATGTGAGATAATTTTTGATAACGAATTAAAACTTAAATAATGATCATTATGGAATTAAAAGATTTTATAAACAATTTTGCAAGTATCTTTGAGGAGACCAGTGCCGACAGCATTCATGCAGATACTGTGTATTCGGAACTGGAAGAATGGGATTCGGTCATGGTGCTCTCGTTGATTTCTATGATTGACCAGGAATATGATGCCGTGGTTGATGTCGATGAGATGAATGAGACCCGCACTGTCGAAGACCTGTTCAACTATGTTAAATCTCTGACCGAGTAAGGTTCATGAAGAAAGCATTTGTCAAATATGTGGCATATTGTTTGCCCGAAAAAGTCGTCACTAACGAGGCGATAGTGAATGACTTTCCCGAGTGGTCGGTCGAAAAGATCACCGAGAAAGTCGGGGTCAATCAACGCCATGTCGCCGCCGAAGACGAAACGGCAACCGACCTTGCTGAGAAAGCTGCGATTAAACTGATCGAGGAAAACAACATCGATAAGGACATCATTGATTTCGTAATCCTTTGCACCCAGAGCCCCGATTATTTTTTGCCCACATCGGCATGCCTGTTGCAGACCCGCTTGGGCTTGCGGCAAGACATCGGTGCATTTGATTTCAATCTGGGATGCTCGGGCTATGTTTACGGTCTGTCAATCGCCAAAGGACTTATCGCTGGCGGTATTGCAGAGAATGTCCTCTTGTTGACAGCCGAGACCTATAACAAGTATCTTCACCCTAAAGACAAAGGTAACCGCACTATCTTTGGTGATGCCGCATCGGCGACCCTTATGTCGGTTGATGGCGAGGCCGAAGTGTTGGATTTTGCCTTAGGAACCAACGGCAAGGGCGCCAATAACTTGATTGTCAAGTCTGGCGCTTCTCGTATGCCTGAGAATCAGAACGATTTGACCTTTGACAAGAACGGGAATCCGGTCTCATCCGATTATCTGTTCATGAACGGAGCCCAGATTTTCGCCTTCACGCAGCGCAACGTCCCCAAAGTTATCAACGAAGTTCTTGAGAAGAATAATCTTGCCAAGGAAGACATAGATATGTTCGTTTTGCATCAGGCAAACCGATACATGCTTGATTTCTTGAGGAATAAGATGGACATTCCTGAAGACAAGTTCTATATCTTCATGGAGAATGTGGGCAATACCGTTTCCAATAGTATCCCCTTGTGTCTCGTTGAAGCCCGTAAAGAGAACCGTCTGAAAGGAAATGTGCTCTTGTGCGGATTCGGTGTTGGCTATTCGTGGGGCGCAGTGATTCTCAAGATGTAAAACGGCTAATGAATTGAAATTGATTCATGAATATTTTGTCGTTTGACATAGAGGAATGGTATATCGAGAAGGCCTTTAATGGTGGCCGTCAAGAGCAGTATGGCGCCTTTGACAAATACCTTGAGGGGATTCTCGATTTGCTGGATGAACAAAAGACACAAGCAACCTTTTTTGTCGTCGGCAAGATGGCTGAGTGCTTCCCTCATGTGGTGAAACGCATCGAGGGGCAAGGACACGATATCGGCTGCCATTCCAACACCCACACGTGGCTCAACAAGATGACTCGTGAAGAAGTCTATCAGGACACGAGGCAGGCGGTTGATTCCCTGGAGCAATGCATCGGCAAGAAAGTGAAGAGTTACCGTGCTCCGGCTTTTTCCATTGGCAAAAGCAATCAATGGGCATTTGAGGTGCTGGCCCAATGTGGCATAGAATGTGACGCTTCGGTTTTTCCCGCTATGCGTGATTTTGGAGGCTTTCCTGATTTCGGGAATCAAGTTCCCACGCTGATCTCAACCGGGGCAGGGGATATCAAGGAGTTCCCGATTGTCACAGCTCGCATTTTGGGCAAAGACATTGCTTTTTCAGGTGGCGGTTATTTTCGGTTCTTCCCATTGTGGTTCGTGACCAGTCAGATGAAGAAGCGTGATTACAACATCTGTTATTTCCATATTGGGGATTTGATACTATCAAGCAAAAAGATGATGACGAGGGCCGAATATGAGGATTATTTCAAGGAACCAGGTACATGGTTGAACAGGTATAAGCGCCACTTGAAATCGAGTCTTGGTAAGAAAACTGCTCTTGAGAGGATGAATCAACTTATTCGCAATCAGCGTTTCATCTCAATACCTCAAGCCGTCAGCCAGATTGATTGGACTACAACACCGCGAATCGTTATCCAATAGCAGCTGAACGCTGTGATGATAGAATGTTGGTTATTATGAAGAATCTGTACCGTGATTATATTAAGCGCATGCTGGGTTTCTTGATTGCCCTGACTGCGCTCATTTGTTTATCACCCTTGTTGTTGGTGGTCACTATCTGGTTGCATTTCGCTAACAAGGGTGCTGGAGCGTTTTTCGTTCAAGAACGCCCGGGGAAGAATGGCAAAATCTTTAAGATCATCAAGTTCAAGACCATGACCGATGAACGTGATGATGACGGAAAACTCCTGCCTGATGAGGTGCGCCTCACACGAGTGGGCCGGTTCGTTCGCTCTACTAGTATCGATGAACTCCCTCAATTGTTCAATGTCCTCGTCGGTGATATGGCCCTGATAGGCCCGCGTCCTCTGCTGGTTCAGTATCTGTCGCGTTATTCTCCAGAGCAGGCTCGTCGCCATGAAGTGCGGCCTGGCATTACTGGTTGGGCTCAATGCAATGGTCGCAATGCGATTTCATGGGCCGAAAAGTTCAAACTGGATGTATGGTACGTCGATCACTGCACATTTATGACAGATCTTAAGATTTTGTTCATCACAATACGCAAGGTGCTTATCCATGATGGTATATCTCAGCAAGGTAAGGCCACGATGGATGAGTTCAGAGGAAACTGATAATCACAATCTTGACTGATAATGTACAAGAATTTTTTCAAGAGGATAATAGATTTCACTTTAGCATTGGTTGGGTTGATTTGTGTGAGCCCGATATTGCTTTTGGTGACCATTTGGCTGCATTTCGCCAACAAAGGTGGTGGCGCCTTTTTCTTCCAGGAACGCCCTGGTCTTCATGGCAAAATCTTCAAGATTATCAAGTTCAAGACCATGACCGACGAACGTGATGCCAACGGTGAACTGCTGCCGAACAATGAGCGTTTGACTAAGGTCGGTCGTTTGGTCCGTGCAGCTTCAATTGATGAATTTCCCCAATTATTCAATGTTCTCAAAGGTGATATGGCTTTGATTGGCCCGCGTCCCTTACTTACATGGTTTTTGCCACTTTATGATAAAGAACAGGCTCGTCGTCATGAAGTAAGGCCAGGTATTACTGGATGGGCTCAGGTAAATGGTCGCAATACTTTGACTTATGGAAGTAAGTTTAAATACGATGTGTGGTATGTTGACCATTTGTCATTTGCTTTAGACTTAAAAATATTCTACATGACCATCAAGAACGTGCTGTCGTCTAAGGACATTGGTAATGGGCTGCAAGACGAGGTGGATGATCTCGGATGGAATGCTCGCAAAAGAGAGGCTGAAAAGCTTTTTGAACAGTATTATAGAAACAAATAGTATAAACACGATGCAGACAAGAATCTATCTTAGGGCGTTTGAGCCTGACGATTACAAGACAACCATTGCATGGCGCAATGATAAGCAGATATCAGATAAATTGGGGGGGATGAGAATGTATGTTTCAGAGGCTCGCGAAAAGAAATGGATAGAAGATACAATCTTCCATTCTTCTGACATCAAGTTGGCCATTTGCCTCATACAGAATGATCTTCACATAGGCAATGTTTATCTGACGGATATTAATAATATCAATAGGACTGCAGAGTCTCATATCCTGATAGGCAATAAGGATTATTGGGGGCAAGGTTATGCATGCGAAGCATTACTTCAGATGCTTCACTATGGTTTTGAGGAACGTGGTCTTAATCGTATATATGCACATATCAATATTGATAATGAAGCTTCTCTACGAATGCACGAGAAATGCGGTTATCAACAAGAAGGTGTGCTCCGTCAGGCCGTGTTCAAGAATGGCGTATTTAAGGATGTTGTTGTGATGTCAATTCTTAGTAAAGAGTTTCTCAGATAATTGAATAGTTGTTGCCTCCCAAATATATCTTAATTTGAAATGACTGTTCTTGGGAGAGTAATGATTAACTGTTTTATAGCCCTCTATAACTGAGAGTGTTTCCTTGTAATTGGGTTTATCTGTAAAGCGATGAAAGAATTCGGTTCCGATTTCCATTTCTTGCCGATTCAGGAGAGTCGAGGTAGGACCGTCAAGGACTTTTTCCCTGATGCGCTTTACTATGCTTGTGGGCGGCAGCCGATCATTGACCTGTATAAAAAGAATAATTGGAAGCGCTTGTGGGTTCCCGAGTATTTTTGCTATGAAGTTTTGTCTTCTTTGGAACAGAACGGCGTTAACTGGCAATCTTATCGGGATTACCCTTTGACCAACGAGAATGAGACTGTTTGTTCGTTGCCGTTTGAAGAGGGTGACGCACTGTTGAGGATGAATTATTTCGGCTTGAGGTCAAAAAGGAGCAATCATGGAATTCCTGTCCCCGTCGTTGAGGATCATACACATGATTTGATTGGTGGCTGGGCTATAGATAGCGATGCCGACTGGTGCATCGCATCGTTGAGAAAAACGCTGCCTTTGGCCGAGGGGGGAATGTTGTGGTCTCCCAAAGGTCTGAAGTTGCAAGAAACTCCGCAAGTGCTGTCCGAGAACACCGATCTTGCATCGTCGAGATGGGAAGCCATGAGGAAAAAGACTCGCTATCTGAATGGCGAGATTGATGACAAGAGTGAATTCAGATCAGTTTTCCTTTCAACCGAAGAGCGATTTGATGTATTGAGCGTTTCTTCGATAGATAATGAGACATTGGACTACTTGAGCCGATTTGATGTGGAGCAATGGTATAGGGTGAAGAAGGATAATCGAGATGTTCTCGTGGAATCATGCTCGAGTATTTCGACCGTTCTTGAGCCCGAAGATTCAGATTGCAATCCGTTTTCCCTGACGTTGCTCTTTGACTCTGAGGCTTTGAGGAATGATTTCCGTAAGTATTTGATTAATAGCTGTGTCTATCCAGCGATATTATGGAATGTTCCTGAAAATGTAAGTCCTGAAATCATTGATTTCTCGAAAAGGATGTTGTCGGTACACTGTGACGGAAGATATAATGGCAAAGATATGATTCAACTGCGTGATATCATTGCTAATAGTAGAGATTGAGTTATGATAAAGATAGTTACATTCAAGAATAAGGCTGAATGGAATGATATTGTCCATGCATTTGCCAACCATGATGTGTATTATTCACACGGATATGTTGAGGCCTTTATGCTTCATGGCGATGGCGAGCCGATTCTCATTGATTATGAGTCGGATCAGATGCGTGGCATGTATGTGGCCATGAAACGTGATTTGTCTCTGTTGCCTTGGACCGAAGGAAAGATTCGTGCCAACAAATGGTTTGACTTGACTTCACCGTATGGCTATGGCGGATGGATCTTTGAAGGCGAAGTGAACTTGCAAAATATGCAGGCCTTCTACGATGAGTATAAGACCTATCTGCTTGAGCACAATTGCGTTAGCAATTTTGTCAGGTACAGCCCTGTGCTCAAGAATGCCGTTTCAATGGGTCTTGTGAGCCAGGTTCAGAACTTGGGCAAGACGATTGCCATCGACCTCAGCAGTGAAGATGTTATCTGGGAGAACATCAAGAGCAAGAATCGCAATATGATTCGCAAGGCTCGCAAGAATGGTGTTGTCATTGAGCACAGCAAGCCGACATCAGAGTTGATGAGGGTCTTCAAATTAATCTATGATGAAACGATGAAAATCGATCATGCTGTAGATTATTACTTCTTCAAGGACTCATTCTATCAGTCAATAATCGACAGTCTAAGCGATAATACTGAGGTGTTCTATGCCATGCTGGATGGCAAAATCATAGCTATCTCAATTATTCTGTATTGCAATGGCATGATGCATTATCATCTGTCAGGTACCGTTGCAGAATATCGTAAATACGCGCCCACAAACTTACTGTTGTATGAAGCTGCATTGTGGGGCTGCCGGCAAGGGTTCAAGTTGTTCCATCTTGGTGGCGGCGTTGGATCAGGCGAGGACAATCTCTACAAGTTCAAGGCGGCTTTTAACAGGAACAGTGATTACCAGTTCGCAATTGGTAGGGAAGTTTTCAACTTGGGAATGTATAACCAATTGGTGGATTGGAGAAAGGAGAAGGATCCTGGGTTTAATAATGACTCATCGTTCTTCCCCGTATATCGTCGCGGTATTGACGAACAAACAATAGGTGATGATGGCGGCAAACCCAAGACTAAAAAGATTGCAATCTATGGCGCTGGTGGCCTTGGACGCGAAGTGGCCGGTGGCATCGCTCGCATTAATATGGATAGCGACGAGAAGTGGGAATTCATCGGTTTCTTTGATGATAACATACCCGTCGGGACGCAGGTCTCTCACTATGGATGCATTTTGGGCGGACGGGATGCCTTGAATTCTCTTGAAGAACCATTGGCCTTGGCTATTGCTGTTGGTGACCCAAATATCCGAAAGTCAATTTTTGAGAGCATCAACAATCCGAATATCACCTATCCAAATCTCATCGCTCCGTCATTCAAGGTCTTGGATAGCAAGACTTTCAAGATTGGGCGCGGAAATATCATTCAGGACAGTTGCAGCGTGACTTGTGATGTCACAGTCGGTGATTTCAATGTGTTTAACGGATTGAACGTTCTGGGTCATGACGACGTTATCGGCAACTTCAATGTTTTGATGCCCAGTGTGCATCTGTCTGGCAACGTGCATATCGGAGATTGTAATCTGCTGGGTGTGAACAGTGTTGTGTTGCAGAAGGTTAAGATTGGTAACCATATCACACTCGGTGCCGGCAGTGTGCTGATGACAAAGCCCAAAGATGGTAACACCTACATCGGTATCCCGGCTAAGAAGTTTGACTTTAAATGATTTTTATGATGAATACTGACTATAACCCTTTCTCGCTCGCGGGTAAGACCATATTGGTCACTGGTGCCTCTTCTGGTATCGGACAGTGCACTGCGATTCTTTGCTCACGAATGGGGGCTCGCCTCGTGTTGGCGGCTCGTAATCAGGAGCGCCTTCAGGAGACCCTGGACCAGTTGAATGAGCACCCCGATGGCCATGTATCATTGTTGGCCGACTTGACCGTGCAAGAGGAGGTTGAGCGTATGGTGGCTGCTTTGCCGCCGCTAAACGGTGCAGTGCTGTGTGCCGGCAATTCAACGACTTTGCCGCTGCAGTTTGGTTCGCGCGAGAAGTTTGACGAGATGTTCGACGTCAATTTCTTTGCCCCTGTTGAACTGATGCGGTTGATGTACAAGAAGAAGTTGTTGCAAAAGAACTCATCGGTCGTGCTGATTGCTTCGATAGGAGGCACCCACAGTTTCATGCCCGGCAATGGTGTCTATGGCGCTTCTAAGGCCGCCCTCAACTCGGTAATGAGATATGCCGCTCGTGAGTTCGCCACTCGTCGTGTGCGCGTCAACAGCATCTGTCCCGGTATGGTTGACACGCCGCTCATCCATCGTGGCACCATCACCGAGGAGCAGTTGGCCGAAGACGCTAAGCGTTATCCCTTGGGTCGCTATGGTCACCCCGACGATATTGCCAATGGCGCCATCTATCTGTTGAGCGACGCTTCAAGTTGGTTGACAGGCCACGACTTGGTGATAGATGGAGGTTTTTCGATTTAGTGGCGCGGTTTTCATGTGATAATTTTGCTCTTTTCAAAAATAAATGTACTTTTGTCGCCTAATATTTAGGATTAGACATTCCAGACTGAATTAAGTAAGTAGAAATGACTATGAACTTACAGGAATTTATAGAAAATTTTGCAGGACAGTTCGACGAAACTGATCCCGAAGAGTTCTCTGCCGAGACCAAATTCAAGGACCTGGAAGAGTGGTCATCGCTGATGGCCCTGTCAATCATTGCTATGGTTGACGATGAATATGATGTCATTATCAAGGGTAATGATATCATCTCATCCGACACGATCCAGGACTTGTTCTCAATTGTAGAGAAGCGTAAATCTTGACTTGAAAACAAATCATCGTTCTTAATGGAGTCGCAAGTTAAGGAAATCATTGCACGCGTATTGAACGTGGACATTGCTGTTGTTACCGATGACCTCTCCTCGGGTGATATACCTGAATGGGACTCGGTGGGCAATCTCGCGATTATCAGCACGCTGGAACAGGAACTTGACTTGGAGTTTCCCCTCGAAGATCTTTTTGATTTGACCTCTGTCAGATCATTGATTGACGAAGTCAACAAGCTTTCAGATGTTTGATGCACCACACAGCCCTGTGCTGTGCGACATGATAAGACATGCGGTGAATACCCCTGACAAGATTGCTCTTGTCGAGGGTGCTGAACGCGTGTCATATTCACGGTTGCTGGCAAATGTGTATTCGGCCGCGGGTTACCTGCAGTCGCATGGGCTCCATCCGGGCGATCGCATCCTGCTGTCTGCCCAGAAAGAAGTTGAGTTTGTCTATCTCTATTTTGCGGCACATCTGTTGGGCATAGTGAATGTGGTGGTGGATGCCGCTTCTCCCCGAGAGCGTCTCGACTACATCATGGACATCGCCAAGCCCTCGGTCGTTTTCGGCAACAACCTGGCCGTTGACGGCTGCCGTTGTGTCTCATTTGGCGATATCCCGTTTGACAAGTGCGATGACGTGTCGTTGCCCTCAGACTTGAAGGCGACCGATGTGGCTGATGTGATGTTCACAACGGGAACGACAGGAGCTCCAAAGGGCGTGTGCCTGTCTCATGCCAATATCGCCGGTTCGGCAGGCAACACCAATGGCTTTATCGGGACTGGTTATGATGATGTCGAAGCCTTGGCTTTGCCGTTGAGCCACTCTTTCGGCCTTGGTCGTATGCGGTGTGTTCTCTCGGTGGGCGCCACCCTTGTCATGGTGGGCAGTTTTGCCAATCTCAAGTCATTCTTCAACGTTCTCGAAACAGAGCATGTGACGGGTTTCGGCATGGTGCCAGCCGTTTGGCAGTATATCAAGCGATTGAGCGGAAGGCGGATATCGAGATTCGCTGGTCAGTTACGTTATATTGAAATCGGTAGTGCCGCCATGCCGCTCGAGGACAAGCGTCTGCTCATGGAAATCTTCCCCACGACACGCCTGTGTATGCACTACGGTCTTACCGAGGCCTCCCGCGCCATGTTCAGTGAGTTCCATACCGATGCCGACAATCTTGACAGCGTGGGGCGTCCTGCTTCATCACTGGTGGATGTTCAGGTTCTTGATGATGACGGAAAACCGCTTGCCGATGGCGTTGACGGTGAGATATGTGTGCGTGGCAATATGGTCTGCAGCTCTTATTTCTTGCCTCAGGACAACCACGGAGCATTTCATGGCGAATGGTTCCGAACTGGTGACTGGGGCCATCGTGACAGCAAGGGACGTTTTTATCTGACAGGCCGCAAAAAGGAACTTATCAACGTGGGCGGCGAGAAAGTCAGCCCTGTGACAATCGAGAGAGCCATTCTCTCGTTGGGCGTGGCCGATTGTGCATGTGTCGCAGTCCCCGACCCGCAGGGCGTATTGGGCGAGGTGCCTAAAGCATTTCTTGTAAAAGGAGATGTGGCTCTCGATTTCGACGATGTCAAGAAACGTCTGACTGATTTGTTGCCACCTCATGAAATCCCTGTACAGTGGGAATGGGTGGATCTCATCCCGCGTACTTCATCAGGGAAAATACAACGATTAAAACTTAAATGACGATAATATGTCACAATTAACCATCAACAACGTGCGCATAGCGGGCATGAGTGCCTGTGTGCCGACAACAGTCGAGGATAACCGCACTCTTCCCATCTACAAGGATGAGAACGACGCCCTCAAGGTGATAGCCTCAACAGGCATCGAGCGCCACCACAAGGTGGATGACAACACCACGGCCTCCGACCTCACGGTCAAGGCTGTAGAAGCCCTGCTCGACAAGATGGGGTGGGAGCCTCAGGATGTGGATTGCTTTGCCTATGTCTGCACTTCAAGGGACTACATTGCGCCACAAACGGCTTGTATTCTGCAGGACCGCCTGAAACTGCGCAACGATTGCTGCGTCTTTGACTTGCCTTTCGGTTGCTCGGGCTGGGTTTACGGCATGAGTATTGTCGGCTCTATGATGTCCCATGGCACACTCAAGCGCGCCATTCTCGTGGCGGCCGAGACCAATACCCGTAACCGCAACCCGCGTGACACGGCGGTGCGCCCATTGTTTGGCGATGCTGCCACGGCAACAGCGCTGGAGTATGACCCCGAGCATGCCCGTCCCATGAACTTCATGTACGGTGTTGACGGCAGCGGCTATGATGCAGTGTGGGCTCCCTATGGTGGCATTCGCCAGCCGGTGACCCCCGAGGCGCTCGAGGAGAAGGAAGTGTCGCCCGGCGTCTTCCGTCGCGGCGTGGACATGATTGTCAACGGTATGGACGTGTTCGGCTTTGCCATCAAGCAACCGCCGCGCTCCCTCAAGGAGTTGATCGCTACTTTCGAGATCGACGTCGAGAGTGTTGATCTGCTGTTGCTCCACCAGGCCAACAAGTTCATCGACGAGAAAATCCGCAAAGCCGTCAAGATTCCGGCCGAGAAGACACCTTATTGCCTTGAGGAATACGGTAATGTCACCAGCGCCTCCATCCCCTTGACCATGGTCACTCGTTGCAGTGAGCAATTGGCAGGGGCCGAGAAACATTGCGTTGCATGCGGCTTCGGTGTGGGGCTGGCATGGGCCAGCATGGAGTTCTATGCCGGTGACGTGAAGATGGTTGATGTGATAGATTATTAATGAATGCTTACAGCGATATGGCTCAGTACATAAATTCCAACAAAGAATTTCATTGGGGTGACTGGTATTTCAAGGACCATGTGATGCCCCCCGATTTTGATTATAAGGCTCACAAGAAAGAGTTGTCGCCCTATTTCCAGGAGCGCGACTTCAAGGTGTCGATGATGTTTGCCGATTACTATTCCCAATTGAATGGTATTCACAGCGACCGGTATATCTCGATGGACGTTTATTATTTCTACGTCCTGCCGGCCCTGAATCGCTTTGACTTCATCAATGCCTATCTTGACAAGAATATCTATACCGAGTTGTTTCCCAATGTGAAACAGCCCCAGAGTGTGGTCAAGAACATGAACGGTCACTATTCCCATTGTGGAGAAGAGATTCAGTTGCTGGATGCTGTGAGCCTGATACAGCAGTTCGGTAAAGAAATGATCATCAAGCCCACCGTCGATACCTGTAATGGTGACGGTGTGGCCCAGATTCGGGACTTGGGAACCGACGAGCTGGTGGCTTTGTTGAAACAATATGGTCACAATTTCATCGTCCAGGAGAAGGTGAAGCAGCACCCTGATATCCAGCGATTGAATCCCACTTCGCTCAACTCGATGCGTCTCTTTTCTTACCGCAAACTTGACGGAACCTACGAGTTCCTGTATCCTTACTCGTTTATCCGTTATGGTAACAAGGGCGCAATCAAGGATAATGTGTCGCAGGGCGGTGCCATGTGCCGTGTCGGGGCGGACGGAACAGTCGATGACAGGGCCTATCGCTTCAAGAGCATGAAGGTGAATTCTCTCGCCGAGGAGACCGGTGTCGAGAATCTGGTGATTCCTCACTTCGACAAGGTGGTGGAGACCTTGCTCGGTATGCATCGGCGCTTGCCTTATTTCGACCTGGTAGGGTGGGATATGACGGTGACTGCCGATGGCGAGCCGCTGTTCATCGAATTCAACTTGCAACCCAGCATCGAGGGACCGCAGATTCAGGCTGGCCCCATGTTCGCCGAGCATCTTGACGAGGTCATTGAACGGGCACGTCAAGCCGAGTGCTCCAAGGTGCAGTCTCTCAAGAAGGTTTTCCCCAACGACTCTGTCTTCTATCTCCATGCTCAGTAATGGGCAATATAGTCGATAATTTATCGTTCTATCATTAGAATACTATAGATATTAGGGGTGGAAGTTCGTCAGATAGTCAATTCACTTTTCAGGTCTTGCAGCTATGTCATCGTCCACGATGGCGCTTCATGGCTTGTTGACTGTGGTGATGTGGACAAGATACTTCCTGCAATCGTTGGCCCGCTGAAAGGGGTGTTGCTTACCCACGCCCACTTCGATCACATTTATGGCTTGAATCAGTTGGCCGAATTGATCCCCTCGTTGCCGGTTTTCACCAATGAGCCGGGACTGGAAGCGTTGTTGAGCGACAAGCTGAACCTTTCTAAATACAACGGTGACCCCTTTGTGCTCATTGATACTACCCATGTTCATCTGGTCGAGAATGGTGAATGTGTAGATTTATTTGACGGCATCAGGGCCGAGGCTGTTTTCACTCCGGGCCACAATCCGTCATGCGTGACATGGATGATAGGTGATATGATTCTGACTGGTGACAGTTTCATTCCCGGTGTCAAAACGGTGACCAACCTCCCGCTTTCAGATAAAGCGTTGGCCGCCAAGAGTGAGGTCCTTATCCGTGAACTGGCGGCACATCGAACCGTATATGCCGGTCACGCACCTGAAGTGTAAATAATTAAAGAAGAGAATATATATTATGGCAAACAACAAGATTTTACTCTGTCTGGCTCACATGAGTGGTCAGGAAATGAAATACATTCAAGAGGCGTTCGACACCAACTGGGTCGTGCCTCTGGGCCCCAATGTGAATGCCTTTGAGCAAGACCTGGAGCAGTTGTGTGGCGAGGGAAAACACGTGGTGGCCCTCAGTTCGGGCACTGCTGCGATTCATCTGGCGCTGGTCAATTTGGGCGTAGGGCGTGATGACGAGGTCATCTGCCAGTCCATGACGTTCTCGGCAAGTGCCAATCCCATTGTCTATCAGGGCGCTACTCCCGTGTTTGTGGATAGCGAGCGCGACACATGGAACATCGATCCCAATCTGCTCGAGGATGCCATCAAGGACCGTATCGCCAAAACAGGTCGCAAGCCCAAGGCCATCATTCTGGTCTATCTGTATGGCATGCCTGCCAAGATTGACGACATTATGGAGATAGCCCGCCGCTACGAGATTCCTGTCATTGAGGATTCGGCCGAGGCTTTCGGCTCGCGTTACCGTGGACAGTTGTGCGGCACATTCGGCGAATTTGGCATCATGAGCTTCAACGGCAACAAGATGATCACCACCAGTGGTGGCGGTGCCCTGATTTGCCCCGATGAGGCAACCAAGAAGAAGACCATGTTCTATGCCACACAGTCCCGTGAACCCATGCCTTATTATCTGCACAAGGAAATCGGCTATAACTACCGCATGAGTAACATCTGTGCCGGTATCGGCAGGGGACAGATGACCGTGCTCGATGAGCATCTGGCACATCATCGTCACCTGTGTGACCGCTATGTTGAATTGTTTGCCGATGTTGACGGCATCAGTGTTCACACCAATGCCGATGAGCGTTCCGACAGCAACTACTGGCTTAACACGATTCTCATTGACCCCAACAAGACGGGAACCGACTATGAGACTGTTCGTCAGCATCTTGAGAGTTGCAATATCGAGTCTCGCCCCTTGTGGAAACCGATGCACACACAGCCTGTGTTCAGCGGCGCGCCCGCATTTGTCAATGGCGTGAGCGAGGAGCTCTTCTCGATTGGCTTGTGCCTTCCCAGCGGTCCTTGGGTGAGCGATGAGGACGTGGAACGCGTGGCACGAGAAATCAAGGCTTGCTGCAAGAAATGAGCCTGTACCCAAATGCCTAAAACCCAAATGAGTATGAACATAGCTATTTATGGGGCTGGTGGATTCGGCAAGGAAACGGCCTGTCTGATCAAGAGAATAAATGCCAGCGGCGGAGACTGGAACCTGATTGGCTTCTTCGACGACACCAAGCAGGCCGGAACCCCGGTGTCTTCTTACGGCACCGTGCTGGGTGGCATGGACGCCCTGCTGCAGGTGAATGAGCCGTTGGCAGTCGCTATAGCCATCAACGACAACAAGGCTGTTCGCCGCATCCGCGAGAGTATCACCAACCATCATATCTCATTTCCCAACCTCATCGACCCGTCGCTGTTTTATGTTGATAAGCAGACGGTTACCATGGGCGAGGGGAATGTGATTCAGAATGGTTGCATGATCTCTTGCGATGTCACCATCGGCAGTTTCAACCTGATCAACGATCATGTCGTCATTGGCCATGACAACACCATCGGAGACTTTAACGGCCTCATGCCAGGAGCTCATCTCTCAGGTGGCATCACCATTGGCAACAGCAATCTGCTTGGAGTGGCAAGTGTGGTCCTTCAAGGGATGACCATCGGCAATGGCGTCACGCTGGCAGCCAACAGTGTGCTCATGACCACACCGCGTGATAACTGCACTTACTTGGGTGTTCCCGCCAAGAAATTTGACTTCTAAAGAGGGAGAAATGGCGCTGATAAGATGACTGTTATCAGTAAGGATGCTGAGAAAATTCATTTTTTTAGTGATATTTGAGCCTCGTGTAAGAAATTTTGCGTATTTTTGCGCCTCGTGAAAAAAATATATCGTCTGATTTTACGTTAGTAAAATGATGAGTCTTGAACAATTCATAGAGAATTTCACGGATCTGTTTGACGAAACAGACCCCGATACTATATGCGCCACAACTCGGTTCAAGGAACTGGAGGAATGGTCCTCGTTGTTCGCTTTGTCGGTCATCGCTATGATTGACGAGGAATATGATGTTGAATTCCGCGGTGATGATATCCGCAACAGCACCACAATCAAGGATTTGTATGATATTGTCAAATCCAGAGTCGAGTAAATATTGTGAAATAGTATGATGACTGCTGTAGTGATTGGACTAGGGCGGTCTTTGTGTATATATTGGCGTGGTTTCTCTGTTGAGGTTCAAGAGAAGATTTGAACGATTAATCGCCTGATAATTTATGGCTAAGATAACATTTCATGGAGTGGGTATCAAGGCACTGAGTGCTTGTGTGCCCCCCGAAATTGTTTACAATAAGGATTTAGGATATCTGATTCCCGAGGAAGAGATCGAGAAGACCATCAGTAACATCGGCATTGAACAGCGTCGAATCGCGGCCCCCGATGTCACTGCAAGTGATTTGTGCTTCAAGGCTGCGCGTCGGTTGATGGAAGACAATCAGATCGCTCCCGAGAGCATCGATGTCCTGTTGTTCATGAGCCAGACGGCCGACTACCGTATCCCTGCAACATCTTGTCTGCTGCAGCAGCGTTTGGGACTGCCGCGAGAGACCTTGTGTTTTGACATTTCGCTGGGTTGCTCGGGTTATCTGTTCGCTCTGAGCACTGCATTTGCCTATGCTTCGATGCAGGGCATTAATCGCGTGCTGCTGCTTGACGGAGAGACGTTTTCCAAGATTGTGAATCGTCGCGACAAGGTGGATTGGCCCCTCTATGGTGATGCCGGAACCGCAACGCTTATCGAGAAGGGCGACTATGGTGATTCAACCTTCATGCTCTATACCGACGGCAGTGGCGAGAACACCCTCAAGATTCATGCTGGAATGCGAAATCCCATTACGCCCGACTCGTGTGTCGAACGTGAACAGGAAGAAGGCAACATCCGCAGCGACCTTGAGGTGTTCATGGATGGTATGGATGTCTTTAACTTTGCCATCAGCAAGGTGCCCAAGAGCATCAAACTCCTGCTAAAGGAAACCGAAAAGACCATCAACGACGTGGATTATCTGGTCTTTCATCAGGCCAACCGCTTCATGATGGATTTCTTTGTGAAGAAACTGAAGATTTCGCCCGACCGTGTCCCTTACTGCATCAGCAAGTATGGCAATACGAGCAGCGCATCGGTGCCCTTGACCGTCTCCAGTGAGTTGAGTGGTCAGCTCGATGGTAGTCATACGGTGGTGATGAGTGCATTTGGCGCTGGCTTGAGTTGGGGCGCTGCGATCATGCAGATGCGTGACTGCAAGGTATCGCCCGTTATCGAGTATTGATGAATAGCGAGTTGACATTCCACCACGTTGGCATCGCCTGCCACAAAATAGAAAAAACCTTGCCGTTCTATGCGGCGATGGGTTATACTGCAGCACCTGTTGTTGATGATTTGATACAGCATGTGCGCGTTTGTTTTCTTGACAAGGAGGGCGCACCCCGCCTTGAATTGCTGGAGCCGCTCGACGACCAGAGCCCTGTGGCCCGCACGCTTGCCAGCTCGGGTGTGACGCCTTATCACCTGTGTTACCAGGTGCAAGATATCGAGAACTCAATTCAATCCCTGCGCGGCCAGCGATTCCTGCTGGTGACAGGGCCGGTACCCGCTTGTGCGATGGAGAATCGCCGCATCGCTTTCTTGTTCAAGAAGGATGTGGGACTGGTTGAATTGGTCGAGCAAGACCTGCCTTGATGACATCCCCCCTGTTGACATATATTGTCCCTCTTTACAACACCGAGGCCTACGTGCAGCGGTGTTTGCAGTCTATTGTTGACCAGGGGCTGGAAGAGGACCAGTATGAGGTATTGGTCGTTGATGACGGCTCTACCGATGGCAGCAAGGCTGTTGTCGAAGCCTTTATCGGCAATCATCCTCAAGTCAGGTTGCTGACTCAGGCCAATGCCGGCGTGAGCGCCGCTCGCAACAAGGCTATCGACCAGGCTCGTGGCCAGTATCTGCAATTTGTGGACAGTGACGACCGCCTGGAACCGGGCATGATGAACCGGCTGCTGAAGCGTGCTGTGGACGATGAACTGGATGTGCTCGTGTTCAACTACAAGAACGTGGACACCGACGGTAATCTGCTCCCTTCCCATCGTGGCGACAATTATCCTTCGACAGGAACCCTGACGGGCGTTGAATACCTGAAGTCACACGTGATGACTCCTTACATCTGGCGCTTTCTGGTCAACCGTGACTATCTGAACGAGAACCAGTGGCGTTTTGACCAGTCGCTCATCGTGTGCGAGGACGGCGCACTCATAGCCCGTTTGTTGCTCAATGCCAGCCGGGTGGCCCATGATGAATCGACGGTCTATTGCTACGTCAAGCGTGGCGACAGCGCGATGCACAACCCAGACATCGCACACTTGAAACGGCGCATCTTGAGCCAGGTGGACTCGGCGGCCTCGATTAATGAGACCATCAGCAGTTACGAGGCGGCAACGGGTGAGACTTCACCTGCCAGCGTGTCGGGCCTGAGAAACGTTTACTTGTATTTTGCCATGACCAAAGCCTTGACATGTGGCTGCGTGGACGATATCTTGGATCGAATCCGTCAAGCGGGCTTGTATCCGTTTCCCTGTGTCGGTCCCGAGGCCTGTTATCATGGTGCAAAATGGAAACTCATCCACTTCCTGATGATGCGTCCCCGCCTGTGGAAACTGATGAGTGGTATATATCGCAAGATCCGAAAATAAAAGAAGAGCATGTCAACTTACGTTTTCCGTAATCAAACGATAGAGGCTTTCTTGGGCGATGACGGCATGGCCTATTCGGGCTATGGCGACATCAGTATGGTCCCGGGTGATGTTGACCGTTACATCTGGTTCTACCAGGTGCCGGTCAATCCCGATGCCGGTCAGTTGGCCCAGGAAGTCACGGCTTATATTGATCAGTTGGACTTGGTGCTTTCGGGCATCGATGCTGCCAAGCCGTTTATCATCTTTTCGCTGGTCAACCTTTTCCCCTTGAGGCTCACAGGAGATGAAGTGGCGGTCGAGGAGGCGATTGCGGCGTTCAACAGCCATGCGATGCGCTTGTCTCTGGAACGCCCCGGTGTCAAGTGGGTGGACTTCACCGAATTCACGTCCCGTTACGATGCTGCAACCCTGGTGGACTGGAAGTATTACATGATGTCACAGTCGCTGCTCAATCCCAAGCTGGCGCGTGATTTCAAGTCCTGGTGGCAACGCATCGAGGATGAGATGGCCCTGCGACGCATGAAATGCCTGGTCCTGGACCTCGACAACACGTTGTGGGGTGGGGTGCTCGGCGAGGATGGCGTTGACGGCATCCAGTTGGGCGGCGATTACCCCGGCAAGGCCTATTCCTATTGGCAGCGGGCCTTGAAGCAGCTGGCGGCCGATGGCGTGATACTGGCGGTGTGCAGCAAGAACAACGAGGCCGATGTGCAGGAGGCCTGGGAAAAGAATCCGGCGATGGTGCTCAAGCGGGAGCACTTCAGCGCCCTTCGCATCAACTGGCAAGACAAGGCCACCAACATGCGTGAGCTGGCTCAGGAATTGAACATCGGCTTGGACAGCATGGTCTTCCTTGATGACAATCCTGCCGAGCGGGAGCTCATCAGGCAGATGCTGCCGCAGGTCGAGGTGCCCGAGTTCCCCTCAAAGCCTTATCAACTCATGCCGTTCTTCAAGGATCTGGTCGGGAAATACTTCCGCATCTATGCGGTGACCGATGAGGACCGGGCCAAGAACCAGCAATACCAGGCCAACGCCCTGCGACAGGCCGAGCAGTCGCGTTTCACCGATTTTGATGATTATCTCTATAGCCTGGATATCTCTATCGATGTCATTCCCGCCGACGAGCATAACCTGCCGCGCATCGCTCAGATGACCCAGAAAACCAACCAGTTCAATCTTACCACGAGGCGCTATGCCGAGGATCAGGTGAACCGCTTGATTGACGGCGGTTGGCACGTTTATTGCATGGTTGTGAGTGACCGTTTCGGCGACAGCGGCATCACGGGCACGATATTCATGGAACCGGTTGACGACATCACATTGAATATCGACACATTGCTGCTCAGCTGCCGCATTCTGGGCAAGGGCATCGAGGAGGCGTTCTTCAAGACGGTGCTCAATCTCATGAGGCTTGACGGTTACCGCAAGCTGACGGCTGTTTACTTGCCCACGGCCAAGAATGGCCAGACGGCCGATTTCTATGACCGCATGGGCATGACTTGTGTGAGCAAGGAAGACGACGGGACCAAGCATTATGAGATGATGCTTGATACTGTGTTTGAAATCAAGAACTGTTACAATATTAGAGTTTTATGAACTTGGAAGATAGGATTTTAGAGATTATGCGCGAGGTGTTTGACATGGAAGATGTCACGACAACGGCTTCACAGAAGAATTGTGATCGCTGGGACTCGTTGCATCACCTCACGCTGGCATCTGAACTCGAGGACAGCTTCGACATCGACTTGGAGCCCGAGGAGATTGCCGAGATGACCGACTTCTCGCGTGTCCTGGAAATGGTGAAGTCTAAGCTTTGAGCCGTGATTGGCACAGCCTGACTGGAGTGTTGAAATGATGGAAAAGCGGCGCATTGCCTACATCGACTTCATGAAGTGCCTGTGCATCATGCTCATCGTGATGTACCACATCGACCATGAGTTTTTCAATTATCTGGCTCCGCACTTGAACGACGCGCTGCAGGCGTTCAGGCTGCCGATGTACTACTTCATCTCGGGCATCTTCTTCAAACTCTATGACGGGTATGCCGATTTCACGCGGCGCAAGGTCAACAACATCCTTGTGCCGTTTGTTTTTTTCGTGTTCTTTGCCTTCGGGGTGCGCCTGCTGGAACTGGTCGTGCGCATGGCGCTTGGGGCCGAACCTATAGAGGTGCGCCTTGCCGAACTGGTCGAGCCGTTCACCCTGCGCTACTGGCCCAACACCACGCCGTTGTGGTTCCTGCTGAGCCTCTTTTGGGTCAATGTCATCTTCTACGCCATGCAACGGTGGATCAAGCCGTTGTGGGGCATTTTGCTCACGACAGCGGCAGTCTCGGTGCTCGGCTATGAACTGGGTGTGCACAAGATCGAGTTACCGCTCATGCTTGACACGTCGCTGGTGGCGTTGCCCTACTTTGTTTTGGGCTGGGGCATGAAACGTATCGGCGCCTTGCAGGCTTCATCCTGGGACCGAATCGGCATTGTCGCGCTGCTGCTTGTGGCATTGCCCATCTACTGGTTGAGCGACTTCACGAACCTGCATTTCCAGATTCTGCCGGTTTACTGGAAACTGTACGTGTTGCCCTTTGTGGCCATCTTGGCGCTTTTCTGGGCTTGCAAGCCCTTGCCTCGTATCCCCGTCCTGTGTCACTACGGGCGTTATTCCTTGATTATCCTGGGAACCCATCCGCTCATCCTCCAACCCATCCGTTTCCTGCTCATACGTCAGGGTATGGAACCGGGCATTGGGTTGACAATGATGGTGTTCACGCTGACGATGTTGCTGGAGTGGCCCTTGATATGGCTCTTGAAAACCTATGCTCCCCGGTTTACTGCTCAACAACCCTTCTTCCGGCCGGGTTGGAAACTGAAATGAACTTGATGATTGCATGATGAAATACATTGCACGTTTACTGGCCATCATAGCGGCCTTTGTGTTGCTCATCTCAGCCTATGGCGGGCGTGTAGATCCCACCATTTGGGTAATGCCCTCGATGGCTACGTTGGCCTTGCCGATTGTGACACTCGTTGTCCTGTTGCTGCTGGCCGTGTTGGCCTTGTGCAAGCAATGGCGCGCAGCGGTCATCATCGTCGGAGCCCTCTTGCTGTCGTGGCCCACATTGCGGCTCATCTCCCCGTTCAATCTGGGGCATCGTGAGGCCAAGGAGGGCAAGACGCCACTCAAGGTGTTGACGATGAGCGTGACCCAGTTTAACTGGAACGACGGGGATCATCCCAGCAAGAATATGCGCTACATCCTCGACGAGGACGCTGATATCGTGGTTATCCAGGAGGGACTTGTCTATTTCTCTTACGAGCAACTCAAGACGGTCAAGCCCATGCTCAAGGAACTGTACAAGAAGTACCCTTATCGCAAGAAGCACTTTTTTGATGTCGGCATTCTTTCCAAGTACCCGTTCGACGAGGTCGAGTCTCCTGTCCTTGCTCAGGATTCGTTGGGCTATTTCATCAAGGCTTGGGATGTGGATGCACCCGGCGGCAATATCAGGGTGGTGAACATGCACTTGAGTTCACTGCGGTTTACGCGGAACGACAGCCAGGTGATAGAATCCATGAACACGCCGTCGGGGCGTAAAAAGCGCATCAAGTCGGTTACCAAGAAGCTGGATGTGGGATTCCGCTCCCATGCACGTCAGGCACGGGCCGTGCGGCAGGTGCTTGACGAGACACCAGGCGATGTCCTGGTGATGGGCGACATGAATGACACGCCCGGCTCGTTCGCTTACCGCACGGTCTGCGGCGATGATGTGCGTGACGCTTGGGCCGACACCGGTTTTGGCCCCATTTACACGTTCCATGCTCATCACTTGTATGTGAAAATCGACCACATCTTGTATCGTGGAGACATGCGGGTTCTGTCATGCCGTCGTGACAAGAAGGGCGAGAGTGACCATTACCCGATGGTTGCCGTTTTTGAACGTTAACACCTGGCACACACTAAATCCTCTTTTTTCACGTTCTTATTTCATAACAGACTATTTGAAAAATGAATCATATGAGACAGTTACTGTGGACGATTTCGGCCGTGATCGCACTCATGGCCATGTGCTCCTCGTGTATCGAGGACGGTTTCACCACCTCGTCCAGCGACTATTTGGCATTCAACAAGGATACCGTGGCCTTTGACACGGTCATCACGCTCCAGGGCACTGCCACCAAGCAGATGGTGGTCTATAACCGCAGCAAGAAACAGATCAATATCTCGTCCATCAAGATAGCTGGCCTCACAACCAAGGGACATTTCCACCTGAATGTTGACGGCGTGCGCGGCGACGAGTTCCAGAATGTGGAAATCCGCGGCAACGACTCGATTTTCATCTTTGTCGAGGCCTATCTCGACGAGATGGAGAAGAACGAGCCCACCTTGATCGAGGACCGCCTCGAGTTCGTCACCAACGGCGTGAACCAGAAGGTGGTGCTCAGTGCGTGGGGGCAGGATGTAATCCGTATCAACGGCGACACGATTGCACGCAACACTCGTCTCACTGCCGAGAAGCCCTATCTGATATATGACACGTTGTATGTATCGGAGCGTGCAACACTCACCATCGATCCCGGTGTGACGCTCTTGTTCCATGACAAGGCGGCGATGCGTTGTGCGGGCCGCATGCTGGCCAACGGCACTGCCGAGGAACCGATCACTTTCCGCGGCGACCGTTTGGACCGCATTGTGGGAGAGACCAGCTTTGATGTCATGTCGGGCCAGTGGGGTGGTATCATCTTCACGCCGCCCACGATGGGCAATGTCCTCAAGCATGTGATCATGCGTGGCAGTAGCATCGGTATGCACTGCTCGGCCTATGGCGACACGACGAATTGCGCCCTCAAGCTGGTGAACTGTGTGTTGACCAACTCGGCTTCGACTTGCTTGGCGACGGCGACTTGCTATGTACAGGCCATCGGTACCGAATTCAGCGATGCAGCCGAGGAGGTTGCCTATTTTGCCGGAGGCAAGGTGATGATGAGCCAATGCACGTTTGCCAACAACTATTTGTTTGACGTTCCCACGTTGCCCATAGTCAATATCTATGACGTGGAGTATTCTAATGGCGCCATCGGCAAGATAAAGGCTTATTTCGATAACTGCATCATCTATGGCATTGCCCCAGATATCAATGAAGGCGTGCTGGATAATTTTGATGTCTATCTGCGTTACTGCTTGCTCAAGAGCGGCGGTAAAGACGATAAGCATTTCATCAATTGCATCTGGGAGGGTGACCCCGACTTCCTCACCAGGCGAGAAGACCATTACTTCGACTACAGGTTGGGCAACGAGAGCGATGCCATTGGCAAGGGCAATCCTGCGCTCTGCCCCGAGGAGGCACGTTACGATCACTATGGCTATGACCGCTTCTCGAATGGTGCTGTGGACCTGGGTGCCTATGTCTGGAAATACATCCCTGACGAAGAATAACCGATAATTCAAGTAATAACGATGAAACGATTTCTGATGATGGCCTTGCTGGTTGTGACACTGGCAAGTTGCTTGACGGCCAAGGACGGCCCAGTCATTAAACATGAATTCCGTGGCGCTTGGATGCACATCATCGGGCAGAAGCAATATGCCCAGATGACCCCTGAGCAAACGCGTGATTACCTTATCAAGCAACTGGATCTGTTGCAACGTGCCAACTGCAATGCCGTCATCTGGCAGATTCGTCCCCAGGCCGACGCTGCTTACCAGAGCGACCTTGAACCGTGGAGCCGTTGGCTCACGGGAGAGCCGGGAAAGGTCCCGCAGCCCGTGTGGGATCCCCTGCAGTTCATGATTGAGCAGACCCACAAGCGTGGCATGGAACTGCACGCCTGGATCAACCCTTATCGTGTGACCAGCAGCGAGGACGACAAGCCCGCGCCGGGACACATCTATTATGAGCACCCCGAGTGGTTCCTCAAGTATGCTGACGGCAAGTTGTACTTCGATCCGGGACTGCCCGAATGCCGCGACTTCATCGACACGGTGGTCAGGGACATCCTGGTGCGCTATGACATCGATGCCCTGCACATGGACGATTATTTCTATCCCTATCCGGTCACCGGGGTGGAGTTCCCCGACACGGCATCCTATGATGCTTATGGCATCGGGTGGGACAAGAACGACTGGCGCCGTCACAATGTGGATTTGCTCATCGAGCAGCTGCATGGCACCATCCAGGAGGTGAAGCCCTGGGTGCGCTTCGGCATCAGCCCCTTCGGCATCTGGCGCAACAAGGCCAGCGACCCCGACGGCAGCGAGACCAATGGCCTCCAGTGCTACGATGCCCTGTATGCCGACTGTCCCAAGTGGACGGCCGAGGGCTGGGTCGATTATATGGTGCCGCAACTCTATTGGGAACTTGAACATGAGAGGGCCAGCGACCTCGTCCTCATGCACTGGTGGAACGAGCATGCCAACGGCCGTCACATGTACTATGGCCAGGCCGTCAACAACGTGATGTCACATCAGGACATCGCCGACGAGGGCGGCGACACCGCCAATCCCACCCAGCTTGACCACAAGTTGCGCTTGCAGCGTGCGATGGACGATGTGCATGGCGTCACCTGGTGGCCCGCCTACAGCATCACCAGTAACTTCAATGGGGTGCTGGACTCGCTGCATAACAACCAGATGAGCCATCCGGCGCTCATCCCGGCCTACACTTGGCTGGACAGTGAGAAACCTCACCGTGTCCACGATGTAAAGGTCAAGAAAATCAACGGCAAGAAGTGCCTGACATGGGAAGCCCACAATACCGACGACCCCATGCAGCAGGCAGTGCGTTTTGTCGTTTACCGTTACCCCAAGGGCAAGAAGGGTAAACTCGACGACGCGGCTAACATCATGGCCATCACTGGCGAGAACTCATTTGTCCTGCCCGACGGCGGGAAGGACAATTGGCAATATGCTGTCACAGCCCTTGACCGATGCTGGAACGAGAGTGATCCCGCATGGAAATAACAGGTCCTGATTATTGGATTTTGGAATCAAAACTGTTTGCATTTGTGAATTTTTTATTCCATTGAAAACCAAATGATTAATGTGCTTTGTTTAGAGAATGAAACCAAACTTTACACTTTTTAGCAGACTAAATGCCCTGTTTTACAAAATAAATGAGTAATTTTGGACGTTCTTAAAAACAAATGACTTAGAAAATCATCAGAAATGAGTATAAAACGATTATATCTCGCCTTGACGGCGATAACCCTTTTTGCGCTTAGCATATCGGCCCAGAATATGCAAACGGCTTCAAGTTTCAGCAAGAAGCACAACGATCTGCTCGCTAAGCAGAACCGCGTGAAGGACCAGATCCGTGTCCAGGAAGCCCAGAAATATGCTGCTGACCTTTACGAGGAATGTGAGCCCGAGCCCGACATTTACACCGAGGGTTGGGACAGCGATCTCGTTAACTGCTATAAGGACGCCAACGTGCCTAACTCCAAGGTGATTGACGTTCGCCACTATGTGATGCCCATCAAGGGTAACTATGTGACTTCGCACTACGGCTATCGTCCTCAGTTCGGTCGTACCCACAAGGGCATTGACCTGCGTTCGGCTATCGGTGACACCGTTTACTCGGCATTCTCGGGCCGCGTGCGCTTGACGCGCTTCGAGCGTGGCGGTTACGGCTTCTACGTTATCGTGCGTCATGAGAACGGTCTGGAGACTGTTTACGGCCACTTGTCACGCTTCCTCGTGAAGCCCGACCAGTATGTCAAGGCTGGCCAGCCCATCGCATTGAGTGGCAACACCGGTCGCAGCACGGGTCCCCACCTGCATTTCGAGACTCGTTTCATGGGCTACGCCATCAACCCCGAGGCTATCTTTGATTTCGGTAACCGTTGCACCCACACCGACAGCTACACCTTCACTAAGAGCACTTACACCAAGGCTCGTGACTATGCGCCCAGCAAGCGTTATGCTGCCGCCAAGAAGTCGACCGAGAAACCTGCCGAGCCCGCCGCAACGAGCACTCGCAGCAGCAAGAAGGAGCAACACCAGGTAACTGCAAGCACCAAGAAATCCACCAAGGAAAGCCGCGAGAAGAGCCGTTCGACCTATCAGGTCCAGAAGGGTGACAACCTGGAAAAGATTGCTGCCCGCAACAACACCACCGTTGCCCAGCTCAAGAAGCTGAATGGCATGACCAGCGACAAGGTTGTTGAAGGCAAGGTGCTGAAAGTGAAATAATCACCATTACAACGATATTGCAAAGCGGCCGGGAGTCAATCCCGGCCGCTTTGTTTGTTATCATTACTGCAATCTCTTTTCTCTCCAAGTTCTCCAAGTTCTCTGAGTTCTCCGTTTTTTCCGTTATCTCCGTCAGTTCCCCATCAAGTACCGGTACACCGCAGTGAATTGCCTCCTGAAACGGTCCTGGAATTTGTCGAGTTTCCTGTCAAAGGAGTGATTCTCGTTCTTGAAGGACAGCTTGGTGACCTTGTTGCGCGAGATGCGCTGGATGTCGTAGGTGCTGATCTGGTAATGGCAGGTCACATAGTAGTCGTTGTAGGTGAGATAATGCCGCTTGACGATATCGCCGCGCCCGATTTCGCGGTCGGTGGTGAGCACGATGTGGTCACCGCCTCGCAGTATCAACGTCAGGCTGTCGCCGCGCGAGACGTGCAGCAGGCCCTCGTCATAGGTCACCTCGAGCGAGAACGACACCAGGCCGCTGGCGTCGGCAGTAGCCGCTACGGCAAAACGGGCGGCGTGGAAAAAGTTGTCGTACAGTATTTCTTGCTGTGAGCACACATATCGAGTGCCGTCGTCCCTGTAATGGTCAACGGCTACCTGTGCCAATGCGGGCAGCACACTGGCCGCCATCAGCACGATTGCCCATATCTGTCGCTTGGCAATCATGCCGCAAAAGTACCATAAAACCGCGAATTGGGCAAATCTTCCTCTCGGGCAGCAAACCCGTTGAAGACTGAATCCTGCCTTGTCAGCGTTGCTGGTTGAATGGGGAGAAGATGCCGAACAGGTTGGCATCGATCATGTCGCACACCTTCTGGAAGTCCTCAGGGCTGTCGCCGAACTTGATCTCGTCACCGTTGATGATGATCAGGTTGCCCTTGTAGTCGGCAATCCAGTCCTCGTAGCGCTTGTTGAGGCCTTCAAGGTAATCCAGGCGCATGGTCTGCTCATATTCGCGACCGCGCTTCTGAATCTGCTGAACCAGGTTAGGGATGGTGGAACGGATGTAGATCATCAGGTCGGGCATCTTGACCAGTGACATCATCAACTCGAACAAGTCCTTGTAGTTGTTGAAGTCGCGGTCGCTCATGTGGCCCTGGCCGTGCAGGTTGGGAGCGAAGATGCATGCGTCCTCATAGATGGTGCGGTCCTGAATGATGTTCGCGTCGCTCTGCGAGATTTCTACTACCTCCTTGAAACGCTTGTTCAGGAAGTAGATCTGCAGGTTGAATGACCAGCGAGACATGTCGGCATAGAAATCTTCCAGATAGGGATTGTTGTCCACCGGCTCAAACCGAGGGCTCCATCCGTAGTGCTTGGCGAGCAGCTTGGTCAAGGTGGTCTTGCCGCTGCCGATGTTTCCTGCTACTGCTATATGCATATCTTTAGTTTTAAGTTGTTAGTTCTTTGGTTTTTAGTCCCTAGTCCTTAGTCCCTAGTTTCTAGTTTTTTGTCGTTGGCTAACTGTTCACTGTTCACTGTTAACTGTTCACTGTTAACTGTTAACTCACTGTTAATCCAGTGGTCCGAAGATGCCGAACATGGTCGCGTCGATCCTGTCGACGATGGCGGCAAAGTCCTCGGGGTTGTTCTTGTAGTCGATGTCGTCCACGTCGATGACGAGTTTGCGGCCCTGATAGGTGTTCATGACAAACTCCTCGTAGCGCTCATTCAGGTTGGACAGGTACTTCAACGGCATCGTCTGTTCGTAATCACGTCCGCGCTTGTGGATGTTGTCCACCAGATGGGCCACGCTGGAGCGCAGGTAAATCATCAGGTCGGGTAACCTGACGATGGTCATCATCTGCTCGAACAGTTCCATGTAGGTCTCGAAGTCACGGTCATCCATGTTACCCATGTCATGGTTGTTGGCGGTGAAAATGTACACGCCTTCAAAGATGCTGCGGTCCTGGATGATGGTCTTGTCGCTGGCGTTGATGCCCAGGATGTCCTTGAAACGCTGTTTCAGGAAAAACACCTCGAGTGCGAATGACCAGCGCTTGATGTCCTTGTAGTAGTCGCTCAGGTAGGGATTGTCTATCACGGGTTCCATAAAGGGCTCCCAGCCGTAATGCTTAGCGAGCATTTCGGCCAGTGTGGACTTACCGCTACCGATATTTCCTGCTATTACGATGTGCACGGTGGGTCGATTATGATTGGTTGTTTTACAATCCACAAAGATAAACTTTTTCACCGTCCCGCCAAGCGCCCGATAAGGGAAAGTTATTAACAACTGGGAAAGTGCCGAAAATTTTCACTAAAAGCGTCTGCGTTAAGGAAAAAATGCCTATTTTTGCACCTTGAATTGTGACTGTGATATGAAACAGAACTGGAGACCAGGCACCATGATATACCCGCTGCCCGCACTGCTGGTCAGTTGCGGGGCGTCGCCCGAGGAATATAACGTGTTCACGGCGGCGTGGACGGGTACCATCTGCAGTGACCCGGCTTTGTGTTATGTGTCTATCAGGCCCGAGCGCCACAGCCACGGCATCGTGGAGCGCAACATGGCATTCACGCTCAACTTGACCAACCGCGACCTGGCCCGTGCCACCGACTGGTGCGGTGTGCGTTCGGGACGTGACTACGACAAGTGGCGCGAAATGGGGTTGACGCCAGTCAAGGGTGAAACTGTCGCTGCCCCCTACATCCAGGAAGCCCCCGTGAGCATCGAGTGCCGGGTGAGGGATATCATGCGTCTGGGCACCCACGACATGTTCATCGCCGAGGTGATGAACGTCATTGCCGATGACCGATTCATTGACCCCGAGACCGGAGCCCTCGACCTCAAGGCCGCCGACCTGATTACCTATTGCCACGGCCATTACTATGCGATGGGCGAGGAGTTGGGACACTTCGGCTGGACAGTCCGCAAGAAACCGAAAACGACTAAATAACTTTAATACTAACAAACCGAGACGCAGGATTTTGCTTCTCAACAAAAAAAAACTAAAACTAAAAATCAATGGAACGAGACAAAGTGATTTTTGACATCATCGAGCGTGAACATCAGCGTCAGCAACACGGCATTGAGCTCATCGCCAGTGAGAACTTCGATGCCGAGGGTTATCCCGGCCACCGCTACTATGGCGGTTGCCAGTGCGTTGACGAGAGTGAGAACGTTGCCATCGAGCGCCTGAAACAGATCTTTGACGCCGAGTACGTGAACGTGCAGCCCCACTCGGGCGCACAGGCCAACATGGCAGTCTTCATGGCTTGCCTCAAGCCCGGCGACAAGTTCATGGGTCTGAACCTGGCTCATGGTGGTCACCTCTCACACGGTAGCCCCGTTAACTTCTCGGGTCTGATGTTCCAGGCTTGTGAATATAACGTGACCCCCGACACCAACCTGGTGGACTATGACCAGATGGAAGAGGTGGCACAACGCGAGCGTCCCAAGTTGATCGTCGGTGGCGCCAGCGCCTACAGCCGCGAGTGGGACTATGAGCGCATGCGCAAGATTGCCGACAGCGTGGGCGCATTGCTCATGATCGACATGGCACACCCCGCCGGCCTCATCGCCGCAGGTCTGCTGAACAACCCCTTGAAGTATGCCCACATCGTTACCAGCACCACCCACAAGACCCTGCGCGGTCCCCGTGGCGGTATCATCCTGCTGGGTAAGGACTTCGACAACCCCTGGGGCAAGACCACCAAGAAGGGCGTCATCCGCAAGATGTCGTCGCTGCTCGACAGCGCCGTATTCCCCGGCGTGCAGGGCGGTCCCCTGGAGCACGTGATTGCTGCTAAGGCTGTTGCCTTCGGTGAGATTCTCCAACCTTCGTTCAAGGACTACGCCATCCAGGTACGCACCAACGCCGCCGCTATGGCCCAGGCCCTGATCGACAAGGGTTACAAGATCTGCTCGGGCGGTACCGACAACCACTGCATGCTGGTTGACCTGCGCACCAAGTATCCCGAGTTGACCGGTAAGGTTGCCGAGGCTGCCCTCGTTGCTGCCGACATCACCGTCAACAAGAACATGGTTCCCTTCGATGACCGCAGCGCCTTCCAGACCAGCGGTCTGCGTCTGGGTACTCCCGCCATCACCACCCGTGGCCTCAAGGAGGACAAGATGGGCGACATCGTCGA
>ONGE01000017.1 GCA_900317325.1 uncultured Prevotellaceae bacterium
GTGTGGGTAAGCCGCATTAACTTTGCAGCGGAAAGGCAAGGGAGGCGACGGTGAACAAGTGAAAGTATGTTTGGCTTGTTTTTCAGGGGCAACATGGCAGATTCTTCCTGCAAGCGGTTGCGCCCAAGACGGCGCAGGTGTCAAGAGCAGAAAAAGTGCCACCGCTGTCCCAGCGACGGCACTTCAGATTCATGTATCAGAGCTTACTTATTTATTAACTTTTAAATCTTTAGCCTATGAAAAAATTATTATACTTATGTCGTTGTGCACGGAATGAGCGATTTCTGGGCATAGAGCGTCACCTCATAGGTGCGGACTGCGGGATCGCCGGAAGGCGTTCCCGTGTGTCCGCTTTCCTTGATGATGGGGCGCGGCTTCTCATGCTGGCCGATGACATACGTCTGGTTGTTGCAGTCGGTCACGACGAAGGCGATGTGCTGGTAAAGGGGCACGTCGTCCAGCGTCTGGAAGCGCAAGGTGGTCTGCTCTACCCTGCCGTTGTTGTTATACGTCGAAACGGCCTCGCAGGTGGGCACGCCGACAAACGCTATAGGCGTCACGTTGGTGAAGATGCCCACTGGGATTCCAGCGAGGTGTTTGTACATGATTTCTCGTTGCAGCCGTTCGGCTGGGATATAGCCGATGGCCTTGATTCCTGGGAGTGATAGTCTGTCCATTTTAATTAATATACTGTTTGTGGGTTACACTGGGTTACAGTGGGCTACACTGGGTTACACTGGGTTACACTGGGAATTTTTTATGCCTCGAAGTAGTGCAATTAAAAAATGTTAAGAGGAGTCTTTTCGACGCCTTTTCTGCTGTTGATAAGCCTTACGCTTACGGGTATAGATCTTTGAGATGACGAGCCAGTTGGTTTCTGTGTCATCTATATCGTGGGCGTCCATCCAGGCATATATCAGGTCCTGCTTCTGGATGCCGATGTTGCCGAACTTGTACAGGTCATTCCAAAGGGCGATTGCAAATCGTATCTTCAGACAATGGATGAGATGCTCCTTTGAACTATCGGAAAGATAATTGTAGTATCTGACATCCTTGTGCTTGAAGAAAGGCAAAACAACGGGGAATTTTCCTTCTCCCGGGAGATCAACCTCCTCATCATTGTCGTCGTCTCTTATCTTTAAGCCGAGCTCAATGATGTCGTTCTCGATAGAGCCCCTTGGGAACCTGATGGGGAGGCCGTGCTCATGGGAAACCCATTGCGCAAGGTATGGCTCCAACTTCAGGTACACCAAAAAGTTGCTGTATTCGCCGGGCTTGTTATTTTGCTTGTCCTCTGCCATCTCTCATCGGTTGAGTCTTCTGTAGCTGATGTCCTGGAACCTGATGACCTCCAGCATCTCGTTGAAGCGGTCGGCGATGCGGGCACCGTACTTCTCCCTGATTTCCTTTGGGGTGAGGTTGGTTGTGACGACCGTGAACAACTGGTGGTTGTATCGGTACTCGAGCAGGTCAACTACTGGACTGACCACGTTTCCGAAGTTCAGTACCTCGGTCGGCTCCTTGCCCAGGTCGTCAATGGCTAGCATCTGCTGGAATCGGTATTGCTTGAGCTCATCGAGGTCTTTGGCAATCTCGGTGATGTCCTTGGCGTCCACAATCCTCAAGCCGATGCGGAACTCCTTGCCCAGGAATTCGAAATGGCCACACCGATGCAGATCATTGATGGCGCTCTGCAGGGTGTAGAGAAGCGTAGTCTTGCCGTTGCCACAGGTGCCGCACATCATCACGCCGAACTTCGGGTCTGGCTGCGTGAGGTATCGGGCCAGCGCAAGCAGGTTGGCCTCAGTGTTCTCATCAAACAACGGGTTGCCATGCCGCCGTTGCACCTCCAGCGCATAGTGGGCAGCAAGCACATTCAACGCCTGAAAGGAGGTCATGTTGAACCTAAAACGTTGAATCGTAATCTTCCGCTGTGTGATCTTTCGCGTCAGTTCCTCTACGATTCGCATATCGATCCTGGGAGTTTCCTCCGCCGCCTTTCTTTGATTTTCCGTTTCCATTGGGTTTTTCCTTTCTTAGATACTGTCTCGACCAGTTGATGAAGTGGCTCTTGAAGTCGTTGAAGTCGTCGTGCCTCTTGGATATGAAGTTGCTGTCGTTGACAAACATATCGAGCAGCTCCAGCACCTTTTCTTTTTCGCACCTCAATGCGACTACCGCCTGCTCCATCGCAAGGTCGTTGGACTTAATCTGTTCAACAAATTCAAAATTTTGCTCCTCCACGGATAAGAGAGAAGAGTTTATATTATTATTTATATTATTATCTTCTTTAGATTGTGACCCTTCGCGTTGTCTGATGCGTTTCCCCATCTGTTCCGCAGGAGTGGTTTCAAGGATGGCGCCACCCACATCATGAGGGTCTCCCTGGTAGATATCATAATTGAGAATTGTGATGATAGTGTGGGTTGTAAAGGTCTCTACCTTGATCAGGTTTTCTGACTCGAGGTCAGCAAGAAAATCGGAAACGTACCTGCTGCTGGTTTTCCAGCGGTGCATGAGCGTCCTTACACTGGTGACCTGCTGGCCCCTTTCCAGCCATCCCTTGACGTTGCCGAATCGGAACTTCGTGCGTACCCATGTGGCCTCCATGACGAGGTCATTCCACCGCTTGTACTTGTTGGCGTCGTCCCATAACCAGTGGTCGCGGATATTGCGGGGCAAAAAGACTTTACCGATGTTGAGCATGGCCGTTACAGTTGGGAGCGCCAGAAGCGCAGGATTTCACTGCCGAGATAGAACTTCCTTCCGTTGACCCGGTGATAACCGCAGCGGATCTTTCCCTTGTTGGTATAGCGGCGCAGCGTGTGCCGATGAACACCGAGGATAGTGCAGGTCTCATCGATGTTATACCTGCTTGACAACTTGATTTGTGGTTCATTGCTTCTCATCGCTGCTGTTATCTGAATTGGGGAACAACACATTAACAGGCGTCTTGTAGTGCCTGGAAAGCTGGTGCTTGATATTGGAGTCGGGTTCGGAGATGCCGACGACCCACTTCCTAACCGTAGATCTTGAACGATGGGTTAGTTCACAGACTTCTTTGATAAAGGCCTCACATGGAGTTGGTTTACCCTTAGCAACTCGATACATTTCGACAAATGATAGCTGATACATAATAAATTTTTTTAAAAAATATGGAAAATATTTGTTCCGTTTCGGAAAAAATTCTTACCTTTGCGGAAAGAATTTATTCCAAATTCTTGCCAATTTTGACAGAAACAGCGGCAAATATACTATTTATTTTCCGTGTATATAAAAATTTTACCAATAATTTTCCTTAAAGAAATGGCAAAATTAGTGCGAAGACTTAACATCCAAAGGATTAGGTCAGAGAAAAAGATTACTCAAAAGGAACTGGCAGAGAAGACCGGTTTCCCCCAGGGCTACATCTCTAAGATGGAGCGCGGAATCGTTTCGACCTCAGAGATGTTCATCAACAAGGTGAAAGAGGTCTTCGCAATTGAAAACATCGACGACTACGTCTCCTTCAAAGAGCAAGATGCTGAAATAGCGGACAATGAGCAGGAGTTTCCCATAGAACCTCCTGTCATGCTGAACCGCCATGGCATGAATGACAAGATGATGATCGAGCGCCTGTTCAATATCATCGACAGGAGAGACGCGCGCATCGAGAAGCTTGAATTAGAGAACGAGCGACTGAGAAAAGAAGTGGAGAAATATAAGTCGTGACGAGCGAAAAGACGAGCGACTTTTAATATAAATTTTGTAATATACTCATTATTAACCGCTGGAATAATGTTGTCATATACCTTCTAAGCTGTGGGTCTTGGGTTCGAATCCCAACAGGATCACGCTTCCAAAACGAGGTCCCTCGAGTCGGTTTTTCTGACTTGAGGGGTTTCACTTTTTTAGGACCGCATCAGATAAGATGCCGCCCGTCTCCACCTCCTTGCGGGTGATCATGCCGAAGATGTCAAGGTTCTGCGGACAGTCTGCCAGGGGCAGTTCTATCTTCATTGAGTAGTCCTCGTCGGTGAGCACGCTGGCACGGGTGCGTGTGGCCGGGCCGATGGCGAGCGTGAGCGACGAGGTGGCCCCGTCGAGCAGGCTACGTGCCACCAGTGACAGGATGACGTTGCTGTGGTCATCGACGTTGCGCTGCTGGATGTCGTAGAGGAAACGGAACTGCCTTTCGTTTCCTTCCAGAAGCGGATGATGTTGTACTCGGTCTCGCTGGTGGCGGTGGCCAGCAGGTCGGCGATGGCCTGAAGGATGGAGCCGACGGTCTCGGGCGAGATGCTTTCTTTCTCGGTCTCGACGCGGAATGCGGAGATCAACGATGTCAATTGTTGGATGTCAATCATAATCAAAATAGCTTTGCGATTTTACGACGCAAAGCTACTTTGATTGAGCGGTGTGGTAAAAGACACGAAAAAGCCTACCGAAGTAGGCTTAATTATCTTTGATTATATTAATGTTGCTTTCCTTCGAAAAATAATATATGATAATGCCCATGCTATTAGAGTGAATATTACATAGACATAGTTGTATGCAATCAGAATATCTTGATTCTTTGCCTGTAAAGCATAAAAGAACAGAGCAATTGAAATACCCACAATACATAAGAACGTTTTAATAAAAGGGAATTTCCGCCAATATGTGCTTCCAATCATAAAACATGATTGAACAGTTAAGAAAAACAAGAATACACTATTTTCACCTTTCGCAAACTCAATAAGTTTTTTTGTAACCGATATGTTCTCAATACTTTTTGTGGATTCTACAGAGAAATGAAGAATAGCAACAAGGAGTTTTACCGATAATTCTGATAACAACAAAAATATAAATGGGAATAACAAAACGTATACAAACCACTCAATAATATACTTCTCAAACTTGGTGGTCGGGAAGCATATATAGGCTATTCTCGTTCTTCGATTTCTTAACTCCCGAAACATGATGCTAGCACTTAAGCAGCCAAATACAAATAACAAGAAGATGGTTATTTGCATTATCTCTGTGGTATAATTAAGATTAGATTGAGGTCTCGATAAGATCGGTATAATTGCAAATATCAAGTACGAAAGCAACATTGTCGCAAACATCAATGAAGCATAATAAAGCAATCGTCTGGCATTTTCGTGAAGAAACTTACTGAATGCCATAAAAAATGATTGAGTTTATTTTGTGAGTTCATAATAAATAGTTTCTGCAATGCTTGGATTGTGTACCAACATATTATACAACATCTCCAAATCTATTCTCGTATTGCTCCGGGCCGCTCGTAATGAGAATTTTCTGTTCGCATCTTGTAGCACTGCCAAGCTGTTTCTGTCATTCATTTGTGCCTCATCATGCTCTATAACAAATCTTCGTGATAATGATTCGCAATCAGTTTGAAGAATTATATGTTTGTCATGTAAGATAACAACATCATCAAACAAAACATCAACATCATTAATCTGATGAGTGGAAAGAATTATACATTTGTCACAATTCTTCTTGGTTTGAGCAATGAAATCCCGGAATTGCTGCTTGCTTACAATATCCAAGCCATTAGTCGGCTCATCAAGGATAAGTAAGTCGGTATTCGTAGAATGAGCAAAACATAAATAGAATTTCTTCCTTTGCCCCATCGATAACTCTCCCAATCTATTATCATAATCAATTCCAAAAAGGCTGAGATATTGAAAGAAATCATCTCGGCTGAACTTTGGGTAGAATGGAGCGTTTATTTTCAGATAGCTTCTAATACTGATATTTGGTAAATCAAATTCTTCAGGAACAAAGAAAAAGTCTTCAATCTTATTCTGCCAATTTCCATTGGCTGAATTCTTATATGAGATTGTTCCTTGTTGTGGACGCAATAAGTTGGTAATCAAATATAATAATGTGGATTTGCCGACACCATTCATTCCCAACAGTCCATAAACACGAGAAGGCATCAATTGAAGATTGATGTCTTGGAGTATATATTTTTGTTTCTTGTATCCGAATGATACATTCTCCAATCTAACCATTTTTAGACTGATATATAACTGATGAACAGTTGTAGACGATAAATTATTGTTCAGTATCTTCTTTTACAGACTTATTGTGTTGCAGATAAAAGATTTCTTTTTGCTGCTCAATCTCACGTCTCAAGACTTCTTCCGACGGCAGGTAAGTCAAATACTTGGCGGCAAAGAGTTGCTTGCTGTCATGAAGCACGGAGTATTGTGCTATGTCTTTACTTGTGTCGGAGCAAAGCAGCAAGCCTATGGTTGGATTGTCTCCGTCTGTTCGCTTCAAGTCATCGAACATTCGTACATACATATCCATCTGTCCGACATCTTGATGGGTCACTCGTTTTGTTTTGAGGTCGATAAGTACGTAGCATTTCAATACCACATTGTAGAATACCAAGTCAACAAAGAAATCGCCGGCATCGGTGCTAATGTGGTATTGCTCGGCCATGAATGCGAATCCACGACCCATCTCAAGCAAAAACTCTTTCAGGTGACGGATGATAGCTTTCTCGAGTTCGGTCTCGGTGAACGAAGAGTTGGACGGAAGTTGCAGGAACTCAGCTACGACAGGATCTTTGAGAAAACCTTGTGGCTCATCTTTCAATGGTGCGGTGAGCTGTAGCATTTCTTCAATTACGGCCTCTTTCTTGGGTGATTGCAGTAATCGGTGATAATACTGAGAGCCAACGTTACGTGCCAAAGTACGCACACTCCACGATTCTGCAGAGGCTTCTCTAATATACCAGTATCTTGCGTCTTCACTTGTGACCGACAATACAGTGCGATAATGTGACCATTTAAGATTTGGTACACGCGTGTACCAAATTTCCAAATCGCTGAAGCATAGATACAATTGACGGTAATTGCGCAAATCACGCGCAGAAAAGCCGTGGGCGTATTCCAATGACAACTCTTCGGCAAGCAGCGTTATCAGTCTGCTACCATATTCAGCCCTGCGATTTCCATGTTGTTCTTCCTCTACGATACGACGGCCAATCTGCCAGTAGGTATGGATAGCAACAGTGTTAACCTTGTCATAAGCGTCACGAATGCCACGCTCTACAATCTGTTTAACATCATTGACCAATTGATTTGGCAACATCGGTTTGTCTTGGAGTTGATCAAGATTCTTATTGTCTTCCATACCGCAAAGGTACAACAATTCTCATAATAAAAAATATTATCATCCAAAAAAGCAGGCGGCGCTCACGCGTGACCTGCCCAAACCATAAACACTTCTTTAATATGTACACATAAACAACATCATTGATTTTGTCTAAAATTCTTCGACAAAGCTGAACTAATTATGCCACAGAATTCGGCTCCGATGTTCTCTTCAAGGAACTCCTTCAAGTTCATGACTGAAGCGTAATACTTGCGGGAGAACCATCGGCGGCGTTGGCGTTTCTTGGCTCTGCCAAGATCGCCACTGTTACCACGGGGAGTCTCGCGGCCCGTGCCGTAGTCTTGCCACAAGCCATATTCGAGGAAGGACTGGGACAATCCCACCTCGAAGAAGCGACCATCGGCCCGCAACGGCAACGCCTTGGGCGACGCCAGCAGTGCCCCGGTGTCGATGACACCGAGCAGTGTGATCTGCTCCTGCCAAATCTTGAGCATCGTGTCGTTAAAGGCGGTAACGAACTTCTGGCGCTCCTGCAACGCCTGTTGTTCGGTAGGCTTATTCCCATTCATCGGCATTGTATCTCAAGTCGGTATAGACATCTACGGCTATCTGAAAAAAAGCGCAAGCGCATCCGCTGAAGAAGTATCGGTCAATCTCGTTGAACGATATCCTCGGGTCGAGGTAGATGCAGTGCTGCTCCAGCTTGGTCTTCTCCAGGATCAGCAGCGACATGTACTGGCGGAAGTGCTCGCGCAGGGTCGTCAAGCAGCGCGTCCTCCTTGGCCGAGAGATAGCCCTGGTAGAGGTTGTCGCAGATGATGAACGTCTCAAAGGGGACTTTCTGGAAGTCTGCTGTCAATGCACGGTGTTTGCCGATTCGTGAGATGCGCACGGGCTTTGAGGGAAGCGAGTCAATCCAGTCGAGCGCAGCGATGGCCGCATTGACCTGCTCAGCCATGATGACAAATTCGTCGTCAGCGAATTTGCACCACCATCCCTTGCCGTACTTGTGCATGACCTGCATGCCTGTCCAACGGAAAAGGCAGTAGGTCTTGACCTGCGGCGAGGGAAAGCCCTGGGCCAGCAGGCCGAACACGTAGCGCAGCTGGTGGTCGTCCAGTTTATCCCATCCCGTGGGAACAGTGAGATTGATTGTAGGTTTGTCTTGTTGCATAATAAAAGCGGTTATCGTACTGCGAAAGTACGGTAACCGCCTCTATGCTTAAAAGACATGGAAAAAGTGTTGTCTGACGTTTTACCAAACACACGATACAATGACAACAGAAAAAAATGACAGAATGCAATATATGGCAATCAGCCAGCCTTTAAGTTCTCTATACTGGTCGTTTTTATATTTAGCCTCTAGCTTCTTGTATGCTTTTTTGTCCTTTGAATGTAAAAAGAAAACACTCACTATCATCAGTGGGATATAGATTGTCTTTAAGAAGAAATCAATGGTTTCACTAGGATAAGCGCCTGTAATTGCATAACGTAATATTGAAAAAATCAGCAAAGCATTGAAAACAATACATGTTTCCAAAACCACTGATGTGTAGCCATGATATGTATTTCTGCCCCATGAACTGGCATTCCAGAACACACTAGCTATTCGAAAGTAAACATATTGAATGAGATTTGTCATACTGCTTTAAGCAAATATAATAATAACGGCAATGAATGAGAAAAAAGACAGAATACAATAAATAAAAACCAACCATCCTTTAATGACTCGATGCTTTTCTCCCTTATATTTCTGATCCAACAATTCATAAGTTTTATCATCGGGCCATATTCTCCATATTACAATCATACATATTATGACAATGGCAACTAAATACTTACTATAAAACAAATATGAATCATGAATAGATATATTGAATACCCATTCACAGATGAGCATTGTTATAAGAGCAATGTTGGACACAATGCATAATGACAAATAAGTCATGGCATGAACATCATAGTAGTCCTTTTCCCATTGATTGAGATTTAACAAAGCATGAGCTATACGATAATACAAGTATTGAATGATATTTGTCATTATGATTCTCTTATGAACACGCAAAGGTACACAATATTTCCCATTTCGGGCCGACAAATCTCTCTAATCACTAATCTCTAACCTCTAACCTTCGAGAATTAGAAGAAATAGCCGGAGGCTTTCTTCTTATTCTCGAATATAGGAGGCTCGAAGAGTTTGTAAGTGTTTGAATTGCGAAAGTGCGGGAACGAAGTCTCGTTCTTGCGCATCAGGTCAACGATGTCACGCAGCGACTGAATGGGCACCTGGTTGCCCTGCAGGGCGGTGACAACGATCTGCCGCAGCTGCTCGATAACACGGAAATGGTGCGACGTGGCCACTGTCAGGTCACTGAGCATGGTCATCACCTCGCTACGGAACACCGCCATTTGCTCTGGCGAGATGTATTCCTCTGCGAGGCGTTGCTCCACTTCTATCGCCTTCGAGCGCAGGCCCAGGTAGTTCGCCCACCGGTGTTCGTTGAAACCGCACAGATTGGCGAGATCGATGTTCGGGAACAGCGTTGCGCTGAACCATTGCCGCTTGGGGCTGGCGCTCCATGTGCTGTTGAGGAACAGGTTGTGAATCAGCTGCTCGATGGCGATATCCCGGCTCGTTTCCAGCGAGCCAAGGAGCCTTGATATCCTATGAGGGCTTGCCGGAGCGATATTCTGGTTGCTCACAATGCCGAATCCGTTCGGCGTGAGCACCAGGTCGAGTGTTTTAAAAATGTCCTAAAGTAATTCTTTGCTTTTTTCATAATTAAGCATTACATTGTTTATATCTGAGGCAAAATTACAATTATCATACCACCCCCGCAATGACATCCATAGTTGTGGGACGATATGAGTTATTATGATACGACAAGACACTTTATAGGTGTTGAATGATATCTTGTCGGTGCAGCAATTCCTCTTGATGGACAGCGGATTTTTGGGGGATACAATGTACCCCCCTTTTGTTGTATAACAAGGGTTTTCGACAATTATTACGGGATGGCGATCAGTCATAAATCACAAAACCACAACACCTTAACGTATCATAACGACTTTTAAAGTACTATCCGAAAGTCCCAACAGGATCACGCTTCCAATTTAGGCACTGGAATTCAGAGATTTTTCGATGAATTTCGGTGCCTTTTTTTATATCATTTCCTCAGGATTTTTGATACATCCTCCTTTATCTATGAAAAAGCCCCGGAACGCTTTTCGTTTCCGAGGCCATGAAGAACATTTTTCCCTTGAAAATGGTTATGTTATGGTACTATTGGTTTAGAATCATATCTATGATTGCGTTTATATCGGCGATATTCACTTCGCTATCGCTGTTCACATCGCCATTTTCGTTAGGATTGCCTGAGAGGATCATATCTATTACAGCATTTATATCGGCGATATTCACTTCAAGGTCCCCATTGACATCGCCCTTTAGGACAGCCACTGGGGCTATCGCCTTGACCTCATCAAGGAACATGCGTTTCTGCGGCGTAATATTGACTGTGATTGTGCCACTGCCTGTGAGAGTGGCCTCGCATCGAGTCCACTGCCCTTTGCTCAGGGTGAATGTGTTTGGTGATACACTTGCAGTGCCATTGACCGACAAAGTGAGTGCCACGCCATCGTTGCCGAATGGAGCGGCCACGAAGCTGAATGTCGCAATGCTATCGATGTGAAACTCAGGAGTTGTCATCTGCCCTGACTTGGTGTTAGTGCCTGACTTGACACATCTATTGGCACCGCTCATCGCTAATCCCTCCCAACCATCGTGGTCGGGCATGAAGGTGCCGATTCCTGTTGAGCCTCCCGAGAAAATGCTATCGTTGCCCCCGATGCCATTGCAGTCATCAAATGACTCATAGAAGAGTTCACCCGGCTCTGGCTTGTGCACTTTGGTTGAGAAATCCTTGAACTCGAAGCACATCAAGCCTTCACTATCCCGAGAAATGCCCTTGATGGCCACATTGAGCATTGAGCGGCCGCTCAAGTTCTTGTGATGCAATGTGGCGGCAGGGGTACTATAGTTGCTCAGGCTGTCATTGCCACGGTATGGGTACAGGTCTGTCTCTTCGGTTGTTTTATAGTATGTACCAGTCATGGGGCTGAAATAATTGTAGTCGTCATCATTGTCGGCATGAATGAGGGTGATGCGCTGGTGGTCATTTTTCACCCCAGGGAATACTGCTCCAAAGTCACCGATGGTGTTGACCACATTGCACGCCCACAAGGTGGAGTCAAAGTCGATGTATGTCACCATCATCCCTTCAGCGGGGAGACAGCTGTCCCAGCCATTCTTGGCACGGTATTCAAGCATGTAGAACTCATCGCGATAGCCCTTGTTGTAGATGATGAACGTATTTCCGCCATCGGATGTTGCCTTCAGACCTGTGACAGACGTATCCCCTAAAAGTTCGACAGGCTCCATCCATCCGCACATCATCCGCTCATAGGCCGAGTAACCCACGGGGCAGAAACCGTCGCCGGCATAACTACCATCACACATCAGGTCCCAGTTACCCATGCCGAAGTTGCCAGAATAGAGTATATCGTACATGTCAGGAAATCCCATGCAATGCGAGAACTCATGGCACATCGTGCCGATGCCCTCATGGGTACCGTCACTCTTGGCCTCGTTGCTGCACGCATAGGAGTTGACCATCACCCCGTCGATCAAGAGAGGCGCTCCGTGATCTGACTCCTCGAGCGTCCAAGCGTGAGGCCAAATGGTATTGCCATCGAGCGACTCGTGCTCACCCTCACCAGCATAGAGGAGATACACCTGGTCAACCATCCCGTCGTTGTTCCAGTCATAGTCAGCATAGTTGACCTGGTCGGCAACGGCCATACATGCGGTGACTACCATCTCACCGGGATACAAGTCTTCACCCTCCCCATCATTGGTGCCGTAGTAGGCATAGCCGTGAGGCATCATAACGGGCCCCACAACATCAAAGTCAAGGGTGAACTGGCCATAACTCTGGTCATGGAAGTAGTCGCGCATGCTGCCCCTGAAACCATACTCGTCGTGGTAGCCCGGCTCATTGGCCACTCGATTCCAGAAGGCCTGGTCGTTTCCCGGCATGAAATGTTTATCAGGAAACTCGACAAGGATAATCAGTCCGTGTTGTGTGCCTTGGAATATATCCTTGTCCACCACTCCTATGCGGCGGGGTGCACGGGCTGCCACGGCTGCACTTTTTGAACGCTTGCGTTGCAGGCGCCAGCGCAGTTGCTGTTCATTCACTGGCCGGAATGCGCCGTTTAGGTCAGCGACAAAGCGCTGGCCAGAGGCAGACACATAATAGTGCAGATTCTCGTCACCACACAGCTGTGCCTCTACTGTCGTGCCATCAGTCAACGGAATCGTGCGCCAAACTCCGCGCTTGGCAGGGACGGCAAGCGCCAGCAGAGAGATGATTACAAACGATAATAGGGTTGTCGTTCTTTTCATGCTGATGTTTTTTTTTGAAAAATACTGGCAGTCTGGAATCAGCAAGATTCCGTGACTGCCAGTAGCGAAAAAAGAAATTACTTCACGAACACTTTAGTGCATCTATTACCTACTTGAACAATATAGAATCCGTGATCAACAGCAATCTTATGGTATGTTCCCGACAGGCTGTGATAGATGGTCACGCCATTGATGCCATAGATGGCCACAGGCTGGTTTTCAGCACCGCTGATAACGATGTTGCCGTCTACAGAACTGATTCTAACCTGTTGCATGCTCTTTTCCTCAATGCCAGCCGATTTAGTAGCCACTATCGGCAACGACTCACCCTCGGCATAGCAAGCGGTAATCTCATACTTGCAATCGGCGTTGGCGGTGTTGTCTTCAAACAGCAAGGTGGCGGCATCGGTCTGACCGATCAGTTCTCCATCACGATAGATGTTATAGCCTAATATCTCAAGATGTTCGGGCTGATAAGTGATGTCATCAAGCATGAGCAGCATCTTGTCTTCGGACACGCAGCGAACTGCAAAATGACGGCTTCCCTCGGGCAAGGTGTAGGTATATTCGGTCCACTGGTCCGGCACAGGGTTGACGGTCTCTAGCAGGTTGAAGTGGGTGACATCCTGGTCGCTGGTCGAATACAGGAATTCAAACTTCTCAGGCAGCTCGCCGAAGAGGCTCTTGGCCCACAAGGTGATGGTCTGTGACTCTCCCGTGAGACGGCGCGAGATGAGCCAATCGTCATTCGTCCTGCCGTCGGTCATTTCGATGTCGGTGGCATAGCAACCCAGGAATTGGCTGCCGCTGTGCGGGGCAATCATGTAGTTCTCGGTCAGGTCAAGACCCACGGCCTCAGGATTATAGACGATATAGGCCTGCGGCATGGACATGAGCGGATGGTCGACACCGTTGATATAGCAGGTATATCCCTGGTCCTGATCAACCAGATTCCACAATCCCACATAACTTGTAATCCAAGGCGAAACAATCTCAAAGTCCTCGGTTATGGTGTCATTCTCGACAGGTTCGTTCCAAGTGATGGTATTCAGGGCGTTTTCGGCTTTGTATTCAGCATTCACGGGCACGGGAAGAGCCGTATTGGGCATGACAGCCACCGTAACCGCGGCAGTCGTGTTGTTGTCCAAATCCTGGTCTCCGGCACAGACAACCACGGCCTGGAAAGCGAGTTCTCCTGCTTGAATGACGTTAGGCTGATAGATGAAGGTGATTTCGGCACTTTCACCGCGAGCAATTGCAGTCCCGTTTTCGGTAGAGATCTTCTCGTCATTGCAATAGAGTTCCACAGCATATTCTTGGCAGGTCTCACCGCCCTCGTTGTTCACAGTCACAACGATAGGAGTCACCTCGTTGACGCCGGTCAGCGACGGTGCCTGAATGACTGCGGCCAGGTCTTGACCAAGCAGATTCTTGATTTCGACGTCATCCAGATAAGGCGAATGCTCTTCATCGCCACAGGTGCCCTTGAATCGGATTACCGTATAGTCGGCATCTTTCACCGCATTGAGGTCCACATAAGCCTTTATCCAGCCAGCCTCATCGGTAAGTGAGTTGTCATCTATGGTGTACAGCAGCACGTCATCACGCTGCATCATCGAGCCATAGACTTCAAGCCTGTTGCCGCTGCCCGGGTTGGCATAGTAGGCAAAGGTCAAGTATGGGTTATCCACGCTATTCAACACGAGTTTGCCAGTGTTGATGGTGCATTGCCCTACTCCACCCCACAGTTGCATGCATCCGTTGTCATTGTCATAACTCATGCTTGAAGTCCCCCACCATGATGGATAAACAAAGTAGGCACTAAGCCACCAACCCACGTCATTGCCCTGGTATCCACTGGCAAACGAGTCGCTTACCGGCAGATCGCGCTTAGCACCGACAGCAAAATAGGGAGACTCGGCAAAATCACTCATTCCTGCCTCGTTCTGGGCGGTCACATAGTACTGTAGCGGGGAATAAGGATAGGTCTCCACGTCCATGTCATCGTCCAGGAGCGAGAACTCGTCAAGTTCGCCAGCTATCATTTCCTCATTGTAGTTATAGACATTATAGAGCAGAGCATCGACATCGACATATCCGCCGTGAGTACCCACTGCAGGACTTGCCTCCCACTCGACAGTGATTGTCCTGCCGTTGTCGATGAGACGTACCGATGCTGGTGGCAGCGGCGTATCGATGCCCACATAGGTTTGCACCTCGGCGGGTCGTCCTGCTGTAGTGCCCATATAAGCGACAGCTTTAATGGTCTTCAAACCCGATGTTGCCACGTTGATGTCACATTCCAGAGCTTCGCCAGAGGCAGGGTTTTCAAAGGTATAGACAACCTCATCGTCGCACAAGATGTCAATCTTGCTCAACGCGGTGAGTGCCTCGCCGTTGATGCAGACGGTCGGGGCATTGAGTGCCACATGCACCGTGAGTGCTCCCAATTCACCCGGTGTACATGACAGCGCGCTGGGCGCATCAGGTGCCGACAAATCAGCTCCAGCGGTGACACTGATGTCATCCACACAAATATAGAACAGGTCGGCAGGACTCAAGGCATGGATTCCTACCCGATAGTCACCGGTGGCGTCAACCACGAGTTCGGCGTTGAAATCCTCATAACTTGACGACATCACCTCGAACGGTTCGGCGATAGTGGCATATTCGGCGGGATTGTCACCCATACCAAAGGCCACTTCCATCATTTCGCCGGAGCTGTAGCCCCTTCTGTACTTGAATGACAGTTTGTAGGTCGAACCTGCCTCTAAACGGATGAGCGGTGTGAGCAACCAATCATCGGCAGCGTTAGTGCTGTTGTAGTAGTAGCGGGCGCATTCGTCATAGTTGTACCAGGACCAGGTGCTCCCGTCATGGTTGTTGTCAAGCACCATAAAGCTGCCAAAACTGCTCTCTAATTCAAAAGTCTCAAGATAGGGCACGGTTTTGACCACTGCCGCAGCACAGGGCTGCGACGTGGCAATCAACCACGCGGGCACTGCCAGTATGAGTGCCAAATTGAAAAGTACTTTTTTTGTCATAGTGGTTTAATTGATTAATATTGATGTTATTAATGGTTAATCGGTAAATGCTGATGCGAAAATAGACAGACAGGTCTTAACGCAAGGTTAGGCTATGTTATTTTTAGGTTAACGGCCGTTTTATTAGATAAAAAAGATTATCTTTGCCTCCTATGAAAAGCAAAATCTACCGTATCATTGCTTTCCTCGCGGTGGCTTCCGTCCTAATCCTTCAAGCATTGTGGATGGTGTACACTTTTGTGCTGTTTGTGCAACGTGGGTCAGGCCAGATAGCGGATAGCCTTTTTGCGTTTTTTTCCGACAACTGGCTTCTCATCCTTGCCTCGGTACTTATCGACGTGGCCATTATCGTGGGCATTGTTGAGCACATCCGCTTTGCCGAAAGGCAGAAGCGGCTCGATGACATACGCAAAGACTTTTCATCGGCGATGATTCACGACATGAAATCGCCGTTATCATCCATCGTCATGGGCATCAGGGCTTTGCAAAGTGGCAAACTCGATGGCAAGCCCGACATCAAGCGGCAATACTACCGCATAGTCGAGGAAGAGGCTGAACATTTGTTGGGGCTCACCAACCGTCTTCTCGCCATCTCCAAACTCGAGAGCCACAATCTCGTCTTGTCGAAGGTGGAGGTCGAGTTGCGCCCCATGGTCGAGGACGTCATTGACAAGTTCCGTGCTAAGACAAAGAAGAAGCTGACGGTCAAAATGAGTCTGAACGCCGACAGCGTTTGGGGTGATGCCGAGTTAATCAAGGAAATCTTTGTCAATCTTATCGACAATGCGGTAAAGTATAGCAAGGACGAGATTGCCATCCACATCGAGTCCTATCACAACAATGGTACCACTCTGGTCTCGGTGAGGGACAACGGCCAGGGCATTGCTCACGATGAATTGCCATTTGTCTTTGACAAGTTCGCACGTGCCACTTCTCAAGGCAATCCGTCTGGATTTGGTTTGGGTCTCAATTATGTATATCAAGTGATGCAGGCCCATGAGGGGCGTGTCACGGTTGAGAGCAGTAAGGGTGAATACACTCAGTTTGTTTTGATGTTTCCCAACAAGGTAGCGCTATGATCAGATTGTTGATAGTGGAGGACGACCAGTCATTGTGTTACATCGAGAAGACAAGCCTGGAGGAAATCATCGGCGGTTATCAAGTGACCACCGCAGCCAATGGTGAAGAGGGACTCAGGGAGTGGAACACCCATGAATTTGATGTCATCGTTGCCGATATTGATATGCCCGTGATGGATGGGTTTGAAATGGTGGAGCGCATCCGAGAGACCGATAAGGACATCATCGTGGTTTTCACATCGGCTTTGACTTCTCCCAATGATGTGAAGGCAGGATTCAGGTTAGGGATCAACAACTATATCAAGAAACCTTTCATGCCCGAGGAACTGGATGCGCACATCCAAGCATTGCTCAAACTAAAAAACGGGCAGCGGAATTACGTCGAAAAGAACCAGTACCACATCGGCAAGTTTGTCCTTGATGTGAGCCATGCCACCCTGCGAGACATCCAGACCGATGAAGTGAAGATCATCACACTCAGGGAGGTGCAGATCCTGCAGATACTTGCCGAGAACATGAACGATGTGGTGCGTCGTGAAGCCATTGTCAACCGGTGCTGGAACCAGCGATATGACTATTTTGTTTCACGGTCGCTGGATGTGTTTGTGAACAAGTTGCGCAAATTGCTGGCCGATGACCCGACGGTGAGCATAGTCACCGTGCGCGGTGTGGGGCTGCAACTGTCAGTCACTGACCAATTGCCGATGCAATAGCCATAGCACGGGCGGAATCATAACCACACTTGCTATACCCATCCACCACGACGGCGTGTTACCCAGCACCATCCACAACACATAGTCGCCGACGACCGGACCGACCACTGCCGGCCAGATGCTTCGCATGTGCAGGTACAACCACCCTTCGATCAGCCCCGAAGCAACAGCGAACAAAAACATGACCACGCCCACGGTCCCTTCTTGAAGGTTGGGCAAAGCCACTGTCACAGCAACAATGATCAGGGCTAACCAGTGACGGCGCAGCGAGGAAACCAATTGACGCAAAATGCTGCTCAAGAATACGGTTTGAACAGTCACATACATCATGACCAGAGTCACCAGTGTGATTAACGGATGTGAACGATAGAGCGACATCAACTGTGTGTATTCGTCGCTGAAGGGCTCTAAAAGATGATGGCAGCAGAAAGCCAATACGTCAACGGCTATAAACAGCACCGCACTCAGGGCAACGACCGAAATACGGCGAGAGGCACCAAGATTTCCCCAAGAAAAAGATCCGTAACCATTGTGCACAAACAGCCAGCAAGTGCCCAATGACCACAAAACGCCCATCAACATGATGACAAAAATCACCACCTCGTCCTTGGCTATCCCAACATGGTCATAGAGGCCTTGGCTCACTATAAAGCCAGCCAAGAGCATGCCACAGCCTATCATCAGCAAAGTAATGCAGACGAACAGCATGAAGTATAGGATCGCTTTGCCCATTACTCACAAAACTGATTTGATAGCGCAAAGGTACACAAATAAATCTGTTTAAGCATTTAGTATAACGTTACTATTAAGTTAATTCATCAATCCTGCCGAGAGAACAGCACACTCTGTTTCCCGTATTCCATTTTAATGAATTTCCCGCAGTTAAAGTCGGCTCACCCTCGACTTTACTTATCCGCAACAGATATTATGGCTACAGAAAGCCGTGAAAAAGGGCTGTCAAGCATTGTGGGGATAAAACTATAGCACAAAAATAATTATATTTGCAAACTAAATCTGCTGCGAAAAAGCGGGCTTTATCACGGGGGAGAACATCTGCATCAACGGCGGCATAACCCACCTGATGATTTACCATGGCGATCATGGTTGAAAGTTAGAGCAATAAGATAAAACGAATAATAATATGAAACTAAAGGGTGCATTAATCATGCTGTTGTCCTGCATCGGTATAGTGCAGGCCCAAGAGATGGAAATGATGTTTGTCGGGACGTACACCGACGGCGGCAGCAAGGGCATCTATTCCTATCGGTTCAATCAACAGACCGGCAAAGCCGAGGTGCTGGATTCTCTTGAAATGAGGAATCCTTCCTATTTGACCCTGTCTCGTGATGACCGGCTTATATATGTCGTCAGCGAGACCCATGACGAGAAAGCGTCGCTCAACATCGTCAGAATCACCAAGAACGGCGGCATGCGCCTCATCGATACGACACCTACCGAGGGCGAAGACCCCTGCTATGTGGCCACCAACGGCGACATAGCCCTCACCGCCAATTATTCAGGGGGGACGATGAGCGTATTCCAACTGACACAATGCCGAACGCTTGCCAAACTTGCCAAGAAATTCCCCGGAGCAACAGCAGGTCCCGACCCTGCACGGCAACAAGCCCCCCACGTTCACTGTGCCTGTTTCACGCCCGACGGGAAATATGTGCTGGCCACTGACTTCAGCGCTGACCGCATCCTGTCGTTCTGCGTCAAGGGAAAAAATATAATCGACAACGGCATAGCCGCTTATGTCAGCGCCGATTCCGGACCTCGTCACCTGACGTTCAGCAACGATGGCCGATTTGCCTATCTGATGAGTGAACTATCAGGCAAGGTGACGGTATTCGCCTATCACGAAGGACGGTTAGAAACGCTCCAGGAAATCGTCTCGGATAGCGTGGGGGCGCGAGGCGGAGCAGATATACATCTCAGTCCCGACGGCCGATTTCTGTATTCCAGCAATCGTCTGAAAGCCGAGGGCATCGCCATCTTTGCCGTCGACAGCCAGACTGGACTGCTCACGCGCATCGGCTACCAGCCCACAGCAGCCCACCCCCGCATGTTCAATATCACGCCCAACGGCCGTTTCCTGCTATGCTGCTGCCGCGACAGCAACAAGATCCAAGTCTTCATGCGTGACAGCAACACAGGCCTCCTCACCGACACCCATCAAGACATCCCCCTCAGCAAACCCGTCTGCGTCCAATTCTTCTAAGCATATAACACTCTACATAATAGTGCTACAGCAGTAAAATCCACTTGATAGACTCCGGATTTTTGGGGGATACAATGTACCCCCTTTTGTGGTATAACAGGGGTTTTTCAACGATTATTGGACCCAATAGGTCAAAAAATATCCCCCATGGTGTGAACATAGGGGATAAAACGATGGGTTATAAGGTCTAGGCTTTACAGACCAGGCGTCAGAATGATGCGTTCAACACGACGTTGTCCGCTACTGGTCACCGCTTCAATGAAGTACACGCCGGGAGCGTTGCCGCTCAAGTCAATAGATGACTTGTAAAGCTCGTTGCTGGTTGCGTAACTCGAGTGGTGTATCAGAGCACCTCCAGCCGAGTAAACGGCAACATGCGTCAATTGTTCGGTTGACAGGATGTTCACGATGCCGCTTGTCAATGTCGGCGTAATCTTGATAATCGCTTCATTCATTGATATCTCATTAACGCCACTGGTGTTGACTCTAATGGGATACAGGTCGTCCAGATCTCCAACCAAAGCATCGCTGACGAATGTGACATAACTGTCGGCTGCATAAACCTCGCCGTCGATAAATGTGCGGAACTGAACTTTCTTTCCTGACTCATCGGCATTGCCTGCAATGGTGAGGAAATAGATGCCATCCTTGGCCCGCACGATGCCGCGGCATTGGCCATCAATGAATGCGGCAACAACAGCTGTGTCAACGCGTTCATCTTGTACCCAGAGGTTGGCAATGACATTCATGTTGTCGCTGAAGTTCTGGTGAGGTACAGGGGTGAAGGGAGACCAGGTGTCCTCAGGCATCTCACGCAACGGGGCATTTTTCTTGGCCCTGCCGCTGGGATAGAAGAATGACTTGTCATCATCGTTGCTGTAGTAGTAATAACCCTCGCCGGGGATGATGGCATTGAGCAAACCTTCCCATTTGTAACCATTGTAGATAGAGATGCGCTCCTTGCTCTTGACCACATCGCCCTTTTGGGGGCCGAGGTCGGCAAATGCCTCATCGATTGTCAGATTATAGATTGACAGCGGACCAATCCAGTTCCAGCCATTGTGGATCTCTTGTGGTGTCTCCCTGGGGTCAATATATGTACCATTGACGTGAGTTGTCACATTATCGGTCAATCTCACCTTATACATCTTACCAGCGTCCAGGTGATCAAGGGATCCAAGCCAACCATTACCGTCACACAGGCTAAAGCCATCATTCTTGCTGTTGATTCGCTTGAAGGCGATGTCGTGACCGAAGGCTTCCTCAGGTCCCATTGGCTTTTCATAGGGATCAACATAGAAGGAGATCCAGTTCCATCCTGCCCTGAAGTTAATCGTTTGCTCAATCTTGTCACCAACGACCCAAATCAACGGTGTGTCATAAGTGCCAATCAGGGCATTGGGCTGGAAATTGACAGGAGTTTCTACATTGTTCAAGAGCGTTATCACCTCGTCATAAACGACGCCCTCGTTACCACTGTAGATCTTGAAGACGACAGGCTCGGTCAGCGACATGTCATCATCGCCATATACAGTCAAGTTGACGAAGTAGGCATCACGCGATACCATGAGTTGAGGAGATGCCACTCCACGACACTGACCATTAACAAAGGCAGCAACCTTAGTATTGGGGTTCTGGTCAATCTTATCGTCGAGATAGAACTGCCCAATAATGTTCATACTGCTCTCGTACTGACTAACATCCACGTCCCATGACGGCTCGTTGCCCTTGACGTCAATCACCAGGAGCATGGGAGTATAGACTTCCTCGCTGTTACGAGCATAGATTACCACATCATGCCTGCCGACGGGTGCACCGGCTTGGAGTGTGAACCTGATGTTGGCGTTGCTGCCCAGATCGATGTTGCCCTCGGTGGGAGACATGAGTAGCCATGATGGGTTACCGCTGAGGCTGTAGGTTTCATCTCTGCTACCGGTATTGCACAGCGTAGCATTTAACGTGTAAGTATCGAGACGATCTACCGAGATTTCCACCTTAGGAACTAGCCACTCGAGCGTATTATAATCGGCAACAGCGCTCCAGGTGATGTTCTCGCTCAAGTTGTCACAGTCATCACGCACGTTCTTCAGACGGAAGTTGATGACATTGCCGTGCAGGCGTGACGGCCGTTCACGCAAGGTGATATAGATTTCACGGTCGCTGGCCGAAAAGTCAAAGTCGATATTCTGTTCATCGGGTGCACTCTTCAATGCCGGTGCGGTCATCGCTTGTGTAGGCATTGCATGAGTGGGTATCAGAGTGAACATCGGCAGAACCTTATTCTCCAAACTGAATTCGGTCACGATATTTCCGTTGTTGTCCAATCGGGTTCGTTGCATCGGGAAGTAACCCACAAGGCCCACCGCACTAGCAGTGTCCACCATTGAGTAGCACTGACTGGTGACTGTGGTAGCATCGGTAGCAACACTCCAAATTCGCACCTCGTCGATGTCACCCTTGAAGAAGAACTGGTCCTGAATCTCGGAACCGACCTGTCGCTGCATGGATCCAATATAGAGATAGTCGCCACGAGGAGCGGGAATCACCTGCTCGGACAGCGTGCGGACGGCTTGTCCATCAATGTAAACGACTGCACTCACACCACGGTGCACATTGAGGGCGAAGTGGTGCCAGTTGCCGTCACAGTAGTCGTTCTCTGTAATCAGGAAGTGATTGCCCCACGTTGACATTGATGACAGGTCACCGTTATCGTAGGTGCGCAGTAACATTTCACCATTCTCACCAAATCCAATAGACATATTGTCGGTGATCGAGAATAGCGTGGCGTTGACATTGCTGTCAGGCACTCCACGGAACCACGTTTCTATCAGGTAACTGTCGGTAGAGCGAGAGTTCATCCTTGAGATGTCGGCCTTCAACGAGGTGGTGCCATCGAGATGTGCAGCCAGGTTCACATTATCGATGTTCCACTGCTCGCTAGTCAATTTCATATTGCGCTGCCGTGCATAATCGTGTACTGTCAAACCATGTCCCTCATCCATCTTCCAGTAGGCGACGATGCCAGGCGTGTAAGGCGGGAAATTCTTCAGCTTGTTCTCAAGAATCTCGGCCTTGGTTGCTGTCTTATTCCATAACGACAATTGATGCATGGCGCCATGGACTTCATTACCCACACTGAAGCGTCCCACACTCGTGTATGGAGGAATTGCAGTGTCTTCAAACAGATCTATGACTTGGCCTTCAAGCTCATAGAACAAATTGAAGTAGTGATCATCTTCCTGATGGAAGTTTGCACCGATGAATACCCACTTGTCGGCAGGTATCGTCTTATCTGATATCATCTTTTTGCCTGACATGTCAAGCACTGCACGACCATCGTCGGTAATCTCCATAGCAATGTAATTGTCATCGGTTCCGTGCTTGAGAAGCCTGCCACCTGATTGCCGTTTCAGCCAGAAACTGAGTGAGAAATCCTCGTCATTGATGGACAAGTAAGATTCAGTACTGATTTCCTGTCCGTTGAGCTGCAACGATACTTCATGATTGATGGGTGAGTCATTGAGCACACCCGTGATGGAGAAGTTCTCATCCTTAGTGAGATAACTCTCGCGGATGGACTCGTTGAAGCGCGCATAAATGTCATCCGTTGGTTTGAGTATACCCATGTTAGGATAAGCCTGTCCCAAGAGCTTGGGCCCGCGGGTATCGAGAATGACTTCCTGCTCGTCGGTGGCATTCACTACCGAGGGGCTGCAGTAACTCTCGGCCTTAACCAGATAGCGACCGTCAAAGCTGGGCAATGACAATTCATAGTTGATACTGGATACCTCAGCCGGCATCAGGGTCTGAACATCAGTTTCATGCCCCTCAGACAAGTATTGTTCGCTGGTTACCCAGTCATGAGCTGTTGTCCATGTATTATCACCGATGAATCGATATTTCAACCTGACACCTTGCAGGCCAGTGAAGTGGCGATTGATGTCGCTGATTGTCGCAAGGATTTTCTCTCCTGCCCGCACAGCATTCTGATTCAAGATGTTCTTGTCAAGATGCAGCGTTACTGCGGGTGCGGCAGGCACAAAGTGAGCCGAGAATGTAATCTCGTCGAATGTCTTATCGGGCTGACACGGGCTGATGAGTTGCAGCTTGATGTCATTATAGTCAAGAATAGCCGGGTTACTCTGATAGATGGTAAGCGTCTGTTCAAGCGTCTGGCCATAAGGAATCCAGATTTCATTGGCTTGAGACAGTGGTGCACCGTCAAGCAGCACGACCAGTCCATCGGGATTGCTGACAGGATCAAGATAGAGATTCACGATGTTGTATTCAAACTGAGTCTCGCTCTCGTTGGTCAGCCACAATTTGACGTTGGTTTGCTGTCCAGCAGGAATATTGACAATATTGCGTTCAGGCATATCCACTTTGGGATTGTCGACTTTCATCGTCCCGTAGTTGAGGATATGCTTCCCCTTCTCAAAGTACTTGGTGCGGACCTCTGGTTCATAGGGACATCGTGTCTGTCCGGCTCGGGTCCTGAAAATGGTGCCCCAGTTGCGCGGCGATTTATAGATATCAACCGTGTGGGCCTCACCCTTGTTGTTGTCATTCAAGTTGTAGCTGAACACCTGCTTGAATTTCTTCTCGTCAACCGTATTCCGGGTATAGTTGTAGCCGGCTGTGACGCTCGTCTCGATTTGCCATCCAGTTCCGCTAGTTTCCCAACCGCCCAACGAGTTCCACACACCTCCGGCCTTGAACTTGAAGGTCCGATCGCTTTTCCTCACGCTATCGGTTGCAGCCGATGCGCTGACCGTCTCGCCCCATTCAAATGAGACATTGCCTTGCTTGTACTTGGCTTCGTTGCTGAAGGCTTCAACCTTGTCTTGTTCGTTGAGACTCAATTGTGCCTCCCACAACCTGACGGACTCATTGAGCCACTTGACACTGTCGCAACCGTTATAGGTGAGCGGTGTCCTGAAGTAGTAGCTGGGCATCTCGCCAGTCGAACCGTCATTGGCCAACTCGCCCCACACTTCCTCGTCGTCATTGGATGAGCCAAAGTTGGGGTCATTCTCGTCCAGGAGAGTATAATAGGTAGGAACCGAGGGATGTTCTTCTATTTCGGTCAAGCTGTTGACATGCTTGAGTTTACTGTTCCTGGTTGCCTTGATATTGGGAATGAGAGTGCCCTCAATATACTTTTGTGTATAATTGAATTGAGTGGCAAACTCTTCTCCCATGCTGATGCATCGGTCATTCCCCAGCTTGTAAGTGCCATCTTCTTGGGGCATGAGGTCAACCTCATTGGCAGCACCGATGATGAAGTTGGTGGAATGCCCAATGAACACATCACCATCGGCACCAACAAATGTGGCAGCCGAGGACGTGGTCACACTGTGTGAGTTGGTGTAGGTTGTATAGCGCGCGTTAGTCCAATCTTCAGACAAGTCAGCCCCAACGTCAACAGTCTCTTCATGCTTAAGTTTTGACGTGATAATAGTTGCCACGCCGAGACCGAATGAATTGATAAGTTCCAGACCAGTGGAATACTTAACCTTGAGGTGGGCGCCTCCGTACGTGCCGTGAGTTGAGTAACTGTATTTAGATGAAACCGTGTCAGTGCCCCATGTAGCGGTCGATGATGAGCCGGGCGGGTCGCGCAGCACCATGTCCACATAACTGGGACCGGCGGTAATGAAATTGTTACCAGTGGGAACGACACCCAACACAACGCCAGCCATCGACTGCGGCAGCCAGTTAACGGATTTGTCAACCACAATGGTCGAAATGTTCATGGTGCGCAGGTAGGGGGCAGTCAAATTGGGCATGCCTCCCGTCCAGCGATAAGTTGCCTCACCTGCATGATCGAGCTGGATCTGATCAGGTTCCAGTTCGACGATGGTTCCGGCCTTGATCTCATGTCCATCTTGGACGGCATCCTCGGCAGCGACAGCAACCCCATCGCCCATCTCATTATTGATGGTGATAATCGAGTCGGCCAGAAAATCTTGATAAACTCTGCCCTGTGGATCCCGATCGTAGTTCACATAGGGCTCATAGAGCTTGATCTTGTACTCATATTCGCGATGTTGCTGGAAAATGGGATAGCCATAAGTATAGTTAACGGCACCTGTTTGTTCATCAACGGTGTAAAGCGGCAGTGCAATCTCGTGGTTATCACCCATGAAGATGGTGTCGGTGCCAAAAGCGCCGGCTGGAGCGCCCGTCTGCATCACTTCAAACACCGGCTGGCTGCGATAGGTGAGCATCATGCGCTTGTTAGAGCGGTAGAGTGGCAAGTAATTGGTGCGAGAATCGTTCCACAGGGTGTCAGGACGGACACTGTCTAGCGGGTTGGTCAGATCGATGGCAGCCAGGTTGCGGAACATATCGTCATTGCCCAGCTCGCTGTTGCTGGCAAACTTCACACTCTCTACCGTGTATCGCAATGGCGGCAGCATGGCGCTGAACTCGCCCGTGAGGCTGTCGGTAGTGATGTACACGGCCTTTACCTCGTCGGGGTCATTGTAACCGCGCCATGAATAGCTCCTGATATCGTTGCTGGCCGATGGGGCCTCAACGGGATCAGGATTATCAATCCACTCGACTGTGGTGCCCTGAACACGTTTCAAGACATTGATGCGTCGCTGTGGATGATCAAGCATGGTGAGCTTGATGGTTGCTTGGCCAATGGTGTTCTCGCTCTTTCCATATCCCAATGGGACATTACCCTGAGTGGCACCACCGGTGATACGGCCCGAGAAATTGACGAGCGTATTGTCAAAGAAATCCAGGTGGGTCTCAGACCTGAAGTCAAAGCGTTGTGGATATACTGCAGGATAACGCCCGTCATTCTCAAAGGTGTGGCCATTGCGCTTGATCTCAATGTAATGCTCACCAATGGGTACCGAAATGGTGTATTCGCCATTCGCGTCGCTGTAGATGGTCTTGCCGTCGCGTGTGCAGGGCGTGCCGTCCACATAGAACATCACGCTGTCCACCGGCACGGTAGTGCCTGCATAGCGGATGGTGCCACTCACGGCGAAACTCGACACGTCGGAGAAATCATAACCGTTCAACGACAGTGAACTGGCGCTGATGAAGCCCGTTCGGCTCGTGGGCGAGAATTCATGCTCTCCCAGCAGCGGGCGCACCGTGTAGCCCGTGCCACTGCCGGTGAAAGGAATTCCGCGGATGATATACTCACCATTGTTGTTAGTGATTCCATACAAGCTGAGTTGATCGGCGCTGGGAGTATTGTAGCTCGGGCGAGTGTTAAGACCCAGCTCGGGGTGGTTGCTGTTGGGGACGCCATTGGTATAGGAAGCGTCATAAGCATAACGGCTCAGGTTTTCATCAAATGTATAATAAGCCTTCAGGCCGTTCTCACGACCGTTGAGGATGCGATGTATGTCCTCTCCGATTTCATCGTTGGAGAGCGCCCTGTTCCATATTCTGACATCGTCAATGTAGCCCGTGAAGCAGTGATACATATCTTCCCCACTGTGGCCTCCGAACCAGATTTCGGCCTTGCCGTCATGGTTGGTAAGTGCGTAACTCTCAGTAACATTTACCGTGGTGAATGTCTTGCCATTGTGAATCAGGTCATAGTTACCGTCTCCGTTATATCGGATGGTGATGTGGGAGAACATGCCAAATGGAGCCGTTGCTAACGTCTTCCTGGGTTGGGTGTCTCCAGCCATATAAAATTCTATTCTATGACCCTCGGCATCGGGGTACAATCTCACCTCAAACAGTCCGTCGAGTGACAACAGCTTGGCATACTCAGCTGGATTTCCATCTACATCATCGAAAGATTCATCAGGATTAAACCACAACTGCACTGTGTAGGGTTTGTCTGCGGCAAAAATGTTTTGCGCATAGCTCATTAACGGGGTCCATGTGATGCCATCGCCGGGCTCCATGATTTGTCGGCTGGAGAATTGGTGCTGGCTGTCATTTTCATCATCGTTGCGTTGCAGTGACACTTTCACTCCACTCACTGCTGTTCCCGTTTCAAAGGTCACTCGTCCAGCAATCACACCCGACGATTGACCGAATCCACTCTGTTCCATGTAGTTGCTCACCACCATGTTGCCCATGCCATCACAGTCGGTGCCATAGGCAGTCACGCGGTACTCATAGTAGCGCCCTACCTCAGCGGTCTCGTCCATGAAGGTGTATTCGCTGCTGGTACCCTGGGTTGAGTAGATCGTGATCCACTCTCGGTCGCCGATGAAGCGCCTCTTCACGTCATAGGCTGTGGCTAACGAACCCACCTGCTTGGCTGTCCACGTGATGCGCACGCCACTCGAGTAATTGCCCTTGGAAACCGTCATTCCAGTGACCACACTGCCTTCGAGCACGTGGGCACTGATGGTATCGCTGCTGTAATGCAACGCATCATCGACCAAGCTCGTCGTGACATAATAACTATAGACGTCACATCGACTCTCAGGTGTGGTGTCCTCAAAGGACGCTTTGCCGTCGGTACGATTTGCTACAACAGTGCCATAATTGAGATTCACTGTGCCGTCAGGGTCAATGCGGTTAACGGCAAAGGTGACCGTGTTGTGACGGTTAGGAATGCCGCCAAAGTCCCAGTTGAGTTTCACCCTATCGGTAGCGGTAGCATCCTGCATGAGCTTCAATGGAATGACAGGCATGGTGTTCACCCATGCCTCGCCGGCAGGGGGTGAGGTCAATGTCTCGGGAGAAGTCGGCACCTGCACATCACCCCAACTATTCTTGTGCTGGAACACTTCGTAGCGGTAGCGCTTGTCATACTCCAGGCCTTGCTCCGCACCATCAGTGTAATTATCACGGGCGGTCGTCGCCAGCAACTTGCGGTTGGTCTTGTAGTTACCGTACTCGTCAACAGTGGTGCGGTAAATCTTGAAATCTCCCTCGTCTGGCGAAACCTGACCTTCCCAGGACAGACGCACGTCACCCGTGACCTGATTGAACGATGCTGTCAGTTCCAGCGGATCGTTATTATAGGAAGTGTAACTTGTGATAGTGCCTGGGATGTTCTCGGTGATGTTCCAGTAGGTGCTATAATCATCCCGGCTCCAGTAGTTGATGCGCATCTTCACTGCCGTGCTGCGCTGCACATTTATCGTGAAGCTCTTGTCGAGCGGGACGTTGATATCGATTGTCTTGGCAGTATTACCGGTGTGCTCGTAGGTCACTGGCGCCTCAATGACATTACCATTGGCGTCAAGAACCGACACCTTATAAATACCACTATAAATATACTCACCGTCTGCAGTTCCAATACCGTTGCGGTGCTCGGGATTACCAGTGCCCAAGTTGCGGTGATACTGGTCGGCATCTGGATCGGGGACGGCCGAGTGGTCCATGGTCAACTGCACAAGTCCCGGTTTACTCCATGTCATGGCAGGCTCGGGCACACTGGTGTAATCCATGGTAATGTCCTTGTCGTAACGGTAATAAATTACCATATTACGATCCTTAGACCAGAAATTATCCTGATGGTAATAGGCAAAGCCGATTACCACAATGGATTTGATGTTCCGGTCAATAGACTTTTGATTTAAGAACATGCGGAAACTGCCCCATTTCTCGTTTCCTCTATCACTAATAGAAGGGCTGACGAGCGTGGCATAGGCTGGCTCGTCGTTAACCAAGCGCACGCTATCCAGCCCCTTGTGACCGATCTTCTTCCATGAGCCATCTGCCATATAAACATAGACCCAGTATTCAGTGTCCTCAAAATCCCAATCATTGGCTTGCGGATAATGACAGCGGAAGCTGAGCTTGATGCCTGGTCTGGCGGTTGTCGCCACAGCTCCATTCTCACTCTCAAAGCCGATGAATTTACCCATGGCATCGTTTCCGTTCTCGCCTGTGCACCACTCATAGGACATGTTGTCGGTCGTACGGTAGCAGTAGACGTCGGCATGGTACCTACCTCCACCGTTGTCAGTGTAATCGCCTGATACGGCATAGGACAACTGTGGCAAGCAAATCATCGCCACAAGTACTATGCATAAAGAAATACATTTTAATTGTTTCATCTTATATAATTATTGATTATTAATTTCTATCAATGAATTAGATAAAATTATCTAATAGGTCATAGGGGCGTTCGACACCATTGGGCATATCGCTTGAACACGAAGTCATCACGCTGTCGTTTGCCATAAGTGAAGTACACGGCGTGTGTGTTTCACCAACCTGTGGTCCACGTTAGACGACAACACCATTGCAAGCATAACTACGGCGAATGTGACCGCCAAGGCCACAGTGATGAGTTTAAGGATAAGGAGATCTTGCATTTGTTTGTCGGTAATTGGTTTTCGTGATTCAATCACAAAATTACTATTATTTCGAATAGGGTCCCGACAATATGATAAAATTACCCGTTTGTATATCAACCAAATCGGCTGCAAAGCGACCAAATCGCTTATTTTGCATAAAAAGGACCTATATCTTCAACCGTTTAGTCCTCTTTTTTTTAAAACTCAATCCCATTCAAACATGTACATGATTCCCTATAGGATGACATGATTCATTATGATACGACAAGAGACTTTTATAGGGCGTTGAATAATCAGATCATGCCAAAGATGGCAAGGTTCTGCATTCAGTCAGCCAACGTCAGTTCTATCTCCATGGAGTAGTCGCCGGCATCGGAGAAGATGCGGTTCTCCGAAAATCAGTGCAAGCCGAATGCAAAGTAAAGCTTGCTTTAACTTTGTTGAGGTGCCGCCTGATTTATCCATACATACTCTATCGAAGAGCCTTTCCTGAGGGCTGCTTGCTGCCCGTTGATAGTGAGTATCATAAAGCAAAAGCGGTTGTTCTCCACAAAGGTAGAACAGCCGCCTAAGTCTTGAAAAGACCTTAAAGAATATTCACTTATCTTCGAGTCACGGATGAGGTCTCATCGCTCTTTTTATTTGTTGATATACATCAATACTTGCTGTGCAATTGACCTCATTCCCTTTACGGTGGGATGATTCAGTTTCTTGTCAATATCTTTTAGCTCTATATATGGAATGTCGTAATGGTCACAAATCACTTTGGTCGATTCCTTAAAATCTTTATCCAGTATGTCATTGATGAGAAAGAAGATTCTGACATTGGGATACCTCTCCTTTGCCTGCTGGAGCAGGTAAGCCAATGCGGGACGATAGGTGAAGAAGTCGGCCTGAGCGAAATCATCATATTGATAAACGCCCAATTCTGCTCCCGCCCAGTCGTCATTAGTGGCTCCAAAGATGAAAATCACATCAGGGCTGCCCAGGCGAGGCAATCGGGTGACAAACGACCTGTAACTGTAATCTTCATTGTTGTATCCGTGGTTGCTGACCGTGGCACCGCTGTAAGAGTCAATTTTCTCAATGAGGCAGCCAGCCTGATTGATGACCTGCCACCACCAGGTCTGAGTGACATTGTCCACATCGGTTCTTGAAGTGTCGGCCGGGGTATAGTACCATGTCTCGTTTCCCTCGGGTATATACCCCTGAAATGTCGAGTAAGAGTCACCCAAAACCGAAACGCGTAGTCGATTCTGTGCACTGGCAAGCAGCGGAATCAGCAGAATGAGAAGCAAGACTTTTTTCATAACTAACAATGATTGATGTTATTAATAGCACAAAGGTAGTGATTATTCCCCAAAAACGCTGATATTTCACTTTGATTTTGGTGATTTTTCAAGCGGGCAGTTCAATCTCCATGCTGTAGTAGCCGGCATCGGTGAAGATGCGGTTCTCCGATACATACTCAATCGAAGACCCCTTCTTCAGCGCTGCCTGCTTTCCATTTATCGTCAGTATCATAAAGAATAGCGGTTGATTTGCCACAAAGGTAAATCAACCGTATATGCTGTGAAAAGACGGTAGTATTGTTGTCGATTACATAATCAGATAACTATTATACCCAAACTTATGAATACTATCATAGTAAGAACATAGTACAGAAATACCAAAACGCCTTTTAATTGTCTATACTTTTCACATCCATATTGAGTGTTTAGTTCATTATAAAACTTGTCATTGTCATTATCATTAATAACAACTATTTTACTCATTAACAAGAATGTTATCAAGAGACAAGGAATCGCTATAGAATAATACATCATATTTGTGTTGTCTTTAATCGGACCAACTGCCAAATAGACACATAATAATACAATCGATATGAGATTGAATAATATACTTCCCCCAACATTACTGAAAGAGCAGTGAGATGAAAATCTATAACTCCATCCAAAATTCAAATATGCGTGGAGAGTACGATAATAAATGTATCTGAAGAATGCCAGTATCATGTCATTAAGAAGAAAAAATGTTTCATCGACAAAGGTAGCGAAAATTTCGCTAAACACTCATTTTCTTTTAGATTTCGGTGATTTATTGTTCATGAGGCGCTGGTACGCGACCTGACTTTTATAATTTTAGAAAAGTTGCTCAACCGATTATGCCTTGAAAAGACGTGCCGAATGGTAATATTTTCTTTTGCTGTTATATCTATAAGTCATTGTTTATTGGTTGCGCATCACAATTCTTTTAATCAGTTGTAAAAGCAATCCAAGTAGCAATAAAATAATTAAAAGTGGAATTGATGGTATAAAAATAAGATAGAAGTAATTGCTGAGGAAATAACTTCCCATGATGTCATCAAGCTTTGAATAAAAAGCGTTCTTCGTTGATTGCCGATCATACTGACAAATGCGGTCAAGATAGTGTCTAGCTATATATTTTTCAACCATTGAGTCCTGAGTTCTTCCCAACAGCAATCTCAACGGCTGGTCATCAACAACCGTTACTGACATTAGGAATTTACCTTCATAGGCCTTGTTCCCTCTGTCAGTAAAATTACATTTATGAGAATACTTGTTTACGGCTCCGACGCTATCGAATGGCACAAAGAAACTGAAACAGTAACATAATGGGCCTGTCTTATTTTCTACGAATAAAAATGTGCCCACGGACAAGGTATCGATATCATTATCATCGAAATCTGATGGAATAAGACCTTCAGATATTCTATACCCAAGACTTGGAATCCGTGATTGATGAACCGTGGTGTCAACAATGAAAACATCAGGAAAATCATTCAATAACAGATTATTATTCTGATGTTTTGTTTCTTGTTTTACTTGTGACTTTTCCACGGTAACAGTCTCAGTAAGCACACGGCCATTTCCTGCCACTGAGTCAACATCAGATTTCACATGATGCTTGAAAGTAGAGATTCCATAGTGTGCAACCGTATCTTGCGCCAAGAGATCTGCGAACTTGGAAACAAACTCTTTTTGAGTTATTCCAAGTAACAGGTACTCAGTATCATCAACACTATAATTATATTTAAAGGGTTGGGCAGGATGTTCATATTGCGTACGATTCGTACCGTCGATGAGATTACATATAGTGGACAGCGCAATGATACATAACACTTCCAATGCCACGAAAATTGCAAAAAATTTCACAACGGCCCAATAGACTTTCATAAACTTCTCCATAATTGTTACATCTTTTTCTTTATAACGGAAAAGACACCTCATTATTACTCAATGATAAGTTGATCCAATTTGTTGGTTTTTGTGAGTAATTCTTCTTGAGGCGCTGGTACTCGTCCTGACTTTTATGATTTTGGAAAAGTTGTTCAACCGCTTTTATCTTGAAAAGATGAGGCTACTCTAATTCTGTGTGATGCGCACAGCACGCACGGGGAACCCGATGTATCGTTCGTTGCCGTAGTTGCCTTTATGGTCATCTAAATAGAAGAAAAGAATGACAGCAGAATACGAATGATTATCGTCATAGAGCGTGCGTGCCCAAAATTGGCCGAATGAACCTAAGTCGCCACTGGTATTATTGTATCGCTCGCCCGCAGCGGGAAGGAACATAGATTGGCCATTTGGCCCAGTTACCAATTGGCCAGTCACGCCGTTCCTTGTCGTCTGCTGCCATGTGCAAGATTGACAAAGCTCTAAACATTGTTCTCTGGATGGCATACGCCATGACGAACCCCAATTGACATAAGCGGCATCATCTTCAAATTCTAGAACTGTCTTGTTGTCAACAGTGCCAAAATCGTTGTTTGTGCAGTACTTGGTGATAGAACTTTTAGCACCGTTACACCACTTGTAAGTTTCCCATGTATAGACCTCCTTGGGAGCGGTCTCGCCCCAAGCGAAGTAGTCGCCGTACTGCTCTGGGGTGTTGGCGCCCAGGTTGCACGTTGCCCATAGCGTACCACTAGGCAACCCAAGGTCAACATATTCATGATTATCTTGAGGTGCACCGCCACCCAGGATGAGGTCGATGAGGGCATTGACATCGGCAATGTTGACTTCATGATCTAGATTCACGTCGCCAGCAGTGAGATTACCACTACCGCTCAAGATGATGTCAATGACAGCATTTACATCGGCAATATTGACCTCGTAATCACTGTTCACATCTCCAATTATGCTACTACCACCATCTCGTGAGACAATGATGTGAGTGGCACGATTTCCATCTCCTCGAGCGATGAAGTTACCATATTCATCGTGTTCGACATAGGCATCCTCTGGAAAAGTGATAGCGCAGTTCAGGAAAGTAATGGATTCGCCGAATCTTTCTACTACACCATTGATATCTGCTTGTACGTTGTCAAACTTAAGCGCACACAGCACACCATCTCCACAATTAATGCCTTTGGTTGTCTGCAGGGTGATATCTTTGATAGTCAGGCGAGTGCATTTGCAATAAATGCCACGCATAGTGCTGGAAAGGTAGAGCTTGCCATTGCCCTGAATAGTCACGCTTTTACTATTAGTGCCTTCAAAGCCTATAGCCACAAAGCCCGTAGTGGTCAGTTTACATTCACCTTGGATGATAATTGTCGCCTCATCTTCAGTAATACGGATAGGATAAACATAATCGTAGGGTGTCTCGCTACTGTGTTCTACAACAGCATTGTTCAGCGTGAGCGTGCGGTTGTCTTTGTCCCAGATGATGCTTCCGCTCTTAATATAAGGGCAATTGAAATGTCCGTTAGCATCAGGGTTCACGTCGCAAACGGTAATCTCGGCAACTGCACCGAGTGCCGCTACCAGTGATAGGCAAAGTAAGAATAGTTTCTTCATATCGTTATATTTTAATTGGTTAATTGACTAAAGGGCAATCACCTTGACGGCTCGCCGTCGTGGCTAGGTGATATCTTAGGATATGCAAATATAGCGAATATCTTTCGTCTAAACAGTCACTTTCTCTTACATTTTGGTGATTTGGCTAAATTAAAGATAAATAACTTCTTATATGCGGGATTTTTCGAAATTTAATAGTAAATTTGTACGTTTATAGCGTAATTTAAAATGAAAAGAGCCCTACAACTGTTTATGATGGCGGCATTTGTGCTGTATGCCACTATGGCACAGGCTGCTGTCAAGACCGAAGGCAACTTCGTGACAATCGACATCGAGAATGCTCAGGCAGGTGCCGCCCGCGTGGTACGCCTGCAAGTGGTGAACGACAACATCGTGCGCGTGCAGGCCACCTGCGATACACAGCTGCCGGCCAAGCCGGCCAGCCTGATGATTGTGCCGCAGACGTCCAAGCCCAAGTTCACGGTCACCGACAATGGCGACAGCTATTGCGTCAAGGCCAAGAACGTGACGGCTATCGTCAACAAGGCCGACGGCCGCATCAAGTTCACCGACGCTAATGGCAAGGTCCTGGCGACTGAGGCCGTGGGCGGTAAATCGTTCAAGCCATTCAAGGTGCCCGAGCGCGAAATCGGCGTCGGCACCCTGACCGACGATCAGAGCAAGGGCTTGACCTGGACACTCAAGTTCGAGAACCAGGATGAGGCGCTCTATGGCCTGGGACAGCACCAGTCGGGCGAACTCAACATGAAGGGCAAGAACGAGGACCTGTTCCAGTATAATACCAAGGTGAGCGTGCCCATGGTGCTGAGCACCAACGGCTACGGCATCCTGTGGGACAGCTACAGCTATTGCCGCTTTGGCAACCCCGAGGACTACCTGCAGCTCAACCGTGCCTTCAACCTCTATGACAAGTACGGCAAGAAAGGCAGCCTGACGGGCACCTATACCGACAAGAACGGCCAACGCCTGGTTCGCAGCGAGGACTCCCTCTATTATGAGTTTGACATGCCCGCAGGATCGGAACTGGGCAAGTTGACCGAGCCCGGCGGCATCAAGAACCTGCCTAAGGGCTTTGCCCTGAACGGCGCGACGGTGGTCTATGAAGGCTTCATCGAGCCCAAGGGACGCGTGAGCGAGACCCTGCGCCAGTTCATCCTCTACTATGCCGGCTACATCAAGGTGTACATTGGCGGCGAGGAAGTGGTTCCAGAGCGCTGGCGCACGGCATGGAACCCCAACGCATGGAAATTTACCGCCCAGGTGCCTTCAGGCAAAAAGACGCAGCTGCGCATCGAGTGGCAACCCGACGGTGACGTGTCATATTGCGGACTGCGCGTGTCGGCACCCCGCAGCGCTGCCGAACGTGAGCAACTCACCGTGTGGAGCGAGATGAGCCGCGACATGGACTACTACTTCATCGCCGGTCAGAGCTTTGACGAAATCATCTCGGGCTATCGCACCCTCACGGGCAAGGCTTCGTTGTATCCCAAGTGGGTGCTGGGCTTCTGGCAGAGCCGCGAGCGCTACAAGAGTTCGCAAGACATCGAGCAGACGCTTGCCGAGTTCCGCAACCGCCGCATCCCCATCGACAACATTGTGCAGGACTGGAATTACTGGAAACTGGAGAACTGGGGCGACCACACCTTTGAGGCCTCGCGCTACCCCACCCCGCAGGCGATGCTCGACTCGGTCCACGCCATGGGCGGCCGCTTCATGATCAGCGTATGGCCCAAGTTCTATGAGACCGTCGACAATTACAAGGCGCTTGATGCCAAAGGCTGGATCTACAAGCAAGCCATCGTTGACGATATCCACGACTGGCTGGGATTCCGCGGTTCGTTCTATGATGCCTATGACGCAGGTGCCCGCAAGCTGTTCTGGAAACAGATGAACGACAACCTGTACAAGAAATACAACTATGCTATCGACGCCTGGTGGATGGATGCCAGCGAGCCCAACATACGCGACTGCACACCCATGTGGTATCGCAAGGCCCTGTCCGGCCCCACCGCATTGGGCAGCTCGACCGAATACTTCAACGCCTACTCCATCGTCAATGCTGACGCTATCTATACCGGCCAGCGTGCCACGGGCAACAACAAGCGCGTGTTCCTGCTCACCCGCAGCGGTTTCGCCGGCGAACAGCGCTACTCGACCGCCACGTGGAGCGGCGACATCGGCACCCGCTGGGAAGACATGAGGGCCCAAATGACGGCCGGCCTCAACTTCTCGATGTCGGGCATCCCCTTCTGGGGCATGGACCAGGGCGGATTCTGTGTCGAGAACCGCTATGTGGCCGCTCAGCAAGAGTTTGACCAAACGGGCCGCGAAAACAGCGACCTGACCGAATGGCGCGAGCTCCAGACCCGCTGGAACCAATTCGGTTGCTTCATCCCCCTGTACCGTGCCCATGGCCAGTGGCCCCTGCGCGAGGTGTTCAACATCGCCCCCGAGGGTCATCCCGCCTATGAAAGCATCGTCTATTACCACAAGCTGCGCTACCGCATGATGCCTTACCTCTACTCGATGGCTGGTTGGGCCCATTTCAAGGACTACACGCTCATGCGTGCCCTGGTGATGGACTTTGCCAGCGACAAGAACGTGCTCGACATCCCCGACCAGTGGATGTTCGGTCCCGCCTTTATGGCCTGCCCCGTCGCCACCTACAAGGCCCGCAACCGCCAAGTCTATTTCCCCGAGCAGAGCGGCTGGTATGACCTGTACAGCGGCCAGTATATCAACGGTGGCCAAAAGCTGGTGGTCGATGCCCCCTATGGCCGCATTCCTGTGTTTGTGCGTGAAGGCAGCATCATCCCCTTCGGCCCCGAGTTACAGTGGAGTGACGAGAAACCCGCCGAACTCATCAACCTGTATGTCTACACCGGTGCCGACGGCCAGTTCCAGCTCTACGAGGACGAGGGTATCAACTACAACTACGAAAAAGGCAAATATGCCACCATCGACTTCAACTACAACGAAGCCACACGCACGCTCACCATTGGCGAGCGCAAGGGCTCGTTCAAGGGCATGCTTAGGGCACGCCGCTTCAACGTCGTTGTCATCACCCGCGACAATGCCCGCGAGCTCGACCTCGAGAATCCCGCAGGGCAGATGGTAGAGTACAACGGCAAGCAAGTGACCGTCAAACTATAATGTGTGAGTTCATAACAAAAGACGATAACCAATAACCAAAACAAGAGATAATGAAAAGAATCATTTCGACCATTGCCATAGCCCTTATGCTGGCAACGACCACCGTATCGGCACAAAAAAACAAGCCGATTTACCTGGATAACAACGCCCCCCTCGAGCAACGCGTCGAGGATGCGCTGTCGCGCATGACGCTGCATGAGAAAATCCAGGTCATCCATGCCCAGAGCAAATTCACCAGCGCCGGCGTGCCCCGTCTGGGCATCCGTCAACTCAACATGGACGACGGCCCTCACGGCGTGCGCGAGGAGCTGGAATGGAACACCTGGTCACCTGCCAAGTGGACCAACGACAGCATTGTGGCCTTCCCGTCGCTCACCTGCCTGGCAGCAACCTGGAACCGTGACTTGGCAGCGCTCTACGGCAACGCCCTGAGCGAGGAGTTCGCCTTCCGCGGCAAGGACATACTGCTGGGCCCCGGCGTGAACATGGCCCGCTTGCCATTGAACGGCCGTGCATTCGAGTACATGGGCGAAGACCCCTATCTGGCCGGTGAGATGGTTGTGCCCTACATCAAGTCCGCTCAAGCCAACGGTGTGGCCTGCTGCATCAAGCACTTCTTCATGAACAACCAGGAGGTGGATCGCTTTGCTGCCAATGTCAACGCCAGCGAGCGTGCCATCAACGAGATTTATCTCCCCGCCTTCAAGAAGGCCGTCGAGGAAGCCCACGTGTGGAGCGTCATGGGCAGCTATAACATGTGGCAGGACATCCACTGCTGCAACAACGACTCGCTGCTGAACGGCATCTTGAAGCGCCAGTGGGGGTTTGACGGAGCCGTCATCAGCGACTGGGGCGGCACGACCGACACCTGGCAGGCCGCTACTGGAGGTCTTGACATCGAGATGGGCTCCTATACCGACGGCAAGACCAAAGAATCGGAATATACCTACGACGACTACTATATGGCCCGCCCGATGGAGACGCTCATCAAGGAGGGCAAACTCGACGTGTCGTATCTCGACGACAAGGTTCGCCGCGTGCTGCGCACTATGTTCCGCACCTGCATGAACCCCGACAAGGTCATCGGCAAGCAGTGCAGCGAGGATCACTACGAGGCCTGCCAAGCCATCGGCGAGGAAGGCATCACCCTGCTGCGCAACGAGAAGAACATCCTGCCCATTGCCCCCGAGCGTTACAAAAAGATTCTCGTTGTGGGCGAGAACGCCACCCGCAGCCTCACTCAGGGCGGTGGCTCATCGGAACTCAAGACCCTGCGCGACATCAGCCCGCTCGAGGCCATCAAGAAGCTCTATGGTGCCAAGGTCGATTATGCCCAGGGTTATCTCTCGGGCCGAGCCCTGTATGACCAAGTGGACGAAGTCATCCCCTCGGAGCGCGTGCGCCTGAGAGAAGAGGCCCTGCGCAAGGCCAAAGAGGCCGACCTCATCATCTACATAGGCGGCTTGAACAAGAACCACAAGGAAGACTGCGAGAACGGCGACCGCTTGGGCTATGACCTGTCATTTGAACAGAACGAGCTCATCGCGGACCTGGCCAAAATCCAGAAGAATATGATTGTCATCACCTTTGGCGGCAACCCCTTTGCCATGCCTTGGCTCGACAACATCAAGGGCTTGCTGCATTGCTGGTACCTGGGTTCAATGGCCGGCGACGCGCTGGCCGGTGTGCTCAGCGGCAAGGTCAACCCCAGCGGCAAACTGCCCGTCACCTTTGCTAAGACCATCGAGGACTATCCCTACTATGAATACGGCAAGAAGGCCTATCCCGGCGTGAACAAGCAGGTTTACTACAGCGAGGGCATCTACATCGGCTACCGTCACTTCGACACCCGCAAGGTTGAGCCGCAGTTCCCCTTTGGCTACGGCCTGAGCTACACCACCTTCAAGTATGGCGAACCCATGCTCTCCTCGCCCAGCATCACCAACGACTCCCCCATCACTGTGAGTGTTCCCGTGACCAACACGGGCAAGGTGGCCGGCAAGGAAATCGTACAGCTCTACATCGGCGACATGGAGTGCAGTGTTGACCGCCCGCGCAAGGAGCTCAAGAACTTCGTCAAGCTCGACCTTGCTCCTGGCGAGACCAAGATGGCCGAGTTCACCATCACGCTCGATGACCTGAAGTATTACAGTGAGACCATCCACGGCTGGGCCGTTGAACCCGGCACCTTCCGTGCCTACCTGAGCACCAACTCCAGCGACGAGGGCTGCTATGTTGAATTCAACTATTGATTCCTAATCAAGCACAAAATGAAGTTTCATCGATTGATATGGCTCGCGGCAAGCATCGTAATGGCCTTGCAGCTCACAGCACAGCCCGCAGGAGCCTATCTGAATCCCGTCATACCGGGCTTCAACCCCGACCCGTCGATTTGCCGCGTGGGTAACGACTACTATGTCGTCAATTCCACTTTCCATTACTTCCCCGGCGTGCCCATCTATCACAGCACCGACTTGGTGAACTGGGAGCAAATCGGCAACGTGCTCACCCGCGAATCACAGCTGCCGCTCAATCAAGCCTCATCGTGGCTGGGCATCTATGCCACCACCATCCGCTATCACGAGGGCACCTTCTACATGATCACGACCAACGTGGGTAACGGCGGCAACTTCATGGTCACCGCCACCGACCCGCGCGGCCCGTGGAGTGAGCCCATCTGGCTCAAGCAGCAAGGCATCGACCCGTCGCTCTACTGGGAAGACGGCCATTGCTACATGGTGAGCAACCCCGGCGACAAAATCTGGCTGTGCGAGATAGATGACAAGACGGGCGAACAGCTCACCGAGAGCGTTGCCCTGTGGTGCGGCGACGGCGGCCGTTATCCCGAGGCTCCGCACATCTATAAAAAAGACGGCTACTACTATCTGCTCATCTCGGAGGGCGGCACCGAGCTCGCCCACTCGCTCACGATAGCCCGCAGCAAGAACATCGAGGGTCCCTACATCTCCAATCCCGCCAATCCCATCATGACCAACTGCAGCCAGAAGGGGCAAGTCCTGCAGGTGCAGGGCACGGGGCACGGCGACTTTGTGCAGGCCCCCGACGGCTCGTGGTGGGTGGCCTTCCTGGCCTACCGCAACTTCGGCGGCAGTTATCACCACCTGGGCCGCGAGACCTATCTGGCTCCCGTACAATGGCCCGAGGGCGGCTGGCCCGTTGTGAACGGCGGTGAGCCCATCGACACGCTGATGCAAGCCAACCTGGGAGGCACCCCTGTGCGCAGGCTGCGCACGGTTACCCACGAGGACCTCATGGCCTGGCCCGAGCGCCCCATGTGGATGCACATGCAGAGTCCCATCGAGGCCAACTATGAACGCACCGACGGCCGCCTGCGCCTGCATGCCGGGCTGCCCGTTGCCAAGACCGACCATCCAACCTTCATCGGCATGCGTCAGACGAGCGAACGCATGACCGTACAGGTCGATGTGGATGCGGCCCATATCAACGAGGGCGACGAAGCCGGAATCATCGCCTATCAGATTGATGACGGATGGCAATCGCTGTCATGCACCCGCCAGAACGGCGAACTGATCGTGAAGCTGGATTGCCGCCTCAAGACGATGAACGACATCAAGACCTACAAACTTGACCAGTCCAAGGCGAAGCTGCGCATCTCCAGCGACGGCCTCACCTACCGATATGAATGCTCGACCGACGGCGGCAAGACCTGGCACGAGCTGGGCAGCCAAAGCTGCACACTGTTGAGCACCGAGATGGCCGGAGGCTTCACGGGCGTGGTCCTGGCCTTGTACGCACAAGGTTCCAAGGACTCCTATGCCGACTTCACCAACTTCGGCTACCAAGAGTATTGAAACAGGATATAGAACCAGAAAGGACAAGACGATGAAATCAGACACTAAAGTTCTGCACGAAATCACGCCGCTGGGCGACAGGGACTTCATGTATGTCGCCGACCGCTACAAGAGCGAGTTCAACTATCCCATCCACTGTCATGACATGATGAACATGATGGAACTGAACTTTGTGGAGAATGCCGCCGGCTGCCTGCGCGTGGTGGGTGACAGCAACGAGGTGATAGGCCCCTATGACCTCGTGCTCATCACCAGTTCCGAGCTGGAACATGCCTGGGAGCAGAACGGCCGTCCGGCAACCGACATCCACGAAATCACGATTCAGTTCCGCCTTGATTTCGACCGCGAGAACAGCGCATTCCTGACCAACCCGTTCGACTCCATCTACAAGATGCTGGTGCGGGCGCGCAAGGGTCTGGCATTCCCCATGTCATCCATCATGCGGGTCTATCGCCAGCTCACCAATCTGTCGAGCATCAAGGAGGGCTTTGTGGCCGTGCTGGAACTGCTCGACATCCTGTATGAACTGTCCAAGGGCGAAGCCACCGAGCTCTCGTCGTCGGCCTTTGCCCAGGTGCCTGTGACCAGCGACTCGCGCCGAGTACTCAAGGTGAAGAACTACATCGACGCGCACTACATGGAGCCACTGCGCCTCACGCAACTGTGCGACCTAGCCGGCATGACGCCGAGCGCCTTCTCGCGTTTCTTCAAACTGCGCACCGGCAAGACGCTCAACGAGTACATCATCGACGTGCGCTTGGGCTACGCCACCCGCATGCTTGTCGATACCACGAGCACCATCGCCGAAATCAGCTACAGCTGCGGTTTCAATACATTGAGCAACTTCAACCGCCAATTCAAGAAAGGCAAGGGCTGCAGTCCGTCGGAGTTCCGCAAGAAATACCGCAAGACCAAAATCATCATCTAGTATATTATTCAAGTTTCTAAAGTAGCTACACCACTTTAAAAACTTGAAGTTTAGAGGTTAGAGGTTAAAGTTTAGAGTGGCATCCGCACCCTAAGGTCTAAAGTCTAACAACTAACAATTTGCGAAACTTAAATATATAACAAGAATTCAAATAATCAACACTATGAAAAGAAACTTAAGTTTATTATTGCTTGTGGCATTATGGGCAACCGCCCAGGCTGACATCAAACTGCCCGAAATCATCGGTAACGACATGGTGCTGCAACAACGCACCCAGGCCCGCTTGTGGGGCAAAGCCAATGCTGACGCCACCGTGAGCGCCGATGCCGACTGGCTGGGCCAGCCGGTGACCACCCAAGCCGACAAGAACGGCAACTGGTCACTGATGCTGCCCACACCCGCTGCCGCCAAGCAGGAACACCGCATCACGCTCAGCGAGAACGGCCATCAACAGGTCGTGCTGGAGCGCGTGCTCATCGGCGAGGTGTGGTTTGCCTCGGGACAATCCAACATGGAGATGCCCCTGAACGGATTCTGGAACTGTCCCGTCGAGAACTCCAACGAAGTGATTGCCACCGCTAGTGAGAACCGCTGGCTGCGCGTAGCGCAAATCAGGCAAAACGGGCAGACCAAGCCCGTCGAGGAAGTGCCCGGCTCGTGGCTGGTGCCCTCACCCGATACCGCGCCATGGATGAGCGCAACAGGATTCTTCTTCGGCCAGATGCTGCAACGCGTGCTCGACATCCCCGTGGGCGTGATTGCCTGCGCCTGGGGCGGCTCGAAAGTCGAAGGCTGGATTCCCGAGGAAATCGTCAAGACCTATGATGACATCGATATCGCCAAGGAGCAAAAAGAAGGCAAGAGGGGCTCCTCGTGGCATTACTATACCCCCGTCATCATGTATAACGGCATGCTGCACCCCCTGCGCCACTACACCATCCGCGGCTTCATCTGGTATCAAGGCGAATCCAACGTGGGCAAGGAGCAGACCTATGCCCAGCGCATGAAGGACATGGTCGACAGCTGGCGCAAGGACTTTGGCGGCACGGCCCAGCAACTGCCGTTCTATCTGGTGGAAATCGCACCTTGGGGCGGCTATGGCGAATGGCTGAGTTCACCGCTGCTGCGCGAGGCCCAGCACAATGCCGCACACCTTATCGAGAACTGCGGCATCGTCTCGACCAACGACCTGGTCAAGCCCTACGAGATCAAGCAGATACACCCCGCGCAAAAGCGTGAGGTGGGCAACCGCCTTGCCTATATGGCCTTGAACCGCACCTACGGCTACAAGAGCATCGCCTGCGAGTCGCCCGAGTATGACCACATGCAAATCAAAGGCAACGAAATTGAGGTATTCTTCAAGAATGCCGATGACGGCCTGTCGCCCTGGCAGGACATCAAGGGCTTTGAGATAGCCGGTGCCGACGGCGTGTTCAAGACCGCCAAGGCCACCCTTAACGAGGGCCACAAGTCAATCATGGTGTCCTCGAGCGAGGTGCCCGAACCAGTAGCCGTGCGCTACTGCTTCAAGTCGTTCCAAATCGGAAACCTGAAGAGCATGCGCGGTCTGCCCGTTGTTCCTTTCCGTACCGACAAATAATCAGACAATAACGATATAGCATTTGGCCACCCATCAAGTTATATTAACCGCCCTGCGGGCGGGAAATTAATCAAATTATATTTAATATTTTTTTTATAAACCATTGTACTATCAATTTTAATTTAAAAATTTGTTTAATTTCCCGTGCGTAAGCACGGTTATAGTAGCGACATTCAGTAGCAGGACTGGCAACTATATCATTGCCTAACCATACAAAATCATTTAGCATTATGAAAAATTTCCATTTTTTAGCATTCATCCTGCTGGCCGCATTGGCCCTCGGTTTCTCGGCCTGCGGCAGCGACGACGAACCCGATGAACCCAAGCTGGCAGCACCTGCCGTGGTCAGCACATCGCCCGAGAATGGCTCGACGACCGTAGAGCCCGGCGCCATCAGCGTCACCATCACCTACGACAAGACGATCACCATGACGTCAAGCGACATCAGCAAGATTCAGGCTACCGGAGCCACCATCAGCAACGTGCGCACCATGAAAGCCGACCTGATGCTTACCGCCACCTGTGCTGGAGAGGGCCAGGCCGTGACCATCACCATTCCCGCCGGAGTCATCAAGAACACCGACGGCGTGGCAGCAGCGGCTTATACACTGAGCTTTACCACCAAGAAGACCGAGTTACCCAACCCCGATGCCCCCGACGGACACGAGTCGGCCGCTCGGGCTGTCCTCAACATGACCCCGGGCTGGAACTTGGGCAATACGCTCGAGAGCTACGGTGACTGGATCGGTAACCACCAGGAGCCCTACAAATATGAGACCGCATGGGGTCAGCCCGTCACCGACGCCCACCTGATGCAGGCCTTCAAGGAGAAAGGTTTCAAGGGCATCCGCGTTCCCGTGACCTGGTACCAGCACATGGATGCCCAGGGCAACGTGGACGAGGCTTGGATGAACCGCGTGCAGGAGGTTGTGGACTATGTCATCAACCAGGGCATGTATTGCATCCTGAATGTGCACCACGACACCGGTGCCCACAATGCCGCATGGGTTGTCGCCAGCTCCACGTTGCAACTCGACCGCTATGCCAAGTTGTGGACACAGATTGCCACCCGCTTCCAGAACTACGACCACCACCTGCTGTTCGAGGGCTATAACGAGATGCTCAACACTGCCCAGCAGTGGAACCAGCCGAGCAATCTGTCCGATCTCGTGTACGTGAACCAGCATGCCGCCAAGTTTGTCGAGGCAGTGCGCGCCACCGGTGGCAACAACACCTACAGGAATCTGATCGTTTCGACCTATGCTGCCGCCCATGGCACCGCCGTGTTGAGCGGTCTCGTCATCCCCTCCGACCCGTGCGGCAACCAGAGCCACATCGCCGTCGAGGTACACTCCTATGATCCCTGGGATTGGTTGCACGTCTACAACATGACCTGGACCAGCGAATGCCGCGAGGTCCTCAATAGCATGTTCAGGGATTTGGAAACCTACTTCATCTCCAAGGGATATCCCGTTATCATCGGCGAGTATGCCACCAACGGTGCCGGCGAAATCACCATTGACAAGAACAGCACCACTGCCCAGAAGGCCGAGGCTGGCAAGCAAGCCGGCGACATGAACCGCCTGTGCAAGAGGTATGGTGCCGCCTCGTTCTACTGGATGTTGCTCGTTGACGGAGCCGACCGCAGCGAGGCCACCTTCCGCTGGTCGATGGAACAAGTTGCCGACTCCATTGTCAACGTGTACAAATAATGAGGATTTAGAAATTATTTAGGCTGTGTCATCATTCAATTGCAAGAATTATAACCGCCCTGCGGGCGGGAAATTAATCAAATTAATTATAAAATTTTAATTTAAAAATTTGCTTAATTTCCCGTGCGAAAGCACGGTTATATTACCATGTAGCAATTAAATGATGACACAGCGTTAATAAAAAACAGGGAGGGCGCCCTATGGCGTCCTCCCTGCATAAAATCATACTGAAATGTCCGTGCCTTTACTTGAGGTCGGGCAGTTGTTCACGGGTGATGACATAGGCATTGGACATGGCGTTCTTCCACCATGCATCGCTGCAGAAGTTGCCGCCATACCACACCATGAACGAACCCCACTTGGCTCCAGCACCCCAGATGTCGGAAATGTTGGCAAAGCTGGTGTTGCCGTCAACGCCGCACTCGCCCAGGATCACCATCTTGCCGCTATAGGTAGCCTGAATCTCATCAAACTCCTGCTTGTTCTGTGCAGCGTTGTAGCCGTACAGGTCTCGGGCAATGATATCCACATACTGGTTGCCGGGATACCAATCGGTGTCTTGGTTGTACTTGGAGCTGTCGCCGTTGTAGTTCTGAGTGGTCCATACCCAAATGAGGTTTTTCACACCCTTCTGCTTGAAGTAGTCAAACATGGCAACCCACAACTTCTTGTAGGTATCGGCGCCGTCATATCCCCACCAGAACCAAGCCTTGGTCCAAGAGGCCTGTTGCTTGGCACATGCATTGCCAGCGCCCTCGTGGTAGGGACGCCACATGGCAGCGATGCCTGCATCCTGCAACTTGAGCAAGACGTCAATCACCTTATCCATCTGGCCATAGAACCACTGGTTTTCCCAAGTGCCGCTGATCAAGGCATTGGATGCCTGGAAAGTGGTCTGACTGGGCGTGCAGGTCACGCCTGAGCCATCGCTACCGGGAACAGTGCTCGATGTGAGAGGCACGTTGAAATGCCACATGAGCTGGACGATACCACCGGCGTCGGACCACTCCTTGACAGGCGTGATATTGCTGTAGTCGATCCAGTTGTTCTGGGGAACATAGATTTGGATGAAGTCATAGCAGTTCATGGCCGGATACTTACCGGTCACGCCCTTCACATAGTCGGCCAAACGATGATTCCAGTTCACGTCGGCCATGACGCTCGAGATGGTCTTGCTGCCATACTGCGACCACATGTAGGCCAGCAGTTTCTTGGCGGGTTCGGTAGTGGCAAACACGGGTTCCTGTCCTTCGGCAGGAGGAATCACGGTGGCCTTCTTGGTCTTGAAGTTCAAGGTGAACTCTGGTGCCGATGCCGAAGCGTCGGTAGTAGAAACGATAGCGCCCTTGGACACCTTGACCGTATAGTCGGTGCCCGCAACGAGCGATAACGGAATATCTACCGCCATTGTCGTCTGGGCATTGCTCTTAGCGGCAACAGCAGCGCCGTTGAGCGTGATGCCAGTCGAGGATGCGACCTTGACCGTCGTGTTATAGGTCAGCGTGAGCACAACGGTGGTTTCAGCATCCACCTCGGCCCCCTCGGCAATGGTCTGCCCTCGCAAGACCACGGTCACGCTGGGCGTGGGTTCATCCGGCTCGTCTTCACTGCCACACGAGGAGAAAGTGAAAACCGCTGGTAATAGCATAAGGGCCAGTAACGCAAGCTTAACGAGATGATTTCTTTTCATTGTCTTTACCTTGTAATGTTGTGCATAATCGTTCTACTCGGGCAGTGATCGACGCGATGTAGCGGGCACGGCATTGCTCGGGCACCGTCTGCGCCATCTGGTGCAGGCGCTCCTGATAGGATATCCACGCCCGGCGGGCATGGCCTATGGCCGACTTGCGCTTCAGCCCGCTCTGACCGATGAGTTTGAAATAAGCGCTGTCGATGGGAGCCATATCAGGCCACTGGCCAATCTCGGCGATATCGTCGGCACCATAGAGTGCATCATTCAAGATGGCGTCGAGACTCATGACTTGCGTCTTGGTGCCCACACGGGCTACGGCCTCCATTTCCTGCCATTCTTCATAGGCCTTCTTGGCCTTTTTGGCGGCATGGTAGAACTCGGGATAGTGGCGCAACACATCATCGACGCGTGCCGAGCACAGCGTGTCGCCGGGCTCCACAGCGATGGTGTCGATGCCATAACCCTCGATATTGGCAATGAGGTCTTCCTCCTGATGAGAGTTATCCTTTTCCTCCTTGTAGTAATGACATGAAGTCAGCATCAAGGCTAACGACACGACAACCAACAAAGAGAGGACCCGCCGACAATTAAATAGCGATTTCATCATTAGTGTGTTTATAAATTATTCCCGCCGCCATAAGATGTAGCGGCGGGAATAAGATAGAGATTGAATGTCAATTGGATTACATGGGAGCTACGGTCACCTTGGTCAAGATGAAGTTCTGACCCTGGACGATGAACGTGCCACCCCACCATTGCTGGGTGTAAGCCGCATCGAGCATAGCCTGAGTGAGCGTCATCTTGATGCAGTTGCCGTTGCCAGCAAAGTCATAGGCACTGAACTCGCCCTCGGCAGCCTCGGCAACAGCCAGATAGGTGGGACCCCAGTGGCCCTCAACAATCTTGGCCTGCCAGCCAGCGCCAACCTCGCCATAGAAGCGAACCACGCTGCCTTCCTGCGGGTTGCAAGCAGCCAGCTCGGGCGACGTATCGCTACCGATGGTGATGTTGTTACCCCAGCCGCTGGTGTCCTCACGGCCTTCCCAGATAACCAGTTCGGCACCTGCACCAACAAACTTCACGTACTGCAGCTTGATGCCGTCACCCCAGATAACCATACCTGCGCCGCCGTTGCCAAACATCTGGGCAGCTTCCTCGCCAGTGATGTCAAACACGAGGTCGGTGACATTGGTGCCAGGCCGGATGTTGCCATCATCACCGTACATGCCTGCCAGGCCACTGAGCGGAGTGCTCCAGTCACCCATGCGGAAGTTGAAGACAGGACTACTGTTGGTAGCGACAAAGTGAACGGTCATCTGACCAGGACCAGTGATGGCCTCTTGGAACTTGGTCCACAGGTCGCCGCTCCAGTTGAATACGCCCCAGCTGCTCCAGCCACTCAGTTCCTCATTACCCTGCCAGATAACACCGGCGAGCTTGCGGATCTCGAGAGGATAGGTAGCAGTGATGTTGGAGTTCTGCTTAACCACTACATCACCATCAACCAGATACTCGGGAACGGTAAAGGTCAAAGTGTTGTCGACGATGGAGTATTCATTGGCGCTCAAGGGAGCAGAGCCACCAGGCAAGGTCACCTCGATGATGCGGTCGAAGTTCTCACCATACAGGGTGACAACGTCGCCAGCAACGAGGTCGGTGTGCTGTGATGCACCAGTGATGACAACGGTGGGAACCGAGAAGGCATCGGTCTGCAGTGCATTGCCCGAATAGAGCAGCAGCGAGATAGCACCCGACTTACACTCGGTGGGAACAGTCGCGGTAATGGTCCTGTTGTCTTCCGAAACAGTGAAATCGGCAGCAATACCACCGGCGAACAGCACTTGCTCTACCGTGTGCAGGTTGGTACCATGAATCATGATCTGCTCGCCGAAGTCGGCTGCGGTAGGCTCAAGGCTCAGATAGCTGGCCGAAACGATCTCGAGCGGAGTCTCGAAGGTGTACTCCCAGTCAGCACCGTCATTCATGGTGATGGTACCGGTCTCGGCAGCCAGAGGCACGCGAACGCGGATCTCGCGACGCGAAACATATTCAAAGTCTTCGGCAAACACCGAGGCGCTCCTGGTGAAGATAACCTCAGCAATGTTGTAGACATAGTCACCCGTGATGGAGATGATGTCGCCTGCATTCAGGCCAGTGACGGGAGTCACATTGACCACATCGATGGGCTCTTCAAACACGAGCGTACCAATCGAAACGATAGTATCGTTGCCGGCAACCAACTTGATGTGACCGGGAACGGTCTCGTCGGGCACGTTGCAATAGATGTTCTCGTTGTCGCTGCGGTTGAAAGACGAGCGCTCAACGATGGCATTACCCGGGAAGATGACTTTGTCCACCTTCTGCATATTGGTACCCGTGAGGCGGATTTCAGTATTGCGCAGGATGGGCGACGGTCCATAGGCCAGCAGGTTCACACCCGACTTGCTATAGGGGTCGGTGACCAGGTCCTCATCATTACAGCTTGTGAGCGACACCCCCACGAGGGCTACCACAAACAGGATGAAAATATTTCTGAACTTTTTCATATTCTTCTTACATTATTATTTATTAGGAACCACACGGATGTTGTCAATCTTGATGATGGGGGTGCAATCTACACCATCAACGCCACAGCTCGAGACGAAGATCCACATGCTGGTGAAGCTCTCGGCAGTAAGCGTTCCGCTGGATACCGAACCGTCCCAACCATAAACGAAGTTGGCTGCGATGGGCAGAGTTACGGTTACCCACTCGCCACCGGTGTCGTAGCTGCCCGTCGAGCTGGTTGACCAGGGACGGTACAGGGCACGAGGATTGGCATTGTTGGTCATGTAGGTGTTGTTAGCACCAGCCACGGTCTTGCCATAGATGTCGACACCTGCACCACCGAAGGTCACCTTATCAACGCCAGCGAAGCAAATCTGCATGGCTGCATTGCTCCAAGGATACTCGCTGGGGATGCACATCTCAAATTTGAGAGCCAATTCACTCCAGTCGCTGAAGTCGGCAATATCCGTCAGACGGATACCGTTCTCACCTTCATCATCATAGTTCTCGGGTGAGTTCCAGCTGCCGGGCCAGTAAACGAACGAGAAGTGTTGCTCGTCCCAGGTCTCTCCATTCAGAACCGCGCTACCGTCACCAAGCTGGATGAACCTGCCGCTCAATGCGGTATCATCGATCGTGCTGCTGTGACCGTTCCAACCGTGGTTGTCCAAGCCGTTGGTGTCGAAGTCGAACAGCATGCCGCGCGAATCCTTGTAATAGAAGCTCGTCCTGGTAGTTCCGTAAACCGAAGTCACATAGATGGGACCCTCGACAGCACCCTCGGGAACAACGAAGGTCACCTGGGTGTAATCGGGCGAGATGTCAACGATATCGGCAGGAACCATAGTACCACCGGCACCAGTAAAGTTAACGGTCAGCAGCGTGCCGGGATCGTCGATGAAGTAGTTACCCGTCAGCGTCTGTAATGAGCCTACAGGTGCATACTCGTTGCCCATGCTGATGATTTGCGGAGCTGAGATCACAACGTGGAAGTCATAGGTCACAGTATCCTTGTCCTTAGTGATCATGTAAATCTTGTCGGTAACTGTTTCGGGTACCGAGCGGGGGATTTGCACGATGAGGGTGTTATCAGTGATGTAGCTCGAGTTGAGAATAGCCTTCTTATCGTTGAAGTAGATCTCATAGACACTACGCAGGTTCTTACCCACAAGGCAAACGATGCTTTGAGGAGAGGCCTCGGTCACCAGCTCACCATTGGTGTAGTGCATGTCGGGGTCGTCGTTAGTGCCTTCAATCTCGGTGCTCAGACAGCGCACATAGCTTACCGAAGGTAATCCGCTTGCCACCTCATACTTGTCAGGCTCGTCGGCACATGAGAACAAACCCAATGCCATAACGGCAAGTGCCATGAGGATGAAATTATATTTGAAATTTTTCATTTTCTTTAATCTTTAATTGAATAGGTGTCAAACTAAAGTATCAATAGCTATAGGTTGCTCTCACGTCAACATGGACACCGTCAACATTGCTGCCCAGGTTGGGATTGAACACAACGTCTTCCTGCGGGAAGGGCATGAAGAAGTAACGCTTGCTGCCGTCGGGGCTGGTCTTCATCATAGCCTCGGGATTGGGAGCAGACTGTGCATCGTTATAGCCAGCCGACGAGGTGATCGACCAGATACCGGTCTCGGCATAAGTCTTGTAAATGTCGCTCAGGCCATAGAATGTGCTGCGCTTCTGGGCCCTGAGTTCGGCAACGCAGAAGTCGGGATCGTAGTAAGATACGCGCACGTAGTCAAACCAGCGGTCACCCTCGAAGGCGAGCTCCAGGCGACGCTCTTTCCAGATGTCGTCAAAGGTGATGACACTGGGACGCTGAGCGTTCCTGATTGCGCGGTGGCGCACTGCATAGAATGCGTCGATGGCGCTACCGTCGGAGGTCGACTTGGAAGTACCCATCTTGGCCTCGGCATAAATCAGATAAATGTCGGCAAGACGCAGCAGGTGGGTTGACAGCGAGCTGGCCATGCGGTCATCAGAATGTCCGAACTCAGCGATGTGGTCGGCAGTGTTGCCATAGAGGTGCTTCACACAGTTGGAACCGGTAGCCGAGTTGAGCTGGCCACCAGCCGACTTGTTATAATCGGTGTCGAACATGAACTTCAGATAATCGAAGCCCATCTCGTGGGTAGTGCTGTTCATCTCATGATCACGCCAGAAGTAGGAATAGGTGAAACCGGGCAGCATCATGGTAGCCTTCAGGCGAGTGTCAACGTTGTTGAGCCACATGTCGGGGCTGTTCTCCAGCAGCTTGATGCCAAAGGCTTCCTGCAGGTCAACCGAAGGATCGGTCCAGTCGCCCCAAGTGGCGCTGTAGCCCTCGAAGCCGGTCAGACCCAGGTCACTCTCGAGCGAGTTCTGAGCAGTCCAGACGTTACCGTCGGCAGTCCAACGCCAAGCGATAAGGCTCTCGGCGCAGTTGTTGTTGTGACCGCGGAAGATGTCCTCATAGTTATCCATGAGCGTGCGACCACTGTTGTCAATCACTTCCTTGGCATACTGGGCAGCCATGGCCATGTCGTCACCATTGATGGTGCCGCTGATACCAGCCTTCATCCAGTAAACCTTGGCCAGCAGACCAGTTGCCGAATAATAGTCAACACGGCCATTGGTGGGCGTCTTGATACCAGCAAGGAGTTCACGGGCTTTTTCGAGCGTCATGATGATGTACTCATAGACGTCGGAACGCCAAACTTTCTCCTTGGTATTATAGGCACCGGCAAGTTCCTCGGTGTTGTTGTGCACGATGGGCACCTCACCGAATGAGCGAACCAGATAGAAATAGGCCATTGCCTTCCAAACGAGGCACTCGCCCATCGTCTGGTTCTTAACAGCCTGCGAAGGACCGTTGCTGCCGTTAATGTAGTTATAGACGGTGCTTGCGTGACCGATAACGGCCCACAGCGAGTAAGCCATGTTCACCAGGTCCTGGTCGGTACCGTTCAGGGTGAACTCACAGTAAGGCGAATTGCTCATGTAGAGGTTGCCCGAAAGGCCCTCACCCACTTTAAAGAAACCACGCTGGTAGTCATACCAGGGAGAGTTGTACAGGTAGTTGACACCTGCAATGCACTGCTCGTCGGTCTTGTAGTAGTTCCCTGCGTTGTAGCTGTCCTCATTGGGTCGATCGAGGAAGTCCTCGCACGAAGTCATGGTCAGCGCAACCAGTGCCAGAGCAATGATATATTTAATCTTGAATAGTTTCATATCTTTAAATCCTTTGAATAATTTAAAACCGTTAACCATGAATGTTAGAAAGTAACATTAACGCCAAAGCTATAGGTCGTGGGCGACGGATAGCGGCCGTTGTCAAGGCCCATCACATGGTTAGATGCCGTGCTGGCACCGATTTCGGGATCGTAGCCCTTATAACCAGTAATAGTGAGCAGGTTCTGGATGTTCACCTGCAGACGCAGGGTCTCAAGACCGAGCTTGCCTACGAGGAGCTTGGGGAAGGTGTAACCCAAAGTGATGTTCTTCAGACGGATGTAGCTTCCGTCCTCGATGTAACGGTCGCTGATGCGGTCGTTGTCGTTCGGGTCCATGATCGAAGCGCGAGGCAGTTTGCCTTCCTTGTCGATGCGCACATTGGTGATGTCATCATACCAGTTCCAAACGAGCTGGCCATCGCCGCGGTCAACGCCTGCCGAGTAATCCTTATTAGGATCGATGGGAGCCAGCGTGGTGCAGTCGAGCACGTCAACAAGCTGGTTGGTCCAGGTCGAGTTCATGTGGGTGAGCTTCATCTTCATGTAGTTGAACACCTTGTTGCCATAAGAGCCGTTGATGAAGATGCTCAGGTCGAAGTTCTTGTAACGGAAGGTGTTGGTCCAACCGAAGGTGAACTTGGGCAGCGGCGAGCCGATGTTGGTGCGGTCGTTCTCGTCGATGATGCCGTCACCGTTCATGTCCTTATACTTCACGTCGCCAACCCAAACGGTGGTGTTCTTCGAGAACACGCCGTTGCTGGGATACTTCTCGGCCTTAGGCGAGGTCTGGATGTCCTCGAGCGAGGTGTAAACACCGTCGGTCTTATAGCCGTAGAAGTTGAACAGGCTCTGACCCACATTGGTCACGCTGACCACGTCGGTCCACTGACCGTAGCCCACGATCTGGGCATTGTCGGTACCGTCAAGAGCGATAAGTTTATTCTTGTTGAACGAAATCTGAGCCTCGGAATCCCACTCAAACGCGCCAACGATGGGGTGAGTGGTCAAGGTGATCTCGACACCAGTGTTGCGGATGTGGCCATAGTTGCCCATGGGAGCGGTCAAGGCCGAAGATGCATTACCCGAGGTGCCCATGTAAGACGGCAACTGCAGGTTCATCAGCATGTCCTTCGACTCCTTGCGATACCAGTCAACAACGAGGCCGATGCGGTCGTACAGGAAGCCCAGGTCGAGACCGACGTTGAACTGCTCCTGCTTCTCCCACTTCACACTCTCGTTGGGAAGGTTCTGAGGCTTATAGCCCGTTCCCAGCGAAGACTTGATCATAGCAATGGTGGTGCCCCAAAGGTAACCACCGATGTTGGAGTTACCAGTCTGACCCCAACCCAGACGCAGCTTACCGTTGGTGAGCCAATTCACGTTCTCCATGAACTTCTCGTTGGTAAAGCGCCACGAACCGGCGAGCGAGTGGAAACCTGCCCAGCGGTTAGAGGGACCGAAGTTGGAGCTACCGTCATAGCGGTAGGTGTAGGTCGCATTGTAACGGTTATCAAAGCTGTAGGTCCAACGGGTAAAGAACGAAGCCATCGACGAGCTGCCAAAGCCGTAGTTGATTTGGGGCGAGCCCTGACCCAACTTGGGATTGTGAACCTCATCAGAGGGCAGGTTGGTGTTGGCGATACTCGAGTAGTCATATTTCGACTCCCAGCACTCTTGACCCAGCATGGCGGTCAGGTTGTGACGTTCGGCTATGGTCTTGGTGTAGGTCAAGTAGTTCTTCAACTGCCAGAAGGTGCTTGAGTTCTTCTGAATCGAGCTACGGTTGGTGGTACGGTGCCAGGTACCCAGGTTAACGGTGGGTTCCCACTGTTCACCCTTCGACGACGAGATGTCGTAACCGAGCTCGGCGTGCCAAACGATGTCTTTCAAGAAACCAGGGTTAATCTCAAAGAAGATGTTACCGGTCAATTTCTTACGGTTCAGCAGGATCTCGTCGAGCAATGCCAGAGCAACAGGGTTGGGGTTGGTGTAACCTTCCTGCGAGATGCTGCTGTAGCTGCCGTCAACATTATAAATAGGAATCGAGGGAATGGTGGTCAACGAGTAGTTGATGATACCCTCGTCACTGTCGGCGAGCTTCAGGTTATCGTTGGTATTAGAGAACGTGGCGTTCAAACCCAACTTCAACCATTTGTTGAGCTGAGCGTCAAGGTTGGTACGAACCGAGAAACGGTCGAACTTAGAACCGATGATAGTACCTTCCTGGCTCATGTAAGAACCCGAAACGTAGTACTGAACCTTATCGGTACCGCCCTGAGCACTGAGCTGGTGGCTATGCTGGATAGCAGTACGGAAGACTGCATCTTGCCAGTTGGTACCCTTACCCAGGATCGAAGGATCGCTGTAGTAGGCATTGGCCTGAGTCTCACCCTGTTGTACCAGATTGTTGTAGAACGTACCAAACTCACGCAGGTTCATCATGTCAAGACGCTTGGTCTGGCGGTTCATGGCCACCATACCGTTGTAAGAGAACTTAGCCTCACCGGCCTTACCGTGCTTGGTGGTAATCAGGACAACACCGTTAGCACCCTGTGCACCATAGATGGCGGTTGCCGAGGCGTCCTTCAAGATTTCCATCGAAACGATGTCGGCGGGATCGATGGTCGACAGCGGGGAGATGGTCGAAACCGAACCGTTACCCAGCGCGTCACCCAGACCGAAGTCGGCACCCGACGAGCCACCGCCTTGAACAATCACACCGTCGATGACGTAGAGAGGTTCAGCGTTGGCGTTGATCGTTGCGGTACCACGCACGCGGATTGAAGAACTTGAACCAGGAGCACCACTGGTCTGAACAGCGGTAACACCAGCTGCACGACCTTGCAGAGATTGGTCAAGCGAGGTGATGATAGAGCCCTTCACAGCACTTTCGCCCAGTGATACACTGGAACCGCTGATGTCGCTCTTCTTCATCGTACCATAACCCACTACGACAACTTCGTCGAGAAGCTTTTTGTCTTCCTCAATGAAAATGTCGTAGTTGTTCTGCTGGCCAACCGTCACCTCCTTGGTGAGATAGCCCACATAAGTCACTACCAGTGTCTGGCCCGGGCTGACGTTGAGCGAGAACCTTCCGTCATTGTCGGTGCTGGTGCCGTTGGTCGTACCCTTAACGGCAACCGTGGCTCCGATAACCGGACCCATGGCATCGCTCACCACACCCGTAATCCTCTTGGTCTGCTGTGCCGACTGCTGAGGAGCACCCGCTCCCCCGCCGCTGGCTGCAAACGCTTGCGGCGCCACGCTAAGCACAGCTAGCGAGCATAAGGCCGCAATCATAGATTTTTTACAGTAATTGAAAATCATAGGTTTTGGTTTGAAAATTAATTAAAATTTTATATGGATTTGAATTATAATTCTTGCAATCTCAGGACCGCATTCTTTTTAATGGCAATTATAATAATAAAATCGATGCAAAGTTAATGTGAATTATCCAACATAATAAACTATTTTTTGCTCTATATTGACACTTTCTTAACATTTTGAGTGAAAACCGTTGCTAAATAAGGGTCAGGTCACTATAACCAAGAAACGCAATGTCATACCCGTTACCGCCTCGTCAGAATTCAGCAACTATTCAGAGAAATGCCCTTTGGAATGCCTCGCGCTATGGCACCAGGCGCCAAGATGTCACATTCAATCAATGGCTTCTTGCCTATGAGACAAACCATCATACTATTATAAATCAATGCTATGGCAACTGCACATTATATATTGTCACAAACAACTTTATAATAGAAGCTTGGCGCCATTGTGCCTTTGCGTGGGGCAAATGACCGAATAGTTACCATAATTCCACAATAAAGTTAATCAACTAAAGTGTGATGAGAGTTTGAGAATGATCTATGTGCCGAGACACTGATGAATCAGTATGATTCTTTAAGCGACCAGACGATGTGACATGACGCGAGATGCCACGCCAGCATATATCGACAAGTCACTCATTAAAATTTTCAATCAAATTCATAACAAAATCTTGTTTTTCATGATAATTTACCCGCTGTTGATTAATTTGAAGGCCCCAAAATATTAAAAAAGTACAAGAGTTAGTAAAAATAGTACCACTCCAATTAGGGAAATATACTTAATTTTGCCACATTAAAAAATAACCTAATAACATTTTCTAGATGAAACGTCAACTATTGTGCTTATTGCTGCTCTTAGTGGTACTGCCGCTTGGAGCGCAAATCAGAGGTAACAACATCGTGGTCACCGTGGAACCAGACCATCAGGACTGGAACTATACAGTGGGTGAAAAATGCAAGTTCAATGTCGAGGTGCGCCGCTCGGGCACATTGCTCGACAACGTGGACATCGACTATGAAGCCGGTCCTGAGATGTATCCCGACGTGAAGAAATCAACCACCTTGAAAAAGGGGACGATGAGTTATACGGGCCAGATGACTACTCCTGGCTTTTATCGCCTGAAAGTCACCGCCCACGTGAGTGGCAAGGATTACTCGGCATGGTGCACCGCAGCCTACTCGCCCGAGAAACTGCAGCCCACGACAGTTGACCCGAAAGATTTTGACCAGTTCTGGGCAAAAGCCATTGAGGAGGCCCGCTGGACCAAACTAGAGCCCACCAAGACGTTGCTGCCCGAGCGCTGCACACAAGACGTGAACGTCTATCAAGTCTCGTTCCACAACGTGCGTTGGGGAAGCCGCACCTATGGCATCCTGTGCGAGCCTGTCAAGCCCGGCAAATACCCTGCCCTGCTGCGTGTGCCCGGTGCCGGTGTGCGTCCCTATCAAGGCGACGTCTATACAGCATCACAAGGTTTCATCACACTCGAAATCGGCATCCACGGCATCGACGTGACCACGCCGCAGAGCGTCTATGACAATCTGGCGAATGGCGCTCTCAACTGCTATTGGGAATTCGGCATGGACGACCGTGACAAGAGTTATTACAAGCGCGTCATCGTGGGTTGCGTGCGTGCCATCGACTACATTGAACAATACACCGACTGGGACGGCAAGAACCTGGGCGTGACGGGCAGCAGCCAAGGCGGTTTCCTGTCGCTGGCAACGGCCGGACTCGACAAGCGCGTGAGCTGCTATGGTGCAGTGCACTCGGCCCTGTGCGACCACACGGCATCGCTCCAGGGCGTGGCTTGCGGTTGGCCCCATTATTTCTACTGGATGTCGCCCGAGCAGCGCAAAGCCAGTCAGGACAAGATTGAGACCTCGCGTTATTATGATGGCGTGAACTTCGCCCGCCGCATCACCTGCCCGGGTTGGTTCTCGTTTGGCTACAACGACGACGTGGTGCCTCCCACGACCGCCTATGCAACCTACAACGTGGTAACTGCCCCCAAGACGTTGAGTGTCTATCAGCAGACAGCCCACTTCTGGTACCAGGAGCAATGGGACGAATGGCTCGAGTGGCTCATGAACCAGTTGAGGAGCAAATAAAAACTAGCAGTGAACAGTGAACAGTTGGCGGATGCCAACTAGAAACTAGGGACTAGGGACTAGAAACTAAAAACTACAAAATAATGAGTGAATTCAAGAATAGAATTACCGCTTTGCGCAAGCATCACGAGGAGCTGCTGAACCGCAAGAATGAACCCCTCGCTTGGGGCAACGGCATCTACGAGAAATACAAGAATCCCATCCTCACCGCCGAGCATACTCCGCTGGAGTGGCGCTATGACTTCAACGAGCAGGACAACCCCTACTTGATGCAGCGCATCATGATGAATGCGACGCTCAATGCGGGCGCCATCAAATGGCAAGGCAAATATGTGCTTGTTGTGAGGGTTGAAGGCGCCGACCGCAAGTCGTTCTTCGCTGTGGCCGAGAGTCCAAACGGTGTGGACAACTTCCGATTCTGGCCCGAGCCCGTCACGATGCCCGACGATGTGGTTCCCGCCACCAACATCTATGACATGCGCCTCACGGCTCATGAAGACGGCTGGATCTACGGCGTCTTTTGCGCAGAACGTCACGATGACACTTGCCCGAGCGACCTGAGCGCCGCCACGGCTACTGCCGCCATTGCCCGCACCCGTGACCTCAAGACCTGGGAACGCCTGCCCGACCTCAAGAGCAGGAGCCAGCAGCGCAACGTGGTGCTTCACCCCGAGTTTGTAAACGGCAAGTATGCCTTCTATACCCGTCCCCAAGACGGCTTCATCGATGCCGGCAGTGGCGGAGGCATCGGCTGGGCACTGGTGGATGATATCACCCATGCCGAAATCGTTGACGAGAAAATCATCAACGCGCGCCACTATCACACCATCATGGAAGTGAAAAACGGTGAGGGTCCCCACCCCATCAAGACTCCACAAGGCTGGCTGCATCTTGCCCACGGCGTGCGCGGCTGCGCTTCGGGACTGCGCTATGTATTATATATGTATATGACAGCACTCGATGATCCCACGCGCGTTATTGCACAACCAGGCGGCTATTTCCTCGTTCCCGAGGGTGACGAGTATATCGGTGACGTGATGAATGTGGCCTTCTCTAACGGCTGGATTGCCGACGAGGACGGACGCGTCTTCATCTACTACGCCTCGAGCGACACCCGCCTGCACGTGGCCACCTCGACCATCGACCGCCTGGTGGACTACTGCATGAACACGCCGCAAGACGGCCTGACCACCACGGCCAGCGTGGAGACTATCAAGCGACTCATCGAGAAGAACCGATCAATCAATAAAGAATAAATAATAACGAATCATAAACGAGGAGCGGTAAACTACTCCTAACTCCTAACTAACAGAAATGGCAAGTTTAAAAGAAAAAATCGGCTACGCCCTTGGTGATGCGGCAGCCGGTGGCATTACCTGGAAAGTCATGTCAATCGCTTTCCCGTTGTTTTTCACCAACGTCTTTGGCCTCACGGTTGCCGACACGGCAACGCTGATGCTCATCGCCCGCATGTTTGACGTCGTTACCGACCCCTTGATGGGAAGTCTGGCCGACCGCACACAGTCGCGCTGGGGCACCTATCGTCCCTGGCTCATCTTCGGCGCCATCCCCTTGGGCCTGATATTCGCATTGTTGCTTTACACCCCCGACTTCGGTCCCATGGGCAAGCGCATCTATGCCTACACGCTCTATCTGCTCATGATGGCCGTTTACACTGCCGTCAACGTGCCTTACGGCTCGCTGCTGGGTGTGATGACCGATGATGACAACGAGAAGAACCAGTTCTCGTCATTCCGCATGGTAGGCGCCTATGCCATGGGCTTTATCACCCTGCTCTCGTTCCCCTATCTGCAGAAGATGGTAGGCGGCACCGAGGCACATCAATATGCCGTGCTGGGCGCTGGTCTCGGCTTCGTGGCCACAATCATGACACTGGCCTGTGGTCTGCTGACCAAAGAGCGTCTGAAACCCATTCGTGCCGAGAAGTTCTCGTTCAAGCCTTTTGCCGACCTGTTCAAGAACAAGCCCTGGATTTACCTGACGCTCATCGGTATCTGCACCAACTTCTTCAACGGCTTCCGCTATGCCGTGGCCGGTTACCTGATGGAATACTGCCTGCACGGTGACGTGACCGTGAGCGGCCTGATCATCAACTACACGGTATTCATGACCTTTGGCGAGGTGACCTGCATGATCTTCGGTGGCCTGTCGCCCAAGTTCACCCAGTGGATGGGCTCAAAGCGCAAAGCCTTTGCCGTTGCAGCCATCATCTGCATGGTGTTCTCCATCGCCTTCTTCTTTGTGCCGATGGATCCCAAGTACATTTGGGTACTGGTGGGCATCGTTATCCTCACTTCGGTTGGCGTGGGCCTCTATTCCCCGCTGCTGTGGTCGATGTATGCCGACGTGGCCGACTATGCCACCGAGAAGAACGGCACCTCTTCGACAGGCCTCATCTTCTCGTCGGGTACGATGGCACAGAAGTTTGGCACTGCCATCTCGGGTTCACTGGTTGCCCTGCTGCTGGGCATCGCCGGTTTCATCTCGGGTACTGACCCTGCCACGGGCCAGACGGTGGTAACCATCACCGACGAGGAATCAGTTCGCAACATGGTGTGGGCACTGTTCTCGCTCTTCCCTGCTGCCATTATTGTCATCATGCTTTACCTGCTCCATCTGTATCCCATCAAGAAGTAAGATGAACGACGATATCAAGACGCTGAAAGCCGAAGTTCAAGATGTGCTGGAAAACAACATCCTGGACTTTTGGCTGTCCAATATGATAGACGACGAGCACGGCGGCTTCTACGGCCAGATGACCGGTGAGGGCCATCTCGTCAAAGACGCCGACAAGGGCGGCATCCTCTCGGCCCGCATCCTGTGGGCTTTCTCGGCTGCCTACCGCGTGCTGGGCGATCCCGAGTACCTGATGGCGGCAACACTCATCAAGGACTACATCATCGAGTATTTCTACGACAACGAGTTCGGCGGCACCTACTGGTCGGTGGACTATCTGGGCCATCCCAAAGATACCAAGAAGCAGTTCTACGCCATCGGGTTCATGATCTATGGCCTGAGCGAATATGCCCGAGCTACGGGCGACCAGCAGGCGCTGGATTATGCCATCAAATTGTTTGACTGCATCGAGCAACATTCGCTGGACAAGGTGAACAACGGCTATATCGAGGCTCAAACGCGCCAGTGGAACGAGATTGCCGATATGCGCCTGTCGGAACTCGATGCCAACTTCCCCAAGTCGCAGAACACCCATCTACACATCATCGAGCCTTACACCAACCTGTACCGCTGCCTCAAGGAATGCGGCGAAGCCTGCCCAGTGTCTAGCGACGTTGTGGAGCGTGTGGAGAAAGCCCTGCGCAACCTCATCGACATTTTCACCGACAAGATTCTTAATCCCGAGACGCATCATCTGGACCTGTTCTTTGCCATGGACTGGACCCGCGAGGCCGGGGCTCTCGAGAGTTACGGGCACGACATCGAGTGCTCATGGCTCATGCACGAGGCGGCACTGGTGCTGGGCGACCAGGCCGTGCTTGACAAGGTGGAACCCATCGTGAAACTCGTGGCCAAAGCCAGCGAGAAAGGCTTGAATGCCGACGGGTCGATGGTACACGAGGCCAATCTCGACACCGGCTATGTCGATGACGACCGCCACTGGTGGGTACAGGCCGAGACTGTGGTAGGATTCATCAACCTGTATCAGCACTTCGGCGACGAGAGCGCGCTGCTGAAGGCGCTGCACTGCTGGCAATACATCAAGGACAACCTCATCGACCGCGAGGGCGGCGAGTGGTTCTGGAGTCGCGATGCCCAGGGCAATATCAACCGCCGCGACGACAAGGCGGGCTTCTGGAAATGCCCTTATCACAACTCGCGCATGTGTCTTGAAATCATGGAACGCAATTTCGAACAATAATTATAAGATATGGATAACAAAAGATACGGTCACTTTGACGACCAACACCGCGAATATGTCATCACCGACCCGCAGACGCCATGGCCCTGGATCAACTACCTGGGCAACGAGGATTTCTTCTCACTGATTTCCAACACGGCCGGCGGCTACTGCTTCTACAAGGATGCCAAGTTCCGTCGCTTGACGCGCTACCGCTACAACGGCGTGCCTATGGACAACGGCGGCCGCTACTTCTACATCAACGATGGCGGCACCGTGTGGAATCCGGGATGGAAGCCCTGCAAGACGCCGCTCGACAGCTATGAGTGCCGTCACGGCATGAACTACACCCGCATCACGGGCAGCAAGAACGGTGTCGAGGCATCGGTGCTGTTCTTCGTGCCCCTGCACACCTGGGCCGAGGTGCAGAAGCTCACGCTCACCAACAACAGCAATGAGGTGAAGCGCCTCAAGTTGTTCTCCTTTGCCGAGTGGTGCCTGTGGAATGCGGCGACCGACATGGAGAACTTCCAGCGCAACTTCTCGACCGGTGAGGTCGAAATCGAGGGCTCGGTCATTTACCACAAGACCGAATACCGCGAGCGCCGCAATCACTACGCATTCTACGGTGTGAACGTTCCTATCCAGGGCTTTGACACCGACCGTGAGACGTTCATCGGCCTCTATAATGAGTTTGCCAATCCCGATGCCGTCATCGAAGGCCGTCCGCGCAACAGCCATGCCCACGGCTGGAGCCCCATCGCTTCGCACTACATCGAGGTGGAGCTGCAGCCCGGCGAGAGCCGTGACTATATCTTCCTGCTAGGCTATGTCGAGAACAAGCAAGAAGAGAAATTCATCGCTCCGCAGGTCATCAACAAGACGCAGGCCAAGGGTATGATGGCACGCTTCGACACCAGCGAGAAGGTGGATGCCGCTTTTGCCGAACTGTGCAACTATTGGGACAACCTGCTCAACATCTACACGGCAAACACGGGGAACGACAAACTCGACCGCATGGTCAACATCTGGAACCAATATCAGTGCATGGTCACCTTCTGCATGTCACGCTCGGCCTCTTTCTTCGAGAGCGGCATCGGACGCGGCATGGGATTCCGCGACAGCAACCAGGACCTCGTGGGCTTTGTTCACCTCATCCCCGAGCGTGCCCGTGAGCGCATCATCGACATCGCCTCGACGCAGTTCCCCGACGGCGGCTGCTATCATCAGTATCAGCCATTGACCAAGCGCGGCAACAACGACATCGGCGGCGGCTTCAATGATGACCCCTGCTGGCTCATCTTCGGCACCGTGGCCTATATCAAAGAAACTGGCGACTTCTCGATTCTCGACGAGCTGGTTCCGTTTGACAACCAGCCGGGCACCGAGGTCACGCTGTTTGAGCACCTGCAAGTGTCGTTCAACCACGTGGTCAATAACCTGGGGCCGCACAAGCTGCCTCTCATCGGCCGCGCCGACTGGAACGACTGCCTGAATCTGAACTGCTTCTCCTGGGACCCCAATGAGAGTTTCCAGACCACCGAGAACAAGACCGAGGGCTCACAAGCCGAGTCGCTGATGATTGCCGGTCTGTTTGTCGTGACAGGCAAGGACTACGTCGAACTCTGCAAGATTCTGCCTGACCACATCAAGACGATGCAGAATCTTAAAGCTATCGACTTCGCCGCCGAGGCCGACCGTGCTCAGCAGCATGTCGACGAGATGGTCAATGCCGTCAAGGTCCATGGCTGGGACGGAGAATGGTATCTGCGTGCCTATGACTTCTACGGCAACAAAATCGGCAGCGACGAGTGCGAGGAAGGCAAAATCTTCATCGAGTCGCAGGGCTGGTGCACCATGGCGGGCATCGGTCTGGAAGAAGGTCTCGTAGAGCGTTCGCTCGACTCGGTAAAAGAACGCCTGGAATGCGAACACGGCATCGTGCTCAACAATCCCGCCTTCACCACCTATCATGTCGAGATGGGTGAAATCAGCTCCTATCCCGAGGGCTACAAGGAGAATGCGGGCATCTTCTGCCACAACAACCCTTGGGTCATCATCGGCGAGACGGTGGCTGCCCGCGGCGATGACGCTTGGAGCCACTACAAGAAGATTCTGCCCAGCTACGTCGAGGAGGACCGCCAGACGCTGCACAAGGTCGAGCCTTATGTCAACTGCCAGATGGTGGCAGGCAAGGACGCCTATCGTCCCGGCGAGGGCAAGAACTCATGGCTCACCGGCACCGCAGCGTGGATGTGGTACACCGTGTCGGAATTCATTCTCGGCATCAAGCCGCACTATGACGGTCTGCTCATCGACCCGTGTCTGCCCAGGACAGCGCACGACTACACGGTGACCAGGCGCTTCCGCGGTGGGGAATATGAAATCCATGTGAGCAACCCCAAGGGCGTGAGCAAGGGCGTTGCCAGGATGACTGTTGACGGGATGCCGGTCGAGGGTGCTGTCGTGCCCGCACAACCCGGCAAGCACATTGTCGAGGTCGTCATGGGATAATCTCTTAATTCAATTCTGAAGTGTTAAGCACTTCAGAACTTGAAGGTTAGAGGTTAAAGTTTAGAGTTTAGAGAAGAGAGAAGAAAAATTTTTCGATTTTTTTTATTTTTTTGCACGCATGCAGCTAATGTCAGATTTCTCTGAACTCTAACTAACTCTAAACCTCAAGGTTTTAAAGTAGCTTTGCCCCTTTAAAAACTTGAATCTTAATTAGATAGTTGAACAATATTAACCATAACATATCAAAACGATGAAAAGATTCTCTCTTATCCTTGCAGCGATGATGTTGCTGGGTTGCGGCACGATGAGTGCTTGGCAGGGTGACGTTACCGTGCAAACCCCTAACACCCAGCTGGTGCTGCACGCCTATGAGGGCGGCGACCTGCGCATGGGCTACTACGGCAACAAGAGCGCCACACTGCAGCAACTGCGTGACGGTGGTGCCGACCTTAACTTCTCGGCATTGCCCGCATTCGGCACCGTGGACGCCATCCAGCGACCTGAACCTTGAGCTCAAGGTCACCGACTACCAGACGAGCAGCGACGACCGTTCGCAGCTTCACGTTTTCACGATGACCGACAAACTGCTGCCCGTCACAGTGAAAGTGTTCTATAAAGCCTACCGCAACGTGGACGTGATCGAGACTTGGACCGAAATCTCTCACAAGGAGAAACGTGCCATCACGCTCAAGCGCTTCGATTCGGGCCACCTGACACTGCGCCAGGGCGACGTGTGGATCAGCCACCTGCACGGCAACTGGGCCGCCGAGACCGAACCCACGACCGAGCCGCTCACCCAAGGCCTGAAGACCATCCGCAACACCGACGGCGCCCGCAACTCGCACCTGGACGCTCCCGAGCTGATGATTTCGCTCGACGGTGAGCCACAGGAGACCACGGGTCGCGTCATTGCTGCCATCCTGTGCTGGAGCGGCAACTACGAACTCCGCATCAACACCACAGGCCATCGTCAGCACCAGTTCTACGCCGGTATCGACCCGATGTCGTCGGAATATGTGCTCGAGCCCAACGAACTCTTTGAGACGCCGCATCTGGCTCTCGCCTACTCCGAGGACGGCCTGGGAGGTGCCAGCCGCACCATCCATCGCTGGGCACGCACCGAGGGCATGTTCCACCGTGGCATGAACACGGGCGACATCCTGCTCAACTCGTGGGAAGGCGTCGTGTTTGACATCAAGGAGGAAACCATGATCAACATGATGGACGACATCGCCAAGTTCGGCGGCGAGCTGTTCGTGATGGACGATGGCTGGTTTGGCGACAAGTATCCCCGCAACAACGACTCCTCGTCGTTGGGCGACTGGGTGGTTGACAAGCGCAAACTGCCCGGCGGCATCAGCACGCTCACCCAGGCGGCCCGTCAGCGCGGCATCAAGTTCGGCATCTGGATTGAGCCCGAGATGTGCAACACCGTGAGTGAGCTCTACGAGAAACACCCCGACTGGATGCTCCAGACCAAAGGTCGCGAACTCAAACAGGGGCGTGGCGGCACACAGGTGGTGCTCGACCTTACCAACCCCAAGGTGCAGGACTTCATCTTCGGCATCGTGGACAACCTGATGACGCAGAACCCCGACATCGCTTATATCAAGTGGGATGCCAATGCCTCGATTCAGAACTACGGCTCGTTATACCTGCCCAAGAACAAGCAGAACAACATCTCCATCCTGTGGCACCGCGGACTCCTCAACGTGCTCAAGCGCATCCGCGCCAAGTACCCTGACCTGGTGATTCAAGACTGTGCCTCGGGTGGTGGCCGTGCCAACTATGGCCTACTGCCCTACTTCGACGAGTTCTGGGTGAGCGACAACAACGATGCCCTGCAGCGCGTTTATATCCAGTACGGCACCTCCTACTTCTTCCCTGCCAACGCGATGGCACAGCACATCGGCGGCTCTCCTTACTGGAATACGGGCGGCCGTGTCATCCCCATCAAGTTCCGCTGCGACGTGGCCATGAGCGGCCGTCTGGGCATGGAGCTGCAACCGCGGCACATGAGCCAGGAGGAACACGACCAGTGCACCCAGGCGTTTGCCGACTACAAGTTGCTGCGCCCCGTCGTGCAGACCGGCAACCTCTATCGTCTGATTTCGCCATACAACCGCAGGGGCGTCTCGTCCATCATGTTCAGCAACGATGCGATGGACCATGCCGTGTGGTTCGTCTACAAGGTTGACAACTATGTTGACCAGCCACTGCCGCGCATCCAGCTTGCGGGCCTTGACCCTGATCGCAGTTACACCCTCACCGAGCGCAACGTCAAGGTGGGCCAAAAGCCGTGCGAACTCAACGGCAAGACCTTCACCGGCCGCTTCCTGATGGACATCGGTCTTGAAGTGCCCCTGGCTAGCGACTACGCCAGCCGCATCTTCGAACTGAGATAAAGAATTAGGAATTAGAAATTAGAAATTAGAAATTAGGAGTTAGGAATTAGGAATTAGGAATTAGGAGTTAGGAATTAGGAATTAGGAGTTAGGAATTAACTAGGGACTAAGGACTAAGGACTAGGGACTAGAAACTAGGGACTAAGGACTAAGGACTAAGGACTAAGGACTAAGGACTAGGGACTAGGGACTAAGGACTAAGGACTAAGGACTAAGGACTAAGGACTAAGGACTAGGGACTAGGGACTAAGGACTAAGGACTAAGGACTAGGGACTAAGGACTAAGGACTAGGGACTAAGGACTAAGGACTAAGGACTAAGGACTAAGGACTAAGGACTAGGGACTAAGGACTAAGGACTAAGGACTAAGGACTAGGGACTAAGGACTAAGGACTAAGGACTAAGGACTAAGGACTAAGGACTAGAAACTAGGGACTAAGGACTAGGGACTAAAAAACAACAAAAAAATGAAAATGATGAAACCAAGACTGTTGCTCATCGCCCTGCTGTTTTTCTTTTGCGCATCACAAGCTGGAGCCCGTGTACCCAAAGTTGAGAAAACCCCGGCGCAAAAGCTGATTGAGCGCCTCGCCAAGCTGCAGAAGCGCGGCATCATGTACGGCCATCAGGACGACCCCTTCTATGGCATCACCTGGGAGTGGGAGCAGGGCCGTTCGGACACCTATGACCTCGTGGGCGACTACCCTGGCGTGATGGGCTTTGACCTGGGCGGCATCGAGATGGGCGACGACAAGAACCTGGATTCGGTACCGTTCAATTGGATTCGTGAAGAAATCATCAAGCACCACGAGCGTGGCGGTATCGTGACGCTGTCATGGCATCCGCGCAATCCCATGCTGGGCACCACCGCCTGGATTGAGAGCGACATCAAGTCGTTTGAGGCAGCAAAGCCTTATCTCGAGAAGACCGGTCAGCTCGGTCTTGTCCTCGACCCCAAGAGCACGGTCAGGGAGATTCTGCCCGGCGGCAAGGGCCACAGCAAGTTCATGACTTGGCTCCAACGTGTCGAGGCGTTCATCCTCTCGCTCACCGACAAGGACGGCCGTCCCGTTCCTGTCATCTTCCGTCCCTGGCATGAGTACAACGGCGGATGGTTCTGGTGGGGCAAGGGCAATTGCACCGACGAGGAGTTCCTGCGCCTGTGGAATCTTACCCAAAACTACCTCAACAAGAGCCTGTCCTCGTCCATCGTGTGGAGTTGCTCGCCCAACTTGGGTGTCGATCCGCAGGAATTCTATAACCGCTGGCCCGGTGACGAGCGTGTTGATTTGCTGGGTCTTGACGCCTATCAGTGGGGCACCGAAGAGGATTTTGTCAAGCAGTGTAATGCCGATATGGACTTCCTGGACGCCTATGCCCGGGAGCACGGCCTGCTGCTGGCATTCACCGAGTGCGGCTACAAGAATTCGCCCGATGCCACCTGGTGGAGCCGCGTGTTGCTGCCCATCATGGAGAAGCACCATCCCTGCTATTTCCTGCCGTGGCGCAACTTCAAGCGTGAGCACTTCGGCGCAGCGCCTGGCCTGGCCACAGCCGATGATTTCAAGCAGATGGCCAAGGCCAAGAAAATCCTCTTTGTCAAGGACATCAAGAAGGTGAAATAGTTAACAGATAACAGTTAACAGTTATTCCACAACAACGGATAAAGCCGGCAGGACACCCGTCAAAATCTGATTCTTCTGAAGGCATCCGCCCACATTAATCAAACAACTGATTCATCTGATTCTTCTGATGGCATCCGCCCACCTTGAAAAAAGGAAAACAATAAATACAAACCGCCACCCGCCGCCCGACGAGGACTAAAAATTGAAACAAAAAAATACAATGGCATCTGCTCATAATATCAGGGTGTGGATGCTGTTGTATGTTTTATGTAACTATCTTTTTTTCTTGAGAATTATTATTATCTTTGCAACAAAAATCAAAAGAAAGCCCAAAATGAAAAAGAAAAACCAGTTAAAGATGTTACCAGATTTCAATAAAGATGATTTTATTGCTCTTGGTGTCAAAACAAATGAAATCAAGAGAATAAGAGACTTCTACAATGCTCTTTACAACTCGACTGAGGAATTAGAAGTGGTTATTGCCTATATTCGCTTCTTCAACCTGAAGGTTGACATGAAGGAAAGACATGACCTCTACACGCCCCAAATGCTATATGAATTCAAGAGGGACAGGAATTTCAAGTCAAGGCGGGTACGGGCAGAGGTGCTTGCACAACTCATCTATTACTTGCATGGAATGAGATTCAACCCTACCGAAAAAGAGATACCAAAATACTTGTGCTTAGCAGACCGTAACGAAATCATCCTAACCGAGACCGAATTATGGCTTAATTATTTTGAACAAGAACAAGGGAAATATGACTGGTCATACGCCGCCAGTAGTCCTGACTTACTGCTTGTTTCCGACCTTGAAAAAGATGAACAGATTGCTACAATGCAATATTTCAATCTCTTTATACCCTCTGAATTATTAAAGGTTGAGCAATTTTTTAAAACAATTTATTCCGACAATCCTGAAGTTTTCACTATCAAAAAAATCATAACTGAACGTAATTTCGAAGCAGTATTTGATGAGTGGAATGTGAAGTTTGGTGAGGATGTCCGTAATGGACGCAAGCCATCGGAGTACTTCTTGTGTGATATTCAACGCGGGCGGTCAATGGTTAATACCGAGACAATGCGCGTCATGTTCAATATTGCTCACGATCAGTGGATAGCAAAGAAACTTAATTTAAATCAGTATAACAGATTCTGGAACATCTTTGACCGCACGAGTGATAAAGACCTCATAGGTGGTATCTTAAGTAAGATTGATAGATTGAGTGATGATTTTCAACGTAGATTTGAAGGTGAGTTCTATACACCAATTCCTTACGCCAACATTGCTCATGACTACATTGCTGAGACCCTTGGGGATGAGCAATGGTGGAGAACAGGCAAATACAGGCTTTGGGACATGGCAGCGGGAACAGGAAATCTCGAGTATCACCTGCCTGCCGAGGCCTATAAGTACATGTATCTTTCCACTTTGCTTGATGGCGATGTGCGCTTTTTGAGACGCACATTCAAAGGGGCAGTGTGCTTCCAGTATGATTATTTGAATGATGATATTGATTCACTTTTCAATAAGTTGTCTTTCAGTGCAACAAAGATGCCTGAACAGCTTGAAAATGATTTGAAGAATCCCGACATCACTTGGATAATATTGCTTAATCCTCCTTTTGCCACAGCACAAGACAAATCCACAGCATCTTCAGGGAAAGAAGGTGTTAGCGATACGCTTATTCGAAAAACGATGCACTCAAAAGAGTTCAATTTGGGCGAGACTTCTCGAGAATTGTTTGCTCAGTTCCTTTTCCGCATCCACCATGAGTTCAAGCACAAGAAGGCATACCTGTGTTTGTTCTCAACATTGAAATACATCAATTCCAACAACGACCAGCGGCTTAGGGATAAGGTTTTTCACTATCATTTTGAAAGAGGATTCATGTTTGACTCTCGCGCTTTTAATGGCGTGAAAGGTAAATTCCCCGTTGGCTGCCTTGTTTGGAATCTGGCAGTGCAAGAGAAATTAAATGAGCAGAATATCATCCTTGACGTGTGGAATCGCTCGACGCCGCCTGTCAAGGTTGCTCATAAGCGGATTCCGTCAATAGAAAGGTCTGCTTTTCTCAATAAATGGGTGGAAAGGCCCGACACAGAAATTGTATTCCCGCCATTCTCCTCAGCCCTAAATGTCAATGCCGATAAAAAAGACATCCGCGACCGCATTGCCAAAGGTTTTATTTGTTCAATGTGTAATCCTGGAAATGATGTGCAACATATCAATTACATTGCATTGCTCTCAGGCCCTTACGGGAGTGCCGGGGCTTGGTCGGTGACACCTGATAATTTCGAACGGTCAATGGTCATTTTTGCTGTCAAGAAGACGACAAAACAGTATTGGTATAATGATCGTGACCAGTTCATGCAACCCAATTGTGAACTTCCACAAGACTTCATCAACGACTGCGTAGTTTACAGTCTTTTCCATAGTGCCAACCAAACCGTTAGCCTGCAGCACGTAATGTACAAGGGCAAGGAATATAATATACCAAATCATCTGTTCCCGTTCCTGATACAGGATGTCAAGAAATGGCCTTGCAGTGATCCCGATGTTACCAGTGGAATCAGTGCCGATAGTGACCGTTTTGCCGCCAGGTGGCTAGAAAGTCACACATTGACAAATGAAGCCCAGCTTGTTGTAGATGCCGCCCGCGACATGTATAAGAAGTTTTACAAGGAATCGGCCTTGTTGAATACCAACAAATATCGAATAGGGGCTTGGGATGCTGGATTGTACCAAATCACTGCTTGCCTCAGTGATGAAGAATACAACCTCGGTAATGACTATTCCAGTTTCACAACGGCATTGAAAAATGCGATGAAGTTTTTAAATGAAAAAATCGATAAAGAAAAGAGACTCTATGGCTTCATGGGTTAGTTGAAGCTTAGTTGAGACTTATCCTAGTTTTGGCTAGAATAGGACTATTATGATTTTTCGCGTGCACGCAAAGAAAAAAAAAGAAAAAATGGAAAAATCAATATCAATGCCGTTAGGGCGCCTTAGCATGCAGGGGGCTGGCTGTAAAGCCCGTTAGGGCTGGTCAGGGCATAGGCAGGGGTTCCGCTTCGCTCCACCCCTGTGAACATGCATTAAAAGATAATAACCCCGCTAGGGGTGACAGATTGTGCAGCAACGACTTTCTGCCGCCCCGTTGGGGCTTGAATGGGTTTGTTCTATTGAGGGTGTGTCATAATTGCGACTCGGTAATATAACCGTGCTATCGCACGGGAAATTAAACAAATTATTAAATTAAAATTGATACTATTATCATATTAATATAGTTCTAGCAGTTGAATTATGACACACCCTCATGACCTAGTCGCCCCTATCGGGGCTCTAACCGGACACATTAATCATTCTTTCGGGTTTATTCGGCGGTGATCATTAGATTTCCTGACTTTAGACCGTTGCTGCTGCAAGTGAGTTGAAGGGCTGCGGGCGTGTGTCCGCTCTGGATGAGAATCTGGGCCAAGCCGTTGAATGCCGGTATTTGGAATGTGTGGCAGTCCAGTTCATCGGGATGGTCGGGACCACAGTAGGAGGGGTCGCCGTTGCCGACGCCCAAAATGCGGCCGTCCCCGTCGAGTGAGCAGGTGAGCATGGGGCAGGCATCAGGAACGATACGTCCCTTGTTGTCCTGAATCTCAACGGTCACGACGGCTACATCGCGTCCATCGGCGGTGATGAGACGGCGGTCGGCTGTCAGCACGATTCTTGCCGCAGGGTTGGTGGTCTCGATCGTTTGTTTCAAGATGCGCTTTCCGTTCTTGTATCCGGTGGCAACGATGCGGCCCGGTTGATAGACGGCTTTCCACTTCAGGTGTCCGTTCTTGGGCATCGCCTGTCGGCCCAGCCGCTTGCCGTTGACGGTCAGCTCCACTTCATCACAGTTGCTGTAGGCCCAGATCTCCACTTCCTCGCCCTCATGGCCTTGCAGGTTCCAGTGCGGGAAGATGTGCAGCACGGGCTCGCTGGTCCACCATGCCTTAAGGTAACTGGCCTCGTCTTTGGGAAATCCGCAATAGTCAAGAATGCCGAATTCCGAGTCATGGGCGGGATAAGACAGGGGGTTGGGCTCGCCACGGTAGTCAAAGCCCGTCCAATAGAAGAGACCTGCCGCCCAGGGACGCTCGTCGTAGAATTTCCATCCGCGCTCAATCACGTTTTCCACGCCTGGCGCGGTGCCCCGGTTGATGCTGACCATGTGGCCGGGTTGGTCGGGCGAGTCAAAATAGACGCCTCGCGTGCCGCAGCCGGTGGTTTCTTCGGTGCCCACGATTTTCCATGTGGGGTTGGCCGCCTTACGGTTATCCACATCGTTTTGCGCGATATAGTTGAATCCCACCACATCGAGTCCCTTGATCATTTCGGACCCTCCGGCATTGGCTATTGTTGAGTGGCGGGTGGGATCGAGCAGGCGGGTATATTCACGCATGGCGGCTGCAACGCGTGTGCCTTGAATGGTATTCTCCATGCCCCACTCCTCGTTGCCGTCGCTCCACAGGACAATCGACGGGTGGTTGCGGTCGCGCTTGATCATGTTCTCGAGCAGCCTCAGGTGCTCGGTGTTGATGCCCGCAAGCCGGTTCTCGTCAATGACGAGGATGCCCTCGCGGTCGCAGATGTCGAGTTGGGCAGGCGTCATCGGGTTGTGGGACGCACGATAGGCATTGCAGCCCAATTTCTTGAGTTGCTTGATGCGCCACGCCATGAGCGCCTCGGGGATAGCGGCACCCACGCCGGCATGGTCCTGATGCATGTTCACGCCCTTGAGTTCAACCTCTACTCCGTTGAGCAGAAATCCCCTGTCGGCGTCAAACTCCACATCACGGATGCCCGTGGTTGTCATGTACACGTCGGTCACCAGCCCGTTCACCTTGACGGTCGTTTCCACTTGATACAGATAGGGGTCGCCGGTGCTCCACAGATGCGGTCGGTCAAGTGTCAGCATCTGTTTGCAGCCGCTGGTCTGCTTGCCTTTCAGGTCAAGTGAGGCAGCGTTTGTCCTGCCCACTTCGTTGCCTTGAGCATCGAGCAGACGGTGCTCTACGGTACACACCTGCGGTTCCAACGAATGATTGTTGACCTCGGTATCCACATGAATGGTCGCCGAGGTGTAAGGGGCCTTGAGGTCGGCATAGACAAAGGTGCCGAACGGAGCCACACTGACAGCAGCCGACTTGATGAGCCATGCGTCACGGTAGATGCCGGCGCCCTCATAGAACCACCCCTCCTCGAGCGTGGCGTCGGCCCGCACACACACAAGGTTCTCACCGCCATAGTTCACATACTCGGTCACGTCATACACCTGCGTGGCATAGCCGCTGGGTTCGGTACCCATATAGAAGCCGTTGAACCACACGCGGGCATTGCGGAAGATGCCGTCAAACTGCAGGGCGATGTGCTTGCCCAGGTCCGACTCGGGGATGGTGATCACCTTGCGGTACCAGCCCACACTCGTTTCGGGATATTGATAACCCACAGTCTTGTAGCCGTGCGAGTGGCTGGCCTCACGGGCATAGGGCAAGATAGTCGCCCAATCGTGCGGAATGCGCACCTCCTGCCATGCAGAGTCGTTGAACTTGATGGCGTAAGGGCCCTCGTTGTGTATTGAGTTGGCCTTGGTCAGATAGTTGAAATACTCAGTGCCGCAGCCATAGTCCTTGGCCGGGTCGGCAGCGTTGCCCAGCGAGAATTTCCAGCCCTCGTCCAATCGTATGGTCTCACGCACATTCTGCGCACAGACCGACAGCAATGCACAAAGCATCCAACCCAGCATGGCGAGCCTCATGCCCACATGGTTACCGTCGATATTTTTCATATTACCTGAATTTGAAAATCATTCATTAGTCGTCAAGCGATGTTGCCCCCAGTCATCATTTGGCCACACTCTATCCACATTGCCGGCAATGGTACCTCAAAGGTAAACCAACCGCGCATGCCTTGAAAAAAAATTTGAGGTTACTCTTCCCCGATGAGTTCTTGCAGACGACTGGTGATATCCCCATCACCGATGCCTACAGGATATTTACCGCGTATTAATCTGTAAATACCCACTATAGCGGCGACTAAGACGACGATCCAGCCAATCACTTTCGTAATACCCGAAGCAAAGGAAAAATAACAGAAACAAGCAAACCACCCGCAAAATATCAATTGTCCTATCGTCCAGATGATACTTTTGTCTTTAACGTACTTTTTGAACTCGTTCAATAGCTGTTCTGGAGTGCCGAGACCGTCGATGGTTTTTAAGAAGCTGTGAGATTTCAGACCCCCCCAGCCAGACACAAGTGCATATAACAATAGCGTCACGAAGTAAACAAAATCTTCTATTGTCCAAAGGCGAGAACGCTCGAGAGTTATTACCATTATCAAAAATATCAGGAAAACTATCAAGAGAACCGACCAAACCCGGAAATAAGTTTTCGCACTATTCTTGCACTTGTCCTTGATGACATCCAGCCACTCTTCTTTGTTGACCAAGTATAAATCTTCCAGTTTCATAATGATATGTTGTTAAAAATGACTCGTGTAACAAACCGCTGTAATAATCAAACTGATTATTCTTTTCTCGCAAATATAGCCACTTTTCTTCAAATGACAACTATAAAGAACCGAAATTGATTAAAAAACAGTAGATTTTGTATCAAGACAAGTTCACTTGAGCGATGCCGAGGCGAAGCCCTGAATGCCATGAAACGGAATTCACTTATTTGCCAACTTCATGTTCGCGTTGACGCGATTTTTCACGTAGTCGATCTCGTGTTCCCTCATAATACACATGGTGCTTGTCTTGGCCATAGTCATCTTCCCCCTTCAATACAGCGAAAGACGCTGGGTCTGCTCCCTCTACTATGTTGTTTTTGTAATAGACACACTTGGAATCAACTGCATAGAATTCATTTAGAACCTTAAACGTGCGGTAATCACCTGCAGACACAGCTCTATGATATGAATTGCCAACGATACCGAGATAATAGACCTGAAGGCTATCTAAAGCCCAATTACTGTCAATCAGTCTGAAACTTCCCATATTTGCCACATGGAGAGGCACTTTTCCCATGTAGTAATCGTGTGCGTCATGAGCAAGAGCAAAACCAAGAGATAAAATATCGCCATCTGGTAAGACAAAAGTGGCAGGATCAGCTCCTTCTATCAAATTGTAATTAAACCACACATGGTGCATATCGGCTGCATAATCAACGCTCAGGGCTTTGAATGTACTTGGGTCTGCCCCTTCCAATATCTTATAGCTTGAATTAAACCTATAATAAACATGGTTAACATCGAATGTATACAATTCGTTTAGGCGTTTATAGGTCGAAGGATCATAACCTTCAGGTTTACTTTCGGAGGATGAAATTGATGCGAGTGTCAGAAACAGGAAGAAAACAGCCACAGGTATGAATGGGCACAGATTGAACAGCCATGCCCTTCCCAGTTTTTTGGAAAGTTTAAACCACAACCATATTAATGGGATCAGATAGATCGGGTAAAGCCAGATGGTGCATGCTGCACCCAAACGGCAAAAATCGTCGATAGAGGATCGGGTTGGCGCATCCCAGAAAAATACGGACATATAGAAACCTATCGGCCAAAATAACAGCGCTAGAAACATCATCTGGACAACGGTTTTCTGGTCTGGTGTAGGCTGTTCTCCCAAAATACGAGCAATCAGTCCTTTTGACTTAGCTTTCTGTTCCATCTTGATTCATCTTTCTCTCATTACGGCAAAGGTAGCGATTATTTCGATAAACACATCAGATTCATTGGGGCCAATTCATTATTTTTGGAATATTTTTGCGGATTGGTTGGTGGGTATGGGAAAAAAGTAGTACTTTTGCGGCGCAAAGATGGTAATCGGGTGGCTCAGGGCCATCACGATGCAAGGGAATCCGGTGAGAGTCCGGAACTGTACCTGCAGCTGTAATCCCCTCAAACACAGGGTCTGCTTACTGAACGTCACTGGCCGACAACAAGGCTGGGAAGGCAAAGCAGACCGGGGAAAAGTCAGAAGACCTGCCATAACAGTTAATAGCGAACTGTTAACAGTTAATCGTTGGTTTCGCATCAACTTCGACTGGAGACCAGTGGCTAGAGACTAAACTTATTTTAGTACGTTCACTCAGGAACAGGTGTGACGGAAAGCAAATGAAGAAAAGAAAAAGACTGACGGCAGCAGTGCTGGCTTTATGCACGTTTGCGGCTGTCAATGGACAGAATGACATCTGGCGGCAGGATAGCCTGCCCGAGGTGGTGGTAACGGGTACTGGCACTCAGCACCTGCTGAAGGATGCGCCCGTACAGACCGAGGTAATCACGAGCAAGATGCTACGCAACTATGCGGGCAAGAGCATCGAGGATATCCTGGGCGGCCTGACGGCATCGTTTGCCTTCAACCAGGACGACATGGGTTCGCAGATGCAGCTCAACGGCTTGGGCAACAGCTATATCCTGATTTTGATTGACGGCAAGCGCATCCACGGCGACGTGGGTGGGCAAAATGACCTGTCGCTGATTGACCCGCAGAACATCGAGAAAATCGAGATCGTGAAGGGTGCCTCGAGCGCGCTCTACGGCTCGGATGCCATTGCCGGTGTGGTCAACATCATCACCAAGAAGCACCGCGAGGAAGGTCTGCTGATCGAGAACACGACCCGCGTGGGCAGCTATGGCGACGTGCGCCAGCACAATGGCTTGGCGCTGAATTACGGCAAGTTCAGCAGTTACACCAACTTCCAGCTGCAACACAGCGACGGCTGGCAGAACACCTCGATCGAGCATACCGAGGGTTCGGAAGAGCCCATCACCGACTCCCGCAACAAGACGGTGAACCGCCACACCAACTGGCAGATTGCCGAACGGTTGACCTATCAGCCGACCAAGAACTTGGAACTCTATGCCGACGGCAGCACCTACTGGAAGCGCATCTACCGCGTGAGCGGCCGCCATCCGCACTACGACGTGAAGACCTGGGACATGGAGTACCACAACGGCTCGGCATCCATCGGCGGCAAGTGGAGCCGTTCAAAGACCGACTACATCACGCTGGATGTGGACTGGCACCGCCATGCATACTATTACTATTACACCGCCACGACACTTGTCGAGGACTACGAGAAGAGCGCGGGCACACCTTATTACCCTTACTTCCCGTATCTTCCTGACCAGAAAGAGTTGCAGAGTGACCAACAACGCACAATGGCGGCGTTGAAGGGCGTGTTCACCCTACCCTACGAGAACATCCTGAGCGCCGGTGCTGAATTCCGCTATGACTGGCTCCATGCCCCCACCCGCGTCAAGGGCGGCAAGGCCAGCGACTGGACCGCAGCAGTGTATGTGCAGGACGAGTTCAACCTCATCCACAACGTGAACATCACCGCCGGATTGCGCTTGAATCAGAATGAGCAGTTCGGCACCAAACTGACGCCTAAGGTATCGGCCATGTGGAAACCCGCTAACGCCTGGCGATTGCGTGCCACCTGGAGCCAGGGCTTCAAGACGCCCGCCATACGCGAACTGTTCTACCGCTATGTGCGCCAGATGAGCGGCACCTACCTGTACCTGGGCAACACCGACCTCAAGCCGCAGTCGAGCAATTATTTCTCGTTGAGCGGCGAGTATGGCTGGCGCGGCCTGAACGTTACCGTCACGGGTTATTATAATAAGGTCAAGGACATGATAGCCCTGGTGACCATCCCCAACTATCAGGCCCCCGACGAGTACATCATCCAATATGACCCCGTCAAGACCCGACAGTACCAGAACATCGAGGATGCCAAGACCTATGGCGTTGACGTGAATGTCAATTACCAGTGGCGCGAGTTTGCCTTCGGTCTGGGCTACAGCTACCTGGACACCGACGCCAACCAGTATGACACCAACCACGACAAGATGCACAAGGTCACCATCGACGGCACGGCCCACCACAAGGGCAACTGGTTCGCCACATGGGGTCACCGTTTCTCGAACGACTACCGTTTGGGCGTGGGCATCTACGGCCGCATGTCGAGCACACGCTACTATCAAGACGACGGCAACGGCAAGGGCTATCAGACGTGGCGCCTGTCCACCACCCATGACCTGGGTCACTTCAAGGCGACCACCTGGCGCATCGAGGCCGGTGTTGACAACATCTTCAACTACTGCGACCGCACCCCTCACGGGCTACACCTGGGTACGACCACCCCGGGACGCACATGCTATGTGTCGCTGACCATCCGCTTCAACCAAGGAAAGAAACTCTCAAACAAGTATAAGTCTAACTTTAATTCAAAACAACAAAACAATGATGAAGATTAAATCATTATTGATTGCCATGCTGGCAATCTGCCTGACGATGGGCATCACTTCTTGCAAAGACGACAAAGACGATCCCATCGAGAACAACTACACCATTTACCAGAAAGCCGTTACACAGACCGTTAAGTCGCAGAAGAAGAGCGACAAGGTTATCCTGCTGGTGGCCTTCGGTTCGACTTGGGAGCAGGCTTACAACGCATTTGATGCCACTGTAGCCGCTTACAAGCAGGCCTTCCCCGGTTATGACGTGTTCCTGTCATTCTCGTCGGCCATCTGCATCAACCGCGCAGCTGCCGGTGAGAACGTTGACCCCCGCAACTTCTATGCTCCTCCCTTCTGGCTCAACGCCTTTGCCGAGGTTGAGTACATGGAAATCGTAGTACAATCGCTGCAGGTGATCCCCGGTGAGGAATACACCCGCGTGATCAACTACATCAAGGACTTTGCCAACAACGCCAACGGTGACATCAGCGACAAGTACCTGTCGATTGTTGACCTCAAGCTGGGTGTGCCCCTGTTGCAGGATGCCGAGAGTGATATCAACCTCGTTGCCAGCGAGTTGAACAAGCTGTACAACAAGCAAGCCAATGAGGGTGTCGTTGCCTTTATGGGCCACGGTAACCCCGACAGCTATGACACCTACAAGGCCAACGTGCGCTATACCCAGCTCGAGGAGGCCCTCCAGCAGTTCAACAGCCACTACTTTGTGGGCACCGTTGACATGATGGACAACTTCAAGACCGACGTTTATGAGCGCATGCAGGCTGCTGGCTTCACCAGCGGTAAGGTATATTGCCATCCCCTGATGTCGATCGACGGTGACCACGGTCACAACGACATGGCCGGTGACGATGACGACAACTGGGACGGTGTGAAGTTCACCCCCAACGACGAGGGCGAGGTTGAGGACACCTCCTGGAAGATGTACTTCCAGCACCTGGGCTATGAGTGCAACAACTCGACCATGATCGAGAAGGGTCTGCTGGAGCTTCCCACCATCCGTCAAGTGTGGATGAACCACACCCGTGACGCCATCAACGGTGAGCCTCTTGACTTCTATCACAGCAAGAATCCCGAGTAATTTTGCTGATAAGGGTCCTTAAGGACCTTAAAGACCTTAAGGACCTTAAAGACCCTAAAAAAAAGAATTAAAAATTGATTAAGAGAATTCTATTGATTACAGTAGCGCTCCTCACGGGGAGTGCTGCTGTTTGTCAGATCCATAAGATGGAACGCAGCGACTCGTCGACGATGGGCCGCTCTTATACCTTAAATCCCGTGGTCGTGACCGGTTCAGGTCACCACCAGCGCCTGAAATCCACCGCGACTCCCGTCCATGTGCTCAGCCGCCAGGAAATCAAGGAGCAGGGCATCACCACGTTTGACGGTGCCTTGACCCGCATGATGCCGCAAGTGTCGATGGCGCCCAACTCGATGGGTACGTTCTTGAGGCTCAACGGACTGGGAAACAAATACATCCTGATACTGATTAACGGTCAGAAACTGACGGGTGACATCTCCAATAATGTGGACTTGAACCGCATCAACATGGCGCGCGTGAAGCGCATCGAGGTGCTGGACGGCGCTGCATCGTCGCTCTACGGCTCGGATGCCATTGCGGGTGTCATCAACATCATTACCGACCAGCCCACGCAGCAACTGGTGTCCCTCACCAGCGACACGCGCGTGTCGGGCCATGGCCAGCTGACCGAGAACATCGCCCTGGACGTCTTCAAGAACGGTTTTGGCTCCTACACCTCGTTCTCGCGTGACCAAGCCGACAGCTACCGCATCAACGACGTGGAGTATGTCAAGGACTCGGACACCGAGACCCAGCCTACCATTGCCCCGTTCTTCACCGGCTACCGCTCCAACCTCGTGGGGCAGAAGTTCACCTATACCCCCAATGAGCATCTGGCGCTGAATGCCGGCATTGACTACTCCTACAAGATTACCGACCGCCCCAACACCCGCAAGGACATCACCGGCGGCACCGACTACGAGATGCGCTACAAAGGTCTGCGCTGGAACGTGGGCGGTATCTACAAGTTCACGAGCCGCAACTCGTTGCAGGCCGACTTCACCGTTGACCGTTTCCGCTACGGCAAGCAGTATGACGTGGCCACCAAGACCTATGCCATCGACGATTATGTGCAGTCCAAGAAACAACGCTCGATGGAGGGCCAGCTGAAAGCCATTCTGGGCTTGATGAAGAACTCAACCACCATCCTTGGTGCTGACTGGCGTAAGGATTACCTGACCGCCACTTCGGGCAACATCAACCAGAACGCCTATACGGCAGCCGCCTTTGCCCAGCACGAGATGTTGTTCTTTGACCGATTGACCGCCACCGTGGGCTTGCGACTGACCTATCACGAGACCTTCAACTGGCACCTCACGCCCAAGGCCACGCTGATGTATGCCCCGGGCAACTTCCGCCTGCGCGCCACCTATTCGGCGGGCTTCCGCGCACCGGGCCTTGACGAGTTGTATTACCACTACTTCTCGGTTAACCGCGGCAAGGCTCAGATCATCTTCGGCAATAAGGACCTCAAACCCGAGAAGAGCAACTATTTCTCGCTCAATGCCGAGTACCGCAGCTATTTCCTTGCCGTGAGTGTGACGGGATTCATGAACCGCATCAACGACATGGTCATCAGGGAGAACATCGACGTGGATGCCGCCTCGCTGGCGATGCTCCAGGCTGAATTCCCCGAGATGACCGATGACCAAGCTCACAACCTCGAGCGCTACTCGCTGTACAAGAACAGCGACAAGGGCGACGTGAAAGGTGTGCAAGTCAACGTCTCGGCCAACCTGTTCAGAGGCTTCAACCTGTCGGCCAACTACGTTTACACCTATGCCCGCACCTGCAGTGGCGACCAGTGGTCACCACTTGAGCGCAGCATCCGCCATGCCGCCACCGTTGCCGCCAACTATTACCACAGTTGGGGCAATTACGGCCTTAACGTGAACATCAACGGCCGTCTGCAGTCCAAGACCTACTATCCTGACTACGAGGACGCTCCGGGTTATGGCATCTGGAACCTGAACACGACCCACTCGTTCGACGGGTTGAAACATTTATACCTGGAGCCGAGCATCGGCATCGACAACATCTTTGACAAGGTGGATCGCCGCATCGACTCCACCAACCGCAAGTATGCACTTTACTCACCGGGACGCATGCTCGTGATTGGCCTGAAATTGAAAATCAAGTAACCTTATATTGCATAATGGAGGATTGTCGGGAGACAGTGCCTCCATTTTTTATTTTTTTGCTAAATTTGCAACTGATATGAGTAAGATTATAGTAGCAGGCATCGGGCCTGGCAGTAAAACAGACATCACGCCCGCCGTACTCGAAGCAGTGCGTGCGGCCGACGCCATTGTGGGTTATAAATACTATTTCCAGTTCATCGATTCTTACGTATCTCCTGAATGCGAGTGCATCGACACAGGAATGAAGAAGGAACGAGAACGTGCCGAGCAGGCCTTTGAACTGGCTGAGCAGGGCAAGAGCGTCGTAGTCATTTCTTCGGGCGACGCTGGCATCTACGGCATGACCCCGCTCATCTATGAGATGAAACGTGAGCGTGGCTCTGATGTAGAGATTGAATCATTGCCTGGCATCTCGGCCTTCCAGAAAGCCGCTTCATTGTTGGGTGCTCCCATCGGTCATGACCTGTGCATCATCTCGCTGAGCGACCTGATGACGCCGTGGGAGGTGATTGAGCGCCGCATCAAGGCCGCCGCAGTGGGCGACTTCGTCACTGCCATCTATAACCCCAAGTCCAATGGCCGCTATTGGCAACTGTACCGCTTGGTGGAACTGTTCCTGCAACAACGCTCTGCCGATACGCCCGTGGGCTATGTCCGTCAGGCAGGACGAGATGAACAAGAAATCAAAGTGACCACACTTGGTGAATTTGACCCCGAGGAGGTGGATATGTTCACCGTCATCCTCATCGGCAACTCACAGTCCTATATCTACTCCCCCTCCTCCGCCCTCGCGGGCACCTCCACCCAGGCGGGAGAGGAGTCGAGGCGCATCATCACCCCTCGCGGCTATTACCGCGAACGTGGTGACGACGGCATCAAGCCCGGACAGCAGATCATGATTGAATCGTTCCGCACCATCGAGAGCGAACTGCACAACAAGGACATTCCGCATGACCACAAGTGGGCACTGCTTCATGCCATCCACACGACGGCCGACTTTGAGATGGAGCGCATCCTTTACACCGACGACCATGCGGTTGAAACACTTTATAACAAGGTCGCCAAGGGCGAAATCAAGACCATTGTGACCGATGTGACAATGGTGACCAGCGGCATCCGCAAGGGCGCGCTGTCACGACTGGGCATGGAGGCCAAGTGTTACTTGAGCGATCAGCGTGTTGCCGAAATGGCTGCAACCCAAGGCATCACCCGCACCCAGGCAGGTATCCGTCTGGCTGTCGAGGAGCACCCCGATGCCCTGTTTGCCTTCGGCAACGCCCCGACGGCGCTGATGGAACTGTGTGACCTCATCCGTAAGGGCAAGGCCCATCCCGCCGGCATCATTGCAGCACCTGTGGGCTTCGTGCATGTGCGCGAGTCCAAACACATGGTCAAGCCTTTCAAGGACATTCCCAAAATCATCGTTGAGGGCCGTAAGGGAGGCAGCAACCTGGCTGCAACCCTGTGCAACGCCATCTTGACCTTTGACGATGCCGAACAACTAAAACCAGGTCGCGACCTTTAAAAACTACGAATTACGCGAATTTAACTAATTGGCATCCGCATTCAATGATTACGAATTATGAAATTTTATGTGATAGGAATCAGTGACGCGCCTCGGCCTTATCTGCCGCCGGAGGTAATCAGTATTATTTGCAAGGGGCGCATTTTCTCGGGCGGCAAGCGCCACTATGGACTTGTCGCACCTTATTTGCCGGAAGGCTCACAGTGGATAGACATCACCACGCCGCTGGACGCTGTCTTCGAGCAATATCATGACGAGGTGATTGTGTTTGCCAGCGGTGATCCCTTGTTTTTCGGGTATGCCAACACCATCAAGCGCAAGATGCCTGATGCCGAGATTGTGATATTTCCGTCCTTCAACTCGCTGCAGTTGTTGGCCCATCGCCTGGTGATGCCCTATCACGATATGCGCATCGTCTCGTTGACAGGCCGTCCCTGGCCCGAATTTGACCGGGCATTGATTGAACGGGCCTGCAAGATCGGCGTTTTGACCGACCACGAACACACACCGGCTGCCATCGCCCGCAGGATGCTGGAATATGGCTACAACGGTTACCAGATGCATGTGGGCGAACATTTGGGCAATCCCAAAGAGGAACGCATCACGACACTGTCGCTTGAAGAGGCCGCCGAGCAGGATTTCAGCTATCCTAATTGCTTGATTCTGTGCGGCCACACCAAGGCAAGGCCCTACGGCATCCCTGAGAGCGAATTCGCTTTGCTCGATGGACGGGAAAAGATGATTACCAAGGCCCCCATCCGCCTGTTGACCATGCAAGCGTTGGAATTGCCGCAGAAACATGTCCTTTGGGACATCGGTTTCTGCACCGGCAGCGTGTCCATCGAGGCGCGGCTGCAGTTCCCGCACCTGCACGTCGAGGCCTTCGAAATCAGGCCCGAGTGCGAGGCGTTGCTACAGGAAAACAGCCGACGTTTTGGTGTGCCAGGCATTAATTACCACATAGGGGATTTCCTTGAGGCTGATCTTGAAAACCTGCCGCGTCCCGATGCCGTTTTCATCGGCGGTCATGGCGGCCAACTTAAGGAAATCATGGCACGTGTGCTGACCGTCCTGACCGATGACGGCTGCATTGTGATGAACAGCGTCACATCGCCCATGGTACAGACCGACAGTCACCAGATGTTTAACGAGGCGTGCGCCGAACTGGGCTTGACACAAGAACCGTCCACACGCATCATCCTTAACGACAACAACCCGATAGAGATATTGAAATGCAAAAGATAGCCGTCATCAACATCAGCGAGGAGAGCCGAAAATTGGCTGAAACCCTCCAACAAGAGTTCCAAGCCTTGGTCATCAAACGTGCCGAGGTCGCCAACCGATGGAAAGACTTTGATGCCTTCATCTTTATCGGAGCAATGGGCATCTGTGTGCGCACAATAGCGCCATTGATTACCGACAAGCACGAGGACCCGGCCGTCATCTGTGTGGACAGCATGGGGCTGCATGCAGTGTCGGTTTTGTCGGGTCATGTGGGCGGTGCCAATGACTTGACGCACAATGTGGCGGCAGTCTTGGGTGCCGATCCCGTGATTACCACCCAGAGCGATAATGCCGGGCTGTGGGCGCTTGACACGCTGGAAAAACGCTTCAACTGGCCTATCGCCAGCGAGGACGACATGAACGCGTGCATCTTCGCTTTTGTCAACCGCAAGCCTACGGCTTTGTTCATGGAGGTGCGTGACAAGGGCACCGATTATCTGGAAAAGACCCTACCCGACCACGTCACCATCATCGACGACCTCAGCGAGGCCGATCCCAAGAAATACAGTTTGCTCATCATGGTCACGCCTTTCCGCCGCTACGCTCCGGATGGGATGTTGTCGTTGCACTTTGTGCCCATGGTGGGCACCATCGGCTTTGGCTTGGCTCATCACCCCGACGACTACAAGTTCATCTATGACCAGATGGACGAGGTCCTTGCAGAATGGGGCATCCTGCCGTGTGCTTGCCGTTACTGCACGATTGATGTCAAGGCCGACGAGCCGTTTGTGCATCTGTTGAAAGACGGCTATGACGAGGAAGTTGAATTCTTTACAGCCGAGCAATTGGCAACCGTTGAGGTGCCCAATCCCAGCGACACCGTAGCCAAGCATGTGGGAACTCCCAGCGTGTGCGAGGCAGCAGCTATCTTGGGCTCCAATCACGGCAAATTGATAGTTCCCAAAATCAAAGGCAAGAATTTTACCGTTGCGCTGGCCATTGACCACAGGCATCTGCGTGACCAGCAAGGTCACATCGAGATTGTGGGTGCTGGCCCCGGTGACCCGGACCTGGTGTCGGTGCGAGGCCGCAAGATGCTGGAACGGGCCGACCTCATCCTCTATGCGGGTTCGCTTGTTCCGCGTGAATTGACCTTGTGTGCCAAGCCCGGTGCTGTTGTTCGCAGTTCGGCGGGCATGAATCTTGAAGAGCAATGCGCGTTGATGAAGGAGTTCTATGACCAGGGTAAATTCATCGTGCGCCTGCACACGGGCGACCCATGCATCTTCGGAGCCATACAGGAGCAGATGGCCTTCTTTGACCAGCACGACATGCACTATCACATCACGCCGGGCATCTCGTCGTTCCTGGCCGCAGCAGCCGAGTTGCGCAGCCAGTTCACCATCCCCGAGCGCACCCAGACCATCATCCTGACCCGTGGCGAGGGCCGCACGCCCATGCCCGAGAAGGAGCAGTTGCACTTGCTGGCCCGCAGCCAGAGCACGATGTGCATCTTCCTGAGTGCCGCCATCGTGGATGACGTTCAGCGCGAATTGCTCACGGAATACCCCGAGGACACGCCCGTCGCCGCCTGTTACCACCTCACCTGGCCTGACCAGCGCATCTACCGCGGCGTGCTCAAAGACCTTGCCAAGATTGTCCACGACAACAACCTCACGTTGACCACGATGCTCGTTGTGGGCGAGGCCATCGACAACCGCAAGGGCTTGTCGGAACTATATAACAAACATTTCACACATCTTTTCCGTAAAGGGGAGGAATAGTCCCTAGTCCTTAGTCCCTAGTTTCTAGTTGCCATCCGGACAGTAAAAACTAAGGACTAAAGACCAAAAACTAGGGACTAGGGACTAGAAACTAAGGACTAAAGACCAAAAACTAGGGACTAGGGACTAGAAACTAAGGACTAAGGACTAGAAACTAAGACATGATTCTGGTATTCGGTGGAACGACTGAGGGCCGCATGGCGGCTAAGGTGCTCGAGGAGTCGGGCGCCACTTACTGCTATTCCACCCGTAGCGATACGCAGGACATCCAACTCGTGCATGGCCACCATGTCACCGGAGCGATGGAAGTGTCCGAGATGGTCGCTTTCTGCCATGAGCATGACATTCGCCTGATTGTTGACGCCGCCCATCCGTTTGCTGTCAATCTGCACCGCAACGTCGTCAATCTTGCAGAGCGAATCAGCATTCCCGTCGTCCGCTATGACCGCATCTTTCCGCCCCATGACAAGAATCTGGTCTGGTGTAAGGACTATGATGATGCCATCAGCCGATTAGAGGAGTATGGCATCACCAAGTTACTTGCATTAACAGGAGTCAACACCATCAACCGATTGAGGCTCTACTGGCAGGGCCATGAATGCTGGTTCCGTATCCTTAAACGCGAGGAGTCGCAGTCCGAAGCACAGAAAGCAGGGTTTCCAGCTGACCACCTCGTTTATTACGAACAAGACGACACGGCATCGCTGATTGAACGACTGCAACCCCAGGCCATTCTCACCAAGGAGAGCGGCATGAGCGGCGGCTTTGATGAGAAAGTCGAGGCGGCTCGTCAAGCTGGAGTCAAGGTCTTTGTTGTTGAGCGCCCTGAATACCCAACTGCCGATGGCGTGACCGTCAAGCACGTCAATGGCCCTCACGGCCTGCGACGCATGGTGGAGAAACTGCTGCCTGAGTTTTACCCCTTGCATAGCGGCTTAACCACAGGAACCTGCGCCACGGCAGCTGCCATTGCTGCGACGAGGCGGCTGTTGACAGGAGAGACACCTGGCACAGTGCCCGTCATCTTGCCCAATGGCGAGACGATTGATGTCGATGTCACCTATGGAGACGGCTATGCTGCCGTGTTCAAGCAGGCTGGCGATGACCCCGATGTGACCAACGGCATTGAGATCAGGGCCAGCGTTGAGCCGAGCGACCATTTCGAGATACTCGGTGGTGAAGGCGTCGGCAGGTTTACAGTGCCTGGGTTTGACTACCCGCCGGGTGAACCCGCCATCAACAAGGCGCCACGCCAAATGATGCGCGACAACATCAAGGAAAACGTCAGCATCACCATCAGTGTGCCGCAAGGGGCCGAAATTGCCCGCCGCACCTTTAACCCACGACTGGGCATCGAGGGCGGCATCAGCATCATCGGCGTTTCGGGCATCGTCAAGCCTTTCAGCGAGGAGGCTTTCATCGAGAGCATCCGCAAGTGCATGCAGGTGGCTAAGGCATCGGGCAGCGACCGCGTGGTCATCAACAGCGGCGGCAAGAGTGAGCGCTTTGTAAAAGCGCAATACCCTGACCTGCCACAGCAGGCCTTTGTGGAATATGGTAATTACATCGGCGAGACCCTGGCTATCGCCAACGAACTCGACATCAAAAACGTCACGATGGGCGTGATGTTGGGCAAGGCGGTGAAACTCGCCGACGGCAACCTCGACACCCACAGTCGCCGCACCACGATGGATAAGGACTTCGTCATGAGCATGCTCCACGAGGCTGTCATTGACATCGACATCAGCGACCTCACCCTTGCCCGCGAACTGTGGGAACGCATTCCCCAAAATAAACTACAAGATTTTGCCACAATCGTCATCAACCATTGCGCCCGCTACTGCGCTCCCCTACTCCCCAACGGCAATCTCACTATCCTCTTAATAGATGATAACGGGAAGATTTATCACTCGTAGGAGGTTTTGCGGCGGCGGTAGAGGACGTAGATAATGATAGGGGCGCCGATGAGGGCGGTGACGCTGTTGACAGGCATGGCTCCCTCAAAGCCGGGAGCACGGGCAATCAGGTTACAGATTAAGGCCAAGGCTGCGCCGCACAGGGCGGTGGCGGGCATCAACTTCCAGTGGTCGCTGGTGCGGAAGATACCGCGAGCCAGATGGGGCACGGCCATACCAATGAACATGATGGGGCCGCAATAGGCGGTTACGATGGCGACCAGCGTTCCCGAGCAGATGATGATCCAAGTGCGGGCCCGCTTGACGTTCACACCCAGATTGGCAGCATAGCGGTCGCCGAGCAGCATGGCATTCAGGGGCTTCACCAGCAGGAAACTCAGGGGCAGCAGGATGCACATGAGCACAACAAAAAGAATCATCTGGTCACCCGACACGCGGGAGAACGAGCCGAGTCCCCAAACCACGAAGGCCTTGACATCTTCCTCGGGACTGAGGAACTTCAAAACGCCGATGATGGCGGTGGCAAGGTAGCCGATCATCACACCGATAATCAGCAAGGTGACGTTACCGCGCACCTTGCCCGAAATCCACACAATCAGCATCATCACAGCGATGGCACCGATGATGGCGGCAATCGAGACCGCCGCGTCACCCAGGTAGCCCAAGGAACTCAAGGCCACGCCTCCCAGCTGTCCCGACAGCAACACGACGAAAGCCACACCCAGGCTGGCACCATTGGAGATACCCAAGATGGACGGGCCCGCCAAGGGGTTGTGGAAGATGGTCTGCATCATCAGGCCGCTCACGGCAAGTCCCGCTCCCGCCACGATGGCGGTGAGCACCTGAGGCAGACGCGAACTGAGGATAATATTCGTCCAAATCTCGGACTCGCTGCCCTGCCCTATCAAGATACGACAGATGTCGCCCACCGGAATCTCAATCGAACCGATGAACAGGTTGACAATCACCATCACGGCGATGACTACCACAAGGGCCAACATCAAAGGCAGCGTTCGTCTCATACTCTTTTTAGTTTCTAGTCCTTAGTCCTTAGTCCTTAGTCCTTAGTCCTTAGTCCCTAGTTTCTAGATATTCTAGATTTTCTAGAACTCCTAACTTCTAACTCCTAACTATTATTCTATTATTGTAGTAAGCGATAAAAAGTGGGCTGGTAGTCTTTCTCGACCAGTTCGGGATGGAAAATGGCGACAAAGTCCTTGAGCAGCACGTCGGGCTTGACGGGAGCGATTTCGTAGTAGGGCGTCTGCTTCATGTTGCAGTAGATGACTTTTTTCTCCTTGAAGGCCTTGAACATCTCGTTGCGGGGCTCACTGGCCTTCAGCGCCTCGTAGGAGAAATCGCCCTGATAGCTGTTGAGGATGCGCCAGTAGTCGGCATTGGCCGACAGGGCATACATCTTCTCGAACTCCAGGTCTTCGCCCGAGGTCTCGTCATCCTTGATGACATAGTCGGCGCCGGCGTCGCGGAAGATCTGCGCCAGGTAGTTCTTGCCGCCCACCGCATGCCAGTTACCGTAGTGCATCTCGCCACTGGTGACAGTGGGGCGTTGCTCAACCTTGGCGGCCTTCTCTTTCAGTTCGTTGTAACGGCTCTCGATACCAGCGAATATCTCGACAGCCTCTTTTTCCTTGCCGATGAACATACCGATGAATTTGATCCACTCAGCCTGACCCAGCGGGTCAAGCTCCTTGTAGCCCAGATGGGGCACCAGCGTGATGCCGATTTCCTTGATGGCATCATAGCCGCCGCGCTTGGACGGCGAAATGAAGATGACATCGGGATCGGCGGCCATGACCACCTCGGGGTCGAACTCGCCCTCCATGCCGATTTTGACGATGCGCCCGTCCTTGACGCGCGCCTTGATGTCCTCGTTAAAGAGGTTCTTCGTGCTCGTGATGCCCTTAACGAAGTCGTGGGCATCAAGAATGGAGAAATTGGACAGTTGCAGCGAGGTCATGCAGATGGTGCTCTTGATGGGCACTTTGACCTTGACATAACCCTCGGGAACCGTCACATCGGCATCATGCACAAGGGCAAAATGGTCTTTCTTGCCCACGTCAACCAGCCGGATGTCGGCCGAGTCCCTGACACTGAATCCTGTGGCATACTTCACGGTCACTTTTTCCATTGAATCGGTGCCCGATTTCGACTGCTTATCGCCCTGTGAAGAACAGGCGCAAAGCAGCACCAAAACTGCAATTAATCCTAAAAATTTCTTCATTTCTCTATTCATGTGTAATATGCGACAAAGGTACTACTTTTTAATGAGCAAGCCGCACGAAAACTACCAAAAAATCTAGGTGCTAGAGGCCAAAAACCAGAAACTTCTTTGTACCTTTGCACTATGGAAGAAACAGCAGTAAAAACAAGGTGGTATGACAACATTTGGGCAGCGTTGATTTTCTTCACGCGGCTGCCTTTCTGGCGTGTCTATCAACCCCCACAATCAAGTTATAAAGCAGTTGTTGAGTTCTGGCCCTTGACAGGCTGGCTAACAGGTGGCGCGATGGCTGCGACACTCTACTTCGGCAGCATGGTGTTCCCGTGGGCCGTTACTGTTATCGCCGCGATAGTCGTGCGCTTGCTGATTACCGGAGCGTTGCATGAAGACGGACTTGCCGACTTCTTGGATGGCTTCGGTGGCGGTGGTGATCGCAACCGCATCCTGGCCATCATGAAGGATTCGCACATCGGCACCTATGGCGTGCTGGGCCTTATCCTCTACCTGTTGTTACTGGGAGCGGCACTCTATAGCATGCCACCGATGATTGCTGCACTCACTGTCTGTGCCGCCGACCCGTTCTCCAAAATGGTTTCCAGCCAGCTGGTGAATATGCTGCCCTATGCCCGTCGTGAGGAAGAAGCCAAGAACAAGGCCATTTATCGCAAACCCAGCCTGGCAGCCGGACTGTGCCTGACTGTCCAAGGATTACTGCCAATGGCATTGTTGATTTGGCTGACGAGCATCAACTGGCTTTACTTAATCGCTATACCTCCCCTGGTAATGTATTTCCTGTACTTGCTCATGCTGCGCAAGATTAAGGGGTACACCGGCGACTGCTGCGGCGCCGTGTGCCTGCTGGTGGAACTCTCGGTATATCTCATCACCTGCTCGCAACAGCTATAATAGTTAACAGTTAACAGAGAACAGTGAACAGTTAATAGAGAACAGTTAAGGGACTGACATGGAAGTTATTTTGGTGAGACATACGAGTGTTGATGTGCCACGGGGAACGTGCTATGGTCAGACCGATGTGCCCGTGCGTGACACCTTTGAGCAAGAGGCCGAGTTGACACGCCAGTCGCTTGAGCAGTTCCTGCCGTTTGATAAGGTCTTCTCGTCGCCGCTGACACGTGCCCGCAAGTTGGCAGCCTATTGTGGCTACCCCGATGCCGAGACCGATGACCGCCTGCTGGAGATGAACATGGGTGAATGGGAGATGCAGTTGTATGACGAAATCCAGGATCCGCACCTACAGGAGTGGTATGACGATTACATCAACCAGCCCACGACGGGTGGCGAGAGTTTCCTGCAACAGTACCAGCGTGTGGCAGCCTTCCTTGACGAACTCAAGGGCAAGCCCTACCAGCGAGTAGCCATCTTTGCCCATGCCGGTGTGCTCATCAGCGCAGGGCTCTATGGTGGGCTGTATGCTTGGAAGAATGCTTGGGAAAATCTGCCCGACTACGGAGATTATATTGTAATTAGAGTAGATACACTGAATGAGTAAAATCATACTAATCACTGGCGGGCAACGCTCGGGCAAGAGCAGCTATGCCGAGCAAATGGCCTTGAGCCTTGCCGAGAAACCCGTGTATGTGGCAACAGCCCATGTGTGGGACGAGGAATTCCGTGAGCGCGTGCGCCGTCATCAGGAGCGCCGAGGCCCGCAGTGGACCAACATCGAGGAGGAGAAATACCTGAGCCGCCATGACCTGACGGGGCGTGTGGCCGTCATCGACTGCGTGACGTTGTGGCTCACCAATTTCTTTTTCGAGAATCAGAATCAAGACACACAGCAGACCTTAGCGACTGCAAAAGAGGAATTTGACCGCTTTACGGCCCAAGATGCCACCTTTATCTTCGTGACCAACGAAATCGGTAGCGGCGGTGTGAGCGTGGATGCTGTGCAGCGCCGATTCACCGACCTGCAAGGCTGGATGAACCAGTACATCGCCAGCCGTGCCGACGAAGTCATCCTCATGGTCTCGGGAATCCCAGTGACAATTAAAAGTAAACAGTGAACAGTTCTAGAACATCTAGGGACTAAGGACTAAGGACTAGGGACTAGGGACTAAAGACTAAGAAAAATGAGAGAATTCAAAATACAACACACCGACAAGTCGATGGCTGATGCCATCCAACAGAAAATCGACCACCTGAACAAACCCAAAGGCTCGCTGGGCCGCCTCGAGGAGCTGGCCTTGCAGATCTGCCTCATCCAGCAGACCTTGACACCCAGCCTCAACCACCCCTGCCACCTGCTGCTGGGCGGTGATCACGGCATTGAACGCGAGGGCGTGAGCGTGTCGCCACGCGAGGTCACATGGCAACAGATGATCAATTTCACCCATGGCGGTGGCGGTGTGAACATGTTCTGCCGCCAACACGGCTTCAAGTTGCGCATCGTGGACACGGGCGTGGATTATGACCTGAGCCATGTCGATGGCATCATCGACCGCAAAATCGCCCGCGGCACCCGCAATTTCCTGCATGAGCCCGCCATGAGTGAGGAGGAGTTTGACCGCGCCATCCAAACTGGCTGCGACCTGGCCGATGACTGCATCGCCGAGGGCTGCCAGGTGTTGTGCGTCGGCGAAATGGGCATCGCCAACACCTCGCCGTCAAGCATCTGGATGAGCCTGTTCGGTAACATCCCGCTTGACGAGTGCATCGGCGCCGGGGCAGGTCTTGACCATCCAGGCATCCAACACAAGCGCGAAATCCTCACCCAGGCCTTGAAGCATTTCAATGAAACGATGGAGAACACGACCGAGAACGCCATCCGCTACTTCGGCGGCTTCGAGATGGTGACAGCCATCGGAGCAATGCTGCGAGGGGCCGAAAAACACCTTGTTGTGCTGGTTGACGGCTTTATCATGACCGCTTGTGCCATCGCCGCCATCCAACTCTACCCTGCGGCACAGGACTACATGATTTTCACCCATTGCGGTGACGAGAGTGGCCACCGCCGCATGCTAGACATCGTCCACGCCAAGCCCATCCTCAACCTGGGCCTACGCCTCGGTGAGGGCACTGGAGCCTTGTGCGCCTACCCCATCATTGATTCGGCAGTGAGGATGATCAACGAAATGAACAACTTCGACACCGCCCACATCACTAAATACTTCTAAAGAGATATCACCACGAGGGACGTCAAGACGAGCATAAGGAGTTCAGTCGTTCGGTTGATGCGGACGGCGGTTTGCATATCCTTGGTGTTGAGTTCACGGTCGTTCTCGCCGATGTAGGGTTTGTCGAAGAGTTCGCCGAAGTAGTAGTGAGGACCGCCGAATCGGCAATCTAGGGCGCCGGCGAGGGCTGCCTCGGGGTAGCCGCTGTTGGGGCTGGCATGACGTCGTCCGTTTTTCCAAACGAACTTCAGGAGCGATAATTTACCTGATGCGATGACCATCAGCAGGGCGGTCAGGCGAGCGGGGAGATAATTGGCCACGTCATCGATGCGGGCGGCCCAGCAGCCGAAATCCTTATAGCGCTCGGTGCGGTAGCCTATCATCGAGTCGAGGGTGTTGACCATCTTGTAGGCCAGCATGCCGGGCGTGCCCAACAATGCGAACCAAAACAGCGGTGCTATTACGCCGTCGCTCAGGTTCTCGGCAAGGGTCTCGAGGGCGGCGGTGCGCACTTCTTGGGCCGTCAGTTGGGAGGTGTCGCGGCCGACGATACGGGCGACCTGCTTGCGTCCCTCGTCCAGCGAACGGTCCAGCGCCAGAAAAACCTCACGCACCTCGCGGATGAGCGTCGTTCCAGCCAAACAGTAGAAAATGATGACCGTGTCCAGAACTAACCACAAGATCATGCTGGGTACCAGCCGTTTCAGCCCCCACACGATAAAAAACACCATCAGAATCAAGACAATGGCCATCATAGCACCTTTGGCCATGCGATGGTTGCCCTTGTTGAGACGGTGCTCACCCCATGAAATCATCTTACCGAACCATACGACAGGATGAGGCAAACGTGACGGGTCACCGAACACAAAATCCAGCAACCAACCCAGTAACAACGGCAATATGAATATCGAAAACTCGTTCATTAGTTTATTGTTTTTAGTTTCTAGTCCTTAGTTGGCATCCGCCCACTTCTAACTCATAACTCCTGACTTCTAACTCCTAACTTCTAATAGTTTTTAGTTTAATTAGTGAAATTCGTAGTTCCTTATTGCGGCGACAAGGGCATCGTTCTCGGCAGGCGACTGGGTGGCGATGCGGAAGTGGTGTGGCGTGAGGCCCGTGAAATTGGAGGCGTCGCGGATGAGGATGCCGTGTTCGCGTGCCAAGTATTCCTTCAGTTCGGCTGCCGTTGTTTGACGAATGGTGCACAGGAAGAAATTGGTCTGTGTCTGTTGGGCTTCTATGCCCTCAATCTCGTTCAGCAGGGCGCGCAGACGTTGGGTCTCGGCCAGGTAAGATGGCAGGTCCGGAATAGCGGTTTTACCTCGTTGTACTAGCCATTTGCCGGCCTCAAGCGACAGGGCGTTGATGGCCCAAGGGCGGTATTGCTCACGCAAGCGGCTAATAATCGCTGAAGATGCCGTCACATAGCCCAAGCGCAGTCCCGGCACAGCATAGCGTTTGGTCATCGAGTGCAGCAATATGATGTCGTCACGGCCAACCACATCGGCAGGCTGCAGCAAGGAGGCCATCGTATAGTCCTCGTAGGACTGGTCCACGATGAGCAGACGGTGTTGCCCGGCAAGCGCCGACACCTCGTCAACGGGCATCACATTGCCCGTGGGATTGTTGGGGTTGCACAGCCAGCACAGGGCGCCGTCCTCACGCTCCTCGTAGCCGAACACGCGGCAGGCATCCTCATATTCCCTGAACGTGGGTTGCGTCACATGGCAGGTACCCTCGTGGCGATAGGCTTGAGCAATCAGGTAGATGGCATCGACTGCGCCGCTGGTCACCAACACCTCATCGGGGCGGATGCCACACTCACGGGCAATCATCTGCTCCAGCGAGGCCGCCGAAGGCTCAGGATAGGAACGCATGACGTCCAAGCGGGAACCCAGGTAGTCCTTAAGCGCACTCAGGTCAGTCCCGTTGTAGATGTTGGAACTGAAGTTCATCTCGATATTGTCGTAACGATACAGGTCGTCGCCGTGTCCTTCAATCATGGTCAGTCAAGATTTGGTAGATTTTTTCCATATCGACATACCGGCGCACATGGGCTGCCAGCTTGTCGTATTGTTCTTCTTTGAAAACTGTGTAGTCAAACGGCTTGTCGCCCTCGTTGATTTTGTCCTTGAAAGGCTCCAACAGGAAATCGACAAACGCCGCATTATCAAGGATGCCGTGGACATAGGTGCCCATGCACTTGCCGTCAACGATGTAGCCGTCTTCGCGTCCGTCATCGAGGTGCAGCAGGGGGGATGATTTGGCGTCACCCACAGGGTGCGTCTCGCCCTGATGAATCTCGTAGCCTTGGCCATATTGACAAGTGACTTGGCGCGTCTGCTTGTCACCGTTCATCGTAGTGGTCGTGGGCAGCAACCCCAAGCCTGGCAAACGCTCGATATCGCCTTCCACATGGTCGGGGTCCAGCACTTCCATGCCCATCATCTGATAACCGCCACAGATGCCCAGCACTGCCGCTCCCTCGCGATGGGCTCGGACGATGGCTTGGGCACAGCCGTTGCGACGCAGTTCATACAGATCGTGCAGCGTGGACTTGGTGCCCGGCAGAATGATGATATCGGCTTTCTTGATGTCCTCGGTATTGTTGGTGTAGAACAGGTGAACTCGCGGGTCGCGCTCCAGCGCGTCAAAGTCGGTGTAATTGGACAAGTGCCGCAGCATGACAACGGCCACATTGACCTTGCCACGCTCGGCCTGCATCGACTTTTGCGCCAGCGCCACGCTGTCCTCCTCCTCGATATAAATGTCTTTGTAGTAAGGGATAACACCCAGCACCGGAACACCACAGATGTCTTCCAGCATCTTGCGGCCCTCGTCAAACAGGCGCATATCGCCACGGAACTTGTTGATAATGATACCCTTGATGAGGCGGCGGTCTTCGGGCGTCTGCAAGGCGATGCTGCCATAGACCGAGGCAAACACCCCACCCCGGTCGATGTCGCCCACAAGAATCACATCGGCATGGGCATGACGTGCCATGGGCAGATTCACCAAATCGGTATCACGCAGGTTAATCTCCGAAATGCTGCCTGCACCCTCCATCACGATGGGATTATAACGCGAAGCCAATCGGTCAAAGGCAGTGCTCACCTCACGGCGATAGTCGATGTCGGACGTGCCGCGACGCCAGTAGTCGTAGGCGTTCTTGTTGCCGATGGGCTTGCCGTGCAGGATGACTTGCGAGGTGTGGTCACTTTGGGGCTTCAGCAGCAGCGGATTCATGTCGGTGTGGCAAGGAATGCCGGCCGCCTCGGCTTGTACGGCTTGAGCTCGCCCGATTTCAAAGCCCTCGGGCGTAGCAAAGGAGTTCAACGCCATATTTTGGGCTTTGAACGGGGCCGGACTGTAGCCGTCTTGCTTGAAAATGCGGCAAAAGGCAGCGGCGACGATGCTCTTGCCCACGTCGCTGCCCGTGCCGGCAAACATTACTGGATGCAATCGCTTGTTACTCATTCTTTCTCGTTGGCTAAGACAAACAGATAATCGGACAGTCGGTTCATCATCACCAGAATCGAACTGTCAACAGGATGTTCCCGATGCAGCGACCACAGGCGGCGTTCTACAGTACGAACCTGCGTGCGCGCCAAGTGGATGAATGCCGCCAATTGTGAGCCCCCTCCGGGTACGACGAAACCACCCTGATAATCGGCATTGTCGATGGCTCGCTCCAATTGAGCGGTGATTTCGGCCGCATGGAGTTCACGCGGATTGATGCTGCCATCGGGCGTGGCGATGTGACTCATTACCGTCATCAGTTCGCGCTGAACGGCATGGATGATTTGTAGAGCCACAGCATCATGCGTCTCGTCAAGCATCGACCGCACAACACCCAGGTGGGCGTTCAATTGGTCAATCTGCCCGTTGGTCTCGATGCGAGGATTATCCTTTGCGACCCTCACGCCGTCGCGCAGGCTGGTCATGCCCTCATCGCCTGTTTTGGTATATATCTGTTTCATATTAGTTTCTAGTCCTTAGTTTCTAGTTGGTAATAGATATAAATGGGTGTAACTTGCCAGCACATTCTTGTAGCGAAGGACGGGTGTGGGCACGGGTTCGCCCTTGGCATTATAGACCTGAGTCACTGATGGCGGCACCTCGCCCAAGAATTGCGTGTAGTGGAACTCATGCCCGCGAAATTCCTGGCCATCGAGCACGAAACGGCGATAACCCAGCGAGAGTTTGCGGTCTTCTTTACGCGCCGTGACGCTATAGGGCAACACGCCGCACATGTGGAACTCGCCCTCGTCGGTAACGATTTTTTCACACAGGTACATCATACCGCCACACTCGGCGATGATGTGTCCGCCTCGCTCGGCATACTCCTTGATGGCTCGCCTTGTCGCCTCGGCAGCCACCAGCGCCTCCAAATGTTTCTCGGGATAACCGCCCGGCAGGTAGAGCAATGCCACATCGTCAAGACAAGGGACATCGGTCTCGGGATTGAAGAAAGAGACATTCTCCAACCTGTCGATATTCTCCTGATAAATAAAGGAGAATGACTCGTCGTTACGGGCGATTAAAGTTCTAAGAGCCGTTGCCATGCCACATTCTTTTCTAACAGTTCAACCAAAAGTTGGCTTTCGGGTTTCTCACTGAAATCCAACCCCAAGTAGCGTGAACCTTGCTCGAGTTCGGCTTTCTTGGGCAGGTAACCATAGCAATCCACGCCCAAATCGTCACACACCTGCTGCAGCATGACGAAATGCCTTGCCGACCCCACACGATTGAAAATCACGCCGCTGATGTGCACGTCCTTGCGGAAATTGATGAAGCCCGACAGGAGTGCCGCCATTGAGTAAGCCGCCGACTTGGCATCAACCACCAGCACGACAGGCAAGTCCAGCACGCGGGCTATTTCGGCCGAAGAACCCTTGTCGCGGTCATAGCCGTCGAACAGGCCCATCATGCTCTCGACAACGCACACATCGGCATCCTTGCCATAGTGGTCGTACAATTCCCGCACATGCTCAGGCGTAGCCATGAACGTATCAAGATTTATACTCGGCCGGCCACACACCGCCGCATGAAACTTCGTGTCGATATAATCAGGTCCACACTTAAACGGCTGAACCCTATACCCCTTAAGGGTAAACAATGCCATCAGCCCCCGAGCAACAGTCGTCTTGCCCGAGCCACTGTTAGGCGCCGCTATCACAAATCCACGTCCCATATAACCTGCAAATTTACAAAAAAATACCGAAAACCAATAGTGTTGGAACAGTTAATTCCGCTTGACAAGCAACGGATTTTTTGTGGGGGCATAACGTGCCCCCACTTTCTCGGGCAAACATACCGAAGATGGTGAAGTTTTGCGGGCAATCAACCAAGGGGAAGTATTATCTCCATGCCGTGGTCATCGACGTTGCACTGCTGGATGTCATAGAGGAAACGGTACTGCCTTTCGTCTCCTTCCAGAAGCGGATGATGTTGTACTCGATCTCGAGGCGGAATGCGGAGATCAATGATGTCAATTGTTGGATGTCAATCATAGATCAAAATACATGGTTTTGGGCATGAAAATGTCCACCCGAAGGAAAAAATTAATAAATATTAACAGATTTCCGTTGAATTCTTTCTTTCAATGTTACCATAAAGAAAGTGGGTTGGTTGGCCCATCGAAACTTTTATTCATCATTAATTATAAAATTATGGGAAGAAAACGAGTTCACATCGCTCCTAGTTTGAAAATTGATTTGGACGGAAATCTGATTTCCGAGAAGAAAGAGAAAGACGTCAATGAGTTGACGCTGTTGCAAACCATTGAGCGCGTGGTGGAATTGTCATTGTCTTCACGACTTGGCGTGACCCCTGTGCAGGCTGTGCTGTTTTCTATCTGCCTGAACTGCGGTCCCTACCGCATCAATTATGACGACCTGGCTTCTCATCTCGATATAGGCAATGTGCGGGTGCTGAGTTACGGAAAGGACCTTGACGCGCTGGTGCGACGCCGCCTGCTCCGCTACCGCGATGTAATGGACGGGGATAGTGTCGGCGTCCCCCGTGATGTGCTCAAGGCCTTGAAAAATGACGAGGTTCCCGAGTTGCCCAGGATCAAGGGGCTCGATGTGTTTGATTTCTTCGAGGCGGTGAACCGCATTTTCAACGACCTGATTGATGATGCCGCCACCTTCTATGAGGTGCGTCAGGAACTCGAGGACCTTGTCGCCGCCAATCCCAAGTTGGAGTTTGTCAAGCGCCTTCGCGCACTCAAGCTCAGAGGAGAAAACTGGATGATTCTTTTCTTCTTCATCCACCTCTGTGTCAATAAGGACTATAACCGCATCCGCTGCGGCGAATTGAGCCAGCTCTTCACCCGCCAGAGCCGTTTCAGCGAGGCGCGCAGTGCGCTGCAGAGTGGTAAGCATCCATTGATGGAGAAGAAACTCATTGAACACTTTTGTGAAGACGGCATCGCCGACCCCACGACCTACTGCCTCACCAGTTCGGCCAAGAGTAACCTGTTGTGCGAGCTCAATCTCAAGACCAGCGATGTCAGAATCTCCGATTTGCGCAATCCTGCCGACCTCACCCCCAAGGAGATGTTCTATCCCGCCGAAGTCGGGAAGCAGGTGGTGGAACTGTCAGGGTTTCCGCCAGGGCTTTGCGTGCCTGTTCTACGGCGGCCCTGGCACGGGCAAGACCGAGACCGTCTATCAGTTGGCGCGCCGCACGGGTCGCCCCATTATGACGGTCGATGTGCCGCAAATCAAGAGCAAATGGGTGGGCGAAAGCGAAAAGAACCTCAAGGCGCTGTTTGAACGCTACCGTGAAGCGGTGAACCGCTGCGAGGTGGCGCCCATCCTGTTCTTCAACGAGGCCGATGCCATCATCGGCAAGCGCAAGAGCGGTGCCGAGTATGCAGTGGACAAGATGGAGAACACCCTCCAGAACATCCTGCTGCAGGAGATGGAGAACCTTGACGGCATCCTCATCGCCACGACCAACCTCGAGGGTAATCTTGACAGCGCATTCGAACGCCGCTTCCTCTACAAAATCAAGTTCGAGACGCCCGATGCCACAGTCCGTGCCAAGATTTGGCAAGAGATGATTAAAGACCTTACCGAGGCCGAGGCCGGGCATCTGGCCAAAATCTTCGACTTCAGCGGAGGGCAAATCGAGAACGTCGCCCGTAAGTATGCCATCAGCGGCATCCTCTATGGTGCTGGTGCCAAGCCTCGTCTGGAGCAGTTGGTGGACTACTGCAAGAGCGAGCAGTTGGCGAGCAAGACGGTTGCCAAGTCAGTCGGTTTTCACACCGCCTGATACGCAAATCAAGTGAATGTTCAACCCTTAAAACGGAGCTCATATCTTGAGATTTGATTATGGAACGAAATTATAAATACAAACAAGAGAACATTGTCGTTGACGGGATGCTGCCGTTTGAGGACTTTTCGTCAACATTTACAGAAAGCTACTCCGAAAAATACGGGTGTATAGTAAAGGTATATGCTGACTCTGCAAACAACAACATCATTTTGGAGGGGTCGTTCAATCGCCTGCTCCAACAGATGGACAGCACGGATTTCGCAATCATCTCCGCTTACCGCAAAGAGAAAACCAAGAAAGAGAACATCTTGCGCAACCGCAAACTGCGTGGGATTCTCAACGATAAGAAGATGGGTGTTCATCAGTTGGTCGGTCATTGGCAGGAAGCACCCGAAGGGGGCAACCACAAGGACGCAAAGAAAAGTGTACTCACGGACATTGTTGAGCGTTCTTATTTCATTGCCCGCCCCGCAGATATGTCATACAGTGAATTCAGGCACATCATCATTGACCTGCTTACCATTGACGGCTTGGCGCAGGACTGCGGCATCATTCACAACAATGGTGGCGACTACAATGTGATCTACCCAAGCGGAACGGTTGAGAAAATCGGCGGCAACATCACTATGGACAAGGTGGGGCAAGCTTATTCCCATTATGTGAAGAAAAGCGATAGACCATTTGTGTTTGAGGGTGTTGAGTCCCCTTCTTCAATCAGCGGTATGCGAATGTTTGCCGACAACGGGTTGGAATACCCCCGCATTAACGACTGATACGTAAATCAAGTGAATGTTCAACCTTTAAAACGGAATTCATATGTTGAGATTAATTGCGCCAAGCAAGGCCGAAAACCTGTTGCTGAAAGCCAAACTGCGTGACGATGCCTATGCCAAGTGGCTCAATAGCGATGCCGGGCAGGAAATGCAGGGCCGAGTGGCACGCTGGTTTGAAAGCAATATGTGCGGGTGTACCAGTAACCAAGGAGCCAGATACTCCTATGGCGAAATGCTCGATGTGCAGTTGGGCGGGCGGTTCGACATCGTGTATGTAATGCTCAAAGAGACGGACATCGCCGATCCGTATGACCGGCTGTTTGCCGCCCACAGGCTGCTTGAAATAATCAAACTGTATGATGAATCACATTAACGGAAGGAGGCCAATTATGGAAACAATAGGAAGCGTTTGGAACAGTTATCTGGAAAAGAAACTGTGGGATGATGCCTATGCCCAGTGGTTCGCAAGCGAGTCCGGGCAGGAGATGGAAGGTCGCGTGAGGCGTTGGTGCCGTGACAATCTGGAGGGTTGTTGCTTCGATGATACAAGAATCTCCTATGGCGAAATGATTGACACCCATTCTGGCAACCGCTATGACATCGTTTATCTGTTCCTGAACGAGACAGGCATCACCGATCCCTATGACCGATGTTTCGTTGTGCGCACACTTTTGGAAGAAATGGAAAAATACGACACCATTGATTGATGCATTGGAGAATCTTCTCTATAGTGTTATTCTCTGAGGAACAAGTATTTTAAAAAAGCAGGCGGCGCTGGCGACGCTTGCCTTCTCAAAAAAATCTTGTGGCGCTTTTGCCATGAACACGGTCATACAAAGATTGAAAGAATTGTCTAAAAACGTGCTGAAGGTGAAAAAATGCTTATCTTTGCAATCTCGTTAGATAGATAAACATATTTTATCCACTTTAATACGATTTATTATGAAAAAACTGACATTCTTATTGGTCGCGTTATTGACTGTCTTGGCTGTCAATGCACAGGATAAAGGCTACGTGTGCACCGGCGATCATGTGAACATCCGCACTGGAGCGGGAGTCAAATACCGCGTCATGGATGAGGAAACCGGCCACAAGCGCCAGTTGTCAAAAGGCGACGTTGTGTTAGATTGTGGACAAAAGAAAAATGGCTATTGCCTTGTCAACGGGCCATTAGCATGGGGCGGTGACGAAAGAGACGGTTGGGTCTCGCAAAAATATCTGCGCCCGGTCACGTTATGCCCCACGTGTGGAGGAACAAAACTTGAAAACATAGCGAAGGAAGAAATCGACCTTGTCACTTGCCGCAAGTGCAAAGGCAAAGGTTATATAGAAGCACATCATAAAGGTAAATGACGAAAAAAAGAAAGCGAGGCCCTAACGGCTTCGCTTTTTTAATGCTCGTGTCCAAAACCCGTTGATCTTGTTCACGCCGGCGATGTTGACCTCAGGGCCGCCATTCACATCGGCATTATTGACCACGATGTCACCGTTGATATCGCATTATCAACACATCGTGAAAAAATGATGTGAGTGGCAGGGTGTCGTTGAGGTGTGAAGTTTTTCATTCGAAAATTATAGAAAACAGTTATTATATTCGTTTAATTACAGAAAAAAATGTATTTTTGCGCTACTAAACTTAATAATCATATGAAAAGAACATCTCTACTATTCATCGCCATGCTGGCTGCATTGATGATGACAGCCACGCAGTTCACACAGGAGCAGGCAAAACATGCTGCAGAACAGTTTGTGAAACAAAAGGTTGGCAAAAATGCCTCAATCAGTGAAATCAAATCGCTGCCCATCAATCAAGCAAGGTTATCGGCAACGAGCAACGACGGCGAGGTGACGGCCTATGCCGTAAACCTGGACAACAATGACGGCTTTGTGTTGGTTATTGGTAATGACCAGAGCCATGACATCCTGGGTTATTGTGACCACGGCACTTTCAACGAGCAGCAGATGCCGCCCAACATGCGCTTGTGGCTTGAAAAATACCTGTCATGCGCCAGGGGCGTCAAGGACATGAATACCGCTCGCTCACTTCGCTCGGCACCGGGTGTTCCCACCAAGACTCCCATTGCTCCATTGCTCAAGAGCAAGTGGAACCAAGACTCTCCTTACAATGACCAGTGCCCAGAGTTAAATGAAGGCCAGCATTGTGCTACCGGTTGCACCAACACGGCAATGGCCCAGGTGATGTTCTATCACAAGTGGCCCACGGGTGCTACAGCTGCAATCCCCGGCTATACCCCCGACAACAGTGGAGGCACCCACTTCCCCACGCTGCCGGCCCTTGAGCCCACAACCTTTGACTGGAGCAAGATGCTTCCCACCTACGAACATGGCGGAGACGGCACCGAGGTTGCCCGTTTCTTTAAATATCTAGGCACGGCATCACTCACCGATTATGGTAAAGAAAGCAGCGCAACAGGCTATAATGCCCTGCAAGCCATTATCAAGTATTTTGATTACGATGCCAGTGCAAGCACCGTGTGGCGCTGCCAGCGCTCCTACCAAGAGTGGATCGATATGCTCTATGCCGAGCTCAAGGCTAAGCGCCCGGTAATGTTCAGCGGCACCGCGACAGATGGAGCACACTCGTTTGTCGTTGATGGATATCTCGAAGATGACTACTTCCATGTGAACTGGGGATGGGGCGGCTTTAGCGACGGCTTTTACAGAGTGCTGCTCATGGATCCAAATGAGCAGGGCATCGGTGGCAGCCCGAACAATGATAAATACTCCATCGACCAGGTCGCATTCTTTGGAGTAAAACCCAATGGGGGTGGTGCAGCAACGCCTCCCAGGCTGGCTGTGCTGAAAAACTGGCTGTACTATGATGCTCAGGGCAATAGCTCCTTTGACGGTCAATGTCAGGAAAGCACCAGTCCCTACTTCGATAATTCAGGCTATCTTGTCTATGTCGGTATGCAGAGTCATTATTTTAATACAGTAACCGGCGACTTTGAGCTTGGATGCAGGCTTGTAAAAGATGACGGAAGTGTGACAAAGGATTATCCTTGGGAGCAATCTGCCAAATTCATTCCAAACTCTGGTTATTATGACCATAAAAAGGACCTGTACATCGATCCCGTTGCCGATCCCCAATTAACCGATGGAGACTACAAGATGTATTTCATCAGCAAGCTGAAGACCTCCGATACATGGCAGCTGAATGAAGGCAGTGAGAATCATTACATGCTGATCCATCTGGACCATGCCCATAATTCACTCACAGCCAAGGCCGTGTCGAACGAGGCAGAACTGAGTGTGGAGGAAGTGAAATTCGAGACCCCTACTCCCACGGTGGGAAAACTTTGCGAACTGACGGTTACAATTAAGAACGATGGTCCAATTGCCTATCATGGTGACTTGGGTATAAGCAAAAAAGAGGGCGGATGGCTTGATGCCAAAGGCTGTGACGTGGAACCAGGGCAAAGCATTTCACTCAGTCTGTCATTCAAGCCCCAAAAAGCGGGTGAATTAAACTACACTATAAAAGAGGAAATCAATGTTCTGTACACTGGAACCTTGAATGTTGCCGAGAACAACTCGGATAGCAACTGCGACCTCACTATCACTCACCAAGTCACAAATGCCGAAGGCACCGAGATTGCCGCTCCTAGGGCAAAGCTTGACCTCACTGTCACCAACAACAGCGACAATGATTACTATGGGGCAATCTACGTCTACTGCTTCAGTTACACAGGTGACGAGGCCGAAATAGAACATACATCCTCTCCTGAGACAATCCCGGCTCACCAAACCGTGGTTCTGCACCGCGAGTCGCCCGACCTCGCTGAAGGCGTACAATACCGCTTCTCTACCATGTACATCAAAAATGGAGCCCAGATAGAACAAGACATACCAGAGACTTTCTACACAACAGTTCCGTTCTACTATACCTACGATGCCGAGGGCAAGGAAAGCTCCAAACGCGCAACTGCTACTTTGCAGCCCGACGCAACGGAGTGTGCAATCGACGTGACGGTAGCTCCCGTGGTGACAAGCGTCATCACAAGCGCCAATCCCAACCTGATCATCTTTGCGTCGGACGACAGCCCCCTCACGGGCGACAACATCGTCAAGAGCCTGCAGGCCCAGAACGTCAAGCTCGTCGACGGATATCCATTCTATACGCCAATTGATTTCAAGGCTCAGCACATCAGCTACACGCGTACTCCCGAGCGATACTATGACATTAAGAACGACAAGGGATTGACCACGTTGACCCTCCCGTTTGCAGCGACAAGTTGCCATGCAATAATCAACGGAGTTGAAACGCCGCTCAGATGGTACACCGACAACACCGATGGCGAGTTGATGGTCGTTACTTTCAAGTATGAAAACGGCAGCGAGCTGTTCTTTGGCTTTCCTGAAACCACATTGAACGCTTTCTATCCCTATCTGCTGGGCGTTCCGTCAACATTGAATGAAAGCACGTCGCTCTTGAATGTGCCCATAACATTCAGCGCCGACAATGTAGACATGACTTTCAACAGTGCGGCCATTACCGGACTGGAATATAAGATGAAAGGCACCTTGATGCCCATGAAAAACGAGAAAGAGATCTATGTCCTCAATGCCGATGGTTCAGCCTTCGAATACGGCACCCACTCGGTGAACCCGTTCCGCGCCTACTGTGTGCCCATAGGCTTCCAGAATCCTGCCGACCTGCTGACGATTAAACTCACCTTTGAAACAGGCATCAGCGAGATTTTTGACAATGAGGTCATCGACCTGCAAGGTCCCTACTACAACATCAACGGACAGCGCGTGTCGAAGCCTGATAAGGGCATCTACATTGTCAACGGAAAGAAGATTTTATTTAAGTAATCAACAGGCATAGCCAAATGCCATTATGGAGTGCGCTGCGTTTTTCGTGGCGCACTTCTTTTATAACCAGAACCTGGGCTCAACGGATTAAAGGTGAGGGCCGCAGTTCATATCACCAAAGAGCAGAAAAGGCAGGATCGTGCGACCCTGCCTTTGTTCTGCTAAAAAACTCCCGCGTTTACAGCGACTTGATGTCTCCGGAGCTTTCGGGCATCAGGTAGCGGGTGCCGGTGTCCTTGCTGATTTGTTCACGGTACTGCTGGTCATAGCCCGGTGTGGTATAGCGCCCGGGAACGACGACACCGTTCTCTGACGGTTTCATGATCTGGTCGTTGTGCTTCACGGCTATGAGACGGAAGAGTTTGTCCCAACGCTGCATCATCCGGGCGGTGTAGGCAGCACTCTTGCTGGTGAGGTAGCTGACGCGCTCACGCTTGGTGAGGGGCTCAATGTCTTTCAATACCTGTGCCTGGTCGGCAGCGTAAAAGTCCTCCAACTCCTGCTGCGCCTCACGCAGGTCGCCTATCATGACACTGTAGCGCGGATAAATCATGTTGGCCACCAGATTGTTCAGCCAGAAGGCGCTGTGCTCGCTGAACTCGTTATTCACGTTGTTCTCACGGCGGAAAGCCTCGGGCACCTCATTCACGCAGCAATACACGGGCACATAGGCTATCATGTTAGCATCGTCACAGTTGAAGTACATGATGCCTCCCACCTCGTCGGGGAGCCAGTTGCGAAGCTGTGATACCAAGGTGAAGCCCGACTGGGGGGTGCCGATGGCACGCTCACGGAAGTAGTTTTTTCCATCGACTTCCCAGTTCATGGGCATCGGGCGGTATGGTGAACTCCAGGGCCCTGCACTCATGTCGGCTGTCATGTCGAGCGGAGTGCCCTCGTAATGGTCGCGCATGTCGTTCATGATGTCACGCACCGACACCTTCTTGTCGGGCTTGATGTAGAGCGGCAGATGGTCGCAAACGTCGTGCTGGCCGTTGATGTAGGGCAGGTACTTGTCCATCTCGGCCTGGTCGTAGTGGTGGCGGAAGAAACTCCACACGCGGGCGTCGGCATAGCGCACTTTGGGAAAGGAGATTGGGCAATAGGCATCGCGGAAGCTGAAGTCCGCATCCTTGCCGTTAAAATAGCCTTTCTCGCGTGCAAAGGAAATCACGTCCCTTGAATAGAGGCAGTTCTTGGGATCCTTCAACGGGAACTGGCGTATGCGGGAGAGATTGGCATGGGCACAGATGCAGTCATCAGGGATACGGACGGCAACCCACACGGCACCTTTCACGCCCGGCCCTTTGCCCACGATTTCGAGAATCCATGCCTCGTTCTTGTCGCACACGGTGATGGTCTCGCCCGTGCTATTGTAACCATACTCCTGCACGAGGTCGGTCATGATGATGATGGCCTCGCGTGCCGTGGCAGCGCGCTCCAGTCCCAGGTGCATCATGGTGAAATAATCGAGCAGTCCATCAGGATTCTGCAACTCCAGGCGGCCGTCGAAGGTGGTTTCCACGATGCTCACCTGCTTCTCGTTAATAAAGCCGATGACGTCGTAGGTGTATTCCACCTGAGGGATATAGCCCCTCACGGATCCCCTGCCCCACTCACGGACGGCAATCTTCTCGTCCTTCTCATGCCTGCCGCCCGGAGTGCGCGACAGGGAACCGGCGAAGCCATAGCCATCACAATTATAGGTACAAATCACCGAGCCGTCGGCCGAGGCTGCCTTGCCGACGATAAGGTTGGTACATGCCCATGACGGAGCGACGGCCAGCGCCAGCATCGCTACGAGGGAAAAAAGAAATCGTTTCGTTTTCATATCATGTCGTTTTTTCTATTGGGACAAAGATAGTGCAAGCCAAATATAACGGCAAATATATTTGCCAATTGTTGAGGTGAAGCCTATCTTTGACGCAAGGCAATACTACCCATTTTACAAAAAGCACACGAAATACAGGTATCAGACTGTCGGTCAATCTGATGAGACAAGAATTCTGTATTGTATCCTTTGTTATTTCTGGGAGAGGGTACCGAGCATTTCTACCAGTATGTCGATAGCCTCGTTGGCACGGCTTATCGGGCTCTGGATGGACCCTGAGAAACCTTCCGGCTCCTTGGTAATCATCAGGAACCACACGACTACGGTTTGCGTTCCGTCGTCCTCATCGGTTTCGATCGACCGCACGAGCGCATAGTCGTCTTTGACCAGTTTCTGGTCCACTTTGTGGCCGTTGCTCGTTTTCATATACTCCCAATTGTCGGCGGCCTCTTTCAGCTGACTCTTTGTTGGGCCATAATCATTGTAAGTGACATCAAAACGGATCTCATCATCAGGCGAAGCCACGTTCATCCACTCATCACCATAAAAAGTCACTTCCCAGTCGGCAGGATAGTTGATCTTGAGTTTCTCGTTCTCGAAGGTTTTGAAGTCGGTTGCCGTCGTGACGAGGTTCACCATCAAAGCCATCAGTAAAATCATCAATTCTTTCTTCATAATAAACAGTATTTAGGTGGTTACAAAGATAGCTGTTTTTTCGCTAAACACAAACTTTCTTTAAGATTAGTTTACTCCAGATTGTTGCAGCGGGCAATGAGGCTCTCGAGCATCCCGTGCCAGTCACCACCATTATCAGGCTGTAACACATGTATGCCCAACGCGGCGGCCGCCTGGGTGTTGTGGGCGCTATCATCTATGAAAACCGTCTCGTCAGGCTTTGCCTGTTCTCCTTGAAGCATCATCTCGAAGATACGGCGTTCGGGCTTCATGATACCCATTTCATAGCTGAGATAGAGCGCATCAAAGTAGTGGTCTAAACCATGTCCCCGGCCATCGAAGGCGCTGCTGAGCGCCCACTGCATCATGAACGGGTTCGTGTTGCTGAGCAAGCTGACCCTGAAGCCCCGCTGGCGCAACTCGGTGAGTTTGTCCAGGTTGCGCTGCGGCAGGTCCACTGCATAGCCCTGCCATCCATAGGCGCATTCCTCAAGCGTCAGTTCCGTTCCCGCCAGTTCACTCAACTGGCAGCGGAACTGCTCGGCAGTAATCTTACCGCTCTCGAGATCCCCAAAGATTCCTATCTGGGCAAAAGCATCGAGATAGGATGCGGCATCGTGAAACCCCACCTCATCAAAACGCCTGATGGCTTGGTTCTTATCTATCTTGAAGATAACGCCACCTAAATCAAAGACAATGTTCTTTATCATAAACCATTTTAAATATCCATGCAAAGGTAGCGAATTTTCTTTATTATCTGTTGTTCATTTGGGGGGATTTAAATGCGGGAGACTGAGAGGACTGAGATAATGAAGATAATGGAGGGGACGGAGGAGTGGCCACTCCAAGGCGAGGCCCTACAGGACGATAGAGCGGTCATGTCATCGAAGTTGATTGTAAAGGTTGCTGCAAGGTTCATTTTGGTTAATCAACGTTAAATAATTGGTTAGCAAATGGGTATTTGAGTGAATAGCAGTAAATTTGGATGACCTAATTAGCCTCTATTGATGGGATAACGGGTTCTGCCCACATTATTATGGCTATCATCTAATTTTATAGAACCCCCAAAATTCTTGTTATATGATGAAACAATTCTTCATTACAGGTGCAGCGTTGTTGCTGGCAATCGGCATTGGTTCAGCTCAACAGATAGACATGAATGCGCCCAAAGTCGATGTAGGCAAGATGTTGCCGCAAGTTGAACAGATGAGTGTCCAGCCTAAGACAATCTACCGTGCTCCTCACAGGGCTATTGGTGACGAGATTGCTCACTGGACGCTGAACACCTTCGAAGAGTTCCAGGTGCTCATGACGATGACGATGATCAATGCCAATGACGATGACTATGGCTGGAGCGCAAGCTCAACAGGTACTAACCTGAACGTCTTCTGTAACTCCAATCCTGACCAAAGCAATGACGACTGGTTGATTACAGCCCCCATCACCCTTGAGGCCGGAAAGAATTATCAGGTGAGTGTACAACTGCGCGGTCGCAATGCAGAGCGTCAAATTGAGATCATGGCGGGTCAGGAAGCTACTGTCGAGGGAATGACTATCCGCTTGACCGGTGTGGAGAACGTCACGACCGATGCCTATCACATGCACAAAGGCTCCTTCATTGCCGAGGCCGATGGCGAGTACATGATCGGCTTCCATGATGTGAGTGCACCTGCTGATATGGCCTACCTGTATCTGGCCGATATCATCGTCAGTGAGGCTGCTCCCGCCGGTGCTCCCGCGGCAGCAACCGACTTCACCGTCACACCTGGCGAGAATGCCGCTCTGACGGCCGACATTCAATTCACGCTTCCCACTGTCACTGTAGCAGGTGATGCGTTGGCCACTATTGACTGTGTTGAACTGTTGTGCAACGGCGAGGTTGTGTACACATGGATTGATGTAACCCCCGGACAGGAAATCGCCTATGTTGATCATCCCGCCAATGGCGGTTCCAAGACCTATAGTGTTATTGCCTATAATGCCGCAGGACAAGGCGCTGCCACCGAACAGACCGTTTGGGTGGGATATGACATCCCAGACGCGCCGACCAATGTAGTGCTCTCGGCCGATAACCCTGACGACATGTTGCTCACATGGAACGGTCCCACTACAGGCCATAATGGCTATCTCTTTGACCCTGAGAATGTCTGGTACAATGTATACTCAGTCACCACCACGATGCAGGGCTCAACGCTGGGCGATGTCATCTTCACTACCGAGAAGGGCGTGACCTCGCAGCAGCTGGGTAGAGGCATCGATGAGGGTGAAGAACGCGGCATGAACTGCTATGCAGTCGCTGCTGTCAACGAGTCGGGAGAGGGCCCGTTCCAGGGTTCTAACTATCTGTTGATCGGTGCTCCTTTCGAACTGCCGTTCGAGGAACACTTCACCGATGGCGTGGCAAGCACTTTCTGGTATGGCTCAGGCTCGGGACTCGGCTACGACTATGGTTTAGCCGGCTCCGGAGTCCGACAGATCTCGACAACCGAGTCGGGTGGCGCGATGTTCATGCAGACATTCTTCAACGACACCATCCAAGGCCATAGCTTCAAGGTGAGCATGGCGGGAGCCCGAGCTCCGAGATTGTCATTCAAGCGCTCGACCGAGTCGGGACACATGATCTTGCAGGTTATCGTGTACAATGCCGACCGCACTCACATCGAGACCGTCTATGAGGAGGACATTCCTAATGCATCCGAATGGGAAGAGGTGGAGGTATCTCTCGATGCATTCGTTGGCGAGCCCCGATACATCTGTGTAGCTTTCACGGCTATTGACCCCGAGATGTCCAATCGATACAAGTATATGAATGTGACCGATATCTGCATCTATGATTCAGCCCCGACAACCATCAACGAGGTTGTCAGCGAGAGTGATGTTGACAACAGGGTTTACTCCATCGATGGACGCGTGATGGGTACCAGCCTCGATAACCTGCCTCAAGGCATTTACATCCAGGGCGGTAAAAAAATCCTGAAGTAAACGAGGATTGCCCCTTCAATCTATCAAGGCTCCAAGCTCACAACGGCCTGGGGCCTTGTTCTTTACTTATTGCCTTTTCATTATTAGAAAATATGCTTTCGCCAGGCAAATGTCAGACAATGCCAGCATAATATTCGCGAGATGCTTATAAACTACGCCATGAAAAAAGAGGTGTATGAAGCAATCCAAGCGCGGGATGAGTGAAAAGGCAGTGTTATTCCTTGTCAATGAGTTGTCGCAGTTGCTCTATGGTCTTCATATCTCGGCCCAAAACCACTCCTCCACTCACAAGGATGGGAACCAATATAACGAGTACTGCGAGCAACACAAGCAATCTGATCAATGAATCTGAGTTGAGATTCTCTCCGATATATTCCCGGAGAATTATAGCGGCATAAAACACTATAAAGAAAACAATGGTAAAAATTCGGCCTTTTCGCATTCTCTTATCATACCAGTACAATAACTGATCTGGAGTGTCAAGACGTTCAAACATCTTTTTATACCGATAACTGTACAGAACTAGCCATCCCACCAGACAAGCAATAACTGCATTTTCTATTAAGAAAATACTATCCTTAACTTCATACGGATATTTTGTTATCGCTTTCCAAACCAAAAGCACTATTATTAACAGCAACCAAAACAATCCGATATAGAATTCTTTTTTTGCTCTTGATTTACACTTGCCCTTGATTTGCTCGAACAACTCCTCTTTGGTAAGGTTTTCTGATTCCTCATGCTTCATAATATCTCGTATTTATCTGGTTATTATTTTCACTCTCAAAAAATACATGAGTAGCAAAGAACTACGCAAAGGTAGCTAATATTTCGCTATTATCTTCTCTTATTCCAATTATTCATATATATCGATGCTTGTCCTGTACCAGCAGGGATAAACTCAATGGCCATCCCAGCAAATTAAGTAGGCCCATCAGCGAACAAGTTTCAGTTCACCATGAGCATCAAAAGAAAACCGGCTGGCTTACCTATGTGGTAAACCAACCGATTAAATCCTAAAAAGCATCTGTGCTATTTGTGACGGGCACGCACGGCACGGACAGTGTTGCCATTGTACCGGGAATCGAACCAGATCTCGCTGTCCCTGTCATCAAGGAAAAGCAGATAGGCATCATGCTGGTCAGCCGCTTGGATTCTGAGCTTTTCGGGGGAGCAAAGCGTGCGTGACCAATAGTAGGCGCACACGCCATCATTAAATTGATATTCAACGCGTCCGCCCGCTGCAGGCAAGAAGATGGAGTTACCATTGGGACCTGTTACCAGTTGACCTTTCACGCCTTTCACTCGAGTCCATTCCCATTCGCATTTGTCCACCAGTTCTTGCACCTGTTCCAGGGTCGGCATGCGCCATCGTGAGCCCCAGTTCACGTATGCAGCATCGTCTTCAGGTTCCAGTTCCATCTTGCCATCTCCCATGACATAACCAGTGCCTGTCCAACTCCTGACATAGTACTTGAACCATGTCTCTTCAAGAACCTTATAATAGTGATCACTAATGGTATCATAAACCCAGTGTGCCCACTTATAGTTACTCCAGACATATTCTTCCTTAGGCACGACTTCGCCCCAAGCAAAGTAGTCGCCGTATTCCTCGGGGCTCTCGGCACCGACGTTACACGTTGCCCACAGCGTGCCGCTGGGCAGGCCCAGGTCAACATACTCGTGAGTGTCGGGAATGTCAGGTTCATCTTTATCGTCGTTGCATGAAATGAAGACAAACGGCAATGCAACAGCCATTAACAAAAGAATCTTTTTCATTTTGATAACCATTTTATAGTTTATGTTTATTCTATGATACTTCTCCCAGAATTTCAAGTTATACAATATAGTAACGAACAGAATCTGGAATTATTACCTGAAAATACCCCAAAAGGAGCGTTAAGCCGCAAATAATTGAGCTTAACGTTTTATTGTATTCTAAGACAACAAACAGGCGATGATTCAATCCTCGGGGGTATCTTTTTTCTGCTTGTTGCGTTTGCGCACATTGAGCTCATGGATCAAGGCGAGGAATGCGACCAGCACACCGATCAGCCCCACAAGCAGGCTGATAAGTTGATAGTTCTCTTTGGCAAAACTGAACAGGGTATCCATATGCATATCTATGTTTAGATGACAAAGGTAATGCTTTTTTGGGTGGAATGTAGTATTTTTGCCGAGAAATAACTAAAGCGACCATAACATGAAAAAGAGTATTATTGCATTGATGATGAGCTTGGCGTGTGCATTTTGCGTGCAGGCGGGTGATGAGATTGTTTTCACGACGGTGCTTGAGAATCCCATCACACCAGTGAAGAACCAGAACCGCAGCGGCACGTGCTGGGCCTATGCGACAATCGGCTATATCGAGGCCGAGTTGCTGCGCACGACAGGCAAGGTGTATGACCTGAGCGAGATGTTCGTGGCCAGCAAGGACTATGTGGACTGTGCCGAGTATCACGTGAGGATGCACGGTAACAGCCGCTTCTCGGAGGGCGGTTCGGCCGACGATGTGCTGGAGGTCATCAACCGCCACGGCATCTGTCCCGAGGAGGCGATGGCACGTCCCGGCTCGATGATCGGCGACACGCTGGCCAACTTCACCGAGTTCTTCACCACACTGGAGCCATACGTCGAGTCCATCGCCAAGGGCACAAGCACCAAGCTGACCACGCAGTGGAAGGTGGGCCTGCAGGGCATCCTCGATGCCTACCTGGGCGAGTGTCCCGAGACTTTCACCTATGCAGGCAAGCAATACACCCCCAAGTCGTTCGCCCAGGCACTGGGCATCAACAAGAATGACTATGTGAGCATTACGAGCTTCACCCATCACCCATTCTATGAGCAGTTTGTCATCGAGGCGCCCTACAAGTGGCGTCCGCGTCCCAGCTGGAACGTAACCCTTGACGAGATGATGACGACCATCGACCAGGCTTTGAAAGACGGCTACACGGTGTGCTGGGGTGGTGACGTGAGCGAGGACGGTTTCACCCGCACTGGCTTGGGCATCGCTGCCGACATCGAGCACGCGCCCGACCTGACGGGCAGTGACGCCGCTCGCTGGCTCAAGCTTACCAAGGCCGAGAAAGCCGAGTCGCTCAAGAAGCTGGGGGCACAGACGCCCGAACTCGTTCCCACCCAGGCGTTGCGCCAAGAACGCTTCGACAACTGGCAGTCCACCTACGACCACGTAATGCTCATCTACGGAATCGCGCGTGACCAGAACGGCCGCGAGTATTATATGGTCAAGAACTCGTGGGGCAAGACAGGCGACTACAACGGCATCTGGTACATGTCGAAGGCCTACATCGCCCTGAACACGACCTATATCTTCCTGAACAAGGCCGCCGTGAAGAAAGACCTGCGCAAGAAACTGGGATTCTAATCCCTCAACCAGAAGACGACCAAAAGTCCTGCAAGGATGCTATCGCCGCACCTTGCAGGACTTTTCATTGAATGTTGGCATGATAATTTGTTATAATGAGAAAATATTGCTACCTTTGCCATAGAAAACCATTATAAAACTATTATCAATGAATACTGTCAAGACAGGTATCGTACTGGAAGGCGGTGGCATGCGCGGCATGTACACCTGCGGCATCCTTGACGTTCTCATGGAAAACCACATCTATGTTGACGGCATGGTCGGCGTGTCGGCAGGCATTGCCTTCGGCTGCAATTACAAGTCCAGGCAAGCCGGTCGCGCACTGCGCTACAACGTGCGTTTTGCCAAAGACCGCCGTTACAGCGGCATGATGTCGCTGCTCAAGACCGGCAACTACTATAATGCACACTTCGCCTACAATCTGGTGCCGAGGCACTACGATATATTTGACTACAACGTGTTTGAGGACACGGCGATGGAATGCTATGCCGTGTGCTTTGACGTGAAAACCGGCAATGGTGTATATCAACGCCTGGACCGGGTGAACGACGATTTCTTTGAATGGATACGGGCCTCGGCATCGATGCCCGTGGTGGCCCAGCCCGTCGAGGTGGGTGGCCGTCTGCTGCTCGACGGCGGACTGGCCGACTCCATCCCCCTGGAATTCATGATGAGCAAGGGTTACGAGCGTAACATCGTGGTCTTGACCCGCGAAGACGGCTTCCGCAAGACCGCCGAACACGGCATGTGGCTGATCAAGCCGCTGCTGCGCAAGTGGCCCAAGGTCATCGAGGCCCTGAAGAAGCGCCCTGCGCATTACAACATGCAGTTGCAACAAGTGCGCGAACAGGAGCGCAAGGGCACGGCCTTTGTATTCCGCCCGCTCAAGCCGCTCAACGTGAGCCGCACGACGCACGATGCCGCCGAGATGAACCGCGTGTATCAACAAGGCCGCGAGGAGGCCTTGCAACGCCTCGATGAACTGAAGCGATTCCTCGCTGGCGAGAAAGAGACCGCACCCTCTCCCACCCCCGATGAACAATCCTAAGCGACCTCTCACCCCAGCCCAGGCTGCGAATCGCGCCGCCGCCCTGTGTGCCCGCTGCGAGCAGGCACCCGGCGACATCCGCGAGAAGCTGCTCAAGTGGGGCCTGTCGGTGGGCGATGCCAGCCAAGTGCTTTGCCAGCTCACCGAGCAGGGATTCATCGACGAGCGACGGTTCGCCAGAGCGTTCGTCAAGGACAAATTCATGTTCAATGGCTGGGGGCGCATCAAGATTGCCCACCAGCTGCGCCAAAAAGGCATCACCGCCGAGGTCATCGACGAAGCGACAGGCACCCTGGATGAAGACAATTACCGCGATCGCCTTGTTGAACTGCTGCGCGCCAAATGGCGCACCGTGAAAACCCGTGAGCCGCGTGCGGCATGGGCTGCGATGATGCGGTTTGCCGTTTCACGGGGTTTCGAGACATCGATTGCCGCCGAGTGTGTCAAGCAAGTAACCCGAATCGATGCTCAAGACGATTAAACAATGGCTTGCAGCCGCTGCCGACGTGGCCTTGCCTCGCTTGTGCCCGGTGTGCGGAAAAGCGCTCGACAGCGACGAGCAGTGGCTGTGCCGCAAGTGCCTTGCCGCCCTGCCCCGCACCCGCTACGAGGAGACAGATTTCAACACCATGGAGCAACACTTTGCCGGCAAGGTGCCCATCGAACGAGCCACCGCCTATTTCTTCTACGAGAAAGGGGCGCCCTATGCAAGCATCCTGCACGACATCAAATACCATTCCACTCCACGCATGGGACGATGGCTGACCTCACGCGCCGTGCGTGACATGCAGGCAAGCCATTTCTTTGAGGGAATCGATGTGGTGACCGCCGTACCGCTTCATCGCAGCAAGTTGGCCAAGCGCGGTTACAACCAGAGTGAATACCTCGCACTCGGCATCGCCGATGAACTGGGCATCCCATACGTCGAGATCTTGACAGCCGTTCGTCCCCACTCCACCCAAACCCACAAGGGTGCCCTTGAGCGCTGGCAGAACATCCAAGACAACTATGCCTTAAAAAAAGATGCCGACCGCTTTGCCGGCCAGCACATCCTGCTCGTTGACGACGTCATCACAACGGGTTCTACCCTCACCGTGTGCGCAGCCCTGCTGAAAAACATCCCCGGCACTCGCGTCTCGTTGTTTACCCTCGCCGCCGCCCGCCTAGAGTAATCTTCCATCACTTGAGCGATGGAAGATAGTGTATCTCACGGGCGATCGTCATCGCCCGTGGTGTAGAGTGGAGTTAGTCCATGTGCCATTGCACATGGACTGTGTATGGGATACAATGCTGATATATCAGGATTGATTCTGTTTGGCTTTGTGCAAGCCGTTCAGCAGCTTTGATGTTGTAAAAAAGAGTGGTCTTATCTGATTGAAATCATCTTCTGAAATGTAGCCCAAGTCAACGGATAACTGAAGTTGGCTGTAAAGTTCCATAAGTGAGCCATAAGCAATTTCCAGAAAATGAGTTGTCTCTTTGGCTGCAAGCCTTCCTATGCCTTCTGCAATGTTCGACGGAACAGAAATGGCCGATCGTTGCAACTGATTGCACAAGGCGATTCTCTCTTAGAGCGGGAACTTCTTGAGTAGCTGATAGACTTTGACAGTCAATTGTCGCGCCAATTGATAGGCTTCAAGCTTCTCGAAATGATAAATATAATCCATGATGATGACTGTTTAAAAGATAATCCTGATAGCACCATACACCATACACAAGTAACGGCGCCTTGTGGGGCGCCGTTAACTTTATCAAAATTCCTCTTTTTCCTTGGCTAGGTTGCGGTAAGCAAGTTTGTCCTCCAGGTATTCCTGGGTAGCAATGAGTGTGGGCTTGGGAAGTTTCTCGTAGTACTTCGAGATCTCAATCTGCTCACGATTCTCACTGATTTCCTCGAGGTTGTCGTTCAGGGTAGCAAATTCCTGAAGCTTTCTTTCAAGGTCGGACTTCATTTCGGCGGCAATCTGGTTGGCACGCTTGCTGATGATGCAAACGGTCTCATAGATGTTGCCCGTGGGCTCAGCCATCTCGATGATGTCATGCACAGTTGTGGTGAGTGGCGCGTTAGTCTTCTTGTAATCCATATTACTGCTATTAATATTATAATGTGTTGTTAATATCGGTTGATGATCAATTGCCGTTGACACGCTTGTTGGCAACTTTGAAAATGTTGTCGGCTTCCTTGCGCATCTTGCTGTCGGGGTAATCGTTGATGAACGAGTAGTACTCGTCGATGACGGTGCGGAAACGTTCCTCCTTCTTCTCCTCGACGCTCTCGACTGCCTCGCGGTAACGGGCACGCAACACGAGCATCTCGAGCTCCTCCTTATACTTGCTGTAAGGATAGGCCTTGATGGCGTTCTGGGCAGTGATCACTGCACTCTCGTAGTTGTTGCCCATATAGTTGCCCAGGTTGTAGTAGAGCGTCGTGTTTTGCAGTTCCTTGAGCACCAGCTTGTCCTGCAGCTCAAAGACGGCGCTCTGGGCGATAGACACCTTGTCGCTCTTGGGGAAGTAATCGAGGAAGGCCTGCAACTCCTCCATGGCGCGGATGGTCTCGGTCTGATCGAGCTGAGCATCAGGCGAATCGAGGTAGAAGCCATAGCCGGCGTAGAAACGGGCCAACTCGGCATACTGGCCACGCGGATAGCGCTGGTAGTACTGCTTGAAGTAGGAACCTGCGCTGACGTAGTCCTTGTTCTCGTAGTAACTTAACGCTAACAGATAGAGCGATTCCTCGGCATGCGGCGTGCCACGGAAGATGGGCACCAGCTCGGTGAGGATGGTGTAGGCCTGAGCATAGCGCTTGTTTTCGAACGCCTTTTTGGCATAGGCATACTTGTACTCAAGGTCAGAGCTTTTCATCACCTTGTTGTACTCGCCACAGCTCACCAGCATACAAGCAAGGGCTACTATTATCGTCAGTTTCTTGATCATTGAAAAGTCGTTTTTGCGCATTTAGCCTGCAAAATTACTACTTTTTTATAAGATGTGCAACAACCGAGGCCAAATCCGAGTAATATTTCGCAAAATTTAACGGAAAGAGGCGACAATGCGACTATCCGTTGGACCCCACGCGAAGCCGCAAAGACGCTATGTTTTTTTAAAACAACTTAAATATGGCATCCACGAACATGGTGCGCATTCTTCCATCCGGCCGCAATTCGTGAAATTCGACATTAATTGTGTGCAGATGCCCATTTGTTCAATTGGCGTAATTCGTAGTTTTTTAATATCTTAGCGCCTTGGCGACTTAGCGTGAGGCATTTCAGAAGGCATTTCTCTGAATAGTGACGCGATGGGTAGCGAAAAAGCAGAAATGTTGGAGGCAATACGAGAAAAAGGTTGTATATTTGTCGGTTATAACCACTAAATTACACGAGATTATGAAAATTGGAGATAAGATTCCTGAGTTTCTGGGACTTGACCAGAATGGCAACGAAGTGAAAGCCAGCGACTTTGCCGGCAGAAAGCTCATCATTTACTTCTACCCGAAGGACAATACCCCCGGCTGCACAGCCGAGGCTTGCAGCCTTTCGACCGGTTACGGCGCACTCAAGCGCGCAGGCTATGCCCTGCTTGGCGTGAGCAAGGACAGCGCTGCCAGCCATCAGAAGTTTGCCGATAAATACAGCCTGCCTTTCCCGTTGATTGCCGACGTGGACACGACGCTGAACCAGGCCTTCGGCGTGTGGCGCGAGAAGAAGATGGCCGGTCGCACCTACATGGGCACCGTGCGCACCACCTTCATCATCGATGAACAGGGCGTAGTCACGCACATCATCGAGAAAGTGAACACCAAGGACAGCGCTAACCAGATACTTGAGTTAGTTAACAAATAAGAGTTTAGAGTTTAGAGACAGGAGATAGGAGATGCGTTATGAATAAGATATTTTTGACACTTGCAATGCTGGTGTTGGCCATCGGAGCCGACGCTTTGACGCTTGAAGAATGTGTGTTGCGTGGCAATTCACCCCGTGGCATCGGAGCGATGCAGCCCGCCAAGAACGACGGCCGCTACTTTTACCGCCTGAGCGATGACGGCAACGCCATCATGCGCATCGGCTATGTCAAGGGCGACGAGAGCGTGCTGGTTGATACACGCAACGAGACTGTGACCGGCTGGGACGACTTTGAGGTGACCGCCGACGGTGCCTACGTCCTGCTGTGGAACAACTCGCAAGAGATTTACCGCTACAGCTTCAGCGCCGACTACTATGTCTATGACCTGAAGAACAAAACGTTAAAAGCCCTGAGCGACGGCGGCGGTGAGGAGATTGCTACCCTGTCGCCCGACGGCAAGCGCGTCGCCTATGTCAAAGGCAACAACGTGTTTGTGCGCAACCTTGTTGACGGCACGACCGTGCAGGTCACCCGCGACGGTGAGAAGAACAAAATCATCTACGGTGTGCCCGACTGGGTGTATCAAGAGGAATTGGGAATGCTCAACACCCTCAACTGGTCGAGCGACAGCCGTTCGCTGGCGTTCCTGCGCTGGGACGAGAGCCAGGTGAAGATGGCGTCGATGGTCATCTATCAGGGCACTTGCAACCCCAAGGACGAATATGCGCTCTACCCAGGCCGCTACGACTTCAAGTATCCCGTTGCCGGCGAAAAAAACTCCATCGTGACTGTACACTGCTATGACGTCATCGACGGCACCTTCAAGCAGCTCAACGTGCCTCTTGACGAGGAGGACTACGTGTGCCACATCACCTTCAGCCCCGATCCTCAGCGATTGATGGTTCAGCGTTTGAACCGTCACCAGAACGACCTGCGCATCTATGCCGTGAACCCCATGACGGGTGAGTCCAAGCAGGTCTATCACGAGACATCTGACACCTGGGTGGACGCCGAGACCTCGCAGCAAGTGCAATACGAGGACAATTTCTTTGTCATCCCCAGCGAGCGGTCGGGCTACATGCAGCTCTACCAGTATGACCTGGAGGGCAACTTGATGCGCCAGCTCACCAACGACAACAACCGCATCATCTCACAGTTCTACGGCTATGACAAGAAAACCAAGCGCTTCTACTACCAAGCCTCGTGTGGCCCGCTGAACCGCGTGGTGGAGTTTGTGGATGCCAAGGGCAAGGTGACACGTCTCGCACCGTCAACAGTTGACGGTCAGGGAACTGCATCGGCAATCTTCAACGGAGACTTTAGCTATTACTTGGGTCGTTACAGCGATGCCACCACGCCCGACCAGTACCGCATCTATGACCGCAAGGGCAAACGCGTGCGCGACCTGCAACTCAACGAGGAATATGCCCGCCGCTACACTGCAGTGGATGTTCCCAAGAAGGAATTCTTCACAATGGAGCACGATGGCTATACCCTTAACGGATACATGATTAAACCCACAGACTTCGACCAAAACAAGAAGTATCCAGTCATCATGGAGCATTATAACGGTCCCGGCTCGCAGGAGGTGCTCAACAAGTGGCGCATGGGCTGGGAGCAGTACTTTGCCACTCAGGGCTATATCGTGGTTGAGGTGGATAGCCGCGGCACGGGTTTCCGTGGCAAGGATTTCGAGTCGATTACCTATCTGAACCTGGGCAAGTACGAGACCGAGGATGCCGTTGCCGCTGCCAAGTACATGGCCGGGCAACCCTGGGTAGATGCCGACCACATCGGCATCATGGGTTGGAGCTACGGAGGTTTCCAGACCCTCATGGCGATGAGCGAACCGGGCAGCAACTATGCCTGCGGTGTGAGCATCGCCCCCGTAACGACATGGCGTTTCTATGACAGCATCTACACCGAGCGCTACATGCGCACACCCCAGGAGAACCCCGAGGGCTACAGCAACTTCCCGCTGAACCGCGCCGAGAACCTGAACGGCCGTGTGCTCATCATGTTCGGCAGCGCCGACGATAACGTGCACATTGTCAACTCGATGCAGTATGTCTCCAAACTGGTGGACATGAACCGCACGTGCGACATGATGGTGTTCCCCAACATGAACCACAGCATCCGCGACTGCTCGGCCCGCTATGTGGTCTATCAGCGCGCCCTCGAGTTCTACAACCAGTACCTGAAGTAATGAGTTCCCAGTCCCTAGTCCTTAGTTTCTAGTTGGCATCGGCTGCGTTAGCAACTAAGGACTAGGGACCAGAAACTAGGGACCAGAAACTAGGGACCAGAAACTAAAAACTAAACAAATGGATTATAGGGAGGTTTTCTTTGTCATTACGGGGCCGACAGCGACAGGCAAGACGGCGCGTGCTGTGCATCTGGCCAAGGCTATTGACGGCGAAATCATCAGTGCCGACTCTCGCCAGATCTACCGTGGCATGGACATCGGCACGGGCAAGGACCTGGCCGAGTATGACGGCGTGCCCTATCACCTCATCGACATACGCCCTGCGGGTTACCGCTATAGCCTATACGAGTTCCTGGAGGATTTTGAGCGGACCTATGACGACATCCGCCGCCGCGGCAAGCCCGTCATCATGTGCGGCGGCACGGGAATGTATGTCGAGACGGTGGTCAAGGGCATCAAGTTGCCGCCGGTGCCGCGCAACGAGGAACTGCGGGCCGAACTGGCTGGCAAGTCACTCGAGGAGCTGACCGCTCTGCTCAAGACGATGAAGACCCTGCGCAACAACAGCGATATCGATACCGTGGCACGGGCTACACGCGCTATCGAAATCTGCCGCTATTACGAAGCTCACCCCGAGTTGAAAGCCCTCACCGAGCCCCACCCCATGGAGAACGCCCTGGTCATCGGTGTGGAGGTGGACCGCGACACGCGACGAGAGCGCATCAGCCGCCGCTTGCGCGCCCGCCTCGACGAGGGCATGATTGACGAGGTGCGGCGCCTCATCAACGAAGGCATCGACCCCGAAGACCTGATTTACTACGGACTGGAGTACAAGTTCGTCACCCAGCACGTCATCGGCCAGTTAAGTGAGGAGGAAATGTTCCGCCAGCTGGAAATCGCCATCCATCAGTTCGCCAAGCGCCAGATGACCTGGTTCCGCGGCATGGAAAAGCGCGGCACCCCCATCCACTGGCTCTCCAGCACCCTGCCGCCCGACGACTTCACCGCCCAAGTCCTCGCCCTCGCCACCACCCTCTCAGACAACCATTAAACAACCTGACAACAGAGATTTTGTTTCCGAAATGCGGCATTTTTGCATCATTTCGGAAACAAAACTATTTTTATATATGAGTTGATTGCTTGCTATTGTGCCAATCGTGGAGGGATTGTCACTTAGATTGGTTTTTCTTTTTGAGGTATTCTTCGCGGGCGTGGCGGAGGCGGCGCTGACGCTCGGCCTCGCGGCGGCGACGGCGCTTCTCGGCGTCCTCTTGGCGGTATGCAAAATCGTTGTCGGCCATAATCTTTAACTACTAATTTCGCGAATACAACGAATTGATTAACAAAAGAATAATTAGCACAATTCGTGTAATTCGTGGTTTTTCTTACCCTTTGTGGAAGGTGTCGCTGAAGAGGGTGCGGTTCATAATGGAGCGACCCAGGGTGAGCTCGTCGGTGTACTCGATCTCGTTGCCAACGCTCACACCACGGGCGAGGATGGTGATCTTCACGTCGGGGTATGGTGCCAGGCGACGGAAAATGTAGAAGTTGGTCGTGTCGCCCTCCATGGTGGCGCTGAGGGCGAGTATGACTTCCTTGATGCCACCTGCCTTGACACGCTCCTCCAGGCTGTCCACCTCGATGTCGCCGGGGCCGATGCCGTCCATCGGCGAGATGAGTCCGCCCAACACATGATAGAGCCCATGATGCTGATTGGTGTTCTCGATGCTCATCACGTCCTTGACATTCTCGACCACACAGATGGTTGAGGCATCGCGCGACGGGTTGCTGCAGATGGGGCACACCTCGGTCTCGCTGATGTTGTGGCACACCTTGCAGTAACGGATCTCGCGGCGCAGCCTGATGATGGCCTCGCCAAAGTTGACGGCCTCCTGCTCGTCCTGCTTGAGCAGGTGCAGCACGAGGCGTAGCGCCGTCTTGCGTCCGATGCCGGGCAACTTGGCGAACTCAGCAACAGCCGATTCCAGCAAACGTGAAGCAAATTCCTGTTCCATCTCCTATTGTCATATAAAACAGCGACAAAATTAATGCATTTCCCCGACAGCGGCAAACATCACCGATAACAAAGCTGGCAAAAGAGCACAAAAAGAATCCGATTTTGGTAATTACACGATTTTTTATTATCTTTGCCGATTAGTAACAAAATCATCAAGGCGATATGAATAAATTTGTCGAACTAATACCCACGCAGCGAGCCAAGTACGGCGAACGTGAAGCGTTGCGATTCCGTGACTACAAGACCCAGGTGTGGTCCTCCATCACATGGGTGGGTTTCAGCGACCTGATTGATCGAGCTGCCGGAGCTATGCTTGTCAACGGCGTTGAAGAGCATGGCCGAGTGTGTCTTTTCACTCAGAATTGCCCTGAGATATTGATCACTCACTTCGGTGCCTTCTATAACCGTGCCATCCCCGTTCCCATCTATGCCACAAGCAGCAAGGACGAGGTGGCTTACATCGTCAACGACTCAGGCGCCACGATCCTGTTTGCCGGCGATCAAGGGCAATATGACATCGCCCGTCAGGTCATCGACGAGTGCCCTACCCTCAAGTTCATCGTCACCCTTCACCCTGATGTCAAACGGCAACCCGGGGACAAATCCACCCTCACCTGGGAGGAGTTCCTGAGCACCGGCGACAAGCTGGGCAAGGAGGTGCTTACCGAGTTAGAGAATCGCAAGCAATCGGGTGTTGACAGCGACATCATGTACCTTATCTACACATCGGGCACCACTGGCGTCCCCAAGGGCGTGATGCTGGCCCACAGCAACATGAACGCCGCCATGGACGCCCATATCGAACGCTTTGACGCCTTCATCGACAACAAGACCGACATCTCGCTGAGTTTCCTGCCCTTCAGCCACGTGTTTGAGTTGGGCTGGACGATGGTTTGCTTGTGCACCGGCATCCGTGTCGCCATCAACTACAATCCCAAGGAGATACAGCGTGCTGTCAAGGAGGTGCAACCCAACTACATGTGCAGCGTGCCGCGTTTCTGGGAGAAGGTCTATACCGCCATCAACGACAACCTGGCCCATGCCAAACCCGTGGTGCGCATGATGGTCAAGCAGGCCATCCGCGTGGGCAAGGTCAGGAACCTGAAATATGCCCGCATGGGCAAGAAGGCTCCTGCACTGATCGAGAAGCAGTACCAGTACTTCGAGAAAAAGGTTTTCCAAAAGTTGCGTGGTGCCATCGGCGTGACCGACAACAAGATGTTCCCGACTGCCGGTGCCATGCTGAGTGACAACATCACCGAGTTCTTGCACGCCGTGGGCATCAACATCTGCATCGGCTACGGCCTGAGCGAGACCAACGCCTCGGTGAGCTTCTTCACCGAGCCCGGCTGGACCATCGGCACCGTTGGCATGCCCATCTCAAGCATCCAGGTGAAAATCGGTGACCAAAACGAGATTTTGGTCAAGGGCCCCACTGTGATGCAGGGCTACTACAACAAACCCGAGGAGACCGCCAAGGCCATCGATGCCGACGGCTGGTTCCACACCGGCGACTGCGGCGAACTGGCACCCACCGGCGAAATCATCCTCACCGAGCGCCTCAAGGACCTGTACAAGACCAGCAACGGCAAGTACATCGCCCCGCAGGTGCTCGAGACCATGCTGGGCCAGGACAAGTTCATCGAGCAGGTGGCCATCATCGGCGACGGCCGCAAATATGTGTCGGCGCTCATCGTCCCCGACTTTGAGGAGCTGAAAGCCTATGCCGACAAGAAGCACATCGAGCACAACACCATCGAGGAACTGGTCAACAGTCCCGACATCCACAAGATGATCGAGGCACGCATCAACGATTACCAAAAGGGCCTCGCCAGCTACGAGCAAATCAAGCGCTTCGTGCTGCTGCCCAAGGCCTTCACGATGGAGAACGGTGAACTGACCAACACGCTCAAGATCAAGCGCGCAGTGATCAACAAGCGCTACAGCCTGCTGATTGACGCGATGTATGCCGTCGACTACCGCAAGAAAAAATCAGCCGACAAGTCGGCCGAGGAATAGTGGTTAAAGATTAGTGAAAAGAGATAAAAGATTAGAGAAGAGACTATAGACCATATAAATGATAACTCAAGAACAACTCAAGGAACTGCAACAACGCAAAGACGACCTCAAGCGATATCTCGACATCGACGGTAAGAAAATTGAGGTTGAGGAAGAAGAACTGCGAACACACGTGCCCGACTTCTGGCAAGACCAGAAGGCCGCCGAGGCACAAATGAAAAAGATCAAGTCGCTGCGCAACTGGATCAACGGCTGCGAGGAAGTGGAACTCGCCGTTGACGAGGTGGCCACCGGATTTGATTTCGTCAAGGAAGGACTCGTCGAGGAAAACGAACTTGATGCCCTGTACACCAAGGCGCTTGCCATGCTCGAGAAACTCGAGTTGCGCAACATGCTGCGCCACGACGAAGACAAGATGGACGCGATTCTCAAGATCAACTCGGGTGCCGGCGGCACCGAGAGCCAGGACTGGGCATCAATGCTGATGCGCATGTACCTGCGCTGGTGTGAGCGCCATGGCTACAAGACCGCAATCGAGCACCTCATTGACGGTGACGAAGCGGGCATCAAGAGTGTGACCATCAGCATCGAAGGCGATTTTGCCTACGGCTACCTCAAGAGCGAGAACGGCGTTCACCGCCTGGTGCGCGTGTCGCCCTACAATGCCCAGGGCAAGCGCATGACCTCGTTTGCCTCGGTCTTCGTGACGCCGCTGGTCGATGACACCATCGAGATCACCCTCGACCCGGCCAGAATCTCGTGGGACACCTTCCGCAGCGGCGGTGCCGGTGGCCAGAACGTGAACAAGGTGGAATCGGGTGTGCGCGTGCGCTACCAGTACAAGGACCCATACACGGGTGAGGAAGAGGAAATCCTGGTTGAAAACACCGAGACCCGCGACCAGCCCAAGAACCGCGAGAACGCCCTGCGCAACCTGCGCTCGATCCTCTATAACAAGGAGTTGCAACACCGCCAGGAAGAGCAGCGCAAGGTCGAGGACAGCAAGAAGAAGATTGAATGGGGCAGCCAGATACGCAGCTACGTCTTTGATGACCGCCGCGTGAAGGACCACCGCACCAATCATCAGACCAGTGATGTGGGCGGCGTGATGGACGGCGACCTCGACGACTTCATCAAGGCCTACCTGATGGAGTTCGCCGAGAGCTAACTTCAACTACGAATTCCACGATTTTTTAACAGATTATCAACCAGGGACCAGGAACTAAATTATGAACGAGAAATTCACCATCGTCAAGGTCAGCGGCAAGATTGTCGAGAAGGCCGACCAGTTGCGCACCTTTGTCAAGGCATTTGCCGCCATCAAGGGCAAGAAGATGCTTATCTTCAGCGGCAACATGATGGCCCAAGACATCGGCAACAAGCTGGGCATCAAGACTAAACTCATCGATGACCGCCCAGTAGTCGATGCCGGGACGCTGAAACTGCTCACTATGGTCTATGGCGGACTGGTGAGCCGATTGTTTGTCTCGCTGCTTCAAGGTCACAAGGTCAATGCCCTGGGTGTTACAGGAGCCGACATGAATCTGGTCACCAGCGTCAAGCTGCCCGACGGCAAGCTGGGTGATACCGGGCAAGTGCGCCACGTCAATACCGAGGCCATTGCACGCCTGCTCGACAACGGCATCGTACCCGTGCTCGCGCCCATCACCCATGACGGACGTGGCAACCTGCTGTTCAACGAGACCGACGCCATGGCCGCCGAGATTGCTCGCGCATTATCCTTGAGGTTCAATATCACGCTCATCTACTGCTTTGAGAAAAAGGGAGTGCTGCTTAATCCGCAAGACCCCGACAGTGTGGTGGCCAACCTGCGTCGCACCCAGTATAAAACGCTGCGCGACATGGACATCATCCAGGACTGGTTCGACAACAAGCTGGAAAATGCCTTCACAGCCATCGACCGCGGCGTCAAGGAGGTTGTCATCACCTGCCCCGACCAACTGGGCAACCCCGAAAAGGGCACCCACATCAAGGGGTGACAGCCAATTGGCATAGGTTTTGCAGAAAGACTCCCCGAACGAACAATTTTAAACTCTAAACTCTAAACTTTATAAACTTATGAAGGTTGCTATTGTTGGCGCCAGCGGCGCAGTGGGACAGGAATTCATGCGTGTCCTCGATGAACAGAATTTTCCCGTGACTGAACTCGTCCTTTTCGGCTCGGAACGCAGTGCCGGACGCATTTTCACGTTCCGTGGCAAGGATTATGTGGTGAAACTCCTGCAACACAACGATGACTTCAAGGACATCGATATCGCCTTTGTGGCCATGGGTGCAGGACCTGCACGTGAGTTTGCCCCCACCATCACCAAGCACGGCTGCATCATGATTGACAACAGCAGCGCCTTCCGCATGGACGACGACGTGCCCCTTGTGGTGCCCGAGGTGAACGGCGAGGATGCCCTGAACACCCCACGCAACATCATCGCCAACCCCAACTGCTCGACCATCATCATGGTAGTTGCCCTGAAGCCGCTCGACAACTTGTCACATATCAAGAACGTGCAGGTAGCCACCTATCAGGCTGCCAGCGGTGCCGGTATGGAGGCGATGTATGAACTGGCCCTGCAGACCAGCGAGATCGCCGTCGGCAAGGAGGAACTGACCGTGCGCCACTTCCAGCACGAGTTGGCCTATAACGTCATCCCCCACATCGACGTATTCCAGGATAACGACTACACGCGCGAAGAGATGAAAATGGTGAAGGAGACCTGCAAAATCATGCACAGCGACATCAGGGTGAGCGCCACCTGCGTGCGTGTGCCCGTCATGCGCGCCCACAGCGAGGCCGTGTGGATCGAGTGCGAGAACCCCATCACCCCCGAGGAGGCCCGCGCCGCCCTGCAGCTTGCACCCGGTGTTGTCGTCGTTGATGACCCGCGCAGCAACCGCTACCCCATGCCCATCGACTGCTCGGGCAAGGATCCCGTCTATGTGGGCCGCATCCGCGAAGACACCAGCAGCGACAACGGCCTGACCTTCTGGCTGTGCGGCGACCAAATCAAGAAAGGTGCCGCCCTCAACGCCGTCCAGATCGGCCAGTACCTCATTGCCCACCGCAAGAAATAACCCTGGCCACGCCTTGGCGTGACCCCTACGTCATAAAAAAGTCATCGAAGGGAGGGTTCCCTTTGATGACTTTTTCTTTTATCATCGCTCCGTTTTTTATGTAATGTATTACATATAGGAGGTGTCCAGGCTGTCGGTTGGTGGAACCTCGAAGCGGGTGCCAGTGGACTCATGGATGCGCCGGCGCACCTTGTCGCTCATGCCGGGACGGGTGAGGCGGGGGCGGAAACCGCTGGAGTTGCGCAGGTACTGTCCGTTCTCCTCCTGCCGGATGACGCCGTCGTTATACTTCACAATCATGTGATAGGCCATCTGACGCCAGCGCTTCACCATCTGGTCGCCCAACTCGCAGCCGTAGTCGGTCAGCAGATCGAGCGCTGCGCTACGGTTGCTCTTCATCAATTCAAGGGCCCGTGCCTCGACCTCGGGTTGACGGGCGAAATAGCTGGCCTGCAGCGAGTCACGCACCTGTTGCAGCTCGGGATAGAGCAGGCTCCAGCGGGGATAGACCATATTGCTGACCCAGTTGCACACCCAGTAGGCGCTCTCGTCGCTGAAGGTATAGGCGTCGGCCTTGGGGTCGTTGTAGCAGTGCGGCACACGGTTGGCACAGCAATAGACCGGCGTATAGGCCACCATGCCGCTGTCGTCGTTGCCCCACCAGATGATGCCGCCCACCTCGCGCGGCATGAAACCGCGCAACTGGCACACCCAGGTGAAGGCGGTGTGCGTCGTTGCCACCGAGCGCTCGTGGAACAGGGTCGTGCCATCATCGTCATAGCGCGACGGCTGCGGACGGAAAGGACTGTCGTAGATTCCCGCACCCGGGTCGTCGTCCATGGCAAAGGGCGTTCCCTCGAAACGGTCCTGCAGACACGCGATGACGTCGCCCACAGCAACAGGCTTGTCGGGGATGATCCACATGGGCAACGGCTCCACCTCTCTCATGGGCAGCTTGCCCTCGACGTAGGGCAGATAACGGTCCATGCCCATGGCCAGATGGCGATAGATGGCCCAGACGCGGGAGTCGCCCAGACGCCGACCGCCGAAAGTGGGCGGATTGTAGGCGTCACAGAAGCTGAATTCTCGGTCCTTGCCCTTAAAGTAGCCACGCTGGCGGGCAAAACTGATGCAGTTGGGTGAAATCTTCACGTTTGCCGTGTCATTCAGGTCCACCCGGCGGATGCGGCTCTGGTTGGCATGTGCCATCACAGCATTGTCGGGGACACGCACGGCAATCCACACGACGCTCTTGCTGCCCGGTCCACAGCCCGACATCTCGAGGACCCACGCCTCATCGGGATCGCACACCGTGAACGACTCGCCCGAGCTGCAGAAGCCGTACTGCTCGGCAAGGCCCGTCATCACAGCGATGGCCTCTCGCGCCGTGCGGGCGCGTTGCAGGCCCAGGTCCATGAGCGAGCCGTAGTCGATGATACCCGTGTCATCAATCAGTTCCTCACGTCCCTCGAACGTCGATTCGCCGATAGCCACCTGCCACTCGTTGATGTTGCCAGTGACCAGATAGGTCTCGGGTGCCTCGGGTATCTCCCCGTGGTACACACGAGAGTCGCGGTCATAAATCTTGCGCATCGTGCCAGTGGGATGCTTCCCCGCCTCATAGCGGTACATCTTGTGGCAGGCGCCCCACGAGTCGATGTTGTAGGTGCACAGCACCGAGCCGTCGGCACTCGCCTTCTTGCCCACGAGGATGCTCGTGCAGGCTTCTCCATGCGGCAGGCTGAGCGCCATGGCCGCCAACAATATCAGAAATCTCTTGATCTGTTCCATATTCATCATCATTTATTGGGCGAAGATAGTATTATTTATTGAGAAATGCAATTTCTCGTCGCCAAATCCAAAGTACAAAGTACACAAAAACAAGACACAACCGCCTGATTTCTAAGCAATTGTGTCTCAATCCTTAAATCATTACCACTCAATCAATATCATCATCCCGGTTGTCATTTTTGACGACCGTTTTTTAGTCACTAATACCTTAATTCTTGCTGAAAAATACCATTCTGAGGATTGTGGAGCATTGGATTTTGGGTACTTTTGCCATGAAAAAAATCTCAACTGAGTGTGAAAAAACTCACCATTCATGTGTCATTGATATAGAGAGACGATACCGATATGAATGACAAGAGCATACTTGAGGGCCTGTTCAGGCAACATTACGGCAAGATGATACATCTGGCCAGAACCTTGCTGCACGATGATGCCGAGGCCCAGGACGTGGTCCAGGACGTGTTTGCCCGCCTGCTGGAAAATGGGTACCAGATGACGGGCAGCAAGACTGAGGCCTACTTGATGAGTGCCGTGCGCAACGGCTGCATCAACCACATCAGGAAGATGCAGCTGCGGGAGCGCTTTAAGCACCTCCATCCACTGGACGAGGCGGATGACACTCGCCCTATCGAGGAAGTGTTGGCCGAACTTGACCAAATCAACGCTATTGTTGAGGAACAGATCGAGGAGCCGCAACGCACCATCTTCCGCCTACGCTTTGACGAGGAATTGACCTTCCAGGAAATCGCCACACGTCTTGACATGAGCGTGGGTGCCGTCTATAAGTATTTGCGTCAGTGTATCAATCGCATCAAGAATTTAATCTAATGACACCAACCGCAATGGAAACGAACAAAAACATCGACCGTCTGCTGGCAATGCTGGATCATCCCGAGCGTTACAGCGAACAAGAAATCATGGATACCGTCAACCATGACGACGAGACGCGCGAGTTCTACCGCAGTCTCACCCAGGCCGCCCGTGCCCGCCGCAGCCAGCGCAGCCTGTCTCAACCCGTGGATGTGGACAAGGCCTGGAAGCAATTTGAGCAAACACATCTGGCAACGCAAAAACACGGACACCTGTGGCAAAGAGTAGCCGCGACAGTGCTTGGCGTGCTGATGATGTCGGGCATCACATGGGCAACGGTTTACACCGTGCGCCATTTCACAGCTACTGACCAACCAAAACAAAAGACCGAGAATGTCGCCACACCTCCCCAGACCGAAGAGGATACTGTAGGGCCTCGCCTTGGCGTGGCCGACACGTCAGCAATCGAGAATGACGAGCCAGTGGTATTTGACAACACCCCGCTGGAGCAGATGCTCGGCGAGATAGCGACCTACTACGACATGACGGTCAAGTTCCAGAACGAGGACGCCCGCAACTTGCGCTTCCACTTCGTGTGGAACAAGGGCGACGGCCTGGAAAAGGTGCTGGAGGACATGAGCCATTTTGAGAGCGTAACCATTGAGCAAACAGGTAACCGATTAATCGTGCAGTAATATCATGAGAAAAGCCATCATTTTCATTGTGTGCTGCATGACCCTTGCCGCAGCACAGGCCCAGCGTGTGACCCGCAACTACCGCGACGTGTCGATTGCCGACGCCCTGCGCCAGCTGGCCGAAGAATCCCGCGACTACACCATCTACTTCCTCTATAATGAGTTGGAGGACTTTACCATTACCACCCACATCAAGAATAAACCCGTGCCCGAGGCTATCCGTCAGATGATAGGCTTCTACCCCATCCGCATGACCCAGGGCGAAAAGGGCGAAATCTATGTGGAGTGCATCAACAAGACCGAGCACCACCTCAAGGGCACCATCGTCGATGAACAAGGCCAGCCATTGGCATATGCAACCATTGCTATTCTTAACCCTGCCGACTCAACGCTGCTCACAGGAGGCGTCAGCAATGAGAGCGGCCGCTTTGTGATTCCTACT
>ONGE01000037.1 GCA_900317325.1 uncultured Prevotellaceae bacterium
ATGCGCCAGGTAAAGATGGGCCACTCGCTGTAGTTGGTGCCATAGAAATAAACCACATGGTCGGTAATGTCATAGCCATCGGAGTAAATACTGTAGGGTATTTCAGTCATGTCGTCCTCAATGTCATAGTCATAGTCCCAATAATCAAAGGTGTAGATTTGGTCATCATCAAGGAAGATGCTGTAACTCAGCCTAGTAGGATCAAGGGGATTGCCTTCTGTATCGGTGGTGGGCAAGGTGAAATAGAACTTGCTGGTGGCCCAGTCGTTACCGCAGTCATACCACTCGTCGGCAGTGGGATTAGCAGGAATGATGGGGTTCTCGTCATTGAGAACGGCAACCGTGTTGAACTGCAGCACATTGGCCCACTCATGATTATCGGTGTATATCAGGCAAGGCCCCGTGGTGTTTCCCCACTCGGGATAGGGAGCCCACACATCGCCCTGGCCATCGAGCAGCGTGATGGTATTGCCCTCAACCTTGTAGCGGATTTCGGTCACATCAGGGTCGTAGGCACCATAGAGCCAATAGACAGGCTCGTCGTAGTCATCCCACCCGATCTGCTCAAACCAGGTGTGGCCCCACACCAGCAGACCGCCATAGCCGTAATTGGCCATCCACGAAACGCATTGGCCGGTGGGGATGCTGATGATACCGGTTTCCTCGTTATAAGTACCCTCTACCCAATTGCCATTGGTGAGCGTGGCAATGGGATTCTGGATGTAAACCTTTCCATCCTCGGCGAACACGACGTTCATGACATCTTCAAACTCGGTGATACCTGTTTCCATGAACTTGTGGTAGATGTAACCGCCCGAGCGGTAATAGGTGAGCAATGTGCCTTCAGGAGTCTCGGAAATCACGGTGGGCACATCAATGGGGTCATCTGGCTGTGACGGAATCTCGGTGAGCACAGTGTGCATGTCCAGGTCACCTGACCAGCTGTTGATGTCATTCCATTTACCGGCAAGACCAGTAGCGATGTAGGCATCATCGCCATCGGCATAGACATCGCCAGCCGAACCGTTGAGGCTGATGGTATTGCCATCGATAGTAAAGGTGGCAACCTCATAACCGGTATCATCGACCTCGATATATTTGCCGCCATTATCGTAATAGTAATAGGTAGTGCCGAAGGTCAGCACCACATAGGCATCATAGTAACTGTCATACTCAAGTTCTTGTCCTAGGGGCACCGTGATCGTGTTGCCGTCGATGGTTCCCTCGACCCATGCGCCGGTCTTATAACCCGAGATGGGATCCTGCATGTAGATGGTCACGCCATCGGGAGCATAGACGATGTTGCACTCACCACTCTGGGTGGTAGGGGTCACATAACCTCCATTGCCGTCAAGCGTCTGGCCCGAACGTTTGTAGACTTTCAACTCGCCCTCGGGTTGGGCGGTAATCATGTTAAGGCTGTTGCCCCTTGCAATTTTCTCGTTATGAGATAAGGGACGATGATTCTTGATGGCACGTTGTGATTTCACCTGCACACTAGCTGATGAACCAATGGCCAGAATCATTGCTGCTAAAATTAATAAAATCTTTTTCATAAATACTTAATTAAAATGGTTAGAAAATGGTTACTATTATGTTTATGTTTAGAATTTCACCACAAGGCTTGGCGTTGCAGACATGAGACGGATGACGGCCTCAAGATTTTGTATCGCAAAATTAAAAAAGGCCATTCTCTTTGGCAAGAAAATGGTCAGTGCCTGTGTTCTGTTTCACTGAAACAGAACTAAAAACCGTGTATTGATGGGCTTCTTTCAGTGAATCAAGCCCTCTGTCACCTGCTTATTTTCCCTTAGCCATCTTCATGAAATCAGATGGCGAAATGCCTGTGATGCGCTTGAATGTTACCGTGAAATTGCTGCGGGAATTAAAACCCAGATTTGCGGCGATGGCCTCAATGGTCAAGTTACCATACCGCTCGGTATCGTTAAACATGCGGCACGCCTCTCGCACCCGCTGCTCGTTGAGCACCTGCTTGAAACTCTTGCCGTAGCACTCGTTCAGCACTTGGGAGACATACTTATAGTTGCTGCCCACCTTGTCGGCCAACTGCTGTAGTGAGAAATCGGGCTTGCAAATGATGCTCATGTCATCCATCACCCGTTTAATCTGGTCAAAGAGACGGTCCTTGCTCTCCTGGTCAAGCAGACCTTGATACTTGGGAGCGCTTTCCTCCTGTTCGTCTCCTGTTTGTGCTGTCATCGGGGTATCGGCAACCTTGACATTAAGCAACTGAACATTTTTCTCATAAAGGTGCCTGATGTAGTTGCGTTGCTTGATATTGCTGCGAACAAGTAATACCAACGCAATCAGGATGATGGCGGCAATCAGACTCATCATGAGCAGTAACTGGTGGGTGCGTTCATGCTTGGCCTGAATCTGCTCCACCTGCTCATTGACGCGTCGCATCTCGTCGAGAAACCGCGATTTCTCGAGCTTTTCGGCATGGCTTTTATGGATGAGTTCGTCTTTTGCCTTGAGGTATTTGTAATCATAGAGATCGGCCTTTTGCCCATTGCCCATTGCTGAATAAACCTGAGCAAGCGCGTGATAGGTGTCAATCAGTTCGCTCTGCATCCCATGATTGACGGTGATTTCTGCAACCTGCTGCAGGCAATCAATAGCCTCTTGGTAACGGTGCATGGCAGCCAGCACCATTGCCTTCTGCTGCATGGCTTTGATGATGCATTGCTGGCGGTTGGTGGTGACGTCCTGGGCCTTGGCCTCCATCTGATTATAATAGTCTAGCGCCGTTGCGTATTGTCCCGAGAAATATGCCTCGGAGGCTTGGCAAAACAAGCGCGTGCATTGCCACATCTCCACACTGTCGGTCAACTGCAGCTTCTTGAAACGCACAAGATCAGGCTCTATAAGCTTGATATCGCTTTTATTGCGCATCATATCCAGCATGTTGTAAATACTGGTAACGGCTACATTCCATTCCTGCGCTTTGACCGCTACATCAAAGGCTTGCCTTGTATTGTCCAGCGCATCGCTCGAGAAAGTCTCGCCAGCGTATAGACTGTTGCGGGCATTAATGATTGAAGCCATGTTCAGGTATGCGTATGCCAGGTTATTGTCAAAGCCGTAGCGCCTGGACAATTCCATCGATTGGTTCAGGTTCTCGTAAGCCTTGTGATAGTCATAATAATAGGTAGCATAGATGTAGCCCACATTGTTAAGCGCTCTGGCAATCTGATACATCTCTTTGCGGTCCAAATCTTTACGTTGGGCACGACCTGCAACAATACTATAGCACACTATCGCACTGTCGGCCCAACCCTTGTTCTGCAAGAAGTCCTGGCCACGGAGCATTAATTCTGCAGTGGTCAATCGGTCCAAACAATTATGCTGGTTAACGTTATAGGCATGGGCTCCTTGGGCGCTAACCGAAACCAAGAGAGTTAACAGTATGGCAAATAGTTGCTTCATGTTTTGCTTGACTATCGAGTGTTACATAACAATTACATGAGCAGTTATACGCTCAACTTAATCATTGTCGTTCATTATAACAGCCTATTGATGTTACAAAGATAATTTTTTAATGTAAGAACAGCATGAAATCAATAGAGAATCCTCTTGAATTAATGGTTTTTAATAGGTTGAACGTCTGTATGTTCTTATCAGTAAAGTATTGTCAATCTATAGTTGGGGGAACTTTTTGGAAGGCGCAAACCAGACGCACGGTAACACAAAACCCGCTGAAATTCCAGCGGGTTTATTTCGTTAATTTAGGGCTCTGAAAAGAAACTGAATACATTTCTTTTTGTCTTTTGCATCACTGTCCCTCTAATGGGAAAACGTATTTAGGAGTTCTTTTTCTTTCTCTTTGCTTTGCGTTCTTCCTCTTCTTGTTTCTTTATAAGTTTCTCCAAGCGTTCGGATTGAGCCTTCGCATACTCGTGAGTGAAGCGCTTCGACTTCATTCGTTCGTTTGTTTTCTCACAGGCTTCGTTCCATTGCTTGTGAAATTCGTTTAGATATTCTCTTTCTGCCATATGGGTTCAATTATATTACATTAATTCGCTGCAAATTTACATCAAGAATTGCAACCACAAGACATTCTCTATTCTCATTTTTTAGAGGTGCGTGCGCTCCCCCTTTTTGCCCCTTTTTGCGGCTGTTGGGGTTATTCGTGGGTTAGGACAAGGGTGGCGATGACTGGAAAGTGGTCGCTCATCTTGACGGGAATGACTTGTGAGCCGATGGGGCGCCATGCCTGGATGGGGCGGGCGAGGATGTAGTCAATCTTTTCGGTGGGATTGTTGGCGCTGAAGGTGAAATCGCCCGTTGTGCAGTCAAGCCACTGGTCGGTGAGTTGCCCGATCACATGATCATCGGGTGATGCATTGAAGTCTCCGGCCAATATGACGGGGTGTGATGAATCGGCGAAATGGTTCAGGATGAACTGGGCCTGGGCTTCGCGGCTGATACTGTCAAAGGCCTCGAGATGAGTGCTTGCAAACATGATGGTATCGCCGTCAGGCAGGATAAAGGTGCCCTGGAGCAAGCCTCGCTGCTCCATGCGGGCGACGGGATGCGGTAACTTGATGTTGCACACCTCGACAAACTGATGCCGCGTGAGCAGACCGATGCCGTAATGTCCTCCACTGAACTTGATGGTGGGCCCGAACAATCCTTGCATGCCGCTGAAGTAGGCTAACTCGGTGATGAAATCACGGTTGTTCTGATCTGGGCAGTTAGTGCGGTGGGTGTTCAGATCAACTTCTTGCAGGGCAACGAAATCGGGCTGGTGCTGCTTGATGAGCTGCCCTATCTGCTCCAGGCTGGCATCATGGCCTGCATGGAGATTAAATGTCATCACCCTGATGGTGTCGTTGTGGTCTTGGGCCATTGCCACAGCTGCCAGCAGCCATGTTGATATCAATAATATTTGGCGAAGTCTCATGATGAATAAAGAACTGGTTAGGTGCGCAAAAATACTAATTATTTCATAATGAGCGCATCGGGTGTTACTTCTTTTTGTGCTTTTCAACCCACTTGTCCACCGAGAGAATCTTGCTGTTCATCACCTCTTTTTTGTGATTTCTTTGGTAGGTTCAGGAAAAACTGCGTTATTTGTATTCTCTTCGTGAAACATGTACTAAAAATGGCGATGATGAGACGATTTGCATTGATTGTTGTGTTGATGGCCCTGGGTGTGTCGTTTGCGACAGCCCAAGAGCACAAGACGTTGCGGGAATGGGGGTTCCCGACGGGAATCTTCGAGACTGGCAAGTATAACGCGATTACCGATGTGCCGGGCGTGACGGTGGGCCATGTGACGCTGATCGAGGGCGACAGCGTGCGCACGGGCGTCACCGCGATTGTGCCGCATCAGGGTAACATCTTCCGCAACAAGGTGCCGGCCGCCATCCATGTGGGTAACGGCTTCGGCAAGTTGGCGGGCGTGACCCAGGTGCGCGAACTTGGCAACATCGAGACGCCTGTCGTCTTAACCAATACCTTGAGCGTCGCTGCTGGCATCGAGGGGGTTGTGTGCTACACCCTGATGCAGCCCGGTAACGAGCAAGAGAGGTCGGTCAATGCCGTCGTGGGTGAGACCAATGATGGCCGACTGAACGACATACGCGGCATGCACGTCACGCCCCAGATGGTGATTGATGCCATCAGCAATGCCCACGGCGGCCCCGTGGAGCAGGGGTGTGTGGGCGCTGGAACGGGCACGATATGCTTCGGTTTCAAGGGCGGCATCGGCACCTCGTCGCGCGTGCTGCCTGAATCCTTGGGCGGCTACACCGTCGGCGTGTTGGTCCAGACCAACTATGGTGGCATCCTTGAGATTGACGGCGTGCAGGTGGGACAACGGCTCCACAAGCATGACTTCGTCAACCACGTCAAGAAGAGCGAGAATGTGGACGGCTCCTGCATGATGGTCGTTATCACCGATGCCCCGCTCGACTCCCGCAACCTGGAGCGCGTGGCCAAGCGAGCCATGATGGGCATGGCCAAGACCGGAGGCATCGCCTCGAACGGCAGTGGCGACTATGTGATTGCCCTGTCGGTCGCCCCAGGGAACCTTATTGACAGTAATGCCAAGACCATCACCTCGACCGTGCTTGCCAACAGCGAGATGTCGTCCATCTTTGCCGCCACCATCGAAGCCACTGCCGAGGCCTTGTGGAACTCCCTGTTCATGGCCGACGAGATGACCGGCAGGGATGGTAACCATGTGGATGCCCTGCCAGTCGAACAAGTGTTGGAAATGCTCAGAAACAGATAATAACCCCTTCAATCCAGATAAGATGAAACACAGTTTTTTGAGATATTGGACCTTAGGCCTGTTGGCGCTTACCATGGCGCTGGCTGCAACGGCAGGAGATAAGGTGCGTGTGGGCCTGGCCTGGCAGCCCAACGAAGCCGCCCGTGAGCGTGTCATCCTCTCCATTGAGGCCGCTGGCGGTGAGGCCGTGATTCTGCCGCAGATGCGTCCCGCCGGATTCGCCTATGACGGAATCAACTTAACCCCGAAATATACCGATGAGAACGGCGTGTTGCGGCAGGAGTATGCCGATATTGTCAAGCGCGAGACTTATCACGGTACCGATGCCGAAGCGCTGCTGGCCGGCGTGCAGGCCGTCGTCTTCTTGGGCGGCGGTGACATCAGCTCCACCCTGTTTGCTGTTCCCCAGACGTGGCACGGCATCGCCGACGACAGCCCTGCCAATGCCACACGTGACGTGTCGGAATACTTGACGATGGCCTATTGTCTGGACCATGACATTCCCGTGCTGGGCCTGTGTCGCGGCATGCAGATGCTGGGCGTGGTTTCGGGCGCCCCGCTCATCCAGGACCTGCCGACTTACTTCGAAGGCTTAGGCCAACCATACCATTACCTGCACCGCATGCAGCGCGATGCCGAGGGCAAGCGCTACTATACCCCCCATGACGTCGTGGTGACCGATCGCAGTTCACTGCTCTATGCTGTCACGGGCTCCGATACCATCGGTGACGTGCCCTCGTGGCATCATCAAGTCGTGGGCGATGTGACGGGAACCCCGTTGCGGGTGACAGGTGTTACCATGACCGATGGTGTGGATATCATCGAAGCCATTGAGCGCACCGACAAGCATTTTGCCCTGGGTGTGCAGTATCACCCCGAGGAGGCCATTAAACAGCATCTGAAAGGCCAGCCCGGTGCTTCCCGCTTCATGCCTCTCGACGAAGCCCTCAAGTATTTCACAGCTCTTATCTCGAATGCGCAGGAGGGCCTCCATTTCATCCCTGGTCGTGCTTATACACGTTCAGACACCACGGTGTATAACAAAACCGCCGCCGAGTGCTACAACTTCTTTGCAGTGCTGGGACACGCCGAGCAAGGCTCACTCGATGGTGCTGCCGCCGAATTGTCGCTGTTGCTTAACCTGTTTGAGCGCCGTCACCCCGATGCCGATAACGTTTCGATTCAGGAGGTCGCCAAGTGGGCGACCGAGTGCGGCTGGTTCGCCCATGCCAGTCGTCGGTGGGAGAAAACGGCCTCGCCCGAGTATCTGGCTGTGGCCAGAAACGTCCTGGGCGGCAACCGTGTCTTGCCGTCGAACATCGTCGAGCATGACTGCCGCGAGGATTTGGCCTACATCGAAACCAATGGGGTCAGGTACAGTCCTTACGATAACGACAAGTATGTGAGTGGTGTGACGGTGGTTTATCAAGCCCCGGTTCACGAGCACAACGGTCGCAAGTTCGGATTCCGCAAGCCCGTACATTGGATATTCTACAGTTTCCCCGCAGCCAAGAGCGACCCCTTTGGCTCCTTGTGTGACGAGGGTTGCGGCCACGAGAACGTGACCGACGTGGAAGACATCATCCGTTAATCGTTACTTGTAGAAACGCAAAATCTTGCGTCTCCGATCGTTAGGCATTACCAATGCTCTACCCTTGAGACGCAAAATTTTGCGTCTCTACAGATTGTGTATATCAGGATTTTATTTGTCTGGATTACAGCAGCATCAGGGGCATCTCGAGAGGACTGTCCTTGAAGAGGAATTCCGCTAACTGATTGATTGTCAGTGTCGTCTTGATGCTGGTGCAGCGGGCGATGTGCTGTGCTGTGCCGTCACCGATGGCATAGCAGCCGTTGTTCTCGCTGATGTGCTCGTCGCCGGTGACCCGAAGCGTGAGCGATCGGTCGCTATGGGTTGCGGCATAGAGCCGCAGGGCTTCCAGGACATTGACGACACGCACCATACCCTTGTAGTGCGGCTTGACGAGGTAATAGGCCTTGTCAAAATGGCTGTAAACCTGCAGCGATTCCCAGTTGCACTCGTCCTGCAGCAGCACGCATGGGCGTGAACGCTGCCACTGGTCATAGGCCGCAAAACCGTTTTCCACCACGTCCTCGTCCTGCAACGGGGCTGTGCCTACTTGGGCATAGCCGAGTTTCTCGTACATCTCTTGCAAGCCGGGCTGCTCAATCAGCAGAGTGGAGAACACCTTACCCTGGCAAAGGAGGCCGCGGTGCATATACTTGAACAGGCGTGAAATCAGATGCTGGCCGCGCCATTCGGGCAAGGTGCCCACAGCGTAAAGATAGACGGCATCGGACTGATGGTCGTGATAAAGCAGACGGTAGGGCAGGGCCTGGGCAGCCGACACAACTTGTCCATCATGGTTACGGCAGTAGTTGCCGGCTGGGCTATAAACGTGAGTGAAGAAGATGTCAAGCGCCTCGTCGCTGTCGTTGAACACCGTTTTCATCAGGTGGCGCGCGCCAGTACGCTTCAGCTCCTCATGTTTAACTGACAATTCGGGATAGGAAACGGCGCGGTCTTTCTGAATCTGGTAAGCTGGATGATAAGACGACTTGGCGCGTCGCAACCCCGGCAGGCCTAAATCCTCTTCCAGGTTGATATAGGTGTACTGCTCGGGAATCTGCTGCATGAAGTTGTGGCGCACAACGGTGTAAACGCCCTTATAGTTGATGTCGGCCTTCTCGACGCACAGGTCAAAGGTGTTTACGTTGATGGGTGCGCCATAGGTAAATGCCACCATCTTGCCGTCCACGAACAGCGCCCCGCCGATGGCCCCGAATCGCTCCCAGTTGTCGAACACCTGGCTGATGGACTCGCGTTCCATCACCTTGCTGTCGGCGCCCTGGATATGGCCGATTGCCTCGGCATTGTCGCTCCAGCGTTGCAACAGCTGCATGCACTCGGGAAACAGGCTCGGTTCCAGCGGGCGGTATTCGTGATTAGGGTAAAATTTCGGGAACTGCGACAGGTGTTGACGCTTGGGTCTCAGTGCATAACCAGGCAGGTTGATGATGTTCTCGCGCAGGCAGATGTAATCATAGCGCTCGGCCAGCGGCCCGGAGAATTCAAACTCCCCGGGGAATGCCCGCTGCAGGAAGTCGATTCCTCGCTGATTGATGTTGATGATGCTGAAGGGTTGGTGATGGGCGTAGCACTCATCGCGCAAATCGCTGATGACATTGGCAAAACAACAGTCTTCGGACTTTTGACTCGTAGAGACGCAAAATTTTGCGTCTCCATTGAGGAAATCGGCCAGATGCGGGTGTTCAACCCCTTGGGGCACTGGCGGCAGTGGCATGGTGTGGGTGTATTGTCCGTTAAGGATGAACCGTAGCACCAGGCACCCCTTGACGATAGCATATTCCAGCCCGAAGCGGTTCCATGTGAGCAGGTTAATAGCGCTCCACTCGCAACCTTGAACGTCTTCCCACCGCAGATATGGGCGGATGATGTCCAGGTCCTCAAAGCCTATTGCCTTATACTCAATCATCAGGTGCCGTGCAGGCTTTTACTTGGTTGTGACGTAGTATCCCCACTTCTCAAGTTCTTCTTTGCTGCGCTCCTTGCAGTAGAGGCCTACGGGTTCCACCTTGGGTTCGCGGTCATCTTTGTAAACGGTAACTCTCACGATCAGGTCATCGCCACCGTTGGGGTGATCGACAAAGTTCATCGACGGCATGGTGATGTGTACCTCGCCGAACTTGCGGTCGTCCCAAGCATGGACATGTCCCCAGAAAGCGATGGCCGTTCTCCAGTCGGCCAACTTGTCCAGGATGTAGTACAGCTCCTCGCGGCAATAGGTCGAAGCGAACTCGTTGAGTGACGGGCGGAAGATGTTGGTGTGGGTGAAGGTGAAAGTGTGGCGTATCTGTTTGCCGTCATGCCCTAAAATATTATTCTCGAGAGCCTCTATCTGGTATTTGCCTAGTGTACCATTGGCTGAGTCCAGGAAGATAAAACGGTCATAATTGTCGCCTATCTTGACAGTGAACTCATAGAACGAGGTGTTGAATTGGTCGCAGAAAAGTGCCCAACCGTTGTGGGTGATGTCATGATTGCCCACGACAGGGTAGAAAGGTAACGTGAATTCTTCACCCTTGCCCCAAAAACCTGTTCGACGATCGATAAAATATCCCATTTCAGCGGTATGAGATTCATCGATAAATGGTTCGAGATATTTATCCATCCATTCTATTTTGCAGCCACCCAGTCCCAATGAGGTATTAGCATAATATTCGGGTTTGGTGTCAGCGAGATCTCCCAGATGGCAGAAGAACAGGTCATCATGCGCAATGCCGATATCAATCATCTCTTCCAAGCGTCCTGGATCAAAGGTAATGTGGCTGTCGCTGCCCACCAGGAAGGAGTATTGAGTCATGGTGTCGGGCAATTCCTTGTCCATTTTGTCATCAAAGAAGGTATAGAATACCAACGACTGCTTCACACGGTCGTCAACACTGGTGTTGCCCATAAGTACGCCCTGGGGGCTCACTTTCTCACATGAACTGAACAATCCACTTGCTGCCAGCAGGGCAGTTGCCATAAGGATATATGATATTGACTTTTTCATCTTTATTTCATCATTTTTTTGTTCTCAGTTTGCTGATGCCCAACTAGAAACTAGGGACTAGAAACTAGAAACTAAATTATTTCCATCGATAAATTAAACCAATTTTGCCTGTTGTCTCATATTTGCTTGCCAACTGGCTCATCGAGCCGGCAGGGCGGATGTTGAACTCGCCGAACATTTTCCACCTGGGATTGAACTTGTAGTAGAAGTCCAGTCCCCAGTTAATGTTCCAGTTCTCGTAGTAGAAATCGTCGTAGTTGCGGAATAGCAGGCCCACGTTCCATTTGTTGGTGCGGGGGCGCAGCATGGCATGGGCGCCGAAGGTCAACGTGATGGGCTCGGTGTAGTGATCACCCATCATGTTGTAACCGATGAACGAGCCGCCCAGGGTGATGTCCCAGTAGCCGCGCTCAAAGCGGACCGACAGGTTGCCCACGTTCTCATTGGTGTTGTAGCTGTGGTAATGGTTGAACATGTACTCACCCGAAGCAAACATGTGGAATTTCTTGATCTTCAAGTGATACTCGCCCTTGGCCTTGAAGCCGTACAGACCCTTGGTGTACTGCAGGTTGGCGCCGCCGTCCACGCTCCAGTGGTCGTTGAAGTAATGCTTGTAATGCACGGTATTGCCGATACAAGGACCCGTAATGATGTTCTTGCCTATAGTGACGGATACCGATGTCTCGTTTTTGTTCTCACCGTCAAAGGTGTGCTCACCGTTATAGTACTGCGCCATCGCTGTACCGACACTGAAGACGAGCAGCAATAGGAATGTTAATCGTTGAAACGTGCTCTGGTGGTTCATTGTTGAATGATTATGTTGTTTTTGGTGCTGCAAAGGTAATAAATTTTTTTATACCTTTGCACCAATTTATCTGACTAGAGTTTATGATGATCTTGATGATTAACATTAAATCCCTGTTTATGCTTGCCGTGGTGACGATTATAGCCGTCTCCTGTGCAAGGCTTTTCAGCAAGAGTAACAGCAAGCCCCTGGCCATTGAATCGTGGGCCAATATGGGTGTTGACGAGTTCCAGGCCTTTATTGCCGACCCCGCGGTCCAGTTGCTTGACGTGCGCACCCAGGAGGAGTTTGACGAGGGCCACATCGCCGGTGCCACGCTGGTTGATGTGAACGACTCCACCTTTGTCGATAAGGCGATGGCAGTGCTGGACCCCCAGCGTGAGGTCGCCGTCTATTGCCGCAGCGGTCGCCGCAGTGCACGTGCCGCCAATCTGCTTGTCGCCAAGGGGCTGAAAGTCACCAACCTTGACGGCGGTGTCATGGCATGGCAGGATGCCGGTAAAGTTCTCGTGAAATAATGCCGTGCCGCAAGCATTATCATGTGGTAGCCGCGGTCGTTGAGGTGGACGGCAAGGTGCTGTGCATGCAGCGCGGTAAGACTCGCTATACCTACACGAGCTACTTGTGGGAATTCCCCGGTGGCAAGATTGAAGAGGGAGAAACACCCCAGCAAGCCTTGCATCGCGAACTCATCGAGGAAATGGATCTTGATGTTGAGGTGCATGAGCTGCTGGCGACAGTTACCCATGACTATCCCGATTTCACCATCACCCTTGCCGCCTATCGCTGTGTGGCAACGACCACCCATTTCACCATGCGCGAACATGCCGCCTGCCGCTGGCTCCCGTGGGCCGATCTCACGTCGCTCACCTGGTGTGCCGCCGACGAGCGTCTCATCGCACTTTTCCCTAAGCGATAATACGATATCCCGATGATATAAAAAGAGGGCTCATCCATGCCGGTGGGCCCTCTTTATGGAGTTAGCGGTGTGATTACCGTAGCACTTTGGACGTTGATGTGGTGCCGTCGGTATATCGGGTGACGATGATGTTCACACCATCAAACGGCTGGGCTGAGGTCATGCCCAGCGGGTTGATATAAGTCACCTCGATGACATCCCTGTCAAGACTGAACTCGTTCAGGCCAGTGGGATTCTGGGGAGGAGTGGGGCCATCGCCGGGAGCTCCGGCACCGCCGCCACCTTCTCCGCCGTCACCGCCGGAGGTGAATGACATGGTGTTGGGAACACGCTTATAGTAGAATCGACTGACGAACAGGGGCCTGCTTCCTGCAGGGATGCAGAAGGTGGGTTCGTCAAGGCTCCATTGGTTGTTCACCCACTGGAAGTCCTTGCAGCCGATGATGACCTCATCCTCGTTGCCGTTGAGCTGTTTTTCGCCCATGAGCGTCTCGGTGGGTTCACCGGCTCCCACGCCCACTACATAGGGCGTCCACAGTCTCCAGGCGCGTGCCAAGAAGCACTCATAATGGTAGTTAGCACCCTCCTCGACCTGCGGTGCGAAGCAGTGCATTACCACCTCGGCGGTCATGTAGATGTACTGCTCGTCGTTGTTGTCGGCATCGGTCCTCACGGTCGATTGGTCGTAATTCACGGTGGCGATCATCGAGGCGGCATAGCTCGGCCTGATGTGTGCACCATAGGTGTTGCCGGTGGTCACGACACCATCGGCGACGACAACGGGTACATACCACGTGGGTGCATTCTGCACGGTCTCATAGTCGTTGAGGTGAACCCACATTTCGTTCTCCTGCCCGCCGAAGGTGACTGCCGGCTGCTGTATCCAGCTGGTGAGGTCGTTCTCGTTCTTGGCAAACGGGAAATAGCTGTTCCTGCCGTTGTCGTGAGCGGCATAGGCTACCGTGCGGTTGATTTCACCGGTCGCCCAGTTCTCTTCCGATTCCTTGGTTTCGGCACGGTGGTACACGTCATATCGGGTGATGGCCTCATCGTTGGTGACCTTCACGTTGACGTCGGTGTTGGTGACATTCTCGGGGAGGCTGTGGTTGATGTCTTCCTCAAGCTGACTGATGCTATAGGAGGTGAGCACCTCGATGTCGGTCTTGTAAACCGGTACTGTAGCCGAGTTGCTGACCAGCGTATTGGACGATGCCATGCCGTAGACGGTAACGGTCACGGGGTTGGCACCGGGACTGGTGAACGTGATTGTGGCGCTGTAGTTACCGACAGCAGCAGGCGTGAAGGTGATAACCACTTCACTGCCGCTCGACAGGGTCGTCGGGCTGATGCTGAACACGCCGTCGGGATCATTGAGGGTGGCAGTGATGTCGCCGTGGAGGTTGATGCCGGTAACCGTCACGGTTGAGGTGTTGCTGTAGTTGGGGGCTGATTCCATGTGAACTACAGCAGGGTTGGCCACGATGTTAGGTCGGCCATAGTGTTCCAGGATGTAACGGATGCCTGCAAGAGCATCAATCTTGCCGTTACCGAAATGCGAGGCATTGGGACCGCTGGTTACCCACGAGTCGCGGATGGCGGTCTCGGCCATGATGGTCTTGACCTCGCTCAGGGTGAGTTGCTTGCCGCACTCGGTTGCCGCTTGCATCCACAGGGCCACAATACCCGAGGCACATGGTGCCGCCATCGATGTGCCTGACATTTGTCCGTAGGGATAATTGGCATTGTCGACAACCACGACGTGGGACGAGGTCCGTTCCGTGTTGAGGTGGTTATAGGCGGCGATGATCACCTCGCCGGGTGCAGTAATCCACGGGAGCTGTATGCCCATGGGGTTGGCTTCGGGAGTGGCATAGCTGGAAAAGCTGCTGATATCGCCAAAACTGTTGCCCGAGGAGCGTTGACGGGACACATACGAGCCTACAGTAATGATGTTGGGATTGTTGCCGAAGTCATTGGCACTCATGTCGTCGCTACCGTTCGTCCAGTTATAGCCGCTGGTGGTCAGATAGGCGGTGAAATAGCTATACGTGCCACCCCATATATCGATGGTGGTGCTGCCGCTCGTGGGATAGAACTGAGCCGCCAAGGTATAGTTGCTGGTATAGTAACTTGAATTGCTGGTATCGTAGCTCTTTGACTTCAAATCGCTGGCTGTGAGTCTGATACAAGTTCTGCCGTCGCTTGTGTATCTGGAGGCAGTGAGCGAGCCCGAGAAGTATTGAGTCAAACCGTTGACGGTGGTTCCATTGCTGGATGTGGGGGAGACTTCGACCGAGGTCAAGACTTCTCCGGTGCGTGTGTCAAGCACCAGCACGCGGCAAGTCATTGAATTCACGCTGGTCGAGCGGCACCAGGCGTTGGCAAGGGTGCCCGAGTAGTAATAACCACCGTCACGATTGCTGTAATAGGCACAACGCACGATAGTGCCCAGGGGGTTGTTGCGGCTTGATGTACCATACACATGGCAACCACCGCCTTCGCTCTCAGGGGCATTTCCCGCCTCGTTACCTATCGAGAACAGACAGATGTTATTAGGATGGTTTTCGCCAAAGTAGTTGCTGATCACACTACCATAACTTGCTGTGCCCAGGTGAGGGCCGCTGGTGCTGCCGTAGCTGTTGCTCACGACGAGAGGTTTACCCTGTTGCGCCGCATAGTTGGCCATTGCTTGGAAAGCGTTGCTGATGCGGGTGTAATACAGCGTGTTGATGCCGGCAAGATAAAGGTCGGTGCCGGGTGCCATGCCTCCATAGGTGGCATTGGCATGATCGTCGGTGACAGTGACATTGGTGCCGTTGACAATCACACTCGAGCCGCCGGCAATCGAACTGGTGTGGGAGCCGTGTTCGCCTTCGGTGTTGTCGGTGGTGGGAAGTGTGCCGCTGCCCGTCCAGTTATAGTCAGGCACATCTGAATTAGTGCAGCTGTACACACCCTTGATGCGTGTGTTGCCGTTTTTGTCCTTGAAGGCGATATGCTGGTAGTCGATGCCTGTATCGATGACACCCAGGATAACTCCTGATCCGTCATAAATCTGGGACAGGCCGGCTGTCAACGCGTCGTTGGACAGGCTGAGCACGTCATCGGCATTGGTCGTGTTGCGGGCGTTGTCGGTCGTCGGGTACATGACCTCCGAGACCTCAATCATCTTCACGCTCTCGAGGGCGGCCACTTTCTCGATGTTGTCAACCGGGATAAGCGAGGTGAGAAGGCCGTTGTCAAAGCGGCATTCAATAATGACGCCCAGGGCTTCAAGTTCGCTGATGGCCTTCTCATCGGTGATGTGAATGAACGACGAGATGCAGAGCACGCCATTCACGGTCTCAGGGCTCGCGATGGGCCGCTGATAGGGTTTCAAGTCAGGGTTGATGATATCACCATTACTGTTCTTGATGCTGGGAGTGGGAAGATCCAGGCTGATTCTTCCTGCCATCTCGTCAAGGAACATCTGTGTGGAGATGGACAACTTCTCGATATTGGCAATCTGGCCCCATACCGACAAGCCGATGGCAAGAAACACCATCAGCATCACAAAACGTATCTTATTCATTGTCGTTTTCATATCTGATGTCTGTTTTGTTGTCATTTAACCATTATCGTTTCGTTGCACTTTTCATTATTCTCGATGATGGGACGGTCGTGGTGCTTCAATCCTGTGCCGGTCATGCGGCTTTGGACACCTTCTCCATGATAGACGGGCGCATTCGTTGCGGCTCCGTTACCGCTCGAGATCACAATGCTGGTGAAGTCGATAGAGAAGTTGTTGGTATAGCTGCCAATGGCGTTGCCCTTGAACTCGATGATGCCGTTGGCCGTGATGGGAAGCGTCCATGTGAAGGTCTCCCCTGCGGCGAAGGTGTGGACGATGCCGTTGACATACATGTCACCTGCTCCGTCGCCCGAGCTCGAGGTAACGGTGACGTTGACCGTGTTACCCATGAATGAACGGGGCATGGTGTAGATGATTGAACCGTAAGAGAGCATGTAACAGCACGTGCCTGCTGTTGGGTTGTAAACATTGGTGCTCGAGAATGACCAGTTGTTGGGGCCGATGAAGGCCGCAGTAGCGGGGCCGCTCGTGGCTGCGGTAAAGTCGGCCGAAGCATAGAAGTCCAGACCTGTGGCGTCGCCGAATGGTAACGAGATATTGGCGTCATATTCCACCGCGTAGTTGTAATAGCTGGAATGCTCGTTTTGAGCGGTCTCGGCAAAGAAAACGTCTTGAACTGTGCCGAGGTCGTACAGGTTGACTGTGTCGTTGGGGCTGTAGACCACCTTGCTGCCCATCGGGGCCTCGGCGCTCCAGGTTCCGCCATCGTTGTAGCTGATGGTGGGGGAGACCTCGATAGTGGGAATAAACGTGGGTGGCACTTCCCTGACTGCTATGAGCTCAATATCCGGTGAATAGCTGAAATAATAGTTCTGATCATTACTGTTGTAGGTGGCTCCGTAAATGCTGATGACATCACCACTGTTCACTCCTGTGAAGGTCTTGACAACCACTGCTTGTCCGGCAGCGACTTGAGCGGCAACACTCCAATTTGAATCGTTGTATTTGACGGTGAAGTAACCGCCGCCGATGCTGGAACCCACGTAGGCAATCAGCTGCATCACTGCATTGTTGTAGCCGGCGGGAACGGTAAAGGTCAAGCCACCCTGGCCCGACACATAGGCCGAACCGTTAGTCTGCCAAATCAGGTTGGTGCCGTCGGTTCCCCAGCCTCCTGATAGCATGGCTTGGGAGACGGTGGTCTCGGTTTGCGGTACCCTTGTCGTGAAATCATACATATCGACTATCGTCATCTCCTTCTCCACGATGTGCGCATTCAGGTTTATGCGGGCAATCGCGGTGTCGATGCCTTGATCGTCGATGCGGTGGAAAACGATGCGATTATTGCCCTCGTTAAGCATGCCTGCGGTCAGCTGGTAGGGCCCTTCGGGCTGCTGCAACTGTAGCAGGTTCTCGTAGTTGTTGCGCTCATTCACAGTGGTATAGACACTCTTGTTGTCTGCTACCCTGATGCCGATGCGCCGCGCGGGAGATGACTCGTTGTCGGGAAGGGCCTGTGCATAGGCGCACATACCCATTGCCGCAACAGTGAGTATCAGCAAAAGTTTACTCAAATGTTTCATCACGTGATATAATTATAAAGATGTAGTTAACTCTTAATTTGAGGTTAGGTCACATGAAACAATCGTGGCTGATGTAATCAACGATGATGTCGATGGTCGTTAACGATCATTTTCGGCAAAGGTATGTCAAAAAATTTAGACAAAAAATAAATTTCATCCAGAAACTGAAAAAAAACACCGAATGGCGGTAAGGCCACTCGGCGTTTTTTGTCCAGTAATGATGCTTGTTATGCTTCCAGGTCGATGTTGAACTGCTCGTGCCAGGGGAGGCCCTGCTTGTTGAGCACCTCCAGGAACGGGTCGGGATCAAATTCCTCGACGTTGTGCACGCCGGGTTTCTTCCACAGCCCCTTGAGGAACATCATTGCGCCGGTCATCGCGGGCACACCGGTGGTGTAGCTCACGGCCTGCATGCCGGTCTCCTCAAATGCCTTGTGGTGGTCGCAGTTGTTGTAGATGTAGTAGGTCAACGGCTTGCCCTCCTTGTCGGTACCGCTGATGCGGCAACCGATGCTCGTCTCGCCCGTGTAGTTCTCGCCCAGGTCCTGAGGATTGGGCAGCACGGCCTTGAGGAACTGCAGCGGCACGATTTCCATGCCCTGGTAGTTGATGGGCTCGATGCTTGCCATGCCGATGTCCTGAATCACGCGCAGGTGGGTCAGATATTCCTCGCCGAAGGTCATCCAGAACCGCGCACGCCTGATGGTGGGGAAGTTGATGACCAGCGACTCCAGCTCCTCGTGATACATCAGGTAACTCTCGCGCGGGCCGATCATGGGGTAGGTGAGGGGCTTGTGGATTTCCAAAGCACCCGTCTCGACCCACTTGCCGTTCTCCCAGTAGCGTCCCTTCTGGGTGATTTCGCGGATGTTGATCTCGGGGTTGAAGTTGGTGGCAAAAGCCTTGCCGTGGTTACCGGCATTGCAGTCCACGATGTCGAGGGTGTGCATCTCGCCGAAGTGGTGCTTGGCGGCATAGGCCGTATAGACACCGCTCACGCCCGGGTCAAAACCGCAACCCAGGATGGCGGTCAGGCCGGCCTGCTCGAAGCGTTCACGATAGGCCCATTGCCAACTGTACTCGAAGTGAGCCTCGTCGCGCGGCTCATAGTTGGCGGTGTCCAGATAGTTCACACCGCAGCGCAGGCATGCCTCCATGATGGTCAGGTCCTGATAGGGTAACGCCAGGTTGATGACCATGTCGGGCTTGTGGCGGTTGAGCAGAGCCACGAGCTGATCCACGTCGTCGGCGTCCACCTGGTCGGTGGTGATGTTGTCCTTGCCGATGGCCTTGGCCACGGCATCACACTTGGCGCGGTTGCGCGAGGCAATCACGATCTCGTTAAACACGTCAGGGTTTTGCGCGCATTTGTGGGCGCACACGGTGCCGACGCCACCGCATCCAATGATAATGACTTTACTCATAAAATTAATTATGTCGTGTTACTTTCCCGCAAATTTACACCATTTCCCCAACATTGCCAAAAAAACGCCTTTTTTTCTTCTTTCGACCTTGATTGCCTGCTGTCGCTTGGTTGCGGTTATGCATGTTTTGCCTGATGCCGCACTTCCTCGGCCGATTTTTGGTTGCGCTCGCTTATTTGTCTATAAAAAAGGAGGATTGAGCGAATATTTTTGCCGTATTTACTGTTTTCAAGTACTTTTGCACCATTAAATCACACATTAATTGCGTCAAGACATGAAAAAGTATTTATATCCCCTGTTGATAGCAGTGAGCTGTTTGATGCCTTTCACAGCACGAGCTGTTGTCATTAATGGTATACTGGTGGATTCACAGGACACGACCGAGCTCATTGAGGCCACAGTGAAACTGCTCATGGCCAACAAGGACAGTACCATGGTCAAGGGCACCACGACCGACATGAACGGCGTCTTCAACATCAAGGGCGTTAAACCGGGCAAGTACCTGCTGCGCTGTTCTTACCTGGGTTATACCGACGTGATCAAGCATATCACCGTCGGTGAGGACGGCCGTGACGTGAACATGGGCGTGGTCAAGATGGACCCCAACACCATCATGCTTAAGGAGGCCGTGGTCGTGGGCGTCAAGAGCCCCATCACTGTCAAGGAGGACACTATCGAGTTCAATGCCGATACCTATAAGACCCAGGCCAACGCCGTGGTCGAGGACCTGCTCAAGCGCCTGCCGGGCGTCGAGGTCGGCACCGACGGCAAGATTACGGCCAACGGCAAGGAGGTGAAAAAGATTCTCATCGACGGCAAGGAGTTCTTCAGCGACGACCCCACGGTAGCCAGCAAGAACATCCCCGCCGACATGATCAACAAGTTGCAGATCGTTGACCGCAAGAGCGACCTGGCGCGCCTGACCGGCGTTGATGACGGCGAAGACGAGACGGTCATCAACCTCACCGTCAAGAAGAGCATGAACAACGGTTGGTTCGGCACGGTCAATGCCGGCTACGGCACCGATGACCGCTATGCGGGCAACGTGATGATCAACCACTTCCGCGACGGCAACCAGTTCACCATCCTGGGTGGCGGCAACAACGTGAATAACCTGGGCTTCGGCGACGGGGCCTCGGGCCGTTTCCAGCGCTTCGGCGGCGACCGCGGTGTGACCACCTCGCAATATGCCGGTATCAACTTCAATGTGGGCAGCAAGGAGGACGAACACTTCCGCGTGGGCGGTGACATCATGTACAGTCACAGCGACCGCGACACGCGCACCCGCACCGCACGTCAGAACTTGTTGACCGACTCGGTCAGCTACTACGATGCCAATACCGCAGCCCGTGACAAGGGCCATAACTTGCGTGGCGACTTCCGCATCAAGTGGGAGGTGGACAGCAATAACACCATCGAATTCCGCCCCAACTTCTCGTTCAATTTCAACAAGAGCGAGCGTGGCGACTCGTCGCTCACCAGTGCCGGCGATGCCGCTCGCACATGGGTGAACCGCAGTTTGAGTAACTTCTTCAACGACGGCAAGAGCTACGAGTGGGGCGCACGCCTGATTTACAATCACAAGGTGGCCAGCCATCCTGGCCGCAGCCAATCGCTGATGCTCAACTACCGCTACAGCAACGTGCGTGAGGACGCCGACACCTATACCAACAACACCTACTACCTGCTGGATGACCAAGATCAGCTCATCGACCAGACGGCCAACAACCGCCGCAAGACGCACAACGTCACGGGACGTCTCTCGTGGACCGAGCCCCTTGGCGACGTCAAGAACGCCCGATTCCTCGAGTTATCCTACCGTGGCAACTATCGTTACACCACGAGCGACAAGATGGTCTATGACAACGAGCGCGACGGCATCTGGCCCGGCGGCACGATCACCGATCAAGAATGGAACGAGAGCTTGAGCAACAGTTTCCGCAACACGTTCTTCAACCAGGAGTTCAGCATCGGTTTCCGTCAGGTGCGCAAGGCCTATAACCTCAACGTGGGCATCAGTGTCAACAGTGCCATGTCCAAGAGCAAAGACCTCATCAACAGCGCCCGCGACATCAAGGAGCGCTGGGCATGGTCGGTAGCTCCTTATGCGCGTTTCCGCTACAAGTTCACCGATACGCGCAACCTCAATTTCTTCTACCGCATGCGCGCCAACCAACCCAGCATTGCCCAGTTGCAGCCCGTTGCCGACATGAGCAACCCGCTCAACGTGGTCACTGGTAATCCCGAGTTGAAGCCCACCTTCAACCACAACATCAACCTGCGCTTCGGTGACTTTGCTCAGGGCGCTCAGCGCAGCATCATGGCGATGATGAACGTTGACTTCGCTCAGAACAGCATCGTTTCGACCGTGAGCACCGACGAGCTCACTGGTGCTCGCTTCACGAGCTACACCAATGTGGGCGGCGTGTGGAGCGCCATGGCGATGAACATGTTGAGTTTCCCCTTCGGAGCCACCAAGGTATGGTACTTCACCAGCCACATGTTCACCCGTTATGGTGTCACCAAGAGTGTCACCAACGGTGTCGAGAACCGCAGCAACACCTGGTTCATCAATTATTCGCCCGGCTTGGCGTTCCGCAACAGCGTGTTCGACATTGAGCTGCGTCCCCGTTACAGCTTCCAGAACACGACCACCTCGGCGCTCAAGTCCAATGCTCGCAACATCCACACCTGGGGCGGTAATTTCAACGGCACCTACTCGGCCCCCTTCGGCCTGGTCATCAGCACCGACCTGCGTTACAGCACCACCAGCGGTTACAGTGCCGGCTACAACAGCGACCAGTGGATCTGGAACGGCTCGATTGCCTATCAGTTCTTGAAAGAGAAGCAGGCCGCCCTCACCATCTCGGTCTATGACATCCTGGGTCAGCGCAAGAACATCTTCCGCAACGTCACGGGCGACTACATCGAGGACGTCTACTACAACTCCCTGGGCCGTTACGGCATGGTGACCTTCACCTATCGCTTCAACACCTTCAAGAAGGGCGAGCAACCCAAGGATCGCAATTCCGACCGTTGGGGCGGTCCTGGTGGCTTCGGTCGTCCCGGTGGTGGCCCTGGCGGGCGCCCCGGTGGCAGGCCCCCATTCTGATTCTCTCTTGATTATGAGAGCCATGCGTGACATGGCATCGTGAGATAACGTGAGTTATGATGAACCGATGGTTCGCCAAACTCACGTTTTTCCTTTTTTTGTACCCGTTTTTGTTCCGATGTGTAATTGTTGCGGACCTTATAAAATCAAATAGAGGCCTGAAACGTTGATTTTAACTTTTTTTAATCATTTTTTTTGCCCGCCTCTTTGCTGTTTAGACAAAAAGACTTAACTTTGCATCGTACTATATGTTATAGTAAAAGGTAATTTTTTATAAAATACTTGATATGAGACATTTATATCTTACCACCACCTTGAGCCGCGACTTACGGATCCTGGCAGTGGATGATGTGAATCCTCTAAATTGTCATCAGGTTTAGTGAAAATGAGTGAAATCTGGAACCCTTTGATGTATGAAAAATGAGATTTGACACGAATATGCACCACAAACAACGATAATAGTTTTATAACAAACTTTTCATTTATATTATTAACTTTTTAAAAATTGATTCAGTTATGAAGAAAGTTTTATTTACACTTGCAGCTCTGTTTGCATTTGGCTTGACTGCCTCTGCTGAACAAGTAGATCTGGGAGGCATTGGCCCCAACATCGGTATCGGTACAGATGCCAACAACCTGGTTACCGAGGTTGAGTTGGCTCCCGGCGAGAGCGTTGAGTTAGGTCTTGTTCTTCTGGACATGCCTCAGGCAATGGTATCTGGCTTCCAGATGCAGTTCCGCATGTTTGATGCAAATCACGAGTTCATCAACTATGCAACTGATGGAATGGTAATTTGCCCGAAGATCTATGGTGGCCGCGTTAAGGGTTGGCTCAATCCTGTAGGCATTGGTACAAGTGACGAGAATGCAGGCGGTTTCGACGGCGTTTCGCTGGCTAACGACACCCCCTATGACAACATCTATCGTATCCTGGGTACCAACACCAAGTACAACATGGTATTCTTCCAGAACGATGGTGATGGCAATCCCACCTGCCCCGCTGTTTTCGCTAAGTTCACCATCAAGGTGGCTGAGGACTGGGCTGATGAGTTTGCTACCTTCGAGCTCGACAACGAGTACACTCTGTGGAACCAGTGCCCCGAGGAGGATCCCGCCGTATTTGAGGAGGCCAAGACTCAGAATCCCTGCATCTTGACCATCAAGAATGCCAACTACGTTCCTCCCACGCCCGATCCCGTTCCCCTGACTGGTGAAATCACGATCGGCGATGCTGACGAGAATGGCTATGTTGCCATCGAGTACACTGGCGAAGAGGAAGGCCTGACCATCGTTGCCATGATCGACGGTGTTCCCGTTGAGATCGTTGACGGCAAGATCTTCCTTGGCGCTTATGGCGAGGCCGTTATCACCGTTGAGGTAAGCGGCGAAGGCTACATCACCATGACTGCCGAGAAGACCGTTAACTGGGAAGAGCCCGTAACTCCCGAGCCCACCGAGGCACCCGTGATCACTTACGAGACCATGGAGGACTGCGTAATCATCACCGCTACCGGTAACGGTACCGTGACCATGTACGTGAACAACGAGCTCGCTGAGAATCCTTGCACCATCATGCGCGGTGAGGAGGCTACCAGCGTAATCGTTACCGCTTATGCACAGGAGGAAGGCAAGGAGATGAGTGCTGCTGCTACTCTCGAGGTGCCCATCCCCGCTCTGGAGCCGATCACTCCTCCCGAGCCCGAGGTAACCCCGACTCCCGCTATCACCTATGAGATCACCGACGACGCTATCATCATCACCGCTACCGGTGAGGGTGAGGTGCTCCTCTATGTAAACGGTGAGCTGGTTGAGAACCCCTGCACCATCGAGCGTGGTGAGGAGGATGTAACCATCGTTGTTACCGCTACCGCACAGGGTGAGGATATGGAAATCAGCGAGGTTGCTACCGAGACCATCGTAGTTCCTGCTAAGGAGGTTGTTACTCCCCCGGATCCCGAGGATCACAACGTAGGTTACTGGTTGGTAATCTTCGACAAGGAGGGTAACGAGATGTGGATCAAGTTGGAGAACTCCAATACTGAGGATCCCAGCGGCTACCAGACCAACGTGGCTCTGCGCTACTCGATCTTCGGTGGTAACCCCAACATGAGCGACGACGAGCGTCCCAACGTTCCCTTCTACTTCGTGGTTGACGGTGTTCGCTACGGTGCACTCGAGGAGAACATGATTCCCGTTTACGGCGATGCTAACCAGAACCCGCTGAACGAGAACGAGAACATGTGGA
>ONGE01000018.1 GCA_900317325.1 uncultured Prevotellaceae bacterium
CTCGATGAACGGCACGCCGCAGGAGATGATCAAACTCACCTACCTGAACGGCGACGAGGCCTACGTCTCCATCCACTCGCTGCACAAACTCTCGAAGTATCGCAGCAAGGAGGGCGAGGCGCCGCGCCTCAACCGCCTGGGCAGCAACGCCTGGGCCAGAATCAAATCGCGCACCAAGAGCCGCCTGAAGGACATCGCGCGCGAACTCATCCGCCTGTATGCCGCGCGCCGCGAACAGCAGGGCTTCGCCTATACCCCCGACGGTTACCTGCAGCAAGAGCTGGAGGCCTCGTTCATCTATGAGGACACGCCCGACCAGCTCACAGCCACGCAAGCCGTCAAGGCCGACATGGAGAGCAACAAGCCGATGGACCGCCTGATCTGCGGTGATGTGGGCTTCGGCAAGACCGAGATTGCCGTGCGTGCCGCTTTCAAGGCCGCCACCGACGGCAAGCAGACCGCCGTGCTGGTGCCGACGACCGTGCTGGCGTTTCAGCACTGGCGCACCTTCAGCGAGCGTCTCAAGGACTTCCCTGTGCGTGTGGACTACCTGAGCCGCGCCCGCAAGCCCAAGGACGTGAAGCAGATTCTCGCCGACCTCAAGGAGGGCAAAATCGACATCCTCATCGGCACCCACAAACTCATCGGCAAGACCGTCCAGTTCCATGACCTGGGCCTGCTGGTGGTGGATGAAGAGCAGAAATTCGGCGTCGCCGTCAAGGACAAACTCAAGCAGATGAAACTCAACGTGGACACGCTGACGATGAGCGCCACGCCCATCCCGCGCACCTTGCAGTTCTCGCTGATGGGAGCGCGCGACCTGAGCACGCTGACCACGCCGCCCGCCAACCGCTATCCCATCCTGACCACCGTGGGCACGCTCAACGACGACATCGTTGCCGAAGCCATCAACTTCGAGCTCTCGCGCAACGGTCAGGTCTTCTTCGTGAACCACCGCATCGAGCAGCTCGAGCAACTCGAGAACATGATACACCGCGTGGTGCCCGACGCCCGCGTCGCCGTGGGCCACGGCCAGATGCCCCCCGAGCGACTGGAACAGACCATCATCGACTTCGGCAACCACGATTACGACGTGTTGCTGTCGACGACCATCATCGAGAACGGCATCGACATGCCCAACGTCAACACCATCATCATCAACAACGCCGACCGTTACGGCCTGAGCGACCTGCACCAGCTCAGGGGCAGGGTGGGTCGCAGCAGCCGCAAGGCCTTCTGCTACTTGCTCGTGCCTCCCGGCAAGCCGCTGGCTACCGACGCCCGTCGCCGTCTGCAGGCCATCGAGAGTTTCAGCGACCTGGGTTCCGGCATCCAAATCGCGATGCAAGACCTGGACATCCGCGGCGCGGGCAACCTGTTGGGTGCCGAGCAGAGCGGTTTCATCGCCGACCTGGGCTACGAAACCTATCAGCGAGTGCTCAAGGAGGCCGTCACCGAGCTGAAGACCGAGGAGTTCTCAACGCTATTCAGCGCGACGGGCAACGGAGAAAACGGAAATAACGGAGAAGACGCAGGTACCGAGTTTGTCACCGACTGTGTGGTGGACACCGACCTGGAACTGATGTTCCCCGCCAGCTATGTGCCGCAGGAGAACGAGCGCATCACCTTGTACCGCGAACTCGACAACATGGAAACCGACGACCAGGTCGAGGCCTTCGAGCAAAGGATGGAGGACCGCTTCGGCAAGATTCCCGACATGGCCGCCGAACTCATCCGCATCGTGCCGTTGCGCCGCACTGCCCGCCGCCTGGGCATCGAGAAACTCGTCATCCGGCAGACGCGGATGCACCTGTTCATGGTGGGCGAGGAAAACGTCGCCTATTACCAGTCACCGGCTTTCGGCCGCCTGCTCAACTACCTGCAGCAGAACCCCAAGCGCTGCAACCTGAGCCAGAAGAACGGCCGCCGCAGTATCATCATCAGCAACATCACCAGCGTGAGCACCGCGCTGACCGTGCTCCGTACCATTACCCACCTGGACAGCCTCTAGCGAAGAAACGATTAACTTATTGTGAATCAATAAAAAAGGTGAGCCAAACTTCAAGTTGGCTCACCTGATTATCGTAAGGTCTCGTTATGATTAATTGCCGCTCATGATCATGGTGATGAGCGTCGTGACGTCTGAGATGTTCACCTCGTTATTCTGGGTCACGTCGGCAGCCACCAGGTCAATGTCGCCCGTCGAGCCCGAGAGCAGATAGGTGATGAGCATCGTGACGTCTGAGATGTTCACTAGACCGTCGCGGTTGACATCGCCAAGCTTGCTGGGCGTGTTCACCGGCGTGAGTTCAGCATCATAGTAGTCGAGGAGGTTCAGGTATCCGGTCTTGTTGATGCCGATGCCAATCGGGTGGGTGGGATTGGAGAACACACCGGTCGTCTGGTTGTAGTTAAATTTCACTTGACGCTGAATCACACCCGTCTGGGCATTGAAGCCAACGAGGTACATGGGATAGGTGATGCTGTATTCTTCCTTGTAATCACCGATGAACTGGGGCAGGTCAAGCACCATGCGCCCACCGACGATACGTCCCTTGACCCAGGCGTCGGGGAGGTATTCCCAGATGCCGCGGATGTACACCTCGTTGTTGTGGATGCCGAGTTCAACCTCCAGTTCGGCCTCGACGTCCTTATTGTCGACGACGGTGGTGTACTTGAAGATGTAAGGCACGGTCTCGAGATCCTCGGGCACCTGCAAGGGCGTGTTGGGATACTTGGAAATCGTCAAGCCCTGATAGTAGTTGATATAGTAAAGGCTGTTCTTGTCGGCCGAGATGAACACATAGTCATAGGTGTACCAGGTGTTCTCGTCACTCATGGTCAATACCATGTCCTTCTCGGTCGTGTTGCCGGTGACGAGATCCAGGCTGGCGCACTTGAAGTAGAGCAACACATCATAGGCGCCCAGCAACTGGGTATTGGGGAAGGTGATGGTGGAACCGTTGCGGGTGCCCTTGATCCAGGCCGAAGGCAGATACTGGGAAACACCCTGCAACCACACGTCGTCGCCATCAAAGCCCATGGCCACGGTGGCCGTATAGGGCTCCCACTCCATACCGTCGAAATTGGCCGTGGTCAGGTAATAGTTCTCGGTGACCAGGTCGGCGGGCGGCGCGATGGGCTGCTCGGCGGCAAGGGTATAAACCGAGCCGTAATCACCGGCCTGCAACCACTCGTAGTCGAGGTACTGGAACTGGTCACCGAAGGCGCGGTTCATCGTTCCCAGGATGATATAGGGATCGGTGTCGTTCTGGGAGATGGAGCCGTCATCGTTGATGGTGTAGGTCAATTCATCGATGGACTCGTCATAGAAGTAGGATCCACGTTCCTCGTCATAGACGAAGACGCCGACCTGTACCGCCATTTCCAGCGACTTGGTGTAGGCCACATATTGTCCCATGGGAACGGTGATGGTCTTCCCGTCGTCGCTGAGGGTGCCTTCAACCCATCCGTCATAGTAGGACCATGACACGGGGCGCTCGATATAGACCTTGTTGTCGGGGGCAAACACGATGCTCAACGAGCCTTCCTGCTGCTCCTGGATGATCTCGTAGGGGCTTTCACCCTCCTCGACAGTGTAGGGCTTCTCCACTTCCCTGATGACGCCGCCCGAGCGGTTGTAGATGCGCAATTCGCCCTCAGGCTGTTCCTCGATCACGGGCGGGACATAGGTGTCTTTCTCGATCACCGTGTAATGGAATTCCATCTGGGGATTGGTCACGCCTGTTGCTGCAACCTCGATGCTGCCGGCGGGCACATGCAGCGTGTAGTGGCCCACAATGTCGAGGGGATAGTTCATGTAGATGAACGCATTGCCGCCGATCTCGATGAAATTACATTCGTAGGCCGTTCCCGTATCGTCGTTGCTGAGGATGGCGAGGGCGTTCTCGTCGACGATTACATCGGGCTCATAGTCGATGGTGAAATTCTGCAGTCGGTACAGCTCTCCTTCGGGGGGATTGATGGTGCAACTGGGCATGTCACCCGTGGCAATCGTGTAATTGAACCTGAGCTCATGCATGTTGTTGCCGAACGAGTTGGTGATGACCGAAGCCGCCGGTATGGACAGGACGTAGCGGCCGTCGGCAGTGATGTCCTGGCCGAAGTTCACCGTCACATCGTAGCCGTAGGCACCCATGGCGGCCTGGTAGGTGGCGCCGGTGGTGGTGTTGGTCAAGGTGGCCTCGCTGCCAGGGGCGATGCCATTCACCAGTTCGGGGAAGGTTATGATGAAATCGCGCAGACTCTGCACGTGGCCCTCGGCGGGATTGATCGTGATTTGATCATAGAGCGCCTGGCCGTGATCGGCGATCGTGTAATTGAAGTTCAGTTCGCGCACGGTCTCGTCCATGGTGTAGAAGATGACCGAACCGGCGGGAATCTTCAGGGTGTATTCTCCGGCCTCGTAGATCTCGTTCGGGAAGTAGACCAGCACGTTGAAGCCCACATCATACATTTCGGCCTCGTAGGTCGAGCCCGTCGTGTTGTTGGTGAGAACGGCCTTGCTGCCGTAGTTGATTTCGCCCACATATTGCGGGAAGGAGACGGTGAAATTCTGCAGGCTCTCCACGTCGCCCTCGGCAGGGTTGACGGTGATTTGATTGTAGAACGACTCCAGATCACCCTCGATGCTGAACCTGAGTGTCAAGGGCAGGAGCCGCTGTCCGTTGACCTTGAGCGAGCCTTCGGGCAGGTGCAGGAAATAGTGGCCCGATGCGGTGCTGCAGACATCAAAATCCACAAGAACCGTGGTTCCGTCGGCATCGGCCCTCATGGTGCCTTCTATCGTAGCACCGCCACCTTTCTCCAGTGTGGGGATGGCTTGCTCGTTGACCTCGACCGGCAGGCCGGCGAATGTGATTGTGAAGTGTTGCAGGCTTGTCACGACGCCCTCGGCCGGAGTGACCTCCAGTGCCTCGTAGGGGTCAACAGCCGCAAGCACCGATGTGCTGTACAGAACAGCCATCATCAGCAATAAAAGTCGAATAGTTTGTTTCATCGATAAAAACATCTTGGGTAAATGTAAAAACGCCACGGCAAGCAGGAATACTTCATGTGCTCAGTTTTTACATCTTTCGGTTAATAACAATAGTTAATGTCAGTCATCACACGTCCGGTGTGATAATTTTTGGCAAAATTACTTGATTATTGGAAAAAAAACAACAAAAAGGAGCAAAAAAAATAATGAATCGCACATTATGCCACCATATTCAGTTGATGTTGTTAAAATGAAGTTAGATAGGTCGGAATTAAATGATTGGCCTAAGAAAACGGGGGATTGATTGAAAAGAATTGTGTTATATATTAATGTTTAATAGTTTTGCGACAGAAAAATCATGTTTTAATCACAAATTTTTTTAACAAAACAACACATTTATGAAGAAACGATTTCTTTTAGCAACACTGATTGCAATGGCTGGTGTTTTGGGCTATGCACAGCAGACCATGTGGGTGCACACGGGTCATGTGCATTGGGCCTATAACACCGAATCGGTGGGCACGATGCCGTACAGTTCGGCGAGTCTGCTCACCGTGCTTGAGAAGGGATTCACCCTTGCCGATGTGGATAGTATTACCGTCGCCAACGAGACGTTTACCGACGACAATGTCCTCGTCAAGTACAACAACAATGTGGCCGATGTGTATGTGGCCGGTAACATCGCCAACCACATCACTGCTCAGGTGACCGGGGCGCGCGTTGCCGTCATGCAGGACGCCGACGTGGCCACTGAGTACACCTACACCCTGCAGGGCAGCAGCTCGAGCGGCTGCTTCTACCATGCGGGCGCCTACAAGATGACGCTGGTGCTCAACGGTGTTAACCTGGTTAACCCCGACAGCGCCGCCATCAACATCCAGAACAGCAAGCGCATCGCCGTGCAGCTGGCCGACGGCACGACCAACACCCTGGCCGACGCTGCCGCCAACACCAAGAAGGCAGCCTTCCTCGTGAAGGGCCATGCCGAGTTTGCCAAGGGCGGCTCGCTGACCATCACGGGTAACAAGAAGCACGCGCTGGCCTGCAACGAGTATATGGAGGTGAAGAAGACCGTGGGTACCATCACCATCGTGAGCGCTGTGGCCGACGCCATCAACGTGACCCAGTACTTCCAGATGAACGGCGGTACTATCAATATCCAGAGCTGCGGTGACGACGGTATCCAGGTGGATGCCGAGGACACTTCTCTTCCCGAGGAGGACGGCCACGTGCTCATCAAGGGTGGAACGCTCACCATCAACGGCAGCGCCGCCGGCACCAAGTGCATCAAGGCCGAGGGCAGTGTGGACATCCAGGGCGGCACCTTGACGCTGAAGCACACGGGTATTCCTGTTTGGGACGAAGAAGATAGCAAAATCAAGGAAGCCACGGGTATCGGCACCGACCGCAACCTCACCATCAACGGCGCCGAGGCCGTCGTTAACATCACCATGACCGGCAACGGCGCCCGCGGTATGAAGTGCGACAGCACGATGACCTGCACTGCAGGTACTATCGACCTCAACTGCTCGGGCGGTGACTGGGCTTACAGCACGGTTGACACCAGCAGCGTGAAGTGCGCCAAGGCCGACTATGCCTTTATCCTGAACGGTGCCAGCATGAAGTGCACCACCGTCAAGGATGAGGCCGTTGGCGTTCATAGCGAAGGCACCGTCCTCGTGAGCGACGGCACGCTGACGCTCAACACCTATGACCACGGTATCAAGAGCGACTATGACATGGAGATTACCGGCGGCACCATCACCTACAACATCAACGGTAATGCCAGCAAGGCGCTCAAGAGCGAGGGCAACATGCACATCACTGGCGGCAACATCAGCGGCACCGTGAGCGGTGGCGGCGTTACCGTCAACAATGAGGCAAGCGCTTGCGCCGGCATTAAGTGCGACGGAAACGTGACCATCGACGGCGGCACCTTCGACCTGAAGGCTACCGGTAGCGGCGGCAAGGGCATAAGCATCGATGGCGATCTCGTCATCAACGACTGTGACATCAAGGTGAGCACCACTGGTAGCCGCTTCGGCCAGAGCAGCGGCGGCGGTTGGCCCGGCAGCGGTGGCTCGTCGAGCAGTGCCCTGCGCTCTTCGCCCAAGGGTATCAAGGTGGATGGCAACATCACCATCAACGGCGGTACCATCACCGTGAGCGCTACGGGCGGCGAAGGCGCCGAGGGTATCGAGTCCAAGAAGATCATGACCATCAACGGCGGCTATATCGAGGTGACCAGTTATGATGATGCTCTCAACAGCGCATCGACCATGGACCTCAAGGGCGGTTATATCTATGCAGTGGCTACTGGCAACGACGCCATCGACGCCAACGGCAACATGAACCTGAGCGGCGGCTACATCTTCTGCTGCGGTAGTGAGGAAGGTCTCGACGCCAACAGCGAGGGTGGCTACAAGGTTTATATCCAGAACGGTACCAACTTGATGGCCATCGGTGGCAATATGGGTGCTATCGAGAGCGGTGCCAGCATCAGCCAGACCTGCTACAGCGGCACCGCAAGTGCCAATACCTGGTATGCCCTGTACAGCGGCAGCAACGTGGCCTTTGCAGCCTACACGCCCACCTTCTCCAGTCAAGGCGGCGGCCCCGGTGGCTACCCCGGCGGTGGCGGATCCTCGAGCAAGACCATCGTTGTCACTGCACCTTCCACTCCGAAGCTCTACAGGGGAGTGACTGCAAGCGGCACCAAATTCTGGAACAATAAGGGCGCTACCAATGCAACCGGCGGTTCGCAAGTCAGCCTCTCGACCTATTCAGGTGGCGGTGGCTGGGGTCCCGGCTGGTAATCCCTCGAGTAGTTATAAACAATGACATCATTATTAAAAAGACTTAGAAATATGAAAAAGACGATTATAACGATGCTTATCGCTCTGGTGGCCCTGTTCGCCAGTGCCGAGACCTATAACTACCTGAAGTTCACCAAGACCAATGGCTCGACTGTGACCTATTCGGTAGAAGGCCTCAAGCTTACCTATGACGACACCAATGTCACCATCACCAACGTTGATGGCACAGCAACGCTGCCCCTGGCCCAGGTTCAGGACATGGAGTTCACCAACGATGCCGGCACCACACCTGGCTCGCAAATCGGCGACGTGAACGACGACGGCTATGTGAACATCACCGATGTGACCATGTTGATATCCTACGTAATGGACAGCAATGCTGTAACGATCAACCTCAGCAATGCTGACGTCAGCGACGATGGCAATGTGAACATCACCGATGTGACGATGCTCATCAATATCGTGATGGCTAACGCTGAATAAAGTAGAATAGCTTTTTAACTCTTTCGGTGCCACCTTCATGTGAGGGTGGCACTGATTTTTATGGCCTGCGATGATGGGTGAGCCAACTGGCGATTGGGGTCGCCTCCGGCGACGATTGGGGGTTGTTGCCTTAGCCCGTGGTGTCTGCCACTGCACTCGCTGCGCTCGTTCCGCTGGCAGGCACCACGGGTTACTCAGAGGCCACCCTTCGGGTGTGAGGGCTGCGGGCACGGGAATTGGTGGGGTGGGGGCACGGGAAGGCGTGGCAGTACGTTTGGCGGGTGACGGGGTTGAACGGGTGAATGGATAGGGTGATGGGAGAAAAATCTTAAAAGATGTTAAAATATTTGGAAGTTTCAGAACTATTGTTATACCTTTGCAGTGTACTAGTTAAGTAGTACACTAGAAAAGTATTTATTTACACATTAAATATCTATCTGTTATGTTACAAATCAATCAAATCAGTTTCAGTTACAACAAGAAGGCTGGAGACCTGTTCAGCGACTTCTCGTTGAACCTTGAAGCAGGCAATGTGTATGGTCTGCTGGGCAAGAATGGCGCCGGCAAGTCCACGCTGATCTACCTGATGACCGGCTTGCTCACTCCCAAGAGTGGTGAAGTTCTGTTTGACGGAGAGAACGTGCGCCGCCGCCTTCCCAAGACGATGAGTGACATCTACCTGGTTCCCGAGGAGTTTGACCTGCCGCGCTTGACCATCAAGGAGTATGTGAGCCTCAACTCACCGTTTTATCCTCGCTTCAGCATGGAGGACATGCAGCGTTACCTTGACATCTTTGAGATGGGCGGTGACATGGACTTGAAGCTCCACGCGTTGTCGATGGGTCAGAAGAAGAAAGTGTTCATGTCCTTTGCCTTTGCGACCAACACGCGCGTTCTCATCATGGACGAGCCGACCAACGGTCTCGACATTCCCAGCAAGAGCCAGTTCCGCAAACTCGTCACCACCGGCATGACCGACGACAAGTTGATGCTCATCTCCACCCACCAGGTGCGTGACATCAGCGACATCCTGGATCATGTGACCATCATCGACCAGAGCCGCGTGCTGCTCAACGCCGGATTTGCCGACATCATGAGCAAGGTGGCCTTCCGCCCGCTGCAAGAAGGCGACCAGCCGTTGTTCGTGCTTCAAAGCCCCTTCGGCCCGCTTGGCGCAGTACGAGCCCAAGAAGGCGAAGAGACCAAAGTTGACCTGGAGATGCTGTTCAATGCCGCGCTCCAGAATCCCGAGGCTATCAACCAGTTATTCACCACTCAAAAATGAACACCACTATGAATACCGTCAATCAAACATTCGATTGGGGTCGTTTTACGGCCGCGCTGCGTAAAGAAATCGTAGAGAACAGGCGCGCTTTGTTGTTCACCGTCATCTGCATCTATGGCGTGCTCACCATGGTCATGATTCTGGGTAACTTGGTGGCAGGCATGAGCATTGATTCGATAACTGAAGCGCTAAGTGACAAAACGCCTCAACGCTTCATCGGCTCCATGTTCGGGCTCGTAATTTGCGTTTCGGCCTCGATGGCATTCAAGAATCTGGGCACCAAGTCCGGTCGCACAGCCATGATGACCTCGCCGTCGTCGACGCTCGAGAAGTTCCTGCTCAATATCCTTATCTATGTGGTGGGAGTTGTTGTGGCCTATTTGGCTTGCGCCCAGGTTGCCGACCTTACCCGCATCGCCGCACTGTGGCTCTTCAGGGGTGAGAATTTCTTTGTTCCCGGTCCCATCAGTTTCTTGACATGCGTCTCGGATGCTGCTAGCCGTTACGCCATTCCTGAAATGGGCCTTCAGCACATGGGTTGGCTCATGATCCTGAGCTTGGTTGCAAACGCAGGTTGCTACCTGTTGGGCAGTATCATCTGGCCCCGCCTGTCGCTGCTCAAGACATTTGCTGCTATCTATGCCGTAGAATTCTGCTTGTTTATCATCGCCCTGCCGTTCTTTGCCATCTTTGGCGATATGGAGGCTTTTATGCAGTGGGTTTTTGACTTCATGACCAGTGGTAACATGAGTACCTCGATGCTCATCTTTCTGGTTGTTCAAATTGTGCTGTATTTCGGCTTGGCCTGGTACCTGTTTAAGCGTAAAGACGTCATTTCACTCAAGTGGTGGAAATGATATTTGATTAGAGATTAGTGAAATTAGTGAGATTTCTATTAATCGACATTATATTATGAATTTCAAGGATAATAAAGCGATCTATCTGCAGATTGCCGACCGCATCGGCGACCAGATTCTCTCAGGGTCATTATCCCCTGAAGGCAAAGTTCCGAGCGTTCGTGAGCTTGCCGCCGAGATTGAGGTCAATGCCAATACTGTGGCTCGCACCTACGACCACCTGCAGCAGAGCGGCATCATCTTCACCAAGCGCGGTCTGGGCTACTTCGTGAGCCCCGATGCCAAGGAAGTGATCGTGAGCTTGCGGCGTGATCAACTCATGAAAGGTGAAATGGACTATTTCCTGGGCCAGCTCAAGGCTGTGGGCATCACCCCGGTTGAGCTCCAGGGACTCTATCAAGACTATCTCAACAAGTAACAATCAACAAACTTAACTACGAATTACGCGAATTCAACCAATTCATCATCAACACATAATCGAATCAGTACAATTCGTGTAATTCGTAGTTTCTTAAAAATAGAACAATTATGGAAAAGCAAGCATTTGTTGCAACCGCAACCGCAGTGGCTATCGCCATCGTATCGTTCATCACCAGCATAATCCTGTCACATTGAGTGATTGGTAACCGGTGAGAACCGTCAAGAGTAACATGCCTCCAGAATTACCGCTCATGGAATCAATCGCCTGCGCGACGTGCTCGGTAACTGATGTATCATTAAAAGCTATTGTCCAATCTTAACCCTCTTGAACTATGAAAAGAATATCTATCATGGCAGTGCTGATGCTGGCAACAGTGGCCATTGTCTCCTGCATTCCAAAGTCGGGCGAGAACCGTCCTGGCCAGAAAACATTGAAGACAATCATCCAGGTGGATGCATCGGAGGACCTGCTTGCCGCCTGCGACATTGAAATCACCTACAGGGACAAGGGCGGCGTCGAGGTGACCGACACGATTACCGAGACCAACTGGAAAAAAAGGATCATCAACGACTCGTTCCCGACTATAGTTGCCCTGCCCGAATATCGCCTGCTTGTGAAGCCAGACGCTAAGTTTGACAAGGACCGTTGCGAGTTGAAATTATCAATCAGCTACATGGACAAGATTCTGCAATGGAGTCAAGAGCCAATAAGCGCTGATGACATCGCGAGCAGTAAGATTGCATCCTATCTGAAAATACACGAAGACGTAAGGCGCAAGTACAACGAGGATAATAATGTCCTTAAGGTCTTTGTTAATAAAGATGGCGAATTGGAGTACGATAACGTCTTTGACCCTGAACAATCACAAGAATCCTCTAAATAAACAGAACGATGAAAAAGCTATTATCATATTTCTTCATCATAATGCTTGTTGCCTCTATAATGTTGACCTCTTGTGGCCAACAGCAGCAAGCCGAGACCGAAAAAGAGGTGCCGTTGAAGGTCACCTACAGTATTGATTGCTCAAGGGACTTGTTGGACTTGTGTGATGTGGTTGTCACCTATAAAGGTGATGACGGGGTTGACGTCATCGACACCATCACAGCTAATCCCTCCGACTCAGCATGGATGCAGACATGGTCCAAGACGGTTGGGACTCACAAGGTTCCTGTAAAAATCGGCTTCGATTACACCTTAGTGCAGAAAACCGACACGCTGGTCACTGAAAGTGAGTGGATCTCACTTGTCGCCAAGGGTTCAATCATAGCCGAGAAGATCGGCATCAGGAAAGGAATTGCCCATTTGAGTGAAAAAGTCATCAACAGCAAAACAAATTTCTATGTGGATTGCTTCATCATGACGGAAGATGTCGTCAACAACCGCCATGACCTGGCCACCATCATCGACATTTATAACGACCGACAGGCTTACAAGCGTGGGGCTCCCATCACTGCAAACCGTAACGAACGTAAGGCTTACAAGTATGATAGCAACAACAGCCACACTTGCTTTATCGTCAAGTCGAATCCTTACGTCAGCAATAGTTTGATGGTGGAGAAAGCCCGTTGGAACGAGGACTAGAAACAGGCAATGATAAAGCTGTCGGTTCAGACCCTGCGGGGCTAATGCGAATTTTTAATTTTTCTTCGTGAAATTAGTCTCTTTAGCGCAATTCGCATTTAAAAACCTTTCAAGGTCAATGTTTTTATATCGTTCCTAAAAACTAAGAGTTATGGAAAACGAGAAAAGAAATAAAGTATTGAGCAAAGTGTTGATTGTTCTGGGCATCATTTTGTCGATCGGGGGCCTTATCGCCATGATTGCTGACATTGCCGGCCTGTGGAATCTCACGGAGCCGGATGTTCGCCGTTGGCTTTTCGGAGTCACGGTGGGCGGTTTTGACATTTGGATTATCGGTGTGCTCATCGGTCGCAAGCACCGCTTGAGCCCGAAAATGGTCAAGAACGTGTTTTCTTACAAGATCCTCGTTGCCGTGGGGCTCTTAGGCCACTTGACAACAGCATTCAGCAACGAAACCTTACTGATGAAAGACCCAAGCGGGAGTCTGAACCGACTGTTCATTTACTTCCTGAGCGGTTGCCTGGGTCTGGGTATAGTTTACCTGCTCCAGACGCGGACACGAAAGGAACAGTCGGCCGATTGATCACAAAAAACAGTTCGCCATTTGTGACCAATAAAATGACGGGAAATGCCGTTTTTCAGGTAAAAATGTGGCCCGAAGGTGTAATAATTGTATTTTTGTGTAGTTTTTAGAAGGGAAGACTCGTCTAAGGAGTACAAAGAAGAAATCTTAACATCAATTTTTTAAAATACTAGTAAGATGAAAGTGAACAAACTCTTTGCTGTATTGCTGCTGATGCTGGTGGCATTCAGCGCCAACGTAATGACGGCCCAGGAGATGACTCTACCCATCGACCCGGCCGTGCGCATCGGCAAGCTGAACAACGGCTTGACGTACTACATCCGTCACAACAATTACCCGGAACAGCGTGCCAACTTCTACATCGCCCAGCGCGTGGGTGCCATGCAGGAAGAGGATGACCAGAATGGCTTGGCACACTTCCTGGAGCACATGGCCTTTAACGGCAGTGAACACTTCAACGGCGAAGGTCATCGCATCGATGACTACCTCCAGTCGAAGGGCTACAACAACGCCTACACCAATTACACCGAGACCGTTTACATCATCAGCGATGTGCCAACCACCGACCAGGGTGTAGTGGACTCGTGCATGCTCATCCTTAAGGACTGGAGCCACGGTCTGCTGCTCACCGATGAGGAGATTGACAAGGAGCGCGGCGTGATCCACGAGGAGTGGCGCCTGGGTCGCGATGCCAACGACCGCATGCGCAGCCGCCAGATGGAGACCCTGTTCCCTGGCTCGAAGTATGCCAAGCGCGACGTCATCGGTTCGATGGACGTAGTGGATAATTTCCCCTATAAGGTGCTTCGCGACTACTACGATAAGTGGTACCGCCCCGACAACCAGGCGCTGGTCATTGTTGGTGACATCGACGTGGACTATATCGAGGCCAAAATCAAGGACCTGTTCAAGAACGTTCCCCCTCCCGCTGCCGATGCAGCCCAGGTGGTGCCATTCCCCATCCCCGACAACGACGAGCCTATCGTTGCCATCGACAAGGATGTGGAACAGCAGTTCAGTGTTGTTCAACTGTACTTCAAGCATGACATCGTAGAGAAGGAAGCCAAGAACAGCGTCGATTACCTTGCTGCAGACTATATGAAGAGCATGATGGGCATGATGCTGAATCAGCGTCTCCAAGAGCTCGCTCAGGACCCCAACTGCCCCTTCCTGCAGGCCTATGCTTTTGATGGCAAGTATATGGGTGCCAACACCAAGGATGCATTCACCCTGATTGTCGTTCCCAAGGAAGGCATGACCGAGGCCGCCACTCAGGTGGGCTTGACCGAGGTGCTGCGAGCCGCCAAATATGGCTTTACCGCCACCGAGTATGCCCGCGCCCAAGAGAACTATCAGAGTTCACTTGAACGTCAATACAACGAGCGCGACAAGGTTCACAACAGTGTCTATACCACGCAGTGCTACCGCCACTTCCTGGACAACGAGCCGCTGATGTCGGTAGAGGACAATTACCAGTACATGACTGCAATAGCTCCCCAAATCCCTGTTGAGTACATCAACCAACTGCTGACCAATCTCGTTCGTCTGGATGGCAAGAACATGGTGGTGGTGAACTTCAATCAGGAGAAAGACGGTGCCGTCTATCCTACCAAGGAAGGTATGTTGAACGCCGTCAATGCCGCCGAGACCGCCGAGATCACCCCCTACGTTGACAATGTGAAGCAGGAGCCGCTGATCGCGAAACTGCCCAAGAATGGTAAAATCGTGAATGAGCGTAACAACGAGACTCTCGGTTACAAGGAGCTGGAACTGAGCAATGGCGCTCGCGTGTTGCTCAAGCCCACCGACTTCAAGCAGGACGAAATCTTGATGCTGGCTCGTCAGCGTGGCGGCAGCTCGCTGTACGGAGAGCAGGATTGGGCCAACTGTGAAATGTTTGACGATGTCGTTGAGAGCAGCGGTTTGGGCGGCTTCAACAACATGGAACTTACCAAGGCTCTTGCCGGCAAGAATGTTAGTGTGCATCAGACCTTATACACCAACTATGACTACGTGACCGGCAACTCCAATGTCAAGGATCTGGAGACCCTGTTCCAGCTGGTCTATCTCCAATTCACCGATATCACCAAGGACGAGAAGAACTACAACAAGCTGATCAGCACCATGGACATGGTACTGAAGAACAAAGACCTGGATCCTGACAACGTGTTCAGCGACTCGCTCAGCTACATCTTGAACAATTACAGCTGGCGCAGCAAGCCGTTCACCGCAGATGACATGAAGCAGGTGAACTATGACCGCATCCTGGAGATTGCCAAGGAGCGCACGGCCAATGCCGCCAACTACACGTTCATGTTCGTCGGCTCGTTTGACGAGGCTGTGATCCGTCCGCTCATTGAGCAGTACATTGCCTCGCTTCCCGCCAAGAAGGGCGTGAAGTCCAATTGGGTCAACGTGGCCGAGCATCCCGTGGGCCAGACCATCAAGCACTTCACCCAGAAGATGGAGACTCCCAAGACGACAGCCAATATCAACTGGTACAGCACCGAGATTCCCTACACCCTGGAGAACGGCATTAAGGCGAGTCTGCTGGGCAGGATCTTGAGCAGGATTTATTATGATAAGATTCGCGAGGATGCAGGTGCCGCCTACTCGGTGGGCTGCTTTGGCCGCAACTCGCTTGAGGGCGACAGGCCTTATACCGTTATCACTGCCTATGCACCCCTGAAGCCCGAGTTCACCGACATGGCTGTTGAAGTCTTTAACGAGGAGATGATGAAGGCCTGCGAGAGCATCGATCCCGTCAAGCTCGAAGACTTCAAGACGGTCATGCTCAAGAACCACGAGACCCAGCTCAAGGAGAACAGCTACTGGTATAACATCATCGCTGGCTATGCCGACCGCGGTCTTGACTTCCACACTGGTTATGAAGACATCGTAAAGGCCCAGACGCCCGAGACGATTGCCGCCTTTGCCCGTGAGCTGATGAAGGCCGGCAACAAGGTCGAGCTCGTGATGAGTCCCGAGCAGTAAGCGTTAAACCCGAATGTTTATGGCAATAATGAGCTGGGAACTCTTGAAGAGAGTCCTGGCTCATTATTGCTAAAACAAACGGTAAAATAAAGGGAACTATTTGGGCACTTGGCCCCACGCAAAGATATTGGCATCCGCGCACGGGCCCCACGCTAAGGCGCAAAGGCGCAAAGGTTTTTAAAACAACTTAAACAACTTAAACAATATGGCATCCGCGCACGGGGGCCCACGCTAAGGCGCAAAGACGCAAAGATATTTGGATTGCTCGCTTGGGCTCGCAATAAATCAAAAAAAATGGTTATGGGATGGCTGTTGGGCCAAACCCCTGCGGGCCTAATGCGAATTTCACGAAACTCATATCATCAACATAAAAAATCGTTCATTATGAAAGCTACTCAAAAAAGAATTGTGATGGCCCTGGGCCTGTTGCTTATTGTCGGTGCAATGGTTTTCACCACCTCTTGCGGTCCCAAAAAGCACAAAATCGACAACAGCATTGTGTTACCCTTTAAGGATAAGGCCGAACTCGACAAGTTGCTTGACCTTCCCGTTCTGCCCGAATATACCATCGACGAGTATTATACCGGAAAGGATGCCATATATGGTGTAGAAAAGTTTGTCGTGTGCTGCAAGTTCCTGAAGGAAGTCACTCCAGCCGAGATCCAGAGAATCGTGGCTGTGGTAGATAGCGGTAAATACAGCAGATGGTACACATTTGACCTGGGCAAGGAAAACAACATGAGACTCTTCTTTCAGCTCGACACTACATTGACTGCTGGTCAAAAGCGGCCTGATATCCTAGGCAACAACATCATCGTGGAAATTGAAATGCCGTGCAGGGAGACAGACACGTGGAAGGGATTTGAGATCGTGTTCAGGAATAACAGTGCAGACTTCAGTGCCGTGGTTGACCGCGATACGCTCTCTAAAGTGCTTGGTGTGAATTTCCCGCCGCTGACCGAGGTGAAGCGAGTCGATGAGAACATTTATTATGAATTTGACACTGTGCCAGGCGAGGAGTTCTACCAAGCCCTTGAGAAGGCACCTAACTGGACTGTTTCGCATCGTGGCGAACACACTTTCTATGACTATGACAACTTCTATGATTCTAACAAGGGTGCACCCTTGATTACCGCCTACCTTGTCAAAGGCGAAACGGACTTTTCCTTCTCACGATCAAAATCATTGAAATGATGCAACGACACAACTTGGCCCCACGCTAAGGCGCTAAGACGCGAAGTTTTTTATCAAACAACAGGAACAACGATAAACAACTTAAACAACCTTTTATTTTGGTAGGCGCGAAAAATGCCCCACGCTAAGGCGCTAAGGCGCTAAGATATTGGGGTTGCTCGCTTGGGCTCGCAAGAGATTAAAAAAAATGGTTATGGGATGGCTGTTGGGCCAGGCCCTGCAGGGCTAATGCGAACCTTTAGTTCGGCGAAGCCAATTACGCGAATCTAACTAATAACGAGATTAGTCTATTCTGTTACGAGAACCGGGGGACAGGTAGCCTCCGGTTCTCGGTTTTTTTCGGGGCTGGAAGTGAGGTTGGTGGCCGAAAGTGTAAAAAAAATAGACAAATTGATGTCTAATAATTAGACAAACGGCATTTTTGTCATAAAAATGTTTGTCAGATGGATGGGACTGCTTTAATTTTGTAACAGCGAAACGGAAATCAGGCTTTTCCGATACCGCTAGACAACAAAACAAATAACAACTCAAAATTTAATTCATTATGGAACCGCAATTATGTATCGTAACCATCACGGCGATTGCCATCGCAGTCATCAGTATCATCTCGTCGGTGGTTTTGTCGCTGTTTTGAGCAGCGAAGGCAGCAGTGAGGAAGACTCGCCATCGAGCCGTTTCACTCGATGTAAGGAATACTGAATTATAATCTAAACATCTGTCCAACTCCCAAACTAACGAGATGTCATGACTGATAACAAGAGACATATCGTGTCAATGGGACTGTTTTTCGTCACATTGATATTAGTAGCCCTGGACGTATGGAACACCTTCGGGCATGCACCCGAAGCCCTCGCCAAGTGTGAGGTGTTCTTTAATCGGCTCATCTTCGTGCTGATTCTGAGCAACGCAGCCCTTGAATACTTCAACGGGCAGGTCAGCCGATTCACTCGCAACGGACTCATAGCAGGATGTTTGCTGGTATTTATCAGTGCATTCGGCGGTTTTGTCTTGAAATCCCTCATGGATAACCCCGCTCACGACGCGAATCATTTGTTCAACACGTTGAATGATGTCAATACGGCTATTTTCTATATCGGATTAATTTGGTATGCCCTGATGATCGTGAGAAGCAACAACGAAAAAAAGCAACAGGAAATAAAGAGTTAGGAGAAAAGAAATCCCTGTAAAATATTGCCTCGGCTGTCATTGTCCAAGAAGGATTAATGACAGCCGGGGCAATTTTTCTTGATTTTTTTTGTAGTTTTTTGCCCCTAAAGTGCATCTAAGGGACAAAAGCAGTTATCATTGTGAACATGCAGTTGTCAACCAATGACTGAAAACAGAAACTAAATACAATACATTATGGCTTATTTAGACATCAACAACGTGGTGAAACGCTATGAGGGGCATACCGCCCTGGCAGGCGTTTCGATGCAGGTTGAGCAGGGCTGCATCTACGGCTTGCTGGGTCCTAACGGCGCCGGCAAGAGCACCCTGATCCGCATCATCAACCGCATCCTCGCTGCCGACGAGGGCACAGTGCTGCTCAACGGCAAGAAGATGACCGATGCCGACATTACCCACATCGGCTATCTGCCTGAGGAGCGCGGCCTGTACAAGAAAATGAAGGTGGGCGACCACATCGTGTATCTGGGTCGCCTCAAAGGCATGACCAAGGCCGATGCCGTGGCGTCGATGCACTGGTGGCTCGACCGTTTTGACCTGAAGGAGTGGGAAAACAAGAAGGTGGAGAACCTGTCGAAGGGTATGCAACAGAAGGTGCAGTTCATCGGCACCGTCATCCACCGCCCGCCGCTGTTGATCTTCGACGAGCCGTTCTCGGGCTTCGACCCGGTGAACGCCGAGCAACTGAAGGTCGAGATCCTGGCCCTTCGCGACCAGGGCAGTACCATCCTGTTCTCGACCCACAACATGTCTTCGGTCGAGGAGGTGTGCCAGCAGATCACCCTGCTGAACCATGCCCAGGTGGTGCTCACCGGCAGCGTTGCCCAGGTGAAGCAGCAGCACAAGAAGAACATCATCGCGGTGCAGACGCCCGACAAGATCGAGGCGAACGCCTCGCTGTTCAGCCTGTTGCCTCCTGACCCCATCAAGAAAGACGACATACGCATCAAGCTTGCCGAGGGCGTGCAGGTGCGTGATGCCATCGCCTGGCTCAACGAGCACTACCGTCTGACGGGCTTCACCGAGGTGTTGCCCAGCATGAACGAGATATTTATCGAGACCGTTAAATCCAATAATACTGAACAACAATGAATAAGCTTCGCCTCATCATCGCCCGTGAATATATGTCGATTGTCGGGCGCAAGTCATTCATATTGATGACATTGGGTATGCCGCTGCTGATTTTCATCATCGGAGCCGTTCCCATGTTACTTGGCTACCTCAATGATAAGGGCAGCGACGTGCAAATGATTTCGGTTGTTGACGAAACCGGACGCTATGGCAGCGCGCTGCACAGCGACGAGATGTACAATTTTGTGATCGAGAAAGACCTCACCGTGTCTAACGCCCGCGATTTCTACAGCAAGGCCGAAGACGGCATCGACGCCATGGTCATCATCCCGCGCGACGTGGACAGCACGGGTACGGTCGATATCTTGAGTAAAGGTACCATCACGCCAGCGCTGGTAACGACGGTGCGCAGCACCCTTGCCGACACCATCGAGAGTGCCCACCTCGCATCGATGGGCATTCCCAACCTGCAACAGATGGTCGACAAGGCCCACGTCGATGTTGACGTGCGCTCCATCAAGTTGAGTGAAGAGGGAGAAAAGGAATCTTCGACCGATCTCGCCATGGGTCTGGGTCTGGTTCTGTCGCTGTTCACCTATATGTTTGTGCTCATGTATGGCGCTATGATCATGAACAGCGTCATCGAGGAGAAGACCAACCGCATTGTCGAGGTGATCGTGAGCAGTTGCCGACCTTTCCAGCTGATGTTAGGCAAAATCATCGGTGTGGGCCTCGTTGGCCTGACCCAGATGGCCATCTGGCTTGCGCTCTTTGTTATCGTCGGCATAATTGCAGGTGGCGCTCTGGGCATCAGTGGAATGGGCTCGCCTGAGGCGATGGCTGCAGCAGGCGCTGCTGCCGATACGGGAGTCATGGATGGCATCATGAAGGAGCTGTACTCGATCAATTTCTTGCCCATCATCCTCTATTTCATCCTCTACTTCCTGGGTGGTTATCTCCTGTATAGCTCGCTGTTCGCGGGTTTAGGCTCGGCTGTGGATCAGCCCAGCGACTCGTCACAGTTCATGACGCCCGTGATGCTGATTATGATCATTGCCCTGTATGCCGGTATGTTCTGCATGGAGAATCCATCGGGGCCCACGGCGGTGTGGTGTTCCATCATTCCGTTCACCTCGCCTGTGGTGATGATGGTGAGGTTGCCGTTCGGCGTGCCCGCTTGGCAGATGCTGCTGAGTTTGGTTCTGCTGTTCGGTACGGCCCTGGGCATCACGTGGATTGCCGCCCGCATCTATCGCCGCGGCATCCTGCATTACGGCAAGAAGGCCTCTTTCGGCGACCTGTTCAAGTGGATCAAGTAAGCGGGCGCCAGCGCCCGCTGGTTAAGGGTTAAAGGTTAAGGGTTAAAGGGGCATCCGCGTACTTAGGGACTCGCTTTGGCCTTGATGGAATTATTGAAACTAAAATGAGAATTGTGATACAACGAGTGACCGAGGCTTCGGTCACCATCGACGGACAAGTGCACAGCACCATCGGCCCCGGGCTGATGGTGCTGGTGGGCGTCCGTGAGGGCGACACTATGGATGACATGCGCTGGCTGGCGCAGAAGACGGTGAACCTGCGCATCTTTGACGACGAGCAGGGAGTGATGAACCGCAGCATCATCGATGCGGGAGGAGAGGTACTGGCCGTGAGCCAGTTCACCCTCAACGCCTCGACCAAGAAGGGCAACCGCCCCAGCTATATCCATGCTGCTGGCCACGACCTGGCCGTGCCGCTGTATGAGGCCTACTGCGACGAATTGGCCGCCTTGCTGGGCAAGCCGACCAAGAAGGGCGTGTTCGGCGCCGAGATGCAGGTGGCGCTCGTCAACGACGGCCCCGTGACTATCATCATCGACTCCCGCCTCAAGGAGTAGTCTGAGAGCTATAATCGGTCTTGCGGCCGAGAAATCTATATAAAAAACTGTTGAGGCAGCCCCTGCGGGGCTAATGCGAACCTTTAGTTCGGCGAAGCCAATTATGCGATTTCATCTAATTATTGCGAATAGTTTTTTTTTCGTGAAATCAGTCTAATTGGCGTAATTGGCATTAAAAAAGGCTTTCAACTTTAACTTCATGTATCGTTCCCTTGAGTTTTGAGGAAACGATACATGAAGTTGTTGCTTTTAATTCTGAATGTAAATCATCTTGGGATTGAAAAATATTCCGAAAAAACGCTTGCAAAGAAAAAAAACATTATCTTTGCAATCGGATGATGAAATACCTGATTCATATCTGGCTTATAATCATGGTTCTGGCGAGTGTCCTCGCCAGTTGTAATCGTGTGCCTGACTATGACCGCCGCCTGGCGAGTGCCGACAGCCTGATGTACACTCAGTTCGATACGACGCTTGTGCGATTGACTTCCATCGATCCCAACTCGCTCAGTAAGAGCGCAGACCGTGCCTATTACTCCCTGTTGCTCACTCAGGCACGTTACATGAACTACATCCCTATCTCGGGCGACAGCAATGCCATCAACGCGTCGATCGACTTCTTTGAGCATCATAGAGCTGAGCATGAGAAGCTTGCGCGTGCCTATCTCTATAATGGCGCCCGGCTCGAGGAGGACGGCAAGCCCGATAGCGCCATGCTGTTCTACAAGAAAGCCGAGGCGACAGCCAGTGAGAACGGAGATTACTTCAACAAGGGCTATTCCTTGCTGAGGATGAGCAAGTTGTACACCAGCCACAACGCCCTCGACGGTCGTGACCTCGAGAAGCTGGAGCAGGCCGTGGAATGCTTTGAGCGTGTCAAGGACACGACCTATCAGATCCTGTGCCTGAAGGAGTTAGGGGCCCTGTATCGTTCTCGCAATGCCGATGTCGCCGAGAATAAGCTCAAAGAGGCTATTTCGCTGGCCGAGGTCAAGAAGGATACCGGTAACCTGATCAGTTGCCACAATATCCTGGCCTATCTGTATTTCATGCAGGGGCAGAAAGATAAGTTCTATAACAAGATGGCCTACAGGCAATTGCAGCGCATCAAGCCCTTGGGCCTTTATGGCCTGAACGACAATGTGTATACAACATTTGCCAACGTGTATGCCAGCCTGGGGATGCCGGATTCCGCTATGTGGTACCTGCAACTTGCGCAGCAAGGCCGGGAGAGGGATTCGACATATTTCAAGTCCAACAATTACCTGGAGCCGCTCAGTCTGATTGCAAAAGCCCGAGGCGAGGAGCTTAACTTCCTCAAACTCAGCCTTGAATGTGACAGCATCTCATTCTCGTCGTTCAACGACCCTGAGATTGTCAACATCATGTACGCCGAGTTGAGCTTTGACGAGCAATACAAGAACCAGCAAGATCAGGCCCGCCGTACCCGTAATTACATCTTTTGGGCCATCGCTGCCGCAGTGATCCTGTCGCTGTTGCTGCTGGCGTTGCTGTTCTACCGCCGTTCGCACCACTACGACAAACTCGTGCTTGAGCTCAAGGACCGTTCCCAGAGTCAGAACAATGACCTGGCCGATTTGCAGGTCAACATCAACGAGCTGAAAATCAACGACGAACGCCTTAAGGGCTTTATCGCGTCGCACATGGGTATGTTGAGCGACATCATCGAGGCCTGTTACCACGAGCCCAACAACCGCATTGCCGAGAACATGAAGCGCATTGTCAAGTTCCAGGACAGCAACCGTGACAACTGGGTCAAGCTGTATGACTACATCGACCTGGAGCATGACAACATCATGACGCGCACGCGCGAGAACTACCCCCAGCTCAACGATCGCGAGTTGCTGCTGCTGGCCCTGACCTGCATGGGCTATTCCTATATCCACATCGCCATCATCATGGGTTACTCCAACGCCACCAGTGTGAGCGTGATCAAGCAGCGACTTGTCAAGAAGATGGGGCTGGACTGCTCGCTCAACGAGTACATCAAGCACAACGGAAAAGTGTAAATTGACCGAAAAAAGTCAAAAATGGCCGTTTTCGGCACCAAAATTCGATGCCCCGAAACGTGTATTAAAAATATTTTTTTATCATCTTGATTTACAGAGAATTAAAATCCCCGTGTATTACGAAAAAATTTGGTAATTTCAAATATTGGCTGTAATTTTGCGTCGGAAATCTAAACATACTATCGTTGAATCTAAACATTTTGAAATTATGAAACGTTATATTATCGCTATACTCATCACCATCTGCGGCCTGACCGCGATGGCTCAAAATAGACCTGACATGACCCACCAGTCGACTGGTAGGGATCGCATTGAGGTGAAGCTTTATGCTGATCAACCCCAATTGGTCTATGACAACACGACGAACCAGATTGCTGTTTATGGCAACGAGAGTGAGTACTACAATGTGACGATTACATCGTCGTCGACTCTGCAAGTTGTCTTCAGTTCAATAATAAGCGGCGATTATGACATCATTGATGCCAGCATCATGTCCAGCGGGACATACTACCTGTCCTTGATGAGTTCACACGGCAACAGCTACCAGTGGACGTTTAATCAAGGTTTGCAAGGTGGAACAGGCTCATTCGGCATCGTTGATAGATTAGGCGACAGAATGAATTGGCTAAACGATTTCGGCCTGACGCCATATGACTTTTGAGAGAAATGTTTAGATTTTAAATAATTAGGTATTCCTTAAATTGAGAGAAACACACATCATCCAAACTGCTGCCCGCCACCATCCATGGCGGGCGGTTGTTTTTTAGTTAGATGATAGCAGCTGGCTTTCATTCAGTTGCTCGCATCACACGGGGTGCTCAGATGACCGCCGTTCGGGCGTTTGGGACGGAGTGTTGATGGCATTTTGAGTTTTTAGGGGGGAGGTGGTGGGGTGTTGCGCTTTTTTTGTTAATTTTGCGAGTTGAACAAAACTAACCGATAGATACTACTGTCATGAAAAGAATCATCGTTATCGTGTGCTTGGCGTTGGTGGGGGTGATGTCCCTCACGGCCGGTGTTCGCGAGGACTTCAAGGCGAACCCGAAGCTGAGCGCCAACAATTACCAGGCCTATCCTGTTGACGGTTTCCCGGCCATCACACCGGCTCCTGCAGGCTATGCGCCGTTTTTCATCAACCATTACGGTCGTCACGGCAGCCGCTGGCTGATCAACGACAAGAAGTACTCCTACCCGTTGCAGATGCTGGAAAAGGGGGAGCGGTACGGCAAACTTACCCGTCGCGGTCAGGAGGTGCTGGACACGCTTCGCCTGGTGTATGAAGCCAGTCATGGCCGCTTGGGCGAGTTGAGCGACCTGGGTCACGAACAGCATCAGGGCATCGCACGCCGCATGTTCCAGAACTTCCCGCAGGTGTTTGTTGACGGTGCGCCGGTTATCGCCCGCTCGACGGTTGTGATTCGCTGCATCCTGTCGATGCAGAACGAGGTCGACATGCTTGCCTCGCTGAATCCGCGGTTGAAGATCTCGACCGATGCCAGCCAGGCCACGATGTACTATATGAACTACAGCGACAGCGTGGTGAAGCCGCTGCGGCAGAAGATGGCTCCCGTGCGCGATGAACTCATGAAGAAATGGCTGAAGCCCAAGGGCATGCTGAAGAAGCTCTTCAACGACCAGAAATTCGCCCGCGACAGTGTCAGCGACCCCTATCGGATGATGTTGTACTTGTTTGAGGTGTGCGGCAACATGCAGAGTCACCGCGTGTTTGAGGGCGTGAACTGGTATGACCTGTTCAGTGCCGACGATATTTACAGCGTGTGGCGCTACAATAACATGTACTGGTACATCAACTCGGGCGAGACGCCGTTGACGCAGTGCCGTGTGGACTATATGGAGGCCAACCTGCTACGCAACTTCATCGAGGATGCCGACCGCGCCATCACGGGCGACAACCAGTCGCCGGGCGCATCGCTGCGGTTTGGCCACGAGAGCGTGGTGCTGCCGCTGTGTTGCCTGATGGGCTTGAACGGAGCCGACTACCGCACGACCGACCTGGAGACGCTGGACCGGTACTGGCAGACGTACAAGATCTTCCCGATGGCCGCCAATATCCAGTTCGTGTACTTCCGCAAGGCTGGTAGTGACGATATCCTGATGTTGCCGTTGCTCAACGAGCGTGAGGCCACGCTGCCCGTCGAGACCGATGTCGCTCCCTATTACCACTGGAGCGACGTGCGCGACTACTTTATTGATAAACTTTCCCGTCAACCCATCATCCCGCCCACGAAATGAAACGCATCACATTATATTTTATCATGGTAGCGCTGGTCGGCATGACCATGAGCGCACAAACTCCCAGGAAGCAGGTCATCGGTAACTTTGATCGCTCGGCGAGCAATCACTATGCCTATCCCTACGGCACCGACCTGAAGGTGCCCGAGCTCAGCGCCGCCCCAGCGGGTTATGAGCCGTTCTATATCGACCACTACGGCCGCCACGGCAGCCGTTGGTTGACCAATGCCAAGTATTATGAGCGCCCCTGCAAGGAACTTGCCAAGGCCAAGGAGGCGGGTATGCTCAACCTTCAAGGCGAACTGTTGAGGCGACAATTGAGCATGGTGTACGAGACCTCACGCAACCGCGCGGGCGACTTGAGCGACGAGGGAGCCTTGCAGCATCAGGAAATCGCCCAGCGCATGTTCGATAATTTTCCCGAAGTATTTGCCGGCGATGCTCGTGTTGATGCCCGCTCGACTGTCATCATCCGCTGTATCCTGTCGATGCAGAACGAGACCATGCGCCTGCGCACGCTCAACCCCAATCTGCGCATCACGACCGATGCCAGCTACCACGACATGTATTACATGGGCTGGGGCTACGGCGAGGACACGTTAGCCAATGACCTGCGCAAGAGTGTGGATCCCATTTCCGACAACATGTACCTCAAGTACTTGAACCCCAAGCGTTTCATCGCCCAGCTGGTGAACGACACCGCTTGGGCTGCCGCTAACCTGAACGGGCGCCAACTCATGCGTGACGTGTTCGACGTGGCGGGCTCGCTGCAGGGACACCAGTTCTTTGATGACGTTAACCTGTACCACTACTTCAGCAACGGCGAGATTTTTGAGCTGTGGCGATTGAAGAATATATACTGGTATGTCCACTGGGCCAATGCGCCCCAGAACGGCAACCGCATGCCCTTTATCGAGCGCGCCCTGCTGCGCGATATGATTGAGAAGGCCGATAATGCCATCGCCACCGGTGAGAACGGCGCATCACTGCGTTTTGGTCACGAGACCTGCGTGCTGCCTCTGGCATGCCTGATGGAACTTGACAGCGTGAACTACAGTTGCGATGATTTGGAAACGCTGCACGAGCACTGGCAGGACTACAACACCATCCCCAAGGCTTGCAACATCCAGATGGTGTTCTACCGCCCCGTAGGTACCACAGGCAACCGTGCCGACGACATCCTGGTCAAAGTGCTCCTCAATGAGCACGAGGCCCTGCTCCCAGTGAAGCCAGTCACGGGACCGTATTACCGCTGGAGCGACCTTAGGCAGTACTATGAGCGCAAGCTGAAGAAGGTAATTGACTGGAGTGTTTAGAAAAAATGCCGCAATCGCGGCATTTTTTTTAGTTAGGAGTTAGGAGTGAGGGCTGATTGGTAGATGGAGAGGTAGCGGGTGGCGGCGACTGACTGGCTGTAGGTGGCCAGGGCGTCGGCTCGTGCGGCGGCGCTGAGGGCGGGCTGTCGGTCGGGGTTGAGGCACCAGGCGATGCCTTGCGCGAAGTCCAGGCTATCGCAATAATCGGCCACATAACCATCCTGCTTGTGGTTGATCATCTCGGGGATGCCGCCGACGTCGAAGCCCACGCAGGGCGTGCCGCATGACATTGCCTCGACGATGGTGTTGGGGAGGTTGTCCTGAAGCGAGGGTGTGACGAACAAATCTACTGCATTATACAATTGGGCGATATCGTCCTCATTGCTGAGGTAATTGACGATGTGGACAGGGAGGGGCAGTAGCTCCTTGACACTGGGGGCGTCGCCTCCAAGCACGACTACCTCGAGTTGGCCCGGCAGGGTGGGGTGATGCATGCTGATGTGTTCACAAGCCTCGACGAGGAAGTCGAAGCCCTTGCGCTTGTCGGTGATGCGCTGCGCTCCGAAGAGCAGCAGCTTTTTGTCCATCGGCAAATTGTGTCGCCGGCGTGCTTCCAGCTTGTCCATCGGTTTGAAGACATCGGTGTCGATGGCATTGGGGACGTTGGTGACGGTGTGTCCCCGGGTGAGGCTGCTCTTGCGGGCCAGGTCGGCCATCCATCGGCTGCATCCCACAAAAGTAATGTTGCGTCCCTCGTAAATCGCCCGCTTGCGGTTATAGACCCGTCGTGCCAGATCGATGCCGGGCCCCTTGAGCATGGGGCATTTCTCGCATTGCGTCCGGTACTTGTCGCAGTCGCTCGAGTAATGGCAGATGCCCGTGAAATACCACTGGTCGTGCAGTGTCATGACCACGGGTTTGCCGCTGGCGCAGATGCGTTCCAGATTCTTTAACGAGAGGAAGCCCTGATTGACCCAGTGCAGGTGGATGACGTCGGCCTGCTGGAATGCGGGCAGGGTAGTGATGTCGGTGCCGGCATTGGCGATATCGACCTGGAAAATGCCTTGCTTGCTCAGGCCGTTGTTCAGCCAGATGACACCGCGTTCCCACAGGAAGTTGGCCTTGAGGCGCCACGACTGCGGGATGCTCACCACCTCGAGAGCGTCGGTCTTGCGGTCACGCACAAGCATCTGCGCCTCGACCCCGTTGCGGTTCAAGGCGTGCATCAGGCGGTTGGCGGCGATGGCTGCTCCACCTGTCCTCTCGGAGGTGTTGACAATGAGTACACGCATATCTCGATGACAAAAGTACAAAAAAGTTGCATCAATGGCTGTCAGATCGATGCAACTTTTTTATGACGGGTGGGGTTATGGCATGTAAAACGAGACGAAGAGAGAGCGACTCCCGACCGGGAACCGCTCTCACAAATATAGAAATGTTTTATTATTTCCTGAGGTTTAGAGCTGGGGACCAGCTGCTACCAGAGCCTTACCTGCCTCGTTGTCCTCGTACTTGACGAAGTTCTTGATGAAGCGGGAAGCGAGATCCTTGGCCTTCTCTTCCCACTGTGAGGGATCGGCGTAGGTGTCACGCGGGTCGAGGATGCCGGTGTCAACGCCCTCGAGCTGGGTGGGAACAGTGAAGTTGAAGTAAGGAATCACCTTGGTAGGAGCGTTGTCGATGCTGTGGTTCAGGATAGCGTCGATGATGCCGCGGGTGTCGCGGATCGAGATGCGCTTGCCAGTACCGTTCCAACCAGTGTTCACCAAGTAAGCCTTGGCACCGCTCATCTCCATGCGCTTAACGAGCTCCTCGGCATACTTCGTGGGATGCAGCTCGAGGAATGCCTGGCCGAAGCAAGCACTGAAGGTGGGGGTGGGCTCGGTGATGCCGCGCTCGGTACCTGCGAGCTTGGCGGTGAAGCCGCTGAGGAAGTAGTACTTGGTCTGCTCTGAGTCGAGAATCGAAACGGGAGGCAGCACGCCAAATGCGTCAGCACTCAAGAAGATCACCTGCTTGGCAGCGGGGGCGTGGCTGATGGGGCGCACGATGTTCTTGATGTGGTAGATGGGGTAGCTCACGCGGGTGTTCTCGGTCACGCTCTTGTCGGCGAAGTCGATCTTGCCGTTCTCGTCAACAGTGACGTTCTCGAGCAGAGCGTCGCGGTGGATGGCGTTGTAGATGTCGGGCTCAGCGTCCTTGTCCAGGTTGATCACCTTGGCATAGCAGCCACCCTCGAAGTTGAAGATACCGTTGTCGTCCCAGCCGTGCTCGTCGTCACCGATGAGTTTACGCTTGGGGTCGGTGCTCAAGGTGGTCTTGCCGGTGCCGGAGAGACCGAAGAAGATGGCGGTGTTCTCGCCGTTCATGTCGCAGTTGGCCGAGCAGTGCATGGCAGCAATGCCCTTGAGCGGCAGGAAGTAGTTCATCATCGAAAACATACCCTTCTTCATCTCACCACCGTACCAGGTGTTGAGGATAACCTGCTCGTTGCTGGTCACGTTGAAGACAACGGCGGTGTCGCTGTTCAGACCGAGTTCCTTGTAGTTGTCCACCTTGGCCTTGCTGGCGCAGTAAACGGTGAAGTCGGGCTCCTGGTCAAATTCCTCCTCGTTCTGGGGACGGATGAACATGTTGGTCACGAAGTGAGCCTGCCATGCCACCTCCATGATGAAGCGCACCTTCATGCGGGTGTCCTTGTTGGCACCGCAGAAGCCGTCGACCACGAACAGGCGCTTGCCGCTGAGCTGCTTCACAGCGAGGTCCTTCAGGGCAGCCCAAGTGGCCTCGGTCACGGGCTTGTTGTCGTTGGGATAGCCGGGAGTGGTCCACCACACCTTGTCATGGCTGTTGGCATCGTCAACGATGAATTTGTCCTTAGGTGAACGGCCGGTATATACGCCGGTCATCACGTTGATGGCACCCAGTTCGGTCTCCTGACCCTTGTCATAACCTTCCAGACCGGGTTTCATCTCCTCATTGAACATCACCTCATAGCTGGGGTTGTAAAGAACCTCGGTAACACCAGTGATACCGTACTTCTCTGCTAAGATAGCCTTATCAAATTTAGCCATAATAAATATTTAGTTATTAAAGATTTAGAAATTTTCTGCTATTTGAAACACGGTGCAAAATTACACATAAATTTATAATGTGCAAGGCTGATTAAAGAAAAATTTCCGTAATTGTTGCCTTATTATAAATTTTTAGCATAACTTGACCTTTTTCAAACAACTAAAACAACGTGATAACAACTTAAACAACAATTAGATAATACAAGTTGTCATGGTTGTTCAACGATGTTGTCCCTGTTGCTTGATCGGTGGGTGTCAGCAGCCGCCGCAGCCGCAATCGCAGCCGTTGCTGTGGTCGTGGCCACAGTCGCCGCCACCACATTCTTCACAGCCGCATCCGCAGCCGTGATGCTTGGGGTTGAGTTCCTCGGGGGTGGCGTCGCGCACGAGCTGTACAAAACCGGTGTAGCGCACCGTCTCGCCTGCGAGCTGGTGGTTGAAGTCCATGAACACCTTCTCGTCGGTGACCTTAACGACCTGTCCCTCGATGCGCATGCCTTCCTGGGTCATCATGGGCACGCGTGCGCCAGGTCGAATGTTCTCGGCGTCAAACTTGCCGTCGATGTGGAAAATTTCCTTTTCCAGTTCATAGATGAGTTCGGGGTTCTTCATACCGAAGGCTTCATGAGGTTGGAGAGTGAAATCAAATTTGTCGCCCTGCTCCAGTCCCATGATGTGATTCTGGAAGCCCTCGATGAGCGAGAGGTCGATGCCGAAAACAAAGGCATCGGGGTGTTCCTTGTTGAACTTGAACACACTGGTCTGTTCCTCACCGTTGACGACAAAGATCTCATATACGAGTTCCACGTATTTTCCTGCTTCGATTTTCATTTTTGTTTTATTAGTTGAGTTATCAATGAAGGCGGCCTTGCCGCCCGTTTGTTATTGTGATTGCAAAATTACTGCAAATGTTTTGACCGCGGCGGGTGTTTTGCATTAAAAATGCGAAGGTTTACAGAATCTGATATGTTTTTCCCCTTGGTTTTTGGTTGCCTCCTGAATCCAGTTGCCAAAATAATTCCTGAAACCTGCCCCCTAATTCCTATTTCTGTTGTACCTTTGCGGTGCAAAAAGATAATTGAACATGATGACCGACAAATTTGACATGGTGGCGAAGACCTTCCTCGGGCTGGAAGGTGTGCTCGCCGATGAGTTGCGTAATTTAGGCGCAGACGATGTTGCCGAGGGTAACCGCGTGGTTTACTTCAAGGGAGACAAGGAAATGCTCTACCGGGCGAATTTTGCCTGCCGCACTGCGGTGCGTGTGCTCAAACCCTTCCTGACGCTGCGCTCGGACGGAGCCGACGACCTGTATGAGCAGCTCAAGTCCTTTGACTGGGAGAAGCTGATGACAGTGAAGACGACGTTTGCCATCGATGCCACCGTCTATAGTGAGAACTTCAACAACTCCCGATTTGTCACCTATCGTGTCAAGGACGCGATTGCCGACTTTTTCAATGAGAAGTACGGCAAGCGCCCCAGCATTCGCCTCGACAATCCCGAAATCCGTCTTGATGTGCACATCTCGGGCCGCGATGTGACCTTGTCGCTGGACAGCAGTGGAGAACCGCTGTTCAAGCGCGGCTGGCGTGTGGCGCAGACCGATGCACCCATCAACGAGGTGCTGGCCGCCGGCATCATCCTGCTGAGCGGCTGGAAGGGAGAAACCGACCTGGTTGATCCCATGTGCGGATCGGGCACGTTCCTGATCGAGGCAGCGCTCATCGCTGCCAACATCGCTCCCGGTGTGTACCGCGACAGTTTTGCTTTCCAGCAGTGGCCCGACTACGATGCCGAGCTGTTTGACAAGATCTACAACGATGATAGTGCCGAGCGCGAGTTCACTCACAAGATCTACGGCAGTGACATCGAGGGCAAGGCCATCGCCATCGCCCGTGCCAATGTGAAGAATGCCGGTTTGAATAAGTATGTCGAACTCGAGCGCCGTGACATCAACGACATCAACGAGGTGCCTGCTGGTGGCACCCTGATCAGCAACCCGCCCTACGGCGAGCGTCTGAACATGGAGGACATCGAGCAGCTGTACAGCGACCTGGGTTACAAGTTCAAGCACACTTTCCAGGGCTACAACGTGTGGCTCATCTGCTTTAACGAGGAGCTGTACCACAAGGTGGGCCTGAAACCGTCGGTGCGCTACAAGCTCAATAACGGCGGACTGGATTGTGAGTTGCTGCAATATGTCATTTTTGACGGCCGCTATAACGAGATGCGCGAACGTGGAGAGCACATCCGCAACGAGGGTTTCCGCGCCAGTGAGCGCAGTAAGGGTAATTATCAGTCGCGCAAGATCGAGGCGGGTGATGATCGCCGTCCCGGGCGCGAGCGTCGTGAGCGTCGTGACGACCATGGTGACCGTCCTCGTCGCCGCTTTGATGACGACCGCCGGCGTGACGAGCGTCCTCGCCGTCGTCATGATGACGACCGCCGCCCTGATGCCGGTCCCATCAGTGACGAGGAGCGTCAGCGTCGCGCTGCCATTGCGCGTGACCGCCGCATGATGTCGGATGTGGATAATCGTGACCGTCGAGGCCGCTATGATGACGACTTTGATCAGGAATTCCGTCACAGCGAGGCTTTTGCCAAGCGCATCCTGCGTGGTCGCCAGCCGACCTTGGGTGACGACAAGGAGGTGCCCATCGTCCATGGCCGTCGCAAGAGTTGGAAACGACGTGACCTGGATGAGCCGAAGGAGGAATAATTCAACTGTTAGCTGTTGGGGTTAGCTTGAGATGACCAAGAGCGAACACATCAACGAGTATTATAACGGGCGTTCTTTCATGCTGCTATGTGCCGTGGCGATGGTGGCTGCCACCGTTATGGCCCTGTGGATGGGCGTCAAACCCGTCGGTAATCAAGGCTCGGGCATCTTTTTCTCATTACAAGGCGAACTGTTTGATGGCGGAGCACTGTCGGCCGGTGTTAACCTGCTGTGTCTGCTGGTCACTGGCGCCATCATCCTGGCGGTGAACAAGGTATATACCTTTGTTCGCTCGATGACACATCTGTTCGTCTCATCGTTTTTCCTGTTGCAGCTGGCTCATCCGTCAGGACTTGTGGCGTTGAATGCCGGCACCCTGCTGTCGCTGGTGACGGCGATATCGGTACTGCCCCTGTTCGCGTCGTATCAAGACAAGCATGCCCAACGCAGCATTTTCCTTATTTTTGCCATTGTGGCGACAGGCAGCATGTTCCATTATGGTTTTGTGGCGTTGTTGCCTGCCTATCTGCTGTGTTTCCTCAATATGGGTGCGCTGAATCTCAAGGGCTTGCTGGCCATGCTCTTTGGACTGGTCACCCCGTTCTGGATAGTGCTGGGCCTTGGCATCGTGTCGCCATCGGCCTTCGCCATGCCGTCGGTCAACGGCATTTGGAACCTGTCGTTCACGCCCCAGACCAATGTGGTGCTCACGCTGGCGGTACTCACCGCGGTGACGGGCATCGTTCTGGCCGTGATGAATCTGATGACGATCATGAACTACCGGATGCAGACACGCGTGTATAACGCATTCTTTGTCTTTGTTCTCGTCATGACGGTCATTGCACTATGCATCGACTACAGCGATGTGGCTGTTTTCCTGCCCGTGCTCAACCTGATGGTGGGTGTGCAAGTGGCTCATGCCCACACCCTGCATACCACCAACCACCACCGCCACGTGTTCATCTTGCTGCTGATAGTGGGTTGTTGTGCTTTTTGTGCCGCTAGCATCTTGTTGCCATGAAAATCATTGTCGATAACCATATTCCGAACATCCAGGGGCTGATAGAGCCTCGAGCCGAGGTCCTTTATCTGGAGCCGGGTGACATCACTCGCGATGTCGTGCGTGATGCCGATGCCCTGGTCATCCGCACCCGCACCCGCTGCGATGCCGCCTTGCTCGACGGCAGCCGCGTGCGATTTATCGGCTCGGCGACCATCGGCACCGACCACATTGACCTTGATTACTGCGCCAGCCGCGGCATCACCGTGCGTAATGCACCCGGCTGCAATGCACCCGCTGTGGCGCAGTGGGTGTTTTGTGCCATCGACGCGTGGATGCGGACCCGCGACATCGGCTCGCCCGACGGCCTCACCTTGGGTGTCGTGGGCGTGGGGCATATCGGGTCTATTGTCGCCCGCTGGGGCAAGGCGTTGGGATTTACCGTCCTGCTTAACGACCCGCCGCGGGAGATGGCGGAGAAAACGGATAGAACGGAGAAAACGGATAGAACGGATGTAACGGATGGGACGGAGAGTGCTGTTGATGGAGGGTTCCTGCCGTTGGAGGAGTTGCAGCGACGCTGCGACATCATCACGGTGCACACGCCGTTGACGCGTGGCGGACAGTGGCCCACGTGGCACCTGTTTGACCGGGCGTTTCTTGACGGGCTGGCCCATTGCCGCCTGATTCTCGATGCTGCCCGTGGCGCGATTGCCGATAACGAGGCCTTGCTCGGCTGGAAAGGCGATGTCGCCCTGGACTGCTGGGAAAATGAGCCCAACATCTCCCGTGAATTGCTTGAAAAAGCTATCGTCGCCACACCCCATATCGCCGGCTACAGCCGTGAGGGCAAACAACGCGGCACCGCCATGATGCTTGAGGCGCTAAATGAATTTTACCACTGGGACATTCCCGTGCCGACGATTAACAGCCCCGCCACAGGCGCGGCACAGGTTACCCTTGCCGGTATCGCCGCCAGCTATGACATCCTGGCCGACACCGCGGCCCTGAAAGCCACACCGGCCGCCTTTGAATCCCTGCGCAACCACTATGCCCACCGGCAGGAATACCTTGGCCGAGATTGAACGCTAGAAGTTTTTCGGTAAAAATGTTCTAGGGATTTTGAGGAGTGTGAAATTGTTGCTAATTTTGCACAATAATCAAACATCAATTAATCACTAATTATCACTATCACAATGAAAGAGTTGAAAGGAACCAAGACCGAGAAGAATCTGATGGAAGCCTTTGCCGGCGAGTCACAGGCCCGTAACAAGTACACCTACTATGCCTCGAAGGCCAAGAAGGACGGTTATGTGCAGATCGCTGCCATCTTTGAGGAGACCGCCAATCAGGAGAAGGAACATGCCAAGCTGTGGTTCAAGCACTTGCAGGGCGGTGCCGTGAAGGGTACCATCGAGAACCTGGAGGATGCCGCTGCCGGTGAGAACTTCGAGTGGACCGACATGTACAAGCGCATGGCCGAGGAAGCCCGCGAGGAAGGCTTTATCGAGATCGCCGAGCAGATGGAAGGCGTTGCCGCCATCGAGAAGCTGCACGAGGAGCGCTACCTGAAGCTGTTGAACAACATCAAGGAAGGCATCGTGTTCTCGCGCGACGGAGACACCATCTGGCAGTGCAGCAACTGCGGCCACGTTGTCATCGGCAAGAAGGCCCCCGAGATGTGCCCCGTGTGCAACCATCCTCAGGCTTACTTCCAGATCAAGGCCGAGAACTATTGATATCAGCCATCGGCTGTCATCAAGTACCGAAACAGTCGGCGAAACGTCCTCGTTTCGTCGACGTTTTTTTTGTATCGTTTTGAAAAAAATGGCACAACTATTGCAATGAATTGCAAGGTTATTACTAAATTTGCCATTTAGTTCAGAATCATATTATTCACCTTATAAATATTTAAGACAATGAAAAAAGGATGTTTTGGACTTACCGGATGCCTCACCTTGGTTGCTCTGGTAGTTATGGTTTTAGCTTTGTGGGCAGTGCCCAAGTACAACGGATTGGTTAAGTCCCAGCAGAGCGTTGAGAGCCAATGGGGTAATGTGGAGAACGTGTATCAGCGCCGTGCTGACCTGATTCCCAATCTGGTCGAGACCGTCAAGGGCTATGCCAAGCATGAGCAGGAGACATTGGAGGGCGTGATTGAGGCCCGTGCCAACGCCACCAAGGTCACCATCGATCCCACCAACATGACCCCCGAGGACTTGCAGAAGTATCAGGCTGCACAGGGTGACGTGACCAACGCATTGAGCAAGCTGATTGCTGTGGCCGAGGCCTATCCTGACCTGAAGGCAAACCAGAACTTCTTGGAGCTGCAGAGTCAGCTGGAAGGCACCGAGAACCGCATCACTGTTGAGCGCAACAAGTTCAACGAGGTGGCAAAAGAGTACAACACCAAACGCCGCACCTTCCCCACCAACATCATCGCCAGCATCTTCAGCTTCGGCGAAAAGCCTTACTTCAAGGCACAAGAGGGTGCCGACGTGGCTCCCAAGGTGGACTTCGGAACCAGCGAAAGCAAGTAACCGATGGCACTGGCCGATTTCATACCCAGTGATGGCCAGCGGCGCATAGCCGATGCCATTACCGCTGCCGAGCGTCACACGACGGGCGAGATCTGCGTCCATGTGACGCCTCGATGCCGCGGTAATGTGGTGAAACGTGCCACCAGGACGTTTGACCGACTTCACCTCTACACGACCAAGCGCCGCAATGCCGTGCTGATCTTTATCGCCTACGAGGACCGGAAGTTCGCCATCCTTGGCGATACGGCCATCAACGACGCGGTGCCCCAGGGTTTCTGGGACGGCGAGGTGGAGGAACTGGGGCGCTACCTCAAGGCCGGCCGCCCCGTTGACGGCCTGTGCGACATCATTGCCCGTATCGGCGAACGGCTATCGGAGTTTTTCCCTGGCGAGCGAGATGACGAGAATGAGTTGAGCAACGAGGTCTCCTTTGATGACCTTGGCGATGACGATGACCTGTTTGATGACCACAACGATGACTATGGCAACATGGAATAAAGCGATAGGACGCCTGACGGCCTGCTTGCTGCTGTGCCTGACGGCCGTGACCGTGCTGGCTCAGGTGCCGCCGCGGCCCAACCCGCCGCGCCTGGTCAACGACTTTGCGGGCATCCTTGGCGACTGCCAGTGGCTGGAGGATTCTCTCGAGAAAATCGCCATGGAGACGAGTAACCAGATCTGTGTGGTCACGATGGAAGACTTCGGCGGCTATGACAAGGCCATGATGGCTTACAGCATCGGCCAGCAATGGGGCGTGGGAAAAAAAGGGAACGACAACGGTGTCGTCATTCTCATCAAACCCAAAACCGAGCATAGCAAGGGTGAGGCGTTCATCGCTCCGGGCTACGGTCTGGAGGGTGTCATCACCGATGCTATCAGTAACCGCATTGTCAACCAGGAGATGATTCCTTACTTCAAGGAGAATGACTACCTGGGCGGCGTGTGGGCCGGAGCAAAGGTTGTGCGCGACCTGGCCATAGGCGAGTATAACGAGGAGGACTATGCTCAGCAGGAAGGTGACGACGCGTTGTTCGCGTTGATCATGTTCATCCTCATCTTTGCCTTCTTCCTGTACCTTGCCCACAAGAGCAACAACGGCAACGGCGGTAACCGCAACAACCGTGACACGGGCACCTGGGGCGGACCCATCATCATCACTGGCGGCAGCGACTGGGGTCGCGGCGGCTCCTCGTGGGGAGGCGGCGGCTCGTTCGGCGGCGGTGGCTGGGGCGGCTTCGGTGGGGGCTCGTTCGGCGGCGGCGGTGGCGGCGGCAGCTGGTGATTGTTCTCTAATTACCGTGGCAGAGCCACGGCCCACGGGACAGGACGGCTCGCTGGGCAGCACGATGCACTAGACACCGCGATGCACGAGACAATAGACAATAGGGGCTTGGGGCCTCTATTGTTTTTTAAACAAAGAGTTGCTTGAGGATGTCGGGAGAGCGCAGGGTGCCGATGGCGGCATTGTGCAGACGGTAGTAATTGATGATGACGTCGAGCATGCGGTTGCGCTCGTCGCGGGTGAAGCGGAAAATGGCCATGTTGCTGAATGTCATGCGCGACAGCAGGTGGATGACCTGCGCCTCTTGGGGCTGGAGCAAGGCGTGCCCCCGCACTGCCGCCGGGACAAACACGCCCTCGGTCATGTCGAACCAGTAGTCCTTGTTGTAACTCTCCAGATTGGGCTGGATGCCCAGGTGTGCGCCCAGGTGATAAAGGAAACAGATGTGGAAATTGGCGACTTGCCCTTGCATCTGCTCCAGCAGTTGCACCGCCTGCTCGATGTAACGGAACAGGTAGGGGTTGCCCTCGGGCTCCTGGATGACGTGTGCCAGCAGTTCGCTGATGAACAGAGCGATGGCGTTTTTCACGGGGTCGCTGTAGATCGAGGCCAGGGGGTAGTTGCGCTGCAGCTCGCGCATGCGTGCCAGGTCACGGCCGTTGGTCACGGCCGCCTCCAGGCTGACTAGCGAGAGCGGCATGAGCATGGCGTTGCGCATGCGAGCCGCCTGTGTCTTGCCCAGGGGAACGGCAAAAGACATCAGTCCGCGCCCATCGGTGTAGATGTGCACGATGTTGTGCTTGTCGCTGTAGCGTATTGTGTTGAGCACAATGCCCCTTAATTTCTCATACATGCCGCTAATTTACTCATTATTTGGCAATCAGCAACAAAAAAAAGGGCGAAAAAGGCAACTTTTTGCGCTTTTCGCGAGATTAAATTTTGCCAATTCAAAAATTAGTTCTAATTTTGCAGTCGCTTTTGCGGAAAAATTTCGCAATCGGCCCATTCGTCTATCGGCTAGGACGCAAGATTTTCATTCTTGAAAGAGCAGTTCGATTCTGCTATGGGCTACAAATAACAACGTAAATATCAAAGTTTTATATTAAATTATGGCAAACCATAAATCAGCAATTAAGAGAATCCGTCAGAGCGAGGCCCGTCGTCTTCGCAACCGTTATTACAGCAAGACCATGCGCAATGCTGTTCGCAACATTCGCAAAATGACCGATGCTAAGGAAGCCGCCGAGGCTATGCCCAAGGTAGTTGCCATGCTCGACAAGCTTGCCGGTAAGAACGTGATCAGCAAGAACAAGGCTGGTAACCTGAAGTCGAAGCTCGCTCAGCACATCAACAAGCTGAACAAGGCCTAAGCAATTAGGCTTGGCACTCCTGGTGCCATGTTCAGCTAAGGTATGGCCCATTCGTCTATCGGCTAGGACGCAAGATTTTCATTCTTGAAAGAGCAGTTCGATTCTGCTATGGGCTACCGCCGCAAAGCGTTAACCATAATGGTTTAACGCTTTGCCTTGTGTTGTTATAGATAGGTGCTGCGGGATGGTGCTGGTACTGGCAGCGATGGCATCGCTGCATACTGGACGGCACTGGCGGCTGGATGGTACTGACGGCTGCGGGATGGCACTGGCAGCGATGGCATCGCTGCATACTGAACAGCATGGCGTGGTGGAGGACACTGGTACTGGCAGCGATGGCATCGCTGCGTACTGGACGGCACGGCATGGTGGGGGCGCGGCGTGCTTGATGGCTGCAAAACAAAAAAGGGGATGGACATTGCGTCCATCTCCTTTTCTTGTGGTTGCCTTGCCCGGACTCGAACCAGGAAATGCGGCACCAAAAACCGTTGTGTTACCATTACACTACAAGGCAATCCTCGTGTCAACTGAACGGTTACCCGCTCAAATTGCGGTGCAAAATTACTGCTTTTTTTTGAATTACAACCTTTTTATCGCGTTTTTTTGCGATATGAGTGCCAAATTACTTGACAATCAGCAGGAAGTAGTTCTTCTTGCCCTTTTGGGCAAGGATGTACTTGCCGTTGAGCAGCAGGTCGGCGCTTGCGGGCATGTTGGGGTCGGCGAGCTTCTCCTTGTTGATGCTCACGCCACCGCCCTGGGTCAACTTGCGCATTTCACCCTTGCTGGGGAAGACGGCAGCCGCATCGGTCAGCAGCGAAATCATCGGAGTGCCCTCGTCGATGGCGCTGCGGGGAATCTCGAACTGGGGAACACCCTCGAACACGTTGAGCAGGGTCTGCTCGTCGATCTTGTGCAGGATGTCCTTGGCCTTGTTCGAGAACAGGATCTGAGAGGCCTCGACAGCCATCTCATAGTCCTCGGCGCTGTGTACCATGGTGGTGATCTCCTTGGCGAGACGCTTTTGCAGCGGGCGCAGGCCGGGATCCTTCTCCTGCTCGGCGATCAGCTCTTCAATCTCGTCCTGGGGCAGGGCGGTGAAGATTTTGATATACTTCTTGGCATCCTCGTCGCTCACGTTGATCCAGAACTGGTAGAACTTATAGGGCGAGGTGCGCTTGGGATCGAGCCACACGTTGCCGCCCTCGGTCTTACCGAACTTGGTGCCGTCGCTCTTGGTGATGAGCGGGCAGGTGATGGCGTAGGCCTCACCGCCGTTGATGCGGCGGATGAGCTCGGTGCCCGTGGTGATGTTGCCCCACTGGTCGCTGCCGCCCATCTGCAGCTTGCAACCCTCGTGCTCATAGAGGTAGAGGAAGTCGTAGCCCTGGAGCAGCTGGTAGGAGAACTCGGTGAACGACATGCCGTGGTCGGCGTTGGCAGCCAGGCGTTTCTTGACGCTGTCCTTGGCCATCATGTAGTTCACGGTGATGTGCTTGCCGATGTCGCGGATAAAGCTCAGGAAGGAGAAATTCTTCATCCAGTCATAGTTGTTCACCACGATGGCGTGGTTGGGTGCGTCACTGTCAAAGTCCAGGAACTTGGCCAGCTGCTTGCGGATGCACTCCTGGTTGTGGCGCAGTGTCTCCTCGTCGATGAGCTTGCGCTCTTGGGACTTCATCGAGGGGTCGCCGATCATGCCCGTTGCGCCGCCGATCAGAGCGATGGGGCGGTGTCCTGCGCGCTGCAGGTGCTTGAGCATCATCACGCCCACCAGGTGTCCGATGTGCAGTGAGTCGGCAGTGGGGTCGATGCCCACATAGCCGCTGGTCATTTCCTTGTTGAGTTGTTCCTCGGCACCGGGCATGATGTCATTGATCATTCCGCGCCATTTCAGTTCTTCTACAAAATTCATTGTCTTTATTGTTATTGATGAGTTATATGCGATTTGAACGGCAAAGGTAATAATTTTTTGTAGAGGTGCAAAATTTTGCCTCTCTACAAACTTTTTGTACCTTTGTAGTTCAATTAAAAATGCAGCAAAAGAGATGGCCAAAGACCCGTTGAATACGCCGATGATGAAGCAATTTGTCGAGATGAAAGCCAAGCATCCCGACGCAGTGCTGCTGTTTCGTGTGGGAGACTTCTATGAGACTTACTTGGAGGATGCCGTGACGGCCAGCGAGATTCTGGGCATCACGCTCACGCGTCGCAGCAACGGTGCCGCCGCAGCGACCGAGATGGCCGGTTTTCCGCATCATGCGTTGGACACCTACCTGCCCAAGCTGGTGCGTGCCGGCAAGCGAGTCGCCATCTGCGACCAGCTGGAAGACCCCAAGTTGACCAAGAAACTCGTGAAGCGCGGCATCACCGAACTGGTGACGCCCGGCGTGGTCGTGGGCGGCACGATGCTCGACCGCAAGGAGAACAACTTCCTGGCCGCGGTGCACTTCGGCAAGAAGATGCTGGGTGTGTCGTTCCTCGACATCAGCACGGGTGAGTTCCTCACCGCCGAAGGCAACGAGGAATATGTCGATAAGCTGCTGGTCAACTTCTCGCCTAAGGAGGTGCTCATCGAGCGCAGCAACCGTCAGCGGTTTGCCGCCACTTTCTCGTCGCGGTACTTGACGTTTGAGCTCGAGGACTGGGTGTTCACCTTTGAGTCGGCCCATGACCGCCTGTTGAAGCACTTCGAGACCCAGAACCTGAAGGGTTTCGGTATCACGAGCATGGACAATGCCATCATTGCCAGCGGAGCCATCCTGCATTATCTTGACATCACGCAGCATACCCAGTTGGGGCATATCACCCACCTGTCGCGCATCGAAGCCGAGCGCTACGTGCGTCTGGACAAATTCACCATCCGCAACCTGGAGCTTGTGGCACCCATGAGCGACGACGGCAAGTCGCTGCTCGACGTCATCGACCGCACCATCTCGCCGATGGGAGGCCGCATGATGCGTCGCTGGGTGCTGTTCCCCTTGCAGGACGTGAAGGCCATCAACCGCCGCCTCGACGTGGTGGAGCAGTTCATGCGCGACCCCGACGGGCGTGAACTCATCAGGGAACGACTTGAGCTTATCGGAGACTTGGAGCGCCTGACGTCAAAGGCCGCCGTGGGCCGCATCACGCCGCGCGAGCTGGTGCAGCTCAAGAGTGCCTTGCAGGCCATCGAACCCATCAAGCAATACTGCAGCCAGTCGCCGTGTGACGTGCTGCGCAGCCTGGGCGAGCAGTTGAATCCCTGCACCCTGATACGCGACCGCATCGAGCGCGAAATCAATCCCGATGCCCCCAACCAGACCAACAGAGGCAACATCATCTGCCGCGGTGTGGATGCCCAACTCGACGAGTTGCGCGACATCTCCAGCAGCGGTAAAGACTACCTGGTGGCGATGCAACGGTCGCTGAGTGACCAGACCGGCATTCCGAGCCTGAAGATTGCCTACAATAACGTGTTCGGCTACTATATCGAGGTGCGCAACACCCACAAGGACAAGGTGCCCGAGGACTGGATTCGCAAGCAGACGCTGGTCAATGCCGAGCGCTATGTGACGCAGGAACTCAAGGAATATGAGGAGAAGATCCTGGGTGCCGAGGAGAAGATCCTCATCATCGAGGGCCGCCTGTTCAACGAACTGGTGACCGCCGTGACCGAGTATATCCCCGCTATCCAGAACGACAGCGCCATCATCGCCCAGCTCGACTGCCTCAACGCCTTGACGCGCGTGGCGATGGAGAACCGCTATAACCGTCCCGTGCTCGACGACAGTCTGGACATCGACATTGCCATGGGCCGTCATCCCGTCATCGAGTGCCAGCTGCCGCCGGGCGAGAGCTATGTGCCTAACAGCATCCGCCTGAGCAACGACGACCAGCAGATCATCATCATCACTGGTCCCAACATGGCCGGTAAATCGGCGTTGCTGCGCCAGACGGCGCTTATCACGCTGATGGCGCAGATGGGCAGCTTCGTGCCCGCCCAGCAGGCCCGCATCGGCGTGGTGGACAAGATATTCACCCGCGTGGGCGCCAGCGACAACATCTCGCTGGGCGAATCCACCTTCATGGTCGAGATGACCGAGGCAGCCGCCATCCTGAACAACATGAGTCAGCGGAGCCTTATCCTGTTCGACGAGTTGGGCCGTGGCACGAGCACCTACGACGGCATCAGCATTGCCTGGAGCATCGTTGAGCACATCCACGAGCATGCCGCGCGTCCCAAGACGCTGTTTGCCACCCACTACCACGAGTTGAACGAGATGGAGAAATCGTTCAAGCGCATCGTGAACTACAACGTGAGTGTGAAGGAAATCAACGGCAAGGTGGTGTTCGTGCGTCAGCTTGTCAAGGGCGGCAGCGAGCACAGCTTCGGTATCCACGTCGCCAAGCTGGCGGGCATGCCGCCGTCAATCGTCAAGCGGGCCAATGAGGTGCTCAAGCAGCTCGAGACCAACAACCGTAACGACAGCGCCCTGACCAAGGACCTGGGCGATGTGGCCAGCAGCCGTTCGGGCTACCAACTGTCCATCTTCCAGCTCGATGACCCCGTGCTGACCCAGATACGTGACGAGATTCTTACCATCGACATCAACAACCTCACGCCCATGGAGGCCCTGAACAAACTCTACGACATCAAGGGCATCCTCACCGGCAAAAAAGAGAGATAACCACAGTCCTAAAGGTCTTTGGGGACTTTAAAGTCCTTAAAGACTGTAAAGACCTAAGAAACTGATAACAATGAATCGATCTGATTTTGAGATTATGGCCCCTGTGGGCTCTTGGGAGTCGCTGTATGCCGCCCATCAGGGTGGTGCCGATGCCATCTACTTCGGCATCGAGGGGCTGAATATGCGTTCGCGCTCGAGTGTCAATTTCACGCTCGAGGACCTGCACACCATCGCCGCATGGTGCAGCGAGCATGGCATGAAGAGTTACCTCACGGTCAACACCATTATCTATGACGAGGACATGGACTACATGAAGCAGATTGTCACCGCTGCCCGTGACGCCCATGTGAGTGCCATCATCGCTAGCGATATGGCTACCATCCTGTTTGCCCGTTCAATCGGCGTGGAGGTGCATATCTCCACCCAGGTCAACGTGAGCAACAGTGAGGCTGTGCGTTACTACAGCCAGTGGGCCGACGTGATGGTGCTCGCCCGCGAGCTGAATCTGGAGCAGGTTACACGCATCACCGATTTCATCGAGAAAAATGACGTTCGCGGCCCGCATGGCGAGCGTGTGAGGCTGGAGATGTTCTGCCACGGCGCCCTGTGCATGGCTGTGAGCGGCAAGTGCTACATGAGTCTGCATCAGGAGAATACCAGCGCCAATCGCGGTGCCTGCCGCCAGATATGCCGTCGCGGCTATCGAGTGACTGACCTGGTGAACGGCGATGAACTCAACATCGAGAACAAGTACATCATGTCGCCCAAGGACCTGAAAACCATCCACTTCCTCAACAAGATGGTGGATGCCGGCGTGACCGTCTTTAAGATTGAGGGCCGTGCACGCGGACCTGAATATGTGCGCACGGTGGTCGGCTGCTATGACGAGGCGTTGAAGGCCATCTGCGACGGCACCTACACCGAGGAGCGCATCAACGCGTGGAACGAGCGTCTGGGTAAGGTGTTCAACCGCGGTTTCTGGGACGGCTACTACATGGGGCAAAGGCTGGGCGAATGGTCGGCCAAGTACGGTTCCAGCGCCACACGCGTCAAGGTCTATGTCGCTAAGGGCATCCGCTACTACAGCAAACTGGGTGTTGCCGAGTTCCTGATGGAAGCCGGCGAACTGCATGTTGGCGACGAGGCTTGGATTATCGGTCCCACGACGGGAGCCATACCCTTGACCATCGAGGAAATACGCGTCGATCTCAAACCTGTGGAGAAAACCGTCAAGGGCGAACATTTCTCGATCGCTGTGCCCGAGAAGATCCGTCCCAGCGACAAACTCTACCTGTGGCAGCCCGTGACACCCAAGCAGTGACGGCGTGGCTTCGGTCGGCTGCTGACTTTACGGAAAAATGGTTAATTAACATTATAATTTATTGCTTATGAAGAAAATTACGTTTGTTTTGCTATTTGCCGCTATTGCGGTGATGAGCGCTTGGGGACAGGGGCTGACGGCATCATTTGCTGCCGAGGAGGCTTCGGTGCCCTATTACACGATGGGTTGGGACACGCCCAGCGAGTTTGATACCTGGACCTATGAGGCTACCAGCAGCAGTACCTGGCGACAGGGTAACCCATCGCAGTCGTTCGGGACCATCGATCTGACCAACGTCGCTTCGATGATCCTCGACTACGGTTCAGGTCAGAACGAGACTGCCACCTCTCCCGCTATCGAGATCAGGCCCAACAGCACACTCGAATTCTACTGCTACGCCAGTGGCATTTATCTGGTTTACGGCGCATGGAAGCTGTATGCCATCGTCGATGACACGCCCACGCTGCTCATCGACCAGTTCATGTGGGCTCAGGATGCCGGTTACGATGGCCCCAGTTGGGAGCGCTTCACCGTTGACCTTGCAGCGTATGCAGGCCAGCAGGTGAAGTTCTCGTTCGTCTATCAAGGCAACTATGGCGAGGATGAGGCTATCGACGGTTTCAAGATTCTGCAAGCCGACGCCGGTGATGATGCCGTCATCAACATCAACGAGGGCGAGAGCGTGCACTTCAAGGACATGTCCACAGGCAATGTGACCACTTGGAACTGGACCTTTGAGGGCGGTGAACCCGCTACCAGCACCGAGCAGAATCCCGTGGTGACCTACAACCATGCCGGTTCCTATGCCGTGACGCTCACCGTGGGCGACGGTACAGAGACTGCCACCAAGTCGCGTGCCGCATACGTCATTGTTCACGCCGAGGCTCCTGTGGCCCATGTCGGTCTGCCCGACGGCGCCTACCTTTCGCCGTGGGTGATGATGTTTGTTCCCGTCGATGTGCCCTTGACCTTCAAGGACGCCTCTACCGGCAACCCCACCTCGTGGTTGTGGACCTTTGACGGCACCGATATCGCCACCAGCGACCAGCAGAATCCCACGGTGACCTATCTCGAGGAAGGCACCTACGGCCTGAAGCTTGAGGTGGCTAACGAAGTGGGCTCAAGTGTTGACGAGTATGTGAACACTGCCATTCAGGCCGGCGGTGAGCAGGAAATCTGGAACATCGCCCCCGAGGAGAACAGCGACTTGACGATGATGGAGATGGGCTGGTATGGCAACTACGCCGGTACCAACTGGCTGGGCATCGGCGAATTTGCCGAGCACTTTGACGCTCCCGTCACCGATGCACAGATCAAGCAGGTGAACGTCTATTTCGGCAAGACCACCGCTACCTCGACCGATGCCGATATCGAGATGAAGATCATGGCAGCTGATGCCGATGGCATGCCCGGCGAGGTGCTGGCTACTACCAGCGTGAAGGCCGGTGACCTGGCTTATGACCCGACCACGGTCAATGCCACCGAGTTTGTCTTTGACGAGCCCGTGGCAATCCCTGCCGGTACCGAATTCTTTGCTGTTGTGGGTCCGTTCCCCAACGATTACGGTGATGACATCGCCATCCTGCTGTGTCACCGTGACCTGGGCGAGAAATGCACCGGTTATCACTTCGTGTATGACGAGGAGGGTTATGAATACCTCGAGACCGGAACTTGGTACAAGAATACCGACGATCCTCTGTCGCTCGCCGTGGCTCCCGTGCTCAGCTTCGTCGCCCCCGCTCCTCCCACCTGCATCGACCAGCCTGTTGTAGGCAAGCAGGTGCTTGGTCATACCTATTATAATCTGGCCGGTATGTCAAGCGACGTTCCCTTTGACGGCTTGAACATCGTGGTTACCCGCTACAGCGACGGCACCAGCAGCGCCAGCAAGGTGATGAAGTAAGCGCAATCGGATGCGATAGTTAACGCAAGTTCAACGAAGATAAATCGTTGATGCTCAATTTATTGGATATGTAGAGACGCAAAATTTTGCGTCTCTACTGGCATTTGGTCACTTACTCACGGAGAACTAGAATAGATTCTCAAAGACTTGAATTATGAAATGGACCACAAAAAAATGAACTGCACCCCAAAAGTTTTGTGTCTAACTTTTGGGGTGCAGTTCAATTGTTTGTTCTTGTGGTTGGTGTCGCGTTATTTCTTCTTGGCGGCGGGTTTGCGGGCGGCGGGTTTGCGCTTGGGCGCCTTGAGGCGCAGCACTTGGGCGCTGCGGGCGGGCAGGTAGAGCTTGAGCCAGCCCAAGTGGGCGTCGGCATAGAGGCCATCATGCTCGGTGAAGTGGGTCACGCTGCTGTCGATGTTGCCATAACCGCCGTAACGCGCGTCGTCGCTGTCGAACACGCCCTGGTACTCGCCCTCGGGGGCCAGCATCGGATAGTCCACATGAGACTGCGTGGGGCTGAAGTTGAACACGAACACGAGGTCGCCGCGCATATAGGCCAGCACCTGATCGTCGTCCTTGTCCCAGAGCTTGCGCACGGGCAGTTTCTGGAAGTTCTTCACGCCGCCGACGAGGTGAATCATGTCGTTGTCCCAGTTGTTGAGGAACTGATACTTGAGGTCCTCGCGGTCCACGAGGTCCCACTGGCGGCGTGCATACTTGTAGCTCCAGCCGTTGCCCTCGCGGGGGAAGTCGATCCACTCGGGATGTCCCCACTCGTTGCCCATGAAGTTGAGGTAGGCACCATTGATGAGCGACAAGGTCACCAGACGAATCATCTTGTGCAGTGCCATGCCGCGGTCCACCGTGCCGTCGTGGTCGCCTGTCATCATGTGCCAGTACATCTCCTTGTCGATGAGGCGGAAGATGATGGTCTTGTCGCCCACGAGTGCCTGGTCGTGGCTCTCGGCATAGGAGACGGTCTTCTCGTCGGCACGACGGTTGGTCAGTTCCCAGAAGATGGACGTGGGCTTCCAGTCCTCGTCCTTGCGCTCCTTGATGGTCTTGATCCAGTAGTCGGGGATGCCCATGGCCATGCGGTAGTCAAAGCCGATGCCGCCGTCCTTGAAGGTGCGTGCCAGTCCGGGCATGCCGCTCATCTCCTCGGCGATGGTGATGGCATTGGGATTGACCTCGTGGATCAGGAGATTGGCTAGCGTGAGATAGGTGATGGCATTGGTGTCCTCGCCACCGTTGTAGTAATCGTCATAGCTGCCGAATGCCTGTCCCAAGCCGTGGCTGTAGTACAGCATTGAGGTCACGCCATCGAAGCGGAAACCGTCGAACTTGTATTCCTCGAGCCAGAACTTGCAGTTGGAGAGCAGGAAGTTGAGCACCGCATTCTTGCCGTAGTCGAAGCAGAGCGAGTCCCAAGCGGGATGCTCGCGCTTGTCGTCACCGTAGAAGTAGAGGTCGCCCGTACCGTCAAAGCAGCCCAGGCCCTCGACTTCGTTTTTCACCGCATGGCTGTGGACGATGTCCATGATGACAGCCACGCCGGCAGCATGGGCGTCATCGATGAGGTGCTTCAACTCCTCGGGGGTGCCGAAGCGCGACGAGGCAGCATAGAAGCTCGACACATGGTAGCCGAACGAGCCGTAGTAAGGGTGCTCCTGGATGGCCATGATCTGGATGGCGTTGTAGCCGTCGGCGACGATGCGCGGCAGCACGTTCACGCGGAATTCCTCGTAGGTGCCCACGCCCTCGCGGTTCTGGGCCATGCCGATGTGGCACTCGTAGATGAGCAGGGGGCTCGTGTTGGGCTTGAATTTCTTTGTCTTGAACGTGTAAGGTTCTTCAGGATCCCACACTTGGGCCGAGAAGATGTAGGTCTTCTCGTCCTGCACGACGCGGGTGGCATAGGCGGGAATGCGCTCTCCCTCGCCACCGGGCCAGTGGATGCGCAGCTTGTACAGGTCACCATGGTGCATGGCGCGTTTGGGTAGTTTGATTTCCCAGTTGCCGTCTTTCAGCTTCTTGAGCTTGTAGGGAGCGCACTCGCGCCAGTCGTTGAACTGACCGACGAGATAAACCTCGGTGGCATTGGGTGCCCATTCGCGGAAAACCCATCCACCGTCGGCGGTGCGGTGCAGTCCGTAGTAGTTGTAGGCATTGGCAAACTCCACGAGATTACCGGTGCCGCCGGTGAGTTCGTCAATCTTGTTCACGGCGTCCTGGTGACGTCCGTTGATGGCATCGCTGTAGGGCTCCAGCCAGGGGTCATCGTTGATGATCGCAAGATTCTTTTTCTTTCTCATAATCGTGCACTATCGGGTTGGTAATGATGACAAAATTACAATTTTACCGCCAATTAATCTTGCACTTTGCCTCAGTTTTTTCCTTTTCGCCTTGAAAACGATTGCAAATTGGCTATGTATAGACCGAATAATCCCAGAAAAGCACTATCTTTGCCCCAACTAATTGATTTGTAGATATGGAAAACATGCTCAATGGTTTGAGTGAATGGATCGTGAGTGTCAGCGACGCTGTATGCGGCTATCCTTATTTCTTCCTCCTGATAGGAGGCGGCTTGTTCCTGTTCCTGTATTCGGGCGCTGTGTCTATCAAGCGGTTGCCCTGGGCGATGCGTGCGTTACGCGACAAGCAGGCCAGTGACCAGGGCAAGCAGTCGGGCCAGATCAGTTCGGTGCAGGCACTGCTGAGTGCCATTGCAGCAACGGTGGGCATGGGCAACATTGCCGGTGTCGCCATCGCCTTGACGATAGGTGGCCCGGGTGTGGTCTTCTGGATGTGGGTGAGCGCCCTTGTGGGTATGTCCACCAAGTTCTTTGAAGGCTCGCTTTCCATCATGTACAAGGGACGCGACAGTGCCGGCGAGGTGCAGGGCGGCCCGATGTATATCATCACCAAGGGCTTGGGCGAGAAATGGAAACCGCTGGCTGTGGCCTTCTCGATATTCGGCCTCGTGGGCACCTTGTGCTTCATGCAGGCCAACCAGTTGGTGGAATCGGTGACCACGGTGTTCACCACGCCGATGGGCATCGAGAACACTTTGACCTTGCGCTTCATCATGGGCCTTGTGATGGTTGCCATCGTTGGCGCCGTCATCCTGGGCGGCATTAAGCGCATCGCGTTGTTTGCCTCGCGCATCGTGCCGGTGATGGTCATCCTCTACTTGATTCTTGTGGTCATTATCATGGCCATGCACTTCAGGGAGATTCCCGGCGTGTTCGGCCAGATATTTGAAGGCGCGTTCAGCATGAAAGCAGGTTTCGGCGCCTTTGCGTTCGTGGCCTTGACGGGTGCCCGCCGCGCCGCCTTTGTCAACGAGGCCGGTGTGGGTACCGCCTCGATGATGCACGGTGCCAGCAAGAACACCGACCCCATTCGCGAGGGTCTTATCGCCATGCTGGGTCCGGCCATCGACTCGGGTCTGGTGTGCACGTTGACCTCGATTCCCATTATCATCGCCGGCAATTATGTGGGCTTGAGCGACCCCAAGGGCCTCTTTGTCGCCCTGGGTGCATGGGGCCAGCTGTTGCCGGGCATCGGCCACTTGCTGCTGATGGTGATTGTCTTCTTCTTTGCTTTCTCGACGATGTTCTCCTATAGTTACTATGGCCAGAAGTGCACCAACTACCTCTTCGGCGCCCACAACGTGAAGTGGTACAACTACTACTATCTGGCGATGATTGTCGTAGCCGCGATGATTCCTCTCAAACTCATGGTCAGCATCATGGACCTGGCCTTCGCCTTGATGGCCTGCTGCACGATGTTCACCATCATCAAGTTGAGTCCTCGCGTGAAGCAACTGATGAAGAGCTACTTCAAAAAATAACAATCAGCTTTAAACTACGAATTACGCGAATTTTGCGAATTAGGCATCCGCATTCAATTGTAACGAACTTGGCGAATGGCGGGTGCGGGCGGTTTTTAAACTCAATTCGTGAAATGGGCTTTGGTGAGATGTGGGTTGGAGTGACCATCTCGGATGTGATGGCACTGATCAATTTCCTGATGTAATAAGGCGATTAACGCAGGGTGCGGGCGAAGTGGGCCATCTTGATGGCTGCTTCGGCTGCCTCGGTGCCCTTGTTGCACAAGGCACCGCCAGCACGGTCAAGGGCCTGCTGGAGGTCGTCGGTCGTGAGGACGCAGAAGATGATGGGAACGTCTTGTGTGGCATTGAGGTAGGAGCAACCCTGGGTGGCACTGTCGCAGACGTAGTCGAAGTGGGGCGTTCCGCCACGGATGACGCAACCGATCATGATCACGGCGTCGTAACGGCCGGTGCGCGCCATCTGTGCAGCGCCGTAGGTGAGTTCCACGGTTCCGGGCACACGGGCCACGGTGATATCTTCATAACCTTCCTTTTCAAACAGGTCAAGGGCGCCTTGAAGCAGGGCTCCGGTGATCTGGTCGTTCCACTCGGCGCAGACGATGCCCACGGTGAGGCCGTCTACATGGGGGAGGGTGTGGAGGGTGCTGTTGTCCTCGTTCTTATTTAATTGGGTTGACATTATTGACGGATGTAACGGAAATAACGGAAATAACGGATAAGACGGAAATAACGGATAAGACGGATGTGGTGGGGGGTATTGGTCTCTCCTATAGTTGCTTGGGGAAGCGGGCGTTGGTGGTGATGAAGTCCACGCCGGCGGCTTTTACCCGCTCAAAGTCCTCGACCTTGTCCACTGTCCAGACGTTGACCTTGAGTCCTGCGGCATGCATGCGGTCGACGGCCTCCTTGGTGACGATGGTGTGGATGACGTCAAGATCCATGTTGTACTTGATGCACCAGTCCACCCAATCCTCGATGGGACCATCTTCGTCACCGGCGAGCACTTGCACGGTGACGTCGGGGTAGTGACGATGGATGAAGTCCACGACTCCTGGCATGAACGAGATGATGACCACCTTGTCGGTGAGACCTTTCTGGTCAATGAGGTTGATCAGGGCAGGAATGCCGTCAAAGACGGGCTCGTTCTCGGCCTTGGTGTTGCTGTGGATGGACGTGCACACTTTCACCTCGACGACGGGCACGACGTTGTGCTCGATGCAGATGTCGAGGAATTCGCCCAAGGTGCAAGGATTGCCGGCATAGGTGATGCCGTGACGCTTGCTGGTCAGCCTGGTGTTGAGTACTTCCTGGGTCGTCATTTTGGCGATTTTGGTCGCTGGTCCGCCCAAGCGCTTGTAACTGTCGTCGTGGCTGATGACAAAGGTGCCGTCGGCGGTGACGCGTATGTCACATTCCAGCGCCCAAGCTCCGGCTTCGGCTCCATTGATAAAGGCAGCCCTGGTATTTTCCACACCCCATTGCGAGCCGCGATGTCCGACGATGAGCTGAGCCTGCATGCTCAGCGTGCCCATGATGATGAGGGCAGCGGTGAAAATGCTCTTGAGCAGTGTCATGATGTTCACGTTTTTGTTTTTATTGTTCAACAGGTCTTGTATCTCATTCACTTCGGCCACAGCGTCCAGTCGCTGGGCTAAAGGCAGGAGTGAGCGCAGCAGTTGTTCGGCGGCGGCCCTGCGGTTGATGAGCCGCATGAGCGCCTTGGCGAGCCCGATGGACAGTTGCAGGTCTCGGTGGCCCATCTTGTCGCCCAGTTTCTTCTGGTATCGCAGCGCCTTGGTGTAATACTTGACGGCGTTGCGTCCGTTGCCCATCTCGAGCATGATGTCGCCTTGCTTGCCCAGTGTGTCCACCAGGTTGGACATCGCCGTGCGGGTGGCATTGGCATCGCCACTGTTCAACTCGCTCATGTAGAGTTCGCTGGCGGTCTGGTAGTGAGCTAGGACGTTCATCTGCTTGGTCTTGGATTTGATGACCTCGGTCGAAGCCTCGACGGCCATGAGCAACATCGCCGAGAAGCGGGCTTCGTTGCGCTTGGAAAGCCGTTCCAGCAGTTGCTGCGCCTTGGTCAGCTCCTTGGCCGCGCGGCTGTTGTCGCCCATGTCGTGATGAGCCAGCGCCAGGTTGAAAATCAGAGAGGTGACGATAGCGTTGAAGTCCTCGGTCTTCTTGCCCTGATGGTTGGACAAGACGAGCAGGGTGTTCTCGGCGGCTCCCAGCGAGAGCGACGGGTTGCCGCTGTCGATGAGCAAAGCCATGCGAGCGAGCCACAACCAAGCTGCATATAGCTCGGGCAGCGCCTGCATGATGTCGTCGTCATAGATGAACTCCTCGATGACCTGTTCGGCCTCCAGGTCGCGATTGTCGGCAATGAGATATTCGATGTAGCACATCTTCATCTCGGTGACGATGTCGTTGTCCAGCCCTTTGGTCGAGGGCATGGTGCCGCTGGTCTCCATTTGCGCTCGGGCAATGGTCATGTCGTTCTTGAGACGCGGCAGGGCAATCGTGACGGGAAGTGAGTTCATCTTTTATCTGGTGGGGCGGATAAGACGGATATTACGGATAGAACGGATATTACGGATGGTGTGGAAAGCCTTAGTATTTAGTACCCTTGGCGATGCTGCCCAGATAGCCGCCGTGGTGGCGCAGGGCATAATCCTCCTTGGTGAATCCGGTGGCGCGCATGGTGTTGACCACCAGCACGTCGCCGATAACAGTCATCACTGTGGTCGATGTGGTGGGAGTGAGTCCCAGCGGGCAAACCTCCTTGGTGTTGCCGGTCCAGAGGCAGATGTCGGCCAGATGGGCCAGTTCGCTGTCCTTGTTGCCCGTGATGACCACGATCTTGAGTTGTGGATACAGGTTGTGTGCCAGTGAGACCAAGGCGCAGATTTCGTTGGTTCGTCCCGAGTTGGACAGCAGCAAGAGCACGTCGTGGGGTTGTACAACACCCAAGTCGCCATGCTGTGCCTCGCTGGGGTGGAGGAAGATGGCGGGAATTCCCGTTGAAGAGAAAGTGGTGGCAATGTTGTCGGCGATTTGGCCGCACTTGCCCATGCCCGAGGTGACCAGCTTGCCCCCCTCGTGCTTGACTTGCTCAACGATTAGTTTTACAGCCTCCTCGTAGGCATCGGTAACAGGTATGTTCAGGACGGCCTTGCTCTCGGCCTCCAGTATTTCGCGCATTGATTGTTTCACGTCCATATATAAAACGGTATAAGATGGTTTTCAACCTGCAAAGGTAGTAAATAGTTTTCAGTTTTTTGGCATTTGTTGTAGGTTTTGGAGGTCCAAGTGTGTCTAATGGCAAAAAGAGTATTATTTTTGCACTTGTTAAAGACCGAAGGCGATGAGTATGGGACCATTAAAAGAACGCTATGTGCGTTACAAGCGGTGGCAGCGTCACCCGATTAAATACAGCATGAGCAACGAGAAACATCGTTGCAAGAACTGCGGACACTCGTTCACTGGCAATTACTGCCCCTGCTGCTCTCAGAAGGCCGATTTGGGCCGTGTGGGCTGGCGCAGCGTTCATCGTGGCATCATGGACATTTGGGGTTTGGGCACGCGTTCGCTGCTCTACAGCCTGTGGCAGCTGATATGGCGCCCCGGTTATCTGATCAAGGATTACATCAGCGGCAAGCGTCAGGTGTGTTTCCCGCCCGTGAAAATGCTGTTTATCGTTGCAGTCTTTTTTTCATTCATTTTCTATTGGTTTTTCCCTCACGTCTTGCATGTCGAACTTGAACCCATAGACCAGGAGAGCATTAATGCTGTCCCTTACCTTGCGTGGCAAAGGAATTATTTCAGCTGGTCAACGTTGGTGTTCAGCATGGTGTATATCCTGCCCACATGGGTTTTGTTCCGATATGCGCCTCGTTATCCGCTTCACACGCTGCCCGAGGGATTTTTCATCCAGATACTGATGAATGTACTGTTTATAGTGATAGATATGGTCACTAAATTGTTGTTGTCACAGTATCAAGAGATTTACTTATTGGTTAATTTGATTGCTCTTGTTGCCTATTACTATATTGCCTATCGTCAATTGTTCGGCTATGGGGTATGGGGAACCATTTGGCGGCAAGTGTTCATGTGGGTAAGCTTCGCGTTCTTGCTTGCAGGAGTGCTTCTGGTGAGTGGGGGTCTTATACTTTCAGAAGATCCTTCGGATGGCTCGTATACGGTTGGATATCAGTTGGGTTCTGCAGTATTCTTCTTTGCCTTATCATTTGTTGTCATGGTAGTGGGATTCTTGTTGAACCGATTGGTGACACGTAACCGGTTCAGGAAGAAAAAGGAAGAATTAATCAGGGAATGAGAAAAAATAAGGCCGTGCCAAGAGGCGCGGCCTGTTTTTTCACTCGCTCATGTCATGACCCTCGAAGGCGATGATGGCGTCGCGCCACACCTGTGGAATGGGTGATGGCTGGTTGTTCTCGGGTGCGAGGTTGACCATGACGGTTGCGCAGGTGCATTTCACCTCCCGTGTCTCGCTGTTGACCAGGTGTTGCAGCAGCGTGAGGCTCTTGTTGCCCAGGCGGGCACATTGTGTGAGCACCTCGACCTGCTCGTTGAACAGTGTGGGGGACAGGAAACTGCAGTTCACGTTGGCGATGATGACGGTGGGGCGTCGCCAGTCGATGTCGGTCTGCACTTTCAACCCTTTGAAGTATTGCGTCTTGCCTAAATCAAAGAACTGGAAATAGACGGAGTTGTTGACATGGCCGAGCGCGTCCACATCGTTGAAACGCAGCTGCATGGGCGTTGCGCACTTGAACGGGTATTGAGCTTCGATAGCGTGGTTCATTATTCTTTTTTAGGTTAAAGGTTAAAGGTTACAGGTTAAAGGGGGGCCGAGGCGGAGCCTCGACACGGGGGACCTTTTGTTACTTGAAGATGATTTCACGGATGATGTCGCGACCGATGGCCTCGTTGATGCGCTGGATGATGGATGCGCGGTTGAGCATCAGTTCGTTGGCCAGCGATGCCGACGAGAGGTGGACCGTCATCACGCCGTCCTTGACATAGCGCCTGATGGTGTAGCGGTTGATGCCGTCGCCCACGATTTGGGGCCACAGTGCGCTGGCGCGGTGCTCGTCGAGGGCCACGTCGAGGTTCTCTTGCTTGAGCAGGTCGTTGATGATCTGCCCGATGTTCTTGGCCTCGGTGCGCTTCATGCGTTATCACCTCCTTTCAGTACACTGACCACCCCGTTCTCGACGTGCATCAGGCAGTGTCCTCCGCCGTGACGGGCGACGATTTCGTCGAGGTGGGTGCGGTTGGTATCGGTGATGAAAATCTGGCCGAATCGGTCGCTTGACACGACATCGACGATGCGCTCGACGCGACTGGCGTCAAGTTTGTCGAAGATGTCGTCGAGCAGCAGGATGGGCACCGACGGATTATTGGCCTTGAGGAAGTCGAATTGAGCGAAACGCAGGGCGATGGTGTAGGTCTTGCATTGTCCTTGGCTGCCGGTTCGGCGCATCGGGTAGTCGTTGAGCATGAGCTCGATGTCGTCGCGGTGAACGCCGCGCGTGGTGTAGCCGATGATGAGGTCGCGCTCGCGTGTCGCCGCCAGGTGCTCGAGCATGGTGGCCTCGTTGAGGTGACTCTTGTAGTGCAGACTCACGGTCTCGCCCTCACCAGCGACGGCATTGTAGTAGTACATGAAGATGGGCAGGAACTGCTCGACCCATTGCTTGCGTCGCTGGTGCAGCAAGGTGGCATGGCGTGCCATCTCCATCTCCACGGTCTCGTAGAGCAGCGGGTCGGTCATCTCCTTCTTGATCATGGCGTTGCGTTGCTCAACGGCTTTGTTGTAGCGGATGAGCGCATCGAGATACTCGCTGTCGTTCTGGGAGATGATCAAGTCCATGAAACGGCGACGTTCCTCGCCGCTGCCTCGCACGAGGTCCCAATCCATGGGCGATACCATCACCACGGGCAAGAGGCCGATGTGCTGGCTCAAGCGCTGGTATTCCTTGCCGTCGCGTCGCACGACCTTGCGCTTGCCGCGCTGCAGTGCCACACTCACCTCGAGCGGAGTTTCGCAACGGGTGTAATTGCCTTGCAGCATCATGTAAGGCTCGCCGTGACGGATGACGGCGCTGTTATCGGATGAGGCGGCATAGGAGCGGCACATACTCAGGTAGTAGATGGCATCAAGCACGTTGGTCTTACCCTGGCCGTTGTTGCCGATCAGGCAATTGAGCTTGGGCGAGAATTCCAGACGCGCCTCGGCGATGTTCTTGTAGTTGAGTATGGTAGCAGTATTGAGTGTCATGATGACAAAAGTACTGCTTTTTTCCCGATCTGTGCTGATGAAATGAGGATAAAATGCTATCTTTGTCATCATGGTTGAACTTTTGACTTTGGATTTCGTGAAGCCCGTTGAGGGCGTGGCCGCGTTCAGCACGACGCGTGGCGAGGTGGATAGGCGTAACGCCTATTCGGGTGTGAACCTGTGTGACTATGTGGGAGACGATGCCCTGCGTGTGCTGGATGCTCGTCTCATGCTGGCGATGCAATTGGGTATCGACCTCGACGACCTGGTGATGCCGCGGCAGACCCACTCGTGCCGTGTGGCAGTCGTCGATGAGGCGTTTCGAACGATGGATATCGACAAGCAGGAGGCAGCGCTCGAGGGAGTGGATGCCCTGGTGACGTCGCTCACGGGCGTGGTCATCGGGGTGAATACCGCCGATTGCGTGCCGATTGTCCTGGCCGATGAGCAGGCCGGTGTCATCGCTGTTGCCCATGCGGGCTGGCGGGGAACCGCGGGGCGTATCGCGGGCAAAGTGGTGGAGGCGATGTGCCGCCAAGGCGCGCGTGCCGACCGCATTCAGGCTGCGATGGGTCCCAGCATCTGCCAGGAATGCTTTGAGGTGGGAGATGAGGTGGTCGAGGCATTCGGGCAGGCACATTTTGCCTTGGATGCCATTGTCAAGCGAAACCCGGCCACCGGCAAAGCCCATATTGACTTGCGCGCCGCCAACGAGGCTGTCCTGATTGGGGCAGGAGTGGCAGCGGGGCATATTTCCTTGTCGCAGCACTGCTCCCGCTGCGAGCAAGACCGATTCTTCTCGGCTCGCCGTCTGGGCATCAAAAGCGGCCGAACCTTCACCGGAATTTACAGGAAATAATACAAAAACGGGACAAAAGAACAGTTCTTTTGTCCCGTTGCTTGTGATGTTGAGTGGCTTACAGGGTCGCGTCGCTCTCCTGGAAGGTAGTGGCTTGACGCACGTCGCCGGTTTCGTAACCACGCTTGAACCACTTCATGCGCTGTGCACTGGTGCCGTGGGTGAAACTCTCGGGCTGTGCATAGCCCTGAGCGCGCTTCTGCAGGTAGTCATCACCGATCTTCTGAGCGCAGTCGATGGCCTCCTGCAGGTCTCTGTCACTGATTGAGTTGAAGAGCCTGCTCTCGTAGTGAGCCCAAACGCCGGCATAGAAGTCGGCCATCAGCTCCAAGCGAACGCTGTACTTGTTGGCGTTGGACTGGTTGGTAGCCTGCATTTTGCGATGGGCCTTGTCCAGCGTACCCATCAGATACTCGATGTGGTGTCCCACCTCGTGTGCAATCACGTAGGCTTTAGCCAAACTGGAGTTGTCGCCTTTCACGCCGAGTTGCCTGTCCATCGTCTGGAAGAAAGCCAGATCGAGATAAACCTTCTGGTCACCCGAGCAGTAGAAGGGGCCCATGGCCGCTTGTCCCTGGCCGCATGCGGTCTGCGTGCTGCCGGTGTAGAGAACCAGCGTGGGAGCGGGATATTGACCGATGCCATACTCCTTGAAAATCTGTGACCAGATGTCCTCGGTGCTGGCTATTACCTGACTGGAGAACTTTGCGAGCTCTTCCTCCTCGGGTGTGAACTCGGTCTGTCCCTCACCAGCCTGCATACCCATGCCGCCAGCCTGTTGCAGCACGTCACCGATGTTGCCACCCATCAACAGGGTGATCAAGCCAGCGATAATCAAACCGCCAATACCGCCCAAACCAATCTTGGTACCGGTGCCCATACGGCGGCGATCTTCAACATTTTCGCTTTCGCGTCTTCCGTCTAATCTCATAATGATAAGTATTTTTAGTTTTAGTTTCTAGTCCTTAGTCCTTAGTCCCTAGTCCTTAGTCCTTAGTCCTTAGTTCTTAGGACTTGGTCTTTGGGTTTTAGTTACTATTCATTTGTGTAACCTTGAAAGAGTGCAAATATAGGAAATTTTTTAATATTTCATAAAAAAAACGGTTTTTTTTCTTCATTTCTGTTAAGTTGCCCATCCTGTCAAGGTTGTTTCTTGAGGTGGTAGGCAAAAGTCGTGCCATTGGCATCGGTTTTGGTGAATGTGACCTCTCGCGATGATGTAGTGGTCACCGTGAAGTCGTTGCGGTTCTCCAGACCAGGCATGGTGATGTAAAACGTTGATGGGTCGGGGAAACTGATGGTCATCTTGTCCCCGTTCTCGTCCCATGTGCCGTAACTATCCACCATCTGCTCATGTCCATAGACCTGCGATACCCTGAAGACCTTGCTCTGGAACTGGAAGAAGTAGTCGCCCTCGACGTTGACGGGCGTGCCGCCGGCGGTAATCTGCTCGACGTGCCAGGTGCCGAACCAGATGCCGATGTCGCCGTGGTTGCGGGTGCAGGCCGATAACAGAATCATAATCGTACAGATGATTGTTATCAACGCCCCCTGGCCCCCTCTAATCTTAGAGGGGGAGTGATTACTATCATATAATAATGTCTTTTTCATCGTTTCTTGAAATTAAACGCGCCACTGTAGGTAATGCCCAGCATGCCGCCCCAGTTGTTGCCATAGAGTTTGCCGCGGTCGATGGCCACGGCCGCCGTCATCGTCCACGGGCCAAGGAAGCAACCGTGCCAGGGCGTGAAACTCACCTGGGCCACCATTGAGAAGTCATCGACGCTGCCCGCACGCGGAATGATGGGAGTACCCCATGCCTTGCGGTAGGAACCTTTCAGGCAGTATGTCCATTCGGGTCTCAAATAGCCCTTCATGGCGACATGAAAACCGCGCAGCACGTTGTCGCGATAGCGCATATAGCCGTCCAGGTTGTAGAGCGGCGACTTGACAAAGGGCGAGCCGATGGACATGCCGCGGTTCTGGTAGCCGTTGTAGATGTAGTTGTTGTAGTAGTCGTCGGCACCCGACGAGTGGCTCGTGATGGGCGTTCCCTCGTGGTCGTTGGGCGTCCAGTGGATGGGACCACTCTGGTTGGTGAAGTCGATGTACTCGATGACAGCGCTTTCAATCAAGGGTTGCCCTACAGCATTGCGGTATTCCAGTCCCCACAGGCCGTCAAAACCATTCATTTTGCCGATGCCCGAGCCGTCCTCCCACAGCCACTGGGTGTAGGCACGCAGCAGTTTGTCGTCGTTCAAGTGGCCTTCGAGTGCGATGTCCCATGTGCCCAGGTGGTTACCCTCGACAAACGAGTCACCCGCACTGTTGCCGCCACTGCCGGCGATAAAGGTGCGCCAGAAGGCCTTAGCGTCGGCTTTCATCTTGACGGTACGCGTGACTTGGCCGTTCTCGTAATAGTTGGCTGTGCCAGCAAACTGGCAGGCCGACTGAGCACCAATGGTGAACACGACGGGCTGGTCGGGCTTGGTGCGGAAGTGCAGGCTCTTGTAGTGGAGCCAAAAGTCGGTGGTGATAAAGTGGTTGTAGTAGTTATAATGGTGCTCGAGCCACTTGTCATCCAGCTGGCGGAAGTAGCCGAATTCGCCCTTAATCTGCACCCAACCCCGGGTGAACGGGATGTTCTGGAAATCGATGAAACCGGCACGCAGCCCCACAGGCGGACGGGCATTGTTGCTCCACACGAGGTCACCGCTGCTCAAATTGCCGTTGACGATAGGCGAGGATTTATATGCTTGTCCCGCCACGGCAAAGATGCTGCGGTACTTGGCCGTAACACAGGCTTGCTGAATCCATACCCGAGCAGGATGCTGCTTTTGCGTCTCGAACTGGCCATCGCCCTTGTAACGCTGATAGCCTGCACTGGATGCGTAGCCGCCCCAAACTTCGATGCCCGCTCCCCAAGCAAAACGCTTGTCAGGGTCCGTGCTATGAACTAGGCTGGCGTTCAACAGGGCAGAATACTGCTGGGTGATGTTGCCGCCGTTGTTGGAGGAAATGTAGTAAGGTGCCAGCTCGCTGTTACCGGCGTTAGCAATCATGCCTACCGAGTATAGGGCCCTGGAAATGCGGGTCGCAACAGGGTCGCATGTGGTATATTTAGTACTACCTGCTTGAACACTGTCCACGGGAACCTGCCCCACCACACCCAGGGCAGCGGTGAGCATGATGAGTAATGATAAAGTGCGTCTTATCATGATGTTATCGGGTGTTATCGTTCGATGTTCGCCAAATAGGAGTCGATGTGGCGTCGCTTCTTCTCGTCGGCAATTTCGTCGAGGTTGATGAGGATGCCCGTCTCCTCCACGTTGCCGAACTCACGGTTGATGGCGGTACCCAGCAGCAACATCTTGGGTGACAGGCCCATGTAGGCGTTGACCAGCGGCGGGATGTTGATGCCATGATTGCGGATGAAGGTGTTCAGCCGCTTGTAGTCCTCGCGGAAGTCGTTGCCCACAAAGTGAGACATCAGTTCGGGGTCATCGTTGCGTGTGTCGGGCAGCGGGTCGATGGGCACCACCAGCCCTTCCTTGTCCTTAAAGTAGAGGTTGAGGAAGCACAACAGCATGTCGCGGCAGTCGCGCACATAACTCGGGTACATCGTCATCTTGCCGAACATGTATTTAACCTTCGGGTAGATGATGGTCAATGCTCCCAGACCGTCCCACAGGTTGTCGAGCGCGAACAACGCGCGTGCACCGGCACTGGTGGCTTGGTACTCGGGGCGGACGAACGAGCGTCCCAGCTCGATGGTCACTGGCAATATCTCGTTCAAGAACCTGTCACTGAAGTTGAACAGGTGTCCCGTGGCGATGCGCGGCACACGGTTCTCGACTTTCACATCCCATCCGCAGATGAAGCGGTAGGCACCGATGATTTCCTTCTTCTCGGGATTCCACACCAGCAGTTGCTGGCACGGCGGTTCCATGAGGTCAAATTCGTCGATGTCACACTCCTTGCCGGTGCCACCACCGGCAGCGCGGAACGTGATTTCACGCAATCGTCCGATTTCACGCATCGTGTTGGGCGCATTGTGGGCGTTGACGACATAGATGTCGTTATCGGCCTTGTTGGTGTGTCGCAACCGACGGTCGGCAGTGAGCTCTTGCTCAATGAGCTGGACGGGGATAGGGTCGATAATAGGTTTCATAGACGTTTTTAGGTTTTAGATGTATTAGGAGCCATGTCGATGACTGCCTGGCGCAGGCGTGCGGCTTCTTGTTTGGGTCGTTTAGCATCAAGCGTATTCCAGGGAATCGGCTCGCCGATGATGACGCGCAGGGTGGAACCACACTTCTTGATCATCTCCTTGGGCAGGAAGATGAGCTCAATGTTGAACTTGATACCCAGCTTCTTGCGCCATTTGGCAAAGCGATAGAAGAATTTTGAGTTATGAGCATCGAAGAACACCGGAACGACGTCACGCTGGTGGGCGACGGCATGCACGATGGCCGACTTCTGCCAGGGCAGGTCGGCGATGGAGCCATCGGGTTGCATGCGTGAGCACAGTCCGGCAGGGAAGGTGATGAACTGGTTGTCGCCCTTGAGCGCCTGCTCGATCTGTGTGGCCGCAGCACGCGACTGACTGCCGTACTTGTTCACGGGCAGGAAGACGTCGCGCAGAGGCTCCACGGCCATGAGCAGGTCGTTGACCAAGAATTTTATCCTGTGGTCATAACGTTGTCCCAGCAGCGAGATCAGGGCGAGTCCGTCGAGTCCACCCAGTGGGTGGTTGGAGACGAACATATAGCGTCCGTCGGGCAGGCGGTCGAGCCCCTCGGTCTCGATGGTGATGTTCATCTCGTCGAGGGCGGCAATAGTCGCATCCACACCGTCTTTTCCCGCCATCTTGACGAGGATGGCATTGAGTTTGTCCTGACAGATGGTGCGCTCCAGCCATCGGATGACAAACCGCGGGATGTAGCGGTAATGCTTGGGCAGTCTTGCCCTGAGCACTTGATCAACATCTATTTTCATCGGTTTGTCGTTCATGTTTTCGTCTTTTCGGTCAGATTAAACATACAAAGTTAGGTATTTTTCATTAAATAATAACTTCAAGGATAAAAAAAATGTCAATTCGAGAGAAAAGTGATGTTTTCTCTTCCTGAGTTCGGGCAAGACGGGCTGCAGCTCGAGAAAATATAAGGTAATGATATCGCTGATGGACCAAAACCCTGCGGGGCTAATGCTGATTACACTGATTTGACCAACTGGGTGCGTATTTTTACTGTTTTTTCGTGAAATTGGCTGCGCCGAGTTCCTATGTTTGCACCCGTAAATATAGGGACTCTTAGTTTCGTCGTCAAAAAAGGCGCATGTCGATAGAGTTTCATATATTTGTAATTGAAA
>ONGE01000024.1 GCA_900317325.1 uncultured Prevotellaceae bacterium
TTTCCTCTTCAATCCTCAGAGGACAAAGGTAATACAATAATCCGAGCCAAGCATAAAGATTGTTAAAAGTAAAGCAAAAACTTGGATTGCAACATAGAAAGCTAAAGGTTGTTTTATTGAGCGAAATAGGCAGTAAAAAACTTTCAGGGTCAACTACTATATCGTTCCCAAAATCAAAATAAATTTTGTTTTTCCGCTCGGGTTGCATTACCTTTGCACTTCAGAACCATTATAACTATACCGAATAACTGCTAGGTTGGAAAGTTTGAAGAACAGATGGACGATGCCAGGAATGCTGTTGCGGCTGGTAGAGGTGATCGCAGTGGTTGTGCTCGCCGTAGTCGCGACGCGCCATTTCGGCTATGCCGATGGGGCGCGCATCACCGCCGCCTATCTCGTCGCCTATCTTGTTCCCCTGACCGTTCTCAAGCGAGCCCGTGGCACCAGCCATGCGGCACATCTGGTGCTGCTGCTGATAGCTATTTTCCTGGCCTGGGTGTCGTTTGACTCATTGATGCGATGGGTGAGACTTGAAGGCTACTCGTTGCAGCGTCCCAATCTGGACGGCGATGCGCGCCAGTATTACAAGTGGGCCTTGTATCATTTTGACGGCAGCGTGGAACCCACGCAGGTAGTCTTCTCGGGTTTCCCCTTAATGATGGTGGGACTGTGGAAAGTGCTGGGATTGAGTGTCGTATGGCCTCAAGCCATGAACCAGATGTGCACATTGACATCGGTGGTGCTTACCGGCATGACCACGCGCCGCGTGCTGGCCGGCCGCGTCTCGCGCTCGCCCGAGGGCTTGGTGCTGGGAGGCATGGCACTGATGCTCCTGCTGCCCTATTATCTCATGTCGGGCATCTGTATCCTGAAGGAAGGAGTCCTCTTCTTGTCGGTGGCGATGGCCGGCTACTCGCTGGCGTCGATGGTTACCGACGATGAGAACCGTCATCACCTGTGGCGGGATATCGCCCTGTTTGTGCTGGCATGCCTGCTGATGACCTTTGTTCGTACCACATTCCTGTATGTGCTGCTGCTGGGCGTGGTGGTCATGACGTTGCCTCACTGGCGTCGTGACTGGGTGCTGTCGTTGTGCCTGATAGGCGTAATCTTCGTGTTGTTGATCGTGGGCAATCATTTTGCGTCATATTCCTTCGGCCGTCATGCCGAGATCGTGAGCGGCGGCTGGAATATGCAGCGCCTGTTCACCCGTAACACCGAAGCCATCTATAAACGCATCCTCGGCTATTATTTCCTGTACTCGCCCTGGCACAAGCTGGCGCTCTTGCCCATCACCATGTCGGTGCAGTTCATCCTGCCCTTGCCGTGGTTGCCCGCCTCGGCCGATCCCAACCTGCTGAGCATCTTCTGCCGCGTTTCCTACGGTTGGTATCTGGTTGGCGGCGTTTTCTGGTTCTACGTGCTGTTCATGAGTTGGCGCCGCCACGACAACATCGGCATGTGGGTGTGGTGGCCGGTGATTTACTACATGATTCTGGCCTATATCATGGGCGGGACGACGGTGCGTTATCTGTTGCCCGTCGAGACGATGATGATGCCCGCCGTGGTGTATGTGCTGTGCCGTGTGAGGGAAAGACGCTGGCGCCGTCCGTTCGTGTGGTGGATGTGTTGCCTGGTAGTGATAGTGGCGCTGGCGCTGCTGGTATGCCTTGAACTGCAGCGAGGTGTCGTGTCCTCGTTCCTGCATCTGCCTCCCTTATCCCACTATTTCCCCTCGTTGCCCTAACGTTAGTTTTCAAGTATCAGATTGACAGGACGATTGGTCGCCAACAAGGGCGGTTAGTCGTTTTTTGCAGGTCGTTTATCGGTGAGAACGGGCTGCTCATCGTTTATTCAAAACGGTAAGTTAAACTTCGGGGACGCGCTGTGTGTCTAAGAGTCAGAAAACAACTACTTAAAACACTACAACGATGAAAAAGACGATTATCTTGAGCTTGATTTGCATGATGCTGGCATTGCCTGCGATTGCCCAACCCGGTCGATATTATGGCCGTAGCCCTCAGCCCCGCGTGCAGACCGTAGGCCGTCACGGTAACGAATACATTGCTTGGCACCGCTACTACTTCGGACTTCGCGTGGGCATGAATGCCTCTCACGTGAGCAGCGAGAGCCCACTGCTGGACGGCAGCAGTGTCAAGACAGGCCTGAACATCGGTCTTGCCGCCGGCACCCAGCTCACCTACCGCGCTCCGCTATTCCTGGAAACCGGTCTCTATTACAGCCAGAAGGGTGGCAAGAGCGGCCGAGGCGCCGACAAATTCACCTACGACCTGAACTATCTTGAAGTTCCCCTGCTCATCAAGTACAAGCATTTTGTGGGCAACCAGACGAGCATCCAGCCCTATGCGGGCGGTTATCTGGCCCTGGGGACCGACGGAAACATCAAGAATTACGGAACACGAACAGCATTCAGCTCCTTTGACAACGGCTATTTCAACCGCTTTGACGGAGGCCTCAAGATCGGTTGCGGCGTAGGCTTCAACATGCTCTACCTGGATGCGAGCTACGATATAGGCTTGTCTAACATCGGGCAAGACAATTTCGACGACACTCACAATGGGTGCTTCACGTTAAACATAGGTGTGAACTTTTAGGCTTTTTTGCCAATGACGTAATCTCTGGGCGGCGCGTGCCGTTAATTCACACCGATGGCACGCGCTTTTTCTGGCAAAAATGTTAAAAATGCCGATTTTATCATTACTTTTGCAACAAGATTAACAATTTAAAATTCACGCGCTATGAAAAAGATTTACTACATGATGCTTTTAGCATTAGTGTCGATGACAATGACTTCATGTCACGACTGGGATTCTCCCTACTATGTTGACGATATCGTAGGCAGCTGGATTTCCTACTACGGACATGACATGTACGGCGAATACGATATCATGGGTTACGACGCGGTGAGATACGATTTCTATGGCAACTACACTGGCCGTTACACCTACTATTCCTACTACGGTCTGGATTATGTTGACTTTGACTGGTCAACCTATGGTGACCGCCTGATCATCCACTACTATGATGGTGACAGCGAGTACCTGTACTACGGCTACGATCGCAACGGCGACCTGATCCTGTCGACCGACAGCCGCTTCTACCAGTACACAGCCTACCGTCCCGTCGGCTACTATGATCAAGCCAAGGCGCTGCCTGAGGTTGACAAAGCCGCCAAAGTGGAGAAAACGACAGCAGAGAAAATGACAGCAGTGAAATCCATCTCACGCGCCATCAAGGCAAGAGACAAGGAGTAAACAGGATAGCCAATCGCACCATTACCGGTGTGAGCCAAACCGGCTAAAACAATCAAGCCGCGGGAACGAAACTCCCGCGGCTTGTTGTTGGATTGAGGTTGGTCTTGCCGTTTAATCGGCGCACTTGGCGCAGATGAACTCGCGGTTCAAGCGAGCGATGTTGCTCAGCTTGATGTTCTTGGGGCACTCGGCGGCACAGGCACCAGTGTTGGTGCAGTTACCGAATCCCAGCTCGTCCATCTTGGCCAGCATGGCCTTCACGCGGCGCTTGGCCTCGGCACGTCCCTGGGGCAGCAGCGCGAACTGGCTGACCTTGGCGCTGAGGAACAGCATGGCCGAACCATTCTTGCAGGCAGCAACACAGGCACCGCAACCGATGCAGGTAGCGCTGTCCATAGCCTCGTCGGCGGCCTCCTTGCTGATGGGGATGGCGTTAGCATCCTGTGCACCGCCAGTCTGGAAGCTGACGTAACCACCGGCCTGCTGAATCTGGTCGAAGGCGTTGCGGTTGACCATCAAGTCCTTGATTACGGGGAAAGCAGCCGAGCGCCAGGGCTCCACCGTGATGGTGTCGCCATCCTTGAAGCGGCGCATGTAGAGCTGGCAAGTGGTAGCACCCGTTGCGGGACCGTGGGGATGACCGTTGACATAGAGTGAGCACATACCGCAGATACCCTCGCGGCAATCGTGGTCGAAGGTGACAGGCTCCTCGCCCTTCTCGATGAGTTGCTCGTTGAGGATGTCCATCATCTCGAGGAAGGAGGTGTCGGTGGGGATGTCGTGCATCTCGTAGGTCTCAAAGCGGCCTTTTTCATGAGCATTGGCCTGACGCCAAACCTTAAGTTTGAAGCTTATACTAGTATCCATTGTATTCGATGAATTTTAATGTGGTTGATTATGACTTGTAGTTACGCGTCTGGACCTTGATGGCCTCGTAGTGGAGCGGCTCCTTGATGAGCGTGGGAGCAGTCTCATCGTCACCGTTGTACTTCCAGCAAGCGACATAGAAGAAGTTCTCGTCGTCGCGCTTGGCCTCACCTTCCTCGGTCTGATGCTCCTCGCGGAAGTGGCCACCGCAGCTCTCGTGGCGGTTCAAGGCATCATAGGCGATCAGCTCGCCCATGGTGATGAAGTCGCGCAGGCGGAAAGCCTTGTCAAGCTCGATGTTCATGCCCTCTTGGGTGCCGGGGATGAACAGGTTGGTCTCGAATTCCTTGCGCAGGTCTTTGAGTTTCTTCAATGCGGTCTCGAGGCTCTCCTTGGTGCGAGCCATGCCCACATAGTCCCACATCACGTTACCCAGCTCCTTGTGGATGCTGTCGACCGAACGTTTACCCTTGATGCTCATCAAGTGGTCGAGGTTGGCCTGTACCTTCTTCTCGGCAGCGTCGAACTCGGGCGTGTCGGTTGTGAAGTGAGGCACGGTGATCTGGTCACTCAGGTAGTTCTGGATGGTGTAGGGGAGAACGAAGTAACCGTCGGCCAGACCCTGCATCAGCGCCGAAGCACCGAGGCGGTTAGCACCGTGGTCACTGAAGTTGCACTCACCGATGGCGAACAGACCCTTGATGCTGGTCTGGAGTTCATAGTCAACCCAGATGCCGCCCATGGTGTAGTGGATGGCGGGATAGATCATCATGGGGTTGTAGTACTTCACGCCGTTGATCTCGTTGGCGAGCTCACCGGGATTCACGTCGGTGATTTCCTCATACATGTCGAACAGGTTGCCGTAGCGCTGACGAATCACGTCGATGCCCAGGCGGTTGATGGCCTCGCTGAAGTCGAGGAACACAGCCTTGCCGGTGTTGTTCACGCCGAAGCCCTTGTCGCAGCGCTCCTTGGCGGCACGGCTGGCCACGTCACGGGGCACGAGGTTACCGAAGGCCGGGTAGCGGCGCTCCAGGTAGTAGTCGCGCTCCTCCTCGGGGATGTCACTGCCCTTGATCTGACCTGCCTGCAGCTTCTTGGCGTCCTCGATGTTCTTGGGCACCCAGATGCGACCGTCGTTACGGAGCGACTCACTCATCAGCGTCAGCTTGGACTGCTTGTCACCGTGAACGGGGATACAGGTGGGATGAATCTGCACGTAGGCGGGGTTAGCGAAGTAAGCGCCGTGGCGATAGCAAGCCATAGCAGCCGAGCAGTTGCAACCCATAGCGTTGGTGCTCAGGAAGTAGGTGTTACCATAACCACCGGTGGCGATTACCACAGCGTGGGCGGCAAAGCGCTCGAGCTTACCGGTTACCAGGTTCTTGGCGATGATACCGCGTGCACGGCCGTCGATGATGACCACGTCGTGCATCTCGTAGCGGTTGTAGCTCTTTACCTTGCCGGCATGGATCATGCGGTTTAGGCTCGAGTAGGCACCGAGCAGCAGCTGCTGACCGGTCTGACCCTTGGCGTAGAACGTGCGGCTCACCTGAGCGCCACCGAATGAACGGTTGGCCAGCAGACCGCCGTACTCACGAGCGAAGGGAACACCCTGTGCCACGCACTGGTCGATGATATTGTTGGACACCTCGGCCAGGCGGTAAACGTTGGCCTCGCGAGCGCGATAGTCACCACCCTTAACGGTGTCGTAGAACAAGCGGTAAACCGAGTCACCGTCGTTCTGGTAGTTCTTGGCTGCGTTGATACCACCCTGTGCAGCAATCGAGTGAGCGCGGCGGGGCGAATCCTGGATGCAGAAGTTCAGCACGTTGAAGCCCATCTCGCCCAGCGTGGCGGCTGCCGACGCACCAGCCAGACCGGTACCCACGACGATGATGTCGAGGCGGCGCTTGTTGGCGGGGTTGACGAGTTTCTGATGAGCCTTATAGTTGGTCCACTTCTCAGCGATGGGTCCCTCGGGAATCTTGGAATCGATGGGCTGAGCGTTCATTTTGTTTTCTTCCATTTGTCTAACAAATTTTAAAGGGTTAATACTCAGCGATTAGATGGCAAAGAACCAGGTGAAGTAGCAAGCCTCTACAGCAAACAGGATAAACACGATTGAGGCCCACCACTTGGAGATGCACTGCCAGCGGGGGATCCACTTGTCGTTAGCGGTACCCAGGGTCTGGAAAGCGCTCCAGAAACCGTGGCTGATGTGGAACCACAGGGCAGCAAAGCCGATGAGGTAAACGGGCAGTACCCACAGCTGGCTAAAGGTGGCCTGCAGGTAGTGGGTGCCGTTCATCACATGGTCACCCATGAGCTCGGGCAACTGCATCTTGGCCCAGAACTGCACGAGGTGCAGAATGAGGAAGCAGCAAACGATAAGACCCAGCACGAGCATGTTTTGCGATGCCCACTCCACGTCCTTAGGTTTGGAGGTCACTTCATAGCGGTTATTGCCACGTGCCTTGCGGTTCTGCAGCGTGAGAATGAACGCATAGATGATGTGAATTACAAAGCCGCCCGCCAGGATCAACGTTCCCAGCACGGCATACCAATTAGCACCAAGGAATTCGCAGATGGCATCATAGTATTCAAACTTGATCATAGCCACTGCATTCATCAGCGCATGGAATGTGACGAATAGAACGAGGAAGAGGCCGGTAACCGACATCACCACCTTGCGTCCTACAGATGAATTAGTTAACCACATAAAATTGATGATTTTTTAGTTATTAATTGAATTGTTATAATTTAGTCACACAATTATCCTGCAAAGATAAGAAAAAAATTGAATATATTGATATTGAATTGCAAAGAATTAATTGTATCAGTATTCTTTCGCACAGTAAACATGAACTGAGTTATTGGTCATTGTATCAATCAGAAGGCAAACAGATCATCAAGACAGACTTCTTGCAAGATGACGCCGCTGTACATATTGGGCTTGATGCCGAAGGTGGTAATCATTGTTGGTACAATTGATTTGCGAGTCTTGGAAGCTGACTTGAATGCCTCAACCTTGTTGCGCAGGTTGAGGGAATAATTCTTATCGATGGTGAATTCTCCAGAACAGAATTTTATCTCACACAGGTTGATAGCCCTGTCTCTGCGGTCTATGAGCAGATCAACCTGTGCACCATTCAGACTCTCGGCTCCATCGTCAAGATTTCGCTTCTCCACAAACCAGCTGGATTGTTGACTTAGCACCGAACCGATGCCAAGTGCAGCCTTTACTTGCTTGATGTGCTCTTTGACCAATTGCTCAAAGCTATATCCCAGCCAGTTGTTTTTCTTAGGGTTATCTAGCATATGTGTCCAAAAATGTTCATCCTGTCCATAATTATCTTTAATGAAGCGGTAATAAAACAGGGTGTAGAAATCGGTCAGTTGAAAGATTTGTCCCTTGGTCTTGCGGCCAAAATACTGATAGTTCCTGACAAAGCCGCATTTTATCAGGTTCTTGAGAGCCTGTGACGTGGAACCGTTGTCTGGCAACTTGGACACAGCAATGATTTCTTCTCGAGTCAGTCCCATCCGCTTGCTCACCAAGGCTTCCACAATGCGTACATACACGTCGGAATTGAAAAACAGGGTGTCATACAGGTTGTCAAATTCATCCCAAAGTTTTCCGTTCATTCTAAAGAAACAATTGTCGATGTTGTCGGCCAACGTGCGGCCAGGCTCCAGTTGCTTCAAATAATAAGGAATTCCGCCCATGACCATATAGATTTGAGCAATCTCAAATCGTTCTAGCAAAATCCCCTGGCTGGTTAAGTACTGCTCGGTCTCGGCTAGGGTGAACGGCCTAAGAAATATCTTGCTGTCGGCACGATTGTATAGACCGCCTTTCTGCTTGAACAATTTGTTGATAATCCAATTGGTGGCACTGCCACAGATGACAAGCAACAAATCAGACTGGCTGTTGCCCCAACTGTTCCAGAACCATTCAAAAGCTTCCAAAAAATGACTGCCACGGGTGTCCATCCAGGGCAACTCATCAATGAACAACACGCGCTTGTGTCCGGTTTTGGTGTTTTTAAGGTATGTCTTGAGTTGGTCAAAGGCTTCCATCCAACTCGTTGGCAAAGTCCAGGAGTCATCGTTTGAGTATTCTCTCAAAGCCCTGACGAAATTATCGAGTTGAGTCACTAGACGGGCGTTATGTAACCCTGTCACCTTAAAGGCAAATTGTTCATCATTAAACGCATGATTGACGAGGTAGGTCTTTCCTACACGGCGGCGACCATAGACCACAACCAATTCGGCTTCATCTGACGAATAAAGTCGTTTCAGCTCTTTTTGTTCCTGCTTGCGACCGATTAGCATATTGATTCTTGTGATTTGTTTTGTGTCACAAAAGTAAGATAAATAATCGAATAGGCAAAACGAAAGTAGTCGGAATCTCACTTTTTTTTCGAGATTCCGACTACTTTGAACTTGTTGTTCATGTGAATTCAATGGGAAAACGCTATTTAATCACATGTTAAACAATGATTTATATGTTTTTTTCTTCTAAGGATTGCTTTGTGAATCTATCTTGAATTTAGCTTTGAAAATAGTCGGAATCGCCATAATAAATCGAGATTCCGACTATTATTTATATAATTGTTCTGCTTAGAATGCCGTGGTTTTATTGAAGCAAAAATTTAAGTCTCAAGAATTGCCAAATATTGCAATTCTTGAGACTTTATGGTACTTACGATAAAGTGGGGGCTGCTCTAGTCGTTGAGGATGAGCATGGCGTCGCCGTAGGCGCCGAAGCGGTATTTCTCCTCGATGGCGACACGGTAGGCCTCCATGGTCTCGTCGTAACCGCCGAACGATGCCTGTGCCATGAGCATGATGGAGTAGGGCATGTGGAAGTTGGAAACCAGGGCGTCACATGTCGTGCAGACGTAGGGCGGGAAGAGGAACTTGTTGCTCCAGCCGCCGTAGGGCTTGATGTGGCCGTTCATTCCCACGCAGGTCTCGAAGGCGCGCAGCACCGATGTGCCGATGGCGCACACCTTGTTGCCACCGTCGCGCAGGGTGTTGACTTTCTGTGCCAGTTCGACGCTGACGTCCATCTCCTCGCTGTCCATGCGGTGCTTGCTGAGGTCCTCGACATCGATGTCGCGGTAACTGCCCAAGCTGATGTGCATGGTGAGGAAGTCGCTGTCGATGTCGCGGATTTCCATGCGGCGCAGCAGTTCGCGCGAGAAGTGCAGTCCGGCAGCGGGAGCCACCACGGCACCTTCCTTGCTGGCAAAGATGGTCTGATAGCGCTCGGCGTCTTCGGGTTCGGGATCACGAGGGATGTAATAGGGCAGCGGTGTGTTGCCCAGATTGTAGAGGTCCTTCTTGAACTGGTCATGGTCTCCATCGTACAGGAAACGCAGCGTTCGGCCGCGCGACGTGGTGTTGTCGATGACCTCGGCCACCATTGAATCGTCAAGTCCGAAGTACAGTTTGTTGCCGATGCGGATCTTGCGTGCGGGCTCGACAAGCACGTCCCACAACTTGTTGTTGGGGTTGAGCTCGCGCAGCAGGAAGACCTCGATGCGTGCACCTGTTTTCTCCTTGTTGCCGAACAACTTGGCCGGGAACACCTGTGTGTCGTTGAAGACGAACAAGTCGTGCGGGTTGAAGTAGTCAATGATTTCCTTGAACACCTTGTGCTCGATTTCGCGGCTCTTCTTGTGAAGCACCATCAGGCGCGATTCATCGCGCACGGGGCTGGGATAGGAGGCAATCAGCTCCTCGGGCATGTGGGTGTTGAATTCTGAGAGTTTCATAATCTATCAGTTTTTATGTTTTTACTCTAGATGATCTAGATGTTCTAGAAACACTAGATGTTCTAGATGCTCTAGAAATTATTGTTCATTTAATCTGTGAGGTGCGCTTGGGCGGCGCGTCACAGCGTTGCTTGGCTTGCTTGCGGGCTGCGTGTTCGGCCTTTTGGCGTGCGGCGCGTTCGCGGTTCTCGATGCGCTCGCGTTCCAGCCGTTCGGCGGCAGCCTGTTCGGGCGAGACGTAGGTCTCGTTGTCGAGTTTGTCGACCAGGGCTTCCAGCGTGAGGCATTGATCGATGGTGATGTCGCCCACGCGAGTGCGGCGCAGGCCCGTCAGGTGCGCTCCACTGCCCAGTGCCACCCCGATGTCGCGTGCCAGGGCTCGGATGTAAGTGCCCTTGCTGCACACCACGCGCAGCTGCAGCGTGGGCTCGGCGGGTAGGCCGCATTGCAGCACTTCGATCTCGTCGATGACCAGGGTCTTGGGCCTGATTTCCACCTCTTGACCCTTGCGAGCCATTTTATAGGCCGGCTTGCCGTCGATCTTGCAGGCCGAGAATGATGGCGGCACCTGCTCGATGCTGCCAGTGAACTGCTCTTGCAGGACGCGGTCGATGAGGTCGCGGTCGATGTGTTGCCACTCGAATGTGGCATCCACCTCGGTCTCCAGGTCATAGCTGGGAGTGGTGGCGCCTAGCCTGAGGTCGGCGATGTATTCCTTGACGCCGGCCTGCAACTCGTCGATGCGCTTGGTGGCATGGCCGGTGCAGAGCAGTAGCACACCTGTTGCCAGCGGGTCGAGTGTGCCGGCATGGCCCACCTTGACCTGACGCGTGCCCAGATGGGTGCGCAAGACGGCACGCACTTTCTTGACCGCTGCAAATGAGGTCATCCTCAGCGGCTTGTCGATGCAGAATATTTCGCCTTCTATCGGGTTGAGCATTATTATATCTTTGTTAGTCAACCATCTGTAACGATTGACCGCTTAACAGCAGGGCCAGAATGATGACTCCCACAACGATGCGGTACCAACCGAAGGCCTTAAAGCCGTACTTGGTCAAGAAATTCACAAACCACTTCATGGCGAGCAGTGCCACGATGAACGCGACTACACACCCCACGACCAGGACAATGATGTTGTGGGTGGTTGCCCAATCGGCGTTCTCCTTGAACAAATCCAGCAGGTCCAGCAACGTGGCGCCAGCCATGGTGGGAACAGCGAGGAAGAAGGAGAATTCAGCGGCCTTGCGTCGGGTGAGTTTCTGTGACATGCCTCCCACAATGGTGGCCATGCTCCTGCTCACACCGGGAATCACAGAGATACACTGGAACAGACCTATCTTGAAGGCCTTGGGCTCATCCAGCTTCACGTCCTCACTTCCCTTGTTGAAGATGCGGTCGCAGAAGAGCATGAACACACCTCCCAACACCAGCATGATGGCGACCACCAGAACGCTATCGAGCAGCCAGTCGAGTACGCCCGACTTCTTAGCTGCAAGACCGATGATGACGGCCGGCAGCACACCCACCAGCAACAGCCAGTAGAAGTACCACTTGTGCTTGAAACGCTGCCAGGGCGAAGCACCCTCGGGGGCCGGTGTGTGGTCAAGGCGGAAGAACTGTTTCCAGTAGAGCACCACTACCGACAGGATGGCTCCAAACTGGATGATGAATGTGAACGCATGCACAAAACTGTCACCTTGAGGAACGCCCAGCAGGTTCTGGGCGATGATCATGTGGCCAGTTGACGATACGGGAAGGAACTCGGTGAGTCCTTCCACGATGGCAATGATGATTGCTTGCAGCAGATCCATGCTGATTAAAGCTTATTCTGATATCTCGGTGTTGTCGTCGGCGGGTTTGTTGTCTTTCTTGCGATAGATGATGGCGAAAGCCATAAGCACAAAGCCCAAGAAGGCCGTGATGGGGCCCACAGTGACGCGGCTGCTCTCGAACAGGTCCTTGTTGAAGGTGTCGCCGACGTTGGCGCTACCGGTCATCATCCAGAATCCTATAATGATGAGCAGCAGGCATATAGCCATGAGGATGAAATTTATCTTACCCAGGGGATAGGTCACTTTGCCGTTCGGCTTGTTCTCGACTTGAGTTTTCTTTTCTTGTTTTGCCATTATTCCAGTTTCTAATCCTAAATATTATTTTGTTTTGAAGGTGCCGAGCCCAAAGGGGCATACCACCTCAATTTGCTGCAAAATTACTACAATCGGAGGCCTTTGTCAAGACTTTTGCCCCGTTTTTTTAAGATAACGGGTAAAGTACCATGAAATTTTGTGTCTGAGGCAAAAAATGCTACCTTTGCAGTTTCATAGTCCCGAGAAGAGGTATGCAATTCGACACTTACACTTACGCCCTGTTCCTTCCCCTGGTGTTCTTCATCTACTGGGGTTTGCGGCGTCATCTCAAGTGGCAGAACCTGTTTCTGCTAGTGGCCAGCTATGTGTTCTACGGCTGGTGGGATTGGCGTATGTTGTGTCTGATTATCCTGACGTCGGTCACGACATGGGGCAGCGCGATGCTGATGCGCGGTGACCGTTCGCGGGCCGACAAGACGTGGGCAGCACTGAACATCGTGCTCAATCTGGGCATCCTGTGCATGTTCAAGTATCTGAACTTCCTGCGCGACAGCCTTGTACACTTCCTGGGCTTGTTCGGAGTCAATCCCGACTGGCCCACGCTTTACATCCTGCTGCCGGTGGGCATCTCGTTCTACACGTTCCAGGCGATCAGCTACACGGTTGACGTGTATCGCGGCGAAATCAAGCCCACGCGTGACGTGGTGGCGTTCGGGGTGTTCATCGCGTTTTTCCCGCAGCTGGTAGCCGGTCCCATCGAGCGTGCGACCAACCTGTTGCCTCAGTTCCTGCGCACCAAGACGTTTGACTACGAGACGGCAGTCGTGGGCATGCGCCAAATCCTGTGGGGTCTGGCCAAGAAACTGATCATTGCCGACGGGATGGGCCACTATGTGAACCAGTTGCTCGAGAATCCCTATTATTATTCGGCATCGAGCATGGTGTGGGCCGGCATATTGTTCGCTGTGCAGATCTATGCCGACTTCTCGGGTTACAGCGACATCGCCATCGGCTCGGCCCGATTGTTGAACATCAGGCTCAAACCCAACTTCCGTTACCCGTTCTTCTCTCGCAATATGAAGGAATTGTGGCAGCGGTGGCACATCTCGCTGATGACCTGGTTCAGGCACTATGTGTATTTCCCGTTGGGCGGCTCCCGTCGTGGTCGCTGGCGCACGGCATTCAACACAATGGTGGTGTTCTCGCTCTCAGGTTTGTGGCACGGAGCCGACTGGACGTTCGTGATATGGGGTACTGTCAACGGCCTGCTGCTGTTGCCTTTCATCTTCATGCCGCGCCGTCAATTGAAGGACGATGCGACCTTGCGAGAGTTGCCGCGTTGCCTGTTGACGTTCCTGATATTTGCCGCCGTGTTCCTCGTGTTCAGGGCCGACGGAATCACCCATCTGGGCCAAATCTGCGACGTGATGATGCACGGGTCGTGGTTGGCGGTGCCGCAGTTCATCGAGGGCATCTACTATATCGTACCCTTCTTTGTCATCGAGTGGCTGGGACGTCATCAGGAGTTCCCGTTGGAGCAGATGCGCATGCCCCGTGTTGCCCGGTGGCTCATCTATTGGGGTCTGCTGGCAGGAATCGCTGTTGCAAGCCTTGACTACAGCACACAGTTCATCTATTTCCAGTTCTGATTTCCCGATCAAAATCATAATCAGGGGACAAACCAGGAAGTTTGTTTAATGTGAATTTCGCTAATGAAGCGAATTAGCCGATAGAAGTAAAACATTGACACACAGCGTGTCGCCCCGATGGGGCTATTGATTATGTGTAACCCTTATTTACAGGGGTTCCGCTTCGCTTCACCCCTGCCTAAGCCCTGCCCAGCCCTAACGGGCTTCTTAATGCAAAAACGTCATAATGGCATTGATATAGAGGTGTTTATGGGATCTTTGGCTATTTCAGGACATCCTAATCGTTTATTTCATGCGAATCGATCGGAGTTCAATAACAAGGGCGCGACTTTGCTGAGTCGCGCCCTTGCTATCATGTAATGTCTTGATTGTTACAGCTTATCAGTTGTTTGCAATCAGGTAGTTGATGAGGGTCGAAACATCGGTGATGGTGATGGTTCCGTCGTTGTTGTAGTCGGCAGCATCCAGGTCGATGTCGTTCACTGAACTCAACAAGTAGCCGATGATCAGAGACACGTCGGTGATGTTGATATTACCGTCGCGGTTCACGTCGCCGCGCAATACGGTGGCACCTTCCTCGGCAATCTCGTCGAGAGCAATCTGCAGCAGATTGGCGTTGCTGGCCATCACATCGTCGGCATAGGCCTCAAAGGCATTCACGTTGCCGGTTGCAGCCTTTACAAAGTGGCTGCCCTCGTTGTTCAGGAAGTAAGCATCCTGGATGGTCTTCTGAGCAAATTCACCCACGGTCATGTGATAGGTGCCGCTGGTGATAGCGCTGGGATTGGGCTTCACGGTCGCATTGTTGGCACTGAAGACGAAGGTCTTGCCGCGCATGTCGGTACCGTTGGCACCGTCGTAGGGAGCCACGAAGTAGGGCACGTTGGCCTCGAGGGTGTTGCCCATGTATTCGGCCAGCAGCATGGCGTCGTCGGCCGTGTCCTCTTCCTCGTTGAAGTTGCAGACCCACAATCCCTTAGCATCGGTCTTGCTGTGCATCCAGTCGATGGCTGTGCCGTCGGCAGTCACACTGGTTGCGGTGAAGGGCAGCACCATGGTGCTCCATCCACCCTCTTGACCGGCGTGGCGGCCCTTGTTGAACTTGCGCTCATAGCTGATGGTCTCGGCCACGAAGCGGTGAGGCGTGAAGAAGTCATAACCGTGCTTGATCTCAATGCCACGAACGGCAACGTTATTCTGGATGACATTGCGTGCCTCAAGGCCAGCGGGGATGTATTTGGCGGCGCTACCGATGAAGTACAATGTGTTGGGGTTGTCGTTGGGAATGAGCGAGGTGAGGTTCAATCCCTCGAGGCTGACAGCAGCAGCGTTCTCGGGAACGCGAATGCCGTTGTAGGGCTTGTAACCCAGTCGGTTGCCTTGGCCATCCCATACCACCATACCGCGGTCGATGGTGTAATACTTGGAACCACCGGGAGGCACGAGGTTCTTGGTCGAGTCGTTCTCGTTGCGGCCGTAGATGTTGAGCGCGTAGCGCGAGCCAACAGCCAGGTTGTCGAAGTCGAAGTAGAACGTCTGGGTAGCTCCAGCGGGGATGTTGACCGCCACGTTCTGGTAGCTGATCATCGTGCCGTGGTTATTCTCATCGACGATGAAGATGGGAGCCAGCAGATAACGGGTGTAGTCACCGTTGGCGTGGTTGGTCACGTCGACCTTGAAGCGGATGAAGCTGTCGTAAACGATCATGTTCTCATCGGCGCCGATAGCGTTGATGTCAACAGTCAGGTTCATGGGTACCATCGCATTATCGGCGATGCTCACGGTGCCCGTTCCAGGAATGGTGGGGTTCCAGGTGTCGTAATAGGACGAGAGGTGTGCGCTCTTGGTGCCGGGGTTCTTCGGGGTGAAATTGAATGTCACCACCTTGGTGCCGCCAGCGGGAATCTCGGTCTCGACAACAGTCGTGTACTCGCTGTACTCGTCGAAGGCCTCATTGTCAACAAAGAGGTAGAGTTTGCCGCTGTAGCGGTCGGCGCTGTTGTTCTTGACGGTGACATGGCACTGCTCGGCCGTACCCACCTTTTCGCCGCCGGTGAATTCAAACTTAGTGGACTGGAGGTTGATGACAGGGTGGTCGGCGAAGGTTACCCAATCGCCGTTGAAGGTGACCTCGGTGTAATAACGGTCGCTCTCGATCATGGGATCCCACACGTTGCTGGCAGGGAGTGAGCTGACGGGAACAATCTTGTAGGTTCCGCTGGTGATGTTCTTACCGAAGGGATAAGTTGTTGAGCCCTGTGCCTCGGGCCAGCTGTCGGTGACTGACAGATAGTTGGCTCCATAGTAAGTCTGGGCGATGATTTCCACGAAATTGTCGTTGCTGTCATAGAGTGCGATACCACGCAGGTACTTGGTGCCATCGTCGATGTGGTCCTCGGCCGTCACCTTGATGCGGCGGTTCTTGTTGAGCTTGAAGTTACCGTCGTCGCTGCGCTCGAAGGTGCGAGCTCCCGTGTAGTACATGTTCCATACGGTGAGTCGGTGATCCACTTCCTCGGGCACGCCACTGTAGCCGGGCTCAATGCCGATGATGGCCGTCTGGTCGATGTTGTAGCCTTCCATGCTGTGGGCTGCACCCACACCACCGGCATAGGGATTGAGCACCGACAGGACGAAGTAACCGTCACCGATGCCGCCCCATCCCCAGTTGATGTGGAAGAGGTCGCCGTAGGCATAACCGTCGCAAACGAAGGAGTGTCCACCACCCGAGCCGGCGCGGCCGTTGTAGATCATGGGACGTCCAGCCGCCAGTTCCTGGTAAATCATCTCTTCCCAGTCGGCCTGCTCGTAGTCGCTGCGGTAAACCAGCTTGGCGTCATAGTTGAAGTAATCGTTCAGTGCCGTGGGGATATAGGGATCGCTGGTGCTCGATGCGTTGATGCCGTACTGCATGTGTGCGGCGCAACCGGCGTAGAGCATAAGCCATGCCACAGCATCTTTCTCGGCCTGTGTCTCGGCTCCGGTATAACGGTCCTTCATGTTATCCCAATCAAAGTACATGGGGTACAAGGGATCGGTGTCAAAGATACCGTATTCCTCGTTCAGATAATACACTACTTGATAAGAGGGAATAGTCTGAGAACAAGCGATAGGATGCTTGTAGAAGTTCATGACTTGGGCCATGGCCGTGGCAACGCATCCGGTGTAGGCCAACTCGCCCACGGTGTCGCCATTCTCGTCGATGTCCATGAACTCGGGGCACTGTCCCCAATAGGGGTCGGCCTGATCCCAGTGTGTGGTAATCAACGGTGAAATGCTGTTGCGCGTGGGCTTGGGCGCGTTGATGGAATTGTACTCCTGGGTAACGCCCAGTCGGTCTAATGCCATGATTTGCTGTTCATAGTTCTCGAGCCACACCTTCATGTTGGCAGGCAGGTTGTCGGCATCGAAGTTGCCATGGTCGATGTAACCCAGGACGGGAATCGTGCGGTCATCGCCCGACACGATCACATAACCATTACTGCCCGTAGTGTTGAAGATGTAGAATGCGGGATTCTGTGCATTGGAACAAATGCGACTGGTATTAGCCGGCATTTTTTGCAGTTGTACACCCGCTCGATGTTCTTGCATGAATTGATTTGCGGACTTCATAGCTTTTTCAGGCTGGACAGGCGCCGCCGCCATCGTGGCAGCGAAAAGTATCGCTGCTAACATTAAGAATTTTCTCATTTTTCTTGGTTTAATGTTAATTAAAAGATTAATCAGATGCAGTCATGCTTACTTCATTATTGACCATATTGAAGCGTAGCGATTGCAAAAATAATAATTAATTCAAAAATATGCAATTTTTGGGCGAGAAAAGTGAATCTCTCGCCCAAAAAATATCAGTTTTAAAGTAAAATGAGACTAAATGCTTAAAAGTTCTAATCTTATTTTGCGTCAGAATCTTGTGTTAGCGTCTTTTTGCTCGAAACGCGAACCTTCAACTCGTCGAATCCGAAGCCGTACACGCCGTTGACGTTGCTCTGGGTAATGATGGCCTCGCGGTCGGTTTCCTTGATGATACGGAAGATGTTCACACTCTCGTGCTTGCGGCACATGACCATGACGATCTTGACAGCGTCCTTGGTGTACCAGCCGATACCGTCAAGGATGGTGCATCCACGGTGGGCCACATTGTTGATATTGTCTGCTATCTGCTGCCACTTCTTGCTGATGATCATGAATTGCACGCTCTGTCGCGTGTTGTTGATGACACGGTCGGCAGCCACCGAGTAGATGACCATGTAGATGAGACCGTAGACAATCTTGTCGATCGAGTGGAACAGCAACCAAGAGGAGCAGATGATGAGCACGTCGCAGTACATCATCGTGCGTCCGAACGAAATGGTACTGTGCTTGGCGACCATCGCCGCGATGATGTCGGTGCCGCCGGTGCTGCCGCCATGGGTGAACACGACGCCCAGACCGAGTCCGCAAAGCACGGCACCCAGAATCACGTTCATGAACGTCTGCTGCTCGACGATGGGAGTCGGGAACATGGGTTGCAGCACGCCAATGAAGAACGTGGCGATAGATGCGCCGATGATGGTGCGCAACACGAACTGCTTGCCCACGCTGCGGAAAGCGATGCACAACAGGATGATGTTGATGGCATAGTAGGTGAGAGCCACGTTCCATCCCAACCAGAAGTGAATCAAAGAGGACAGACCGGTCACGCTACCAATCACGATTTTCTCGGGCAGGATAAAAGCGGTGAAACCGAAGGCATAGGTAAACAAACCCAAGGTAATCATCACATAGTCCTGAGCCAGTTTGAAGTATTTTCTCGTCTTGTCAGTCATAGTTATATCGTATTTTGGGCCGCAAAATTACTGAAAAAATTCCGTAATTCTTAAATTTTGCCTGGTTTTTAGGTGTTTTTAGCAAAAATAACAGTAATTTTAGACGGCCAAATTGAAGGCATCTAGAATCGACACATTAATTATAATATAATAGTGCACTATGGTTACAAGGTTGATTATTTCGTCGCTTGCCGTGCTCATCACCGCCCTCACGCTTGACGGCGTGACTGTGGACCCCTGGTGGTGGGCTGTGATTATCGCCATCGTGCTTGGATTTGTCAATTCGTGTATCAGGCCGATTGTCAAATTCCTGGCACTCCCCATCAACTTGTTGACACTGGGTTTGTTCACCTTTGTCATCAACGCCTTGATGGTAATGCTATGCTCGTGGCTTGTGAGACCCCATTTCGAGGTAGATAGCCTGTGGTGGGCTATGGGCTTCAGCATCGTGCTCACGCTGGTGAGCTGGTTGCTGCACTTGTTTTTCCCGACCAAAAAGAAGAAAAAATAGCTATTAGCATTTAGCTGATTGCTGCTATTCGTCTTCGAATTTGATGGCACCGCGTTGCGTGCTCTCGATGCTGCGGTTGCGCCAGCATCGGCGGCACAGTGACACGTACTTGTCGTCACCGCCGATTTCGACCTGATCGCCATCGGTGACGATGTTGCCGGTGCTGTCGATGCGCGCGTTGATGATGGTCTTGCGTCCGCAGGAACAGGTGGACTTGATTTCCTCGATGGTGTCGGCCAGCTCGAACAGGCGCTTCGAGCCTTCGAAAGCATGGGACTGGAAGTCGGTTCGCAGTCCGTAGCACACCACGTTCACTCCATAGTCATCGACGATGCGTGCCAACTGGTCGATCTGCAAGGTGGAAAGGAACTGGCACTCGTCGATGAGAATCCAGTCCTTGACGTTCTGTGAGTTCTCGAACATCTGCTTGAGCATGGCATACAGGTCGCTGTCGGGGTATATCCATGAGCACTTGCGCTCGATGCCGATGCGTGAGCGGATGACGTTATCGTTCTCGCGGTCATCGATGATGGGTTTCATGCACAGGTATTTCATGCCACGTTCCTCGAAGTTGTAAGCCTGGGTGAGGAGCATAGCCGTCTTGGCCGAACCCATCGTGCCGTACTTGAAGTATAGTTTACCTACTCTGTTCATATATCGTTCTTGAGGCAGTGCCTTTGTTAACTGGTTAATGTGTCGTGGGAACTTGTTAAGTTTTGAGCGACAACAAAGTTAATGCTTTCCCGCAACATCGGCGCGTTTTTCACCTTAAAAAGTTATTAACACGACCCCCGGCAACGGTCACTGTCCTGCCAACCATGCCATGCGTCGAGACGCTAAAGCACGGTAGGCTGGATAGCGGCAGGCAAGGACAGCCCATTGAGCGGCGGGCCGGCCTATTGCTCGAAGGTCTCGGCGACAAGTTTCAGGTTGTCGATGATGTCGATGTGCTGGGGGCATTGGGCCTCACACTGGCCGCACTCCAAGCACTCGCTGGCACGGCCGTGGCTCTTGGCAACCAGGTCGTAGTAGAGTTTGCTGTTGCTCTTGAGTTCAGGGAACTGCTGCGTCGTGTTGTAGAGGTTGAAATAGGCCGGGATGGCAATCTGCTGGGGGCATCCGTCACAGCAATACCGGCAGGCGGTGCAGGGAATGGCGATGGCATCGCGGATGGTCTGGGTGACTTGGGCGATGATTGCTTGCTCCTCGTCGTTGAGGGGCTGGAAGTCCTGCATGTAGGCGGTGTTGTCGTCGATCTGCTCGATGTTGCTCATGCCGCTCAATACCGTTAACACATTGGGCAGCGAGGCGCAGTAGCGAATGGCCCAGGATGCAGGGCTTGCCTCGGGGTTATACTCCTTGAACAGGCGATCGATAGCCTCGGGGACGCGGGCCAGTGAACCGCCCTTGACGGGTTCCATGACGATGACGGGTTTGCCATGCTTCTCACAGAGTTCATAGCACACCCTGGACTCGATGGCAGGGCTGTCCCAGTCCAGGTAGTTGATCTGCAACTGCACATATTCCATCTCGGGATGCTTGTCCAGAATCACGGCCAGCAGTGTTGATTCATCGTGGAACGAGAATCCGATGTGGCGGATTTTGCCCTCGTCGCGCTTGCGTGCGATGAAGCCCCATCCATCAACACTGTCGAGGGTGACGACGCGCTCACGGTTGAGGGCATGGAGCCAGTAGTAGTCGAAATAGTCCACACCGCACCGCTCCAGCTGCTCGTTGAAGATGCGTTCCATGTCGGCCTCCTCCTTGATGGCCCACACGGGCATCTTGCTGGTGACGGTGAATGACTCGCGGGGATAGCGCTTGACGACAGCCTCGCGCAAGGCTTCTTCACTCTTGCCGCCGTGATAGGGATAGGCGGTGTCGAAGTAGGTGAAGCCGCGCTCGATGAACATGTCGGCCATCTCCTTAAATTTCTCGATGTCGATGCTCGTCTGATCGTCGGGGTTGACCAGGGGCAGTCGCATCAGTCCAAATCCAAGCTTTCTCATTGTCGTTTATTTTTTGGGTTTCTAGGGTCCTTAGGGTCCTTAAGGTCTTTAGGGTCATTAAAGACTTTAAGGTCATTAAAGACTTTAGGGAGGTGGGAACCTTAGTAGTTGATTTTCAGGTCGGGGAAGCGTTTCACACCGCGCAGGTAGTGGGCGGTGATGATGTTGACGCGCTCCTCGGGCAGCGCCTTGAGCAGATTGACCGAGGGCTGCGATTTGTAGTTCTTCCTCTTCTCGCGGAAGTCGCGGTGGGCCCTCACGATGGCCCAGGCGTCCCTGAAGTGGAATTTGCCCAGTGCCATGCCGAATGCCAAGGTGTCCATCAGGCGTCGCACAAATAGCAGACGCTTGCCCTCGTCGTGAGGCAGGTTCTTGTGCAGCAGCAACAGATTGTTGCGGAAGTTGAGATAGGTCTTGCGGGGATTGCCCTGCGGCAGACTGCCGCCTCCCAGGTGATAGACGTGGCTGGTGGGCACCATCATCAGATCGTTGCCCGCCAGGCGGATGCGCCAGCACAGGTCAATCTCCTCCATGTGGGCGAAGAAATCCTTGTCGAGTCCGCCCACATCTTGATACAACTGGCTGCGCACCATCAGGCAAGCCCCCGTTGCCCAGAAGACGCTCTTGGGGCCGTCGTCATACTGCCCCTTGTCCTCTTCCAGGTATTCAAAGATGCGTCCCCTGCAATAGGGATAGCCGTGGCAGTCGATATAGCCGCCAGCAGCGCCGGCATATTCAAACATCTGCTTGCCGTCGTCGCGGTCGTGCAGCAGTTTGGGCATCACGGCGCCCACGTCGGGATGGTCCTCCATGTATTCCAGCAGCGGGTTGAGCCATCCTTGCGGCGTGCGCACATCGCTGTTGAGCAGGACGGTATAAGGGTACATGGTCTGACGGATGGCCAAGTTGTAACCCTCGGCGAATCCGTAGTTGACGTCAAATTTCAGTACTTTGACTTGCGGGAACTCCTGTTGGAGCACCTGCAAGCTGTCGTCGGAGCTGCCGTTGTCGGCGACGATGACGTCGGCAATCGCGTCATCGGTGCCCGCAATCACTGTGGGCAGGTAGTGTCGCAGCAGCTTGGCTCCGTTCCAGTTCAATATGATAACAGCTACTTTTTTCATTCGGTTATGACTTGGGCATTGACGCTCAGGTCGTCGTTAAGGGTAAGAAGTTTCACATTCACGATTTGATTGGCGAGACTCATGTCGGGCTCGACATTGACACGGATGTAGTTGTCGGTAAAGCCGTGCATCATGCCCTTGCCGCGGCCATGTTCCAGCAAGACGGGGCGCACCGTGCCCAGGTAGCGGCGAGTGAAGTCGGCCTGTTTCTCGTCGCTCAGGGCAATCATGCGTGCAGCGCGTGCCTGCTTGTCCTGCTGTGTGACGATATAGGGGATGCGCAGCGCCATCGTTCCCGGTCGCTCGCTGTAGGGGAACACGTGCAGGTGTTGCACGTTCAGCCCCTTGATGAACTCATAGCTGTCCTCGAACAGGTCGGGCGTCTCGCCTCGGGTGCCCACCATCACGTCCACACCGATGAAGCAGTCGGGCATCAGCTCACGACAGCGTTGCACCTTGTCGGCGAACAGCTGACGGTCGTAGTGGCGGCGCATGAGTTTGAGGATGGGGTCGCTGCCGCTTTGCAAGGGGATGTGGAAATGCGGCATGAACGCCCTTGACCGGGCACACCAGTCGATGATGTCATCGGTGAGCAGGTCGGGCTCGATCGACGAGATGCGGTATCGCTCGATGCCCTCGATGTCGTCGAGCGCCTTGAGCAGGTCGAGGAAATCCTCGCCCGTGTTCTTGCCGAAGTCGCCGATGTTCACGCCCGTGATGACAATTTCCTTGCCGCCCTCGGCAGCCACCTCGCGGGCTTGGGCCGTGAGGTCGGCAATCGTGCCGCTGCGGCTGCGTCCACGAGCGGCAGGGATGGTGCAGTAGCTGCACCAGTAATCGCAGCCATCCTGCACCTTGAGCCAGTAGCGCGTGCGGTCGCCATGGTCACATGAGGGCGAGAACGTGTGTATGTCGAGCGAGGGGGTCACCTCGGTGCGCTGCTTGCGGTCCTTGAACCATTGCAGCACATACTGTGCGATCTCGGCCTTGTGCTCACTGCCCAAGACGATGTCCACCCCGGGAATCTCGGCGATTTCCTTGCCCTTGAGTTGGGCATAGCAGCCCGTTACCACCATCAGGGTGTCGGGGTATTGACGGATGAGGTGGCGAATGTGCTGCCGGCACTTGCTGTCGGCAAGGGCCGTCACGCTGCAGGTGTTGACCACGCACACGTCAGGAGTCTCGCCCCTGGCGGCGGGCACAATGCCGTGCCGGGCGAGCAATGACTGCATCGTCGCGGTCTCAGAGAAGTTGAGCTTGCAGCCCAGGGTCTCGAGTTTTACAGTATATTGATGTTCAGCGTTCAATTTTAATCGTTGAGGGGTTTTAAGGGCCTTAGGGTCTTTAAGGACTTTAAGGACATTAAGGTCTTGAGGGACTTTAGGGGCTATCTTTTGCGGCCGCGGGGCTTGCCTGAGCGGCTGGACTTCCGGCCTAATTTCCCGACTTTGTTGTCACGAACCTGACGGCGGGTGCTGTTGCCGCGATTGCCGCGTTGCTGGCGGCGTGATGCGCTGCCGCCCTCGTACTGCATGCGCTGGCGCTCGTCGCGCGAGAGACGTCCGCTGGTGCTGCGGCTGTTCTGCTCGGTGATGGGTTCCTTGTCGATGCGATGGCTGTCGGCTGGATTCTCCTTATCGACGAGCACAAAGTCGAGCTGTTTCTTGATGAGGTCGGCGCGTGCCACCTGGATGGTGATGGGGTCACCCAGGCGATAGACGCGGTTGCGGCGACGGCCGCGAATGCAATAGTTCTTCTCGTCGAACTCATAGAAGTCGTCGTCCAAGCCACGGATACCTACCAGACCCTCGCAATGGGTCTCCTCGAGTTCCACATACAGGCCCCACTCGGTCACGCCCGAGATGTGCCCCTTGAACACACCGCCCAAGCGCTGTCCCATGAACTCGACCTCCTTATACTTGATGGAGGCGCGCTCGGCGTTGGCGGCGAGTTGCTCTTGTGCGCTCATGTGCTTGCACTGGTCTTCCAATTTCACGGGATCCACGCTCTTGCCTCCTGCAGCATACAGGTCCAGCAAGCGGTGAACCATCAAGTCGGGGTAACGACGGATGGGTGAGGTGAAATGGGTATAGAAGTCGAATGCCAGTCCGTAGTGGCCGATGTTGGTGGCGCTGTATATTGCCTTTGCCATCGAACGGATGGCGAGGATGGAGAGCATTTCCTCCTCGGGTTTGCCCTTGGCCTGTTCCAGCATCTTGTTGATGGATTTGTTGATGTCGCGGCCCGAGCCCTTGGTGCGCACCTTGTAGCCGAAGTGTGCGGCGATGTCGGCGAAGTTCTGGAGCTTGTCCAGATCAGGCTGGTCGTGCACGCGATAGACAAAGGACTTGGCGTTCCTGTTCTTGGGCACCTTGCCGATGTGCTCGGCCACCTTGCAGTTGGCCAGGAGCATGAACTCCTCGATGAGCTTGTTGGCATCCTGGGCCACGTGGACGTGGACAGCGGTGGGCTTGCCCTGCTCGTCGATTTCAAACTTGATTTCCTCGCGGTTGAACGATACCGAGCCGCCCTCGTCGAAGCGGCGTTTCCTCAACTGCTTCGCCATCTCGTTGAGCACGGCGAGTTCTTCGGCCAGGTCACCCTTGCCGGTCTCCAGGATGTGCTGGGCTTCCTCGTAGGAGAAGCGCCTGTCACTGTTGGTGACGGTGTGGCAGATGGTGTATTTCTTCACTCTGGCCTCGGCGTCCATCTCCATGATGACCGAGTGGGTGAGTTTATCCTCGTGGGGGCGCAGCGAGCAAATAAAATTGCAGAGTTTCTCGGGCAGCATGGGCACGGTGCGGTCCACCAGATAGACCGATGTGGCGCGCTCATAGGCCTCCTTGTCGATGATGGAGCCCGGCGTCACATAGTGGCTCACGTCGGCGATGTGCACGCCGATTTCCCAGTTGCCGTTCTTGAGTTTCTCGATCGACAGCGCGTCGTCAAAGTCCTTGGCGTCGGCCGGGTCGATGGTGAAAGTCGTCACACCGCGCATGTCGCGCCGCTTGGCGATTTCCTCGGGCGTGATGCCGGGCTCCAGGGCCTCGGCAGCCTGGGTGACATTCTCGGGATACTTGTAAGGTAAGCCGAACTCGGCAAGGATGGCATGGATCTCGGCATTGTTCTCACCTGCCAAGCCCAGCACGTCAATCACTTCGCCGATGGGCGAGTTGGCGTCCTCGGGCCAGTCCACGATTTTCGCCACCACCTTGTCGCCGGTCTTGCCGCCGGCGAGCTTGTCCAGCGGGATGAAGATATCAGTAGCCAGGAACTTGCTGTCGGTGGCCAGTTGTGCGAAGTATTTCAGCACCTGCAGCGTACCCACGAACACCTGCTCCTTGCGTTCCAGGATTTTCACGACCTCGGCCTCGGGTTCCAGCCCGTGTCGGGCGGCACGAATGTGCACCAACACACGGTCCCCGTTGAGCGCATGCATCGAGTTGCGCTCGGCGACCATGATGGGCAGTCCGTCATCGCTGGCGGTGTCCACGCTGTTCTTGCCGTTGCTGCGACGGATGAAGATGCCCTCGGCAACCGAAGACCGGTTCATGGCCTTGAAACTGCCGGGTCCCACCTGTGCCAGGAAGCCGTCCACAGCCAGTTGTTCCAGAATCTCGACGATGAGTGTGCGCCGTTTGGGCGTGTTGGCCCCGACGGCAGCCGACACCTGCTTGTAATTGACGGGAGCCTCTCCCTGCTCATTAAAGAAGTTGATGACGCGGTCGTGGAATTCACGCCGTTCCTGTTTCAACGATTGCAATCCGCTTTTTCTTGCCATATATGGTTCGGTTTTGTAACGTAGTGGTTATTGTCTCTTGTTAAACCCTACAAAGATAGTGCAAGTCGGGCACAACGGCAAGAAAAAAAGTATTTTTTACTTGGCATTTCGCTTGACATGCACTATCTTTGCAGCCACCTTTTACTCTGACGATAGCAATAGCAATGGTTTTTACACGCATGTACAAGACGATACTATATTCCATTTTAGCGTTCCTTATTTTGCTTCTGCCTCAGGCCGGAGCAGCTTCACCGCAGCAGGCTGACATCAACAAGCCTACCCGTGAGCGCGTCAAGAAAGACAGCAAGAAGGCCGACGACAAGAAAGAGGCCAACAAGGATACCAAAAAAGATACCAAGAAGGATGAAGCCGTCAAGAAGGCTCAGCCTAAGGCCGATGTAGTGTCACAGCCTGTCAAAAAGGAAGTGAAGAAAGACGAAGGCGACAAGAAGAATGCCGATGTCAAGAAAGATGACGTCAAAAAGGACGGGGTCGTTGAAGAGAAGAAGGAGCAAAAGTCTGCTCCTCCCGCACTCACGCCGGCCAGTGTCGTGTATGACGGTATAGACGTGTCGAAACATCAGGGCAAAATCAATTGGGATGCCATCAAGAAGAATTCCCGTATCAAGTATGTCTATATCAAGGCTACCGAAGGCAGCGACCTGGTTGACGAGTGCTATCAGAGGAACATTCGTGAGGCCCGTCATGCCGGTTTGAAAGTGGGCAGCTACCATTACTTGAGCAACAGGTCGAGCGTGACGACCCAGTTCAAGAACTTTGCCTCCACCGCCAACCGCGACGAGCAGGATCTCATTCCCGTCATCGATGTCGAGGTGTGCAAGCAGTGGAGCGCTCAGCAGCTCAGGGACAGCCTGATGGTGTTTGCCCGCATGGTCGAGGACTACTATGGCTGCAAGCCCATTATCTACACCTATGAGACCTTTTTCAAGTCATATCTGGGAAAGGCGTTTGCCCATTATCCCATCTTTATCGCCAAGTATCCCAAGAATCCTGACGACAAGCCCAACATCAACGGCGTGAAGTGGTTGATTTGGCAATTCTCGGAGACCGGCCGCATCAACGGCATCAACGGGTATGTCGATATGGGCAGGTTCAACACCGGAGTCTCAATCAATGATATCCTGTATCGTCCCCCCAAGGGTAAGCCCAAGATCAGCGTCAAGGATGCCGTGGACCGCAATAAGCCCAAACCCACGACCATCAACATGAAGGAGGAAGCCAAACCGAAGGAAACTCCTGCATCGACCGCCAAGCAGAAAGAGGACGCCAACAAGAAGGCCGAGATAGAAAAGAGGAAAGCAGAATCCGATAAGAAGAAAGCTCAGGCCGAAGCCGAAGCCAAGGCGAAAGCCGAAGCCAAGAACAAGGCCAAGGCCGAAGCCAAAGCCAGGGCTGACGCCAAGGCCAAAGCCGAAGCTGATGCCAAAGCAAAAGCCAAAGCTAAGGCCGAAGCCGAAGCTAAAGCGCGCGCCAAAGCCAAGGCCGAAGCTGACGCCAAGGCTAAAGCCGAAGCCGAAGCCAAAGCCAAGCGCAAAGCCGAAGCCAAGAAAAACCGTGAGGCCCAGGCCAAGCAATCCAAGAAGAAGTCAAATTCGGCTGTGAACTTGTTCAGCGGCTCGCGAGGCATCTCGCAGACGCAGCGCAACGACAGCATCCGTTCTGCTAAAACCCAAGGCCGTAAAACAAATAAAAGTTCGGCCGACAATGATTAAACGAGACTGTTACATTCACCCGACCTGGTCATTGCAAGCCCTGCTGCTGGCAATGGCCTTGTTGTGTGCATGCAACGGAAATGTGAGCAAGACACCTGCTGCGCGACATGTCGAGCCCCGCAACCAGGATGCCGTGTATGACGGTATCGATATCTCGAGCTATCAAGGCTACATCGACTGGGAGAAGGTGAGCAGCGACAAGAACATCCGTTTTGTCTATATCAAGGCCACCGAGGGCGCGACCTACCGTTCGCCACACTATGCCCACAACATCACTCAGGCCCGCCGTCACGGCATGCTCGTGGGCAGCTATCATTACCTGACCTCGACCTCGACCATCGACGAACAATTCGAGAACTTCTCCAAGTTTGCACTCAAGCAGGTTCAGGACCTTATCCCGATGCTTGACATCGAGACGCGTGGTGACTGGTCGAGAAGCCAGCTGCAGGACAGCGTGGACAAGTTCTGTACACTTGCTGAAAAGGTGTACGGTGTTCAACCCATGATTTACAGCACTATGGGATTCTACAACAAGAACCTGGCGCCCCGCTTCAACAAGCATCGCCTGTACATCGGCCGCTATTCCAATTCCGAGCCCGAAATCAACTGGGAGGGAGAATACACCATCTGGCAATACAGCGAGACGGGCATCATTCCCGGCATTGACGCTTATGTGGACCTGTGCCGCTACCGTAAAGACGGCTGGATAAACGAAATCCTGTTGCCGCCAACCGAAGAAGAATAACCGAAACAAGATACAATCATGACTATCATTGACGCCATTATCATCCTGATTGTGCTGGGTGGACTGGTACTGGGATACCGTAAGGGCCTAATCGGGCAGCTGTCGTCGCTCATCTCGTGGGTGGTGGCTATCGTGTTGTGCTATAAATGCGGCGACCTGGTCAAGGACATCTTCTTGTCCATCGTGCCCAGTGCCGCGCAATGGCCGTTGTCGAGCATTACGGTCAAAACCGTGTCGCTGGCCTTTGCGTTTCTCATCGTGATGGTGATCATCAGGCTGGCGATGCGCCTGTTCAAGGGAGCACTCGACAGCGTGAAGCTGGGATTTGTCGACAAGATGGGCGGCTCGTTGCTGTTCATGTTCAAGTATGCGTTTGTCTTGAGCATCATCCTCAACCTGCTGTATGCCATCAACCCCGACATGGAGACCTTCGGCACCCGTCACATGCTGGACAACAAGCCCTACGAGCTCACGCTCGACCTGATGCCCATCGTGCTGGGCAGCGAGCAGATGCCCAGTGATTCCCTGAAGCTCTACCGCGACCTCATCGAGCCCGTCCCCGTGGATACCACCTCCTTTGACTAAGGGATGCAGGGCCAGTACATCCATGTAAACCCCTTAGCCGTCATGAAAATCAAGCTCACTGCGCCACCTCGAGTGGATGCCACGATAGCGATGCCCACCTCAAAGAGCATCTCTAATCGCGCATTGCTCATATCGGCCTTGTGCGGCGGCGAGTTCCAGGTGATGCATCCCGCCTTGTGCGACGATACCGCTGTCATGATCGAGGCCTTGTCGCATCAAGACCGAGACGTCATCGATGTGGGAGAGGCGGGCACCGCGATGCGTTTTCTCACGGCTTACTTCGCGACACGCGAGGGAAGCGTTACACTTGACGGTGCCGGTCGCATGCGTCAGCGTCCCATCGGCGTGCTGGTCGATGCCCTGCGCACGTTGGGCGCCCGTATCGACTACCTGGGTGAAGAAGGTTTTCCGCCGTTGCGCATCCACGGCACTGCCTTGCATGGCGGTGACATCGAGATGCCGGGAGGTGTGAGTTCGCAGTTCATTTCGGCTGTGATGATGATTCTGCCGGCCATCGGTGGCGGTAGCATCACCCTCACGGGTGACATCGTCTCGGCGCCTTACATCCACATGACTGCTGCCGTGATGCGCGGCATGGGTGCAGACGTGGACATTGCCGGTAATCGGATAGGCATCGGTACCGATTACAGGGGCGGTGACTACCTTGTCGAGGCCGACTGGAGCGCCGCGGCACCATGGTATGCCCTTGCAGCCCTGTTGCCCGACTCGTCGTTGATTCTTCAAGGACTGAATGCTGACAGCATCCAGGGTGATGCGCGGCTTGTTGAGTTGGGCAGGAAACTGGGTTTGGAAACGCGGTTTGACTCCCGAGGCGCGACCGTGGACAACAGCCATTTCATCGGTTGCTGTTGTTCGGCCTTTGCCGACATGACCGCTACGCCCGACCTCGTGCCCTCGTGGGTTGTGCTGCTGTGCCTGCTGGAACGCTCCTTCCGCATGACTGGCGTGAGGACGTTGCGCCTGAAGGAGAGCGACCGCATCGAGGCCTTGCGCGAGGAACTGCTCAAGTTGGGTTATGTGTTGAAGATCGAGAGTGATGATGCCATCTCGTGGTATGGCGAACGTGTCAAGACCGCGCCTGAGGCTCCCGTCATCGACCCGCACGGCGATCATCGTCTGGCCATGGCGTTTGCTCCCGCCGCTGTCCGTTTCCCCGGTCTCATCATCGCCGACGCCCCCGTGGTGTCGAAGTCTTACCCTGCCTATTGGCGTCATCTTGAGCAGGTTGGCTTTGAAATTGAACAATTGGCACAATAAATGCAATACGTGGAAATGATTATGAAAACAAGACTTTTTATCATCATAATGGCAATATCAACACTGTTTGCATTGGATATGTCGGCGCGCGCTGCCCGCAACCGCATAGTCGTTATCAGCGATGTGCACTTGCTGAGTCCTGAACTGGTGACGCCCGGCACCGCCATTGACCGTGCCGATGCCGTCGAAAGCAAGATGATGGCGATGAGCGACGAGATCATGGCTACGCTCACCGACAGCATCATCGATCTGGATCCGGCCATGGTGCTGGTCACCGGCGACCTGACGCACAACGGCGAACGATTGAGCCATGAGCGCATGGCCTGGCACTTGAACCGCCTGAAACAGAAGGGCATTCAACCGCTGGTCATCCCCGGTAATCACGACTGCAACAATCCCAACGCGAGACGATTTGACGGCGACCAGACGTTACCTGCCGCTACCGTCACACGCGAGGAGTTCGCGCAAATCTACCGTGACTTCGGCTACGGAGAATCATCCCTGCGCGACACGGCGTCGCTCAGCTATTGCTGCGAGCCGTTAAAGGGCATCGTTGTCATCGGCATCGACAGCAACATGGATGAGTTGAACACGCTCACCTGCCGCGGCGACAGTGCCGACACCTACCACAATGCCGGCAGTATCAAGCCCGAGACCCTGCAGTGGGTCGTTGACCGTGCCAGCGAGGCCAGGAAACAGGGCAAACAAGTCATTGCCATGATGCATCACCACCTGGTGCCCCATTTTGACAACGAGGACCGTCTGCTGACCAACTACATCGTCAAACGCCATGACGAGGTCGCAAAACAGTTGCTGCAAGCAGGCATCCACACCCTGTTCACCGGTCATCTCCATGTGACCGACGTCGCCCAGTTATATGCCGATGACCGCACTGACAGCATTGTGGAAATCGCCACCGGATCGGCCATCTGCTACCCCTTTGCCCTGCGCACCGCTACCATCAATTACAAGAAAAAGACCCTTGACGTGGATACCCGTTGGCTCACGGCCACTGCGGCATGTCCCGACTTGCGTGAATTGGGTCGTCAACGCATCATCAATTCCACCCCCGGCATGGCCGCGATGCTCTCAGGAAAAGCGTGGGACAAGTTGGGTGGCCGCATCAATCAACTCAAGAAGATGCTTGAGATGGGTGGCGGCAAGGCCAATCTGCCCGAGACGCCCCAGCAGGCGACACAACTGGCGCTGAGGCACTTGCGCGAGGTGCTGTCCCGTACCGTCCTTGCTGTTGTCGAGTCCAATGACAGCGAAGCCGATATCGAGGACATCATCAACGAGGGCAAGCAGGGCATACACGCCATGATCGAGGAAGTCGTTCCCGATCAGGCCGACAACCTGTGGGAGTTTTTCCTCAACGATGTCTATCCCAGGCTGGAACCCTTGGTGCGCAGCGTCCTGGGTGACGTCAACGCAGCGGGCACCGATGCCGAATCCCGTACCGATGACCTGCGTCTTACCGTGAAGTTGTAAAAGGTGCACTTTTTTGGCCTCAGCAGTCATTGATAGGCAAAAAAGCGCTATATTTGTGGTCGCTGAATCATTAACCTCTAGAATCGTGACCATAATCATGAACAGACTATCGATTATCCTTATTGCGCTGGCAATGGCCTTGCCGGCAGCAGCTCAGCGCACCCCCACCATGGGTTGGAGCTCATGGAACACCTTTGCCCTCAACATCAACGAGGACCTCATCCGCCAGCAGGCCGATGCCATGCACAACAGCGGTCTGCAAGAGGCCGGATACCGCTACATCAACATCGATGACGGCTACTGGCTGGGGCGTGGCGACGATGGCCGCTTGAAACTGAACCCGATGCGTTTCCCCGGTGGGATGCGGGCCCTCGTGGACTACATCCACTCGCTTGGCCTGAAAGCGGGCATCTACAGCGATGCCGGTGACAACACCTGCGGCTCGGGCAACCGACAGGCGTGGGGCCTCGGCGTGGGATTTGTCGGACACGAGGAGCAGGATTGCCAGCTCTACTTCGGTGACTGTGACTTTGATTTCATCAAGGTGGACTGGTGTGGCGGCCGCCATCTGGGCCTCAATGAGCGGGAGCAATATACCAAGATTTCCAATGCCATACGCAACTGCGGCAAACAGGACATCGTGTTCAACATCTGCCGCTGGGCCTATCCCGGCAACTGGGTCGCCGATGTCGCCGACTCCTGGCGCACGACGGGTGACATCTACGACAACTGGAAATCGGTCAAGGAAATCCTTGCCGAGAACCTTTGCCTGAGTGCCTACTGCCACGACGGCCACTATAACGACATGGATATGCTCGAGGTGGGACGCTCCATGTCCCAGACCGAGGACGAGACCCACTTCGGGATGTGGTGCATCATGGCCTCGCCGCTGCTCATCGGCTGCGACATGGCCAAGATCAAGCCGACGGCACTCAAATTGCTCACCAACCGCGACCTCATCGCCCTCAACCAGGACCCCTTGCACCTGCAGGCCTACCTGGCCGCCAAGCAGAGCGAGTGCTTCATCATGGTCAAGGACATCAAGCAGCTCTACGGCAATGAACGCGCCTTTGCGGTCTATAACCCCAGCGACAACGACCAAACCGTCAAGCTTGATTTCAAGACCATTGACCTGGGCGGCAAGGTTGAACTCTATGACTGCTTTGCACAGAAGGACGCCGGCACGGCCACGGGCAAGATGGTCATCAACGTCCCCGCCCATGGCACCAAAATCTACCGGGCAAAGGCGCAGAAACGCCTCGAGCGCAAGGTCTATGAAGCCGAGAGCGCTTATTTGAGCCAATACCAGGAACTGCAGTGGAACTACGACTTGTGCACTGCGGTTTATATTCCCAACGCGGCAGCCTCGGGTGGTTACACCGCCTGCTACTTGGGCTACCGTCCCGGCAACGACATCCAGTGGCAGAACGTCCGCGTGGATAAGGCCGGACGCCGCACCATGACACTACATTTCTTTGTCGGTGAATGGCGCGAAATACGTGTTGAGGTCAACGGCAAGCAACTCGGGGCCTATCCCGTCGGTGGCAGGGACGGGTCTAAGCCTCAGACCATAAAAGTGGATATCGACCTCCAGGAGGGCAACAACGTCATCCGCCTGTGGAACGATGGCGTGTGGCTCCCTGACATCGACAAGATGGAACTGGACTGAGTGAGCGAGTGACGCGGTACGGCACGAATCGGCCCTCGTTGTTGCGGGAGTGTGGGAAAATGTGTACCTTTGCCAGTCAAAATCTGAAATAGCGATATTCATGCCCATGAATTTGAAATATGATGCCCAGGGTGACGCTGCCAAGCGCTTGCTGCTGGAGACTTACGGCTGCCAGATGAACGTGGCCGACAGCGAGGTCGTCGCCACCGTGATGAAGATGGCCGGATACGAGACCTGTGAGGAACTGGACCAAGCCGATGCGATTTTCATCAACACCTGCTCGGTGCGCGACAACGCCGAGCAAAGAATCTTCTCGCGCCTGAACCAGTTGAACGCATATCGTCACAAGCGCCAGCGCCGATTGATCATCGGCATCATCGGCTGCATGGCCGAGCGCATGAAGGAAGTGCTCATCAACGAGCACGGCGTGGATGTGGTCGCCGGCCCTGATGCCTATCTGGAATTGCCGTCACTCATCGGCCTTGCCGAGCGCGGCGAGAAAGCCATCAACACCGAGTTGTCCACTACCGAGACCTATCGTGACATTATCCCGTCGCGTGTGGCCGGCAGCAAGGTGAGCGGTTTCATCAGCATCATGAGAGGCTGCAACAACTTCTGCACCTACTGCATCGTGCCATATACCCGTGGCCGTGAGCGCAGCCGCGAGCCCAAGAGCATCCTCAACGAGCTGGCCGACCTGCGTGAACGCGGCTTCAAGGAGGTGACCCTGCTGGGACAGAACGTCAATTCCTATCTCTATAAGCCCATTGACGGCAGTGAGCCCGTTGACCTGGCGCGTCTGTTGGCGATGGTTGCCGAGGCCGCTCCCGAGATGCGCGTGCGCTTCACGACGAGCAACCCCGAGGACCTGAGCGATGCCATCATCGACACGATGGCAAGCCACGACAACATCTGCAACCACATCCACCTGCCCGTGCAGAGCGGCAGCAACAAGGTGTTGAAACTGATGAACCGCAAATACACCCGCGAGTGGTATCTGGACCGCATTGCCCGCATTCGTGCCGCCATGCCCGACTGCGGCATCTCGACCGACATGTTCACGGGCTTCCACGACGAGACCGAGGAGGACTTCCAGGAGACCTTGTCGCTGATGCGTGAGGTGGGCTTTGACTCATCCTTCATGTTCAAGTACAGTGAGCGTCCCGGAACTTTCGCGGCCAAGAATCTGCCCGACAATGTCCCCGAGGACGTGAAGATTGACCGCCTCAACCGCATGATTGCCCTGCAGAATGAATTGTCGCTCTGCAGCAACCGCAAGGATGTGGGCAAGACATTTGAGGTACTGGTCGAGGGTTACAGCAAGCGCAGCCGCGACGATATGTTCGGCCGCACGCAGCAGAACAAGGTCATTGTCTTCCCTGCTCACGGCGAGAAGCCCGGCGACAAGGTGATGTGCCGTGTGTTGAGTGCCTCGAGCGCGACCCTCAAGGGAGAGCGAGTAGCTGATTATTAACCGATTAACAGATAATCGATGATGGAATTTGCCAATAAGTGCAACGAGATATTTGATCAGACCGTCAAAATCTATCACGTTACCGACGACGTGGATGCTGTGTTCAATAACCCGTTTGACGAAGGGACGATTGAAAACAGTCTTGCCCGCAAGTGCTGGATTGATGCTGTTCAATGGCACCTCGAGGACATCATCCGTGACGAGTCGATAGATCCCGTCAAGGCCCTGGCCTTGAAACGCCGCATCGACCACAGCAACCAGGATCGTACCGACCTCGTGGAGGAAATCGACGCCTACTTCTACCGTCAATATGCCGATGTGGTCGTTGCACCTGATGCCACCATCAACACCGAGAGCCCAGCCTGGGCAGTGGACCGTCTGTCGATTCTGGCACTTAAAATCTGGCATATGCGTGAGCAGGCCGAGCGTGCCGATGCCGATGCCGACCACATCGCCAAGTGCCAGGCAAAACTCGATGTGCTGCTCGAGCAGCGCGTTGATCTCACGGCAGCCATCGACCAATTGCTCAACGATATCGCGGCAGGCCGTAAGTTCATGAAGGTGTACAAGCAGATGAAGATGTACAACGATCCTGACACCAACCCCATACTGTATGCCAAAAAGTGAGGCAACACCGCGCAACGTCCTCGTCATACGCCTCTCGGCGCTGGGAGACGTAGCGATGACCATCCCCGTGTTGTATCCGGTTTGCCGTGCCAACCCGGGTACGCGCTTCGTCATGCTCACCAAGAAGTGGCCCGCCTCGATGTTCCACGACCGTCCCGATAACCTGATGGTTGTGGGCATCGACACCAAGGACTATAAGGGCCTCTTCGGCCTGATGAAACTTGCCGGTGGACTGCGTCGCCAATATGCTATTGATGCTGTTGCCGACCTGCACAATGTGTTGCGGTCACGAATCATCGGTGCGGCACTCAAGATGCGCGGCATTCCAGAAGTGCATCTCGATAAGGAGCGTTCCCGCCGCAAGGCCCTCATCAGCCATCGCAGTGACCAGCCCGTCTCACCCACCATCGACCGCTATCGCGCAGTGTTCACGCAACTGGGGCTGTCGGCACCCGATGATTTCACCCGCTTGTATGACGGTAAAGAGGCACCCGTCAGTCCTCTCATCCTGGACAAGAAGCCCGGGCAGCGCTGGATAGCAGTTTCGCCGTTTTCGGCACATGAGGGCAAGGTCTATCCCCTGGACCTGATGAGACAGGTGGTTGCGAGATTGAGTCGCGAGGAGAATTACTGGATTTTCCTCATGGGTGGCGGCAAGGACGAGAAAGTGGCGTTGCGCAAGATCGCCCGCGAAAACAAGAATGTCATTTCAATGGCCGAGATCAAGCACGGCTTTGTTGACGAATATGCCCTGCTGGCCAAGTGCGACCTGATGCTCACGATGGACTCGGCCAACATGCATCTGGCATCGCTCATGGGGGTGAAGACGGTCACCATTTGGGGCGCCACCGCGCCCGAGTGCGGTTTTCAAGGTTACGGACAGCGTTCGGACTGCGATGTCCAGCTCGATTTGCCGTGCCGCCCATGTTCCATCTACGGCGAGCGGGAATGCGCGTACGGCGACTACCGATGCTTGACAAGAATCACTCCCGAAATGGTAATAAATCAAGTGTTTGACGTTCTAAAGCACAAATAATCGATTAATTGTTGCATATCTTGCCTTTATTGTTTAACTTTGCCATTGAAATCAAATAATCCTGTGCTTTATGGCAGAGAATAAACGACCCTTCCGCAACGTGCTCGTCATGCGTCTTTCGGTGCTGGGCAATGTGGCGATGACAATTCCCGTGTTATATCCCGTGTGCAAGGCTAACCCTGACACGCGCTTCATCATGCTTACCAAGAAGTGGCCCGCTTCGATGTTTCATGACCGTCCCGCCAACCTGAAAGTGGTGGACTTTGACGTCAACGAGAATCACAGCGGCCTGTTCGGATTGCTCAAGCTCGCTGCGCAACTGTACAAGCTCTATGACATCGACGCAGTAGCCGACTTGCACAACGTGTCAGGAACGTGGATCATCGATGCTTACCTGAAATTGCGTGGTGCAAAGGTGGCCCGCATGAACCGTGAGAAATCTAAACGCAGGGCACTTGTCAACCACAGGACCAATGAACCCGTGACACCCATCCATGAGCGTTACCGCTGGGTGTTCAGGGAACTGGGTTTTGAAACGCCCGATAACTTCACTCATCTGTATGAGGGCCGCGAGATGCCCGACAGTCCCATCGTTCCCAAGAAGGAGCCGGGACAGCGCTGGATTGCCATTTCGCCTTTCTCGTCCCACCGCCAGAAGGCTTACCCCCTGGAACAGATGGAAAAGGTCATCGCCGAACTCGTCAAGCAGGATAACTACTGGGTTTTCCTCATGGGTGGCGGCAAATCCGAGAAAATCGCCTTGCGCTCCATCGCCCGCAAGTACAAGAATGTCGTTTCGATGGCCGAGGTCAAGCACCGGTTCATCGACGAGTATGCCTTGCTGGGCAAGTGTGACCTGATGCTCACGATGGAGTCGGCCAATATGCACCTGGCGTCGCTGGTGGATCTACAGGCAATGACGATTTGGGGCCCGACATCGCCCGCTTGCGGTTATCTGGGTTACAATCAAGTGGTGGAAGACGACATCCAGCTTGACATGGACTGCCGGCCGTGTTCCATCACCGGTGACAAGCCGTGCAAGTATGGTGACTTCCCCTGCTTGAAGAACATCAAGCCCGAGTATATCGCCCAGCATGTCATCAAGGCAGTGGAGTACAACGTCGAGCATAATACCAAGTTGACCAAACTGGCCATGGAGCGGAGAAAAGACAATCAATCACTTGATACCAAAGAATGAAGAAGAGCATACTTATCACCGGAGCCGGTGGCTTTATAGGCGGTTTCCTGGTTGAGGCGGCGCTCGAGCGTGGCTATGACACCTGGGCGGCTGTGCGTTCTACCACAAGCCGTGAATTCCTGCAAGACGAACGCATCCATTTCATCGAATTGGATTATACCGACCAAGACCGGTTGGAGGATACCCTGCGTGACCACATGGGCGAGTGGGGCAGGTGGGATTACATCGTCCACAATCTGGGCGTTACCAAGAGCACCAACTACCTTGACTTTGAGTCGGTCAACTACGGTTACCTGCGCACACTGGTCGATGCCCTGCGGGAGACCGAGATGACCCCTGACGTGTTCCTGATGATGAGCAGCCTCAGTGTCATGGGACCTGGCGACGAGAAGACCTATAAGCCTATCAAATCGACCGATATTCCTTTACCCAACACTTTCTACGGCGTGTCGAAACTCAAGGGTGAGACCTATCTGCAGAGTGTCGAGGGCTTCCCCTATACCATTTTCCGCTGCACGGGAGTATATGGCCCGCACGAGCGTGATTATTACCTGATGATCAAGAGCATCAAACGCGGTTTCGACTTCAGTGTGGGCTTTAAAAAGCAGATGCTTACCTTCATCTATGTCAAGGACCTGGTGACGGGTGTGATGGATGCATTGGAGAAGGGCCCGCTGCGCAAAGCCTATTTCATCAGCGAAGACAAGGCGTACACACAGCAGGAGTTCCGCAAAATCGTGTGTGAGGAACTCGGCAAGAAATTCGTCATTCCGGTGACCTGTCCGTTGTGGCTGGTTAAGATTGTGTGCCATGTGGCCGAGTTCGTGGGCAAGGTGACGATGAAAGCGAGCACCCTGAACCGCGACAAATTCAAGATCCTGAAACAGCGCAACTGGCAGTGCGACACCAGCGACGCGCAGCGCGACTTCGATTTCCGTCCCAAGTACTCGTTGCGCGAAGGCATTCATGAGGCTATTGCATGGTACCGCGAGGCGGGATGGCTATGAAACCTGTTTTTCTCATCGGCTATATGGGCTGCGGCAAGACCACGCTGGGCGAGGTGCTTGCCCGGCAGATGGGTATGCGCTATATCGACCTCGATGAGTTGATTGAGACTCGTCAAGGCATGTCAACCGTCAGAATCTTTGAGGAATTGGGCGAGCCCCGTTTCAGGGAACTGGAAATCCAGGCACTGCAAGACTCGGCCGCGATGACCGATGTCATCATCGGCACCGGTGGCGGCACCCCCTGCCACGGGGAGAACATGGCGTTGATGAATCGGGCCGGCATCACCGTATGGCTCACTACCAGTCCCGAGCGCATCACCGCCCGTCTTCTCCTGCCCGAGCAGAAGTGCAAACGTCCCAAGATATGCCATCTGCCCGATGAGGCTTTGTTGCCCATGGTTGAGGCCGAACTGCAGGCGCGCACACCGTATTACGATCAGGCTCAGATGCAATTCGACTCCACCGACATCGAGACTGCCGAAGCCACCGAACGCACCGCCCGTCGCCTGGCGGCGCTGTTGCTGGAGTAGTGGTCGCAGGCCACCACACGTCCAGTAAATCCCCGGATTTGCCGTTTTCAGAAATTTGATGTAATTTTGTCGTTTCAAGCAACCTGTAGAAAAAGGATTCATGGCAAGCGATAAGCACAAGTGGTATGTGGTATGGCAGGGAACCGAACCTGGCATCTGTGACTCGTGGGCCGAATGCGAGTTGCGAGTCAAGGGGTTTCCCGGTGCCCGCTACAAGGGATTCAACACCCAGGAGGAGGCTGTCGAGGCTTTCCGCAACGACCCTGGGGAAATGGACATCCTGCGTGCCATTGCCCGTGCACCGCGTGAGTTCGTGAACTATGACGCCATTCCCGGTGTGGTTCACGACAGTATCGCTGTTGACGGCGCTTGCTCGGGTAATCCCGGCATCATGGAGTACCGTGGTGTGGACGTGCCTACCGGGGCCGAACTCTTCAGGCAGGGGCCGTTCCCCGATGCGACCAACAACATCGGCGAATTTCTGGCCATTGTCCATGCCCTCGCCTTGTTCCATAACCAGCAGAATGACCACACGGCCATCTACAGTGACAGCAAGACGGCATTGTCATGGATCAGGGCAAAGCAGTGCCGCACCAAGTTGGCTCGCACCGATGCCAATGCCCGGTTGTTTGAAATCATTGGACGTGCCGAACGCTGGTTGGCCACCCACACATGGCCCAACGCACTGCTCAAGTGGAATACCGCCGAGTGGGGTGAGATCCCGGCCGACTTCGGGCGCAAATGACGATTAAAGCGATGAAGGATAAACCGATTGTAATGAAATATCGTGATGAACTGGACAGGTGCTACGGCGCAGCCGGAATGGCGCTTGGTCTGTCAGTGTTTGATGCCGAGGACCTGTTTACGGCAGTGTCGCTCGACACCGGTGGTCCGGGATGTATCCAATTCACTCCCGAGTTCTTCTTTGCCGGCAATCCGCGTCTGTCGCCTCGTGGGGCATGGCAGTATATCTTGAGCCATTATCGTATCTCGGTGGGACTGGCTGTGGCTAACGCCCTGTGCCGCCGCATGATACTTGACAACGAGGCCGTTGACAACGAGTTGCGTGACGAGCTGTTCAATGCCGCCTTTGAGGACGGACGTGTCTTCTGTCAGCTCGAGCGTGATGAGGTCGAGCCCATCTTTGACGAGGCGTTCAACAACATGTCGCGCCTGTTTGCTGATTCCCGGGTGCGCAAGGCGATGGACACCTTCGCCGACATGCTGCAGCAGCGTCGCACCTTGTCTCATATCGATGTCAACGACATCCTTCAACAGCTGAATTTAGCCTGATTTTCCATTTTTTATATTATATATAATGTGTAGTGGCCATCAGCCATGTCACTAAAACTTAAAACTTAAAACTGAATAACATGCAGACAGTACTTTTCCACTCAACGATATACGGACCCATCCACAGCCGCAGGTTGGGAATGTCGCTCGGTATCAACCTCATGCCCAACGATGGCAAGATTTGTTCGTTTGATTGCCTCTACTGTGAGGCTGGTTTCAATGCCCAGGGGCCGGGCAAGGACGGCATTCCCTCGAGAGAAGCCGTCAAGAAGCAGCTGCGTCGCAAACTCGAGGAAATGAAAGCCAACGGTCAGACGCTTGACGTCATCACCTTCTCGGGTAACGGTGAGCCCACCCTGCATCCCGAGTTCAAGAAGGTGGTGGAGGACGTGTTGCGGTTGCGCACCGAGTTCTTCCCCGATGCCAAGGTGTCGGTGCTGAGCAATTCGACCATGGCGGGAAAAGCCGAGGTGGCCGATGCCTTGCTCAAGGTGGACAACAACATCCTGAAGCTTGACAGCGCCATCCCGCACACCTTCATTGCCATCAATCGTCCCACTTCGCCCAACTGCATCCCCGAGGGCGTCATTGCCGACCTCAAGAAATTCAACGGGAGGTGTATCGTGCAGACCATCATGCTCAGGGGAGAATATGAGGGCAAGCATTTCGACAACACTACCGACGAAGAATTGGATGCCCTGTTGAGTGCTTATAAGCAGATCCAACCGCGCGAGGTGATGCTCTACAGCATCGACCGCAAGACGCCAGCCGAGGATCTTGAGAAGGTTTCCAAGGAAGAACTTGAGCGTATCGCTCAACGATTCCGCGATGCCGGCATCAAAGTTCAGGTGAACGCCTGACAGCAGATATAAAAAATAACCGAAAATGGCGGTGTTTTATTGTTTATCGATAAAATACCGCCATAAATTTGTTAACGGATGTTATTTATAAGATTTTCTTGCTGAAATGTTTTGCCGGTTTGCGTGACGGCTGTAATTTTGCATCGCTTTTCGGCTCACGAGACTCATGCGATTGAGTGAGCGGTTTTTTTTGACGCCTTGTCTGAAGGGGCCGCGGTCGGGAA
>ONGE01000019.1 GCA_900317325.1 uncultured Prevotellaceae bacterium
CTCGACTTGCATGTGTTAAGCCTGTCGCTAGCGTTCATCCTGAGCCAGGATCAAACTCTTCGTTGTTGTATTATCGTCTCTTCTTTTTCAAGAATATAATGAAAACGCAACGTCTTGATGAAGTGTTTTGACTAGCCCTTGATGATTCCTGCTTTATTGCGTTGTACTATGTTTTAGAATCAACGGGAACTTTGAAATTCCCTTTCTCTTGTACTACGTCTATCATGTTGCAAACATGTCAAAGAACTCTTTTTTGAGTCACTTTCACGCCCCATTTGAGGCGAAAAGCGGTGCAAAATTATAACCGTTTTTGATACTGACCAAATTTTTTCGCCACTTTTTTTCATCAAAGTTATTAACAATTTCCGAATTTAAGCTATAACAATATGATTAACAACTAATTATGGAAGAAAAATTTTTTGAAAAATTTTTTCATGTTTGGGCACCATTCCACCGAAAACAGTTAGTCAGGAAGATTTTGACGCTCGGCCCCCGATCTTCCTGACTAAGTTAAAAACAGCTACTATTATATTCTTTATATAATGTATGGATTTTAGGTCTTGTTATCCCTTTGCATCGATGAGGACATCGACACCGGTTGCCCTGCATATCACATTGAAGAGTTTAATCTCGTTGTCATCGTCACGAGCGTCGGCATCGATGACGCGGGTGAGCAGCTGGGCGACGGCAATCTTCTGGATATCGCTCATGCGTTTCATGATGTCAATCGCCACCATGCTGTCGAGCGCTCTACCCAGGTTGAAGGTCTCGTCACACACGCCATACTCGACACAAATGGTATTGAACACCGCGCACTCGCTTGGGTCAACAACCTTGTCGGCGTTGATCATCTCTATCAGGAGGCTGACTAAAGCCGCCTTTTGTGTCTCGTTAAAATCGATGATAGCCATATCGTCTTTGATGCCTTATTGATTATCTTCTTGTTCAAAGGGAGGCGGCGTCACGGTGACACTACCCTGCTCTTGCGCTGCTTCATCCTTGAGGATCTCCTCGGTGCGCGACTGCCACTGACGGGGGCCGAAGATCCGTTCGGCATCCTCGGTGTAGATGACTTCGCGCTGCTGAAGCAAGTCGGCCAGCTCATGGTGTCCCCTCTCATACTTGCTGAGAATCTCACGGGCGCGCTCATACTGGCTGTCGATGATTGCCTGCACCTCGCTGTCGATGGTCTGAGCACGATCCTCGCTGTAGGGCTTGGTAAAACCGTAGGAGTCACCCGACGTGTCATAGTAGGAGATGTTGGGCAACTTATCGCTCATGCCGTAGTAGGTCACCATGGCATAGGCGATCTTGGTGGCCCGCTCCAGGTCGTTGAGGGCACCGGTGTCGATGAATCCGAGGAACATATCCTCGGCGACGCGTCCTGCCATGAGCGAGCAGATCTTGTCGAGCAAAGCCTGCTTGGGTTCGATCTGCCTTTCCTCGGGCAAATACCACGCTGCGCCCAAGGCCTTGCCACGCGGCACAATTGTCACCTTGATGAGTGGATCGCCATAGCGCAAGTGCCAGCTCACGGTGGCATGGCCGGCCTCGTGAACGGCAATGGAGTGACGCTCCTCGTCGGTAATGACCTTGGAACGCTTCTCCAGGCCGCCGACAATGCGATCGATGGCATCCATGAAGTCCTGCCGCTGGACCGCCTGCTTCTTGTGGCGCGCCGCGATAAGCGCGGCCTCGTTGCAGACGTTGGCGATATCGGCACCCGAGAAACCGGGTGTTTGACGGGAGAGCAGGTCCAGATCCACCGAACCGTCGGTCTTGACGTTGCGCAGGTGCACCTGGAAGATTTCCTTGCGGTCGCTGAGTTCAGGCAGCTCGACATAAATCTGGCGGTCGAAACGGCCTGCACGCAACAGGGCCTTATCGAGGATGTCGGCACGGTTGGTGGCGGCGAGGATGATGACACCGCTATTGCTGCCGAAGCCGTCCATCTCGGTCAAGAGCTGGTTGAGGGTGCTCTCTCGCTCGTCGTTGCCGCCCAAGTTGGCTTTGTTGCCACGGGCACGCCCCACAGCATCAATCTCGTCGATGAATACGATACAGGGGGCTTTCTCCTTAGCTTGGCGGAAGAGGTCGCGCACACGCGATGCACCCACACCGACAAACATCTCGACGAAGTCGGAACCCGACATCGAGAAGAAAGGCACGTCGGCCTCACCGGCAACAGCTTTGGCCAACAAAGTTTTTCCGGTTCCCGGAGGTCCCACGAGCAAAGCGCCCTTGGGTATCTTGCCACCGAGCTCGGTATAATGCTTGGGATTCTTGAGAAAGTCCACGATCTCGGCGATTTCGACCTTGGCCTCGGCCAAGCCCGCCACGTCCTTAAAGGTCACCTTGTTATCGTTGTCCTTGTCGAAAAGTCGGGCCTTGGATTTACCGACGTTGAAGATGCCACCACCGCCGCCAGCACCTCCGTTCAGGCGTCGCAGCATGAAGAACCACAGGGCCACCATCAGGACGATGAACCCCACATTCCAGAAGACCATGGAGAAATCGGCGGCTTTGTCATACTTGACCTCGCCGTCAAACACGCCTTGCTCTTTCCACTGCTCGACCTTCTCGTCAAACTTGTCGGAACTGGGAATCTGGGCCGAAATCTTGTTAGACGCCGTCTGGCTGCTTCCCAGCATCGGGTTGGAAACCTGCTGCGTGTCCTTGAACACAACCTGAGCGAGCGAATCGCTGAGCACCGCCTCGGCAAAATTCTTGTTAGAATAGACGGTGATGGACTTGACACCGCCCTTCTTGACAATGTTCTCGAACTGTGTCCATGTCACCTCTTGAGTCACGCCGCCGTCCATATTGAGCCAGAGCATGGAAAGCAGGAAAATGATCATGAGTCCATACATCCAAAAAATATTGAATTTCGGACCCTTGCGGTTATTGTTGTTGCCAGCCATTATACTATAATGCTAAAAAGGATGATTTCAAACGGATGTTAATCCAGATTGGGTATCTTGTTGATGCGCGCATCGGCCCAGAGTTCCTCAAGGTTGTAGCGCTCACGGAAGTCAGGCACGAAGATGTGAACAAAGATGTTGCCGTAGTCGATGATGACCCATTGGGCGTTCTGATAGCCATCGTAGTTGAACGGGCGCTGCCCTGCGTTTTTCTCAACATACTCGCGGACGCTGTCGGCGACGGCTGTCACCTGCATGGGGGTGGAACCTGTCGCAATGACAAAGCCCTGGGCTGCTGCGGTTTCAATACCCGTCAAATCAACATGGACGATGTCGCGTCCCTTCTTTTCCTGAATTGCCTCGATGATAGATTGAATCAATTTCTCGTTTTCGTTCATAAATTATGATATTATACCAATTTGCAAAGATACACAAAGTTTCAAAATATCAAATGCGAAAAGTGGTAATTTATATTAAAAGCTCGCTGCGCTCGCTGGTTAATGGTTAGAGGTTAAAGGTTAGGGGTTAGAGGGGGGGGGAGGCGCTTTATGGTGGATGGGTAGAATAAAGCGGCGAGCAACGCGAGGGATATTAAAAAGGCAGGTTGCCAATGATGACAACCTGCCTCTTAGATAACTTGGTTTAGTTAAGCAATCTCTTCAAGCGGGATTAGATGACACCCTGCTCGAGCATAGCCTGAGCGACCTTCATGAAGCCGGCGATGTTAGCGCCCTTCACGTAGTCGATAGAACCGTCGGCCTGAGTACCAAACTTCACGCACTGCTCGTGGATGTTCTCCATGATCCAGTGGAGCTTCTCGTCAACTTCCTTAGCGGACCAGCTGAGGTGAGCAGCATTCTGAGTCATCTCGAGACCAGAGGTAGCTACGCCACCAGCGTTGACAGCCTTGCCAGGAGCAAAGAGGACACCGTTCTTCTGGAAGAAGTGGATAGCGCCGGGCTGGCAACCCATGTTGGAAACCTCGCAGCAGCACCAGCAGCCGTTAGCCTTAAGCTCCTTAGCGTCGTCCTCGCTGAGCTCATTCTGGAATGCGCAGGGCAGAGCGATGTCGCAAGGAATGCTCCAAGCCTTCTTGCCGGCGGTGAACTTGGCCTGGCCGGGGAACTTGGTTGCCATGTCCTCAACCTTGTTGCGGTTAGAAGCACGCATGTCGAGCATGTAGTCGATCATCTCCTTGGTGATACCGTCGGGGATCTCGCAAACGCCGTCAGGACCAGAGATAGCGACAACCTTGGCGCCGAGCTCGACAGCCTTGGTAGCGGCACCCCAAGCTACGTTACCGAAGCCCGAGAGAGCGATCTTCTTATCCTTGATGTCCTTGCCAGCGGTGTGGAGCACGTGCTGGGTGAAGTACAGAGCGCCGAAACCGGTAGCCTCGGGACGGAGGATAGAACCACCCCAGGTCATGCCCTTACCGGTGAGCACGCCAGTGTGATACTGACGAGCGAGCTTCTGATACATACCATTGAGGAAGCCAATCTCACGGCCACCAACGCCGACGTCACCAGCGGGAACGTCCTGGTCGGGACCGATGTTGTGACGGAGCTCAAGCATGAAGGCCTGGCAGAAACGCATGATCTCAGCGTCGCTCTTGCCAACGGGGTCGAAGTCAGAACCACCCTTACCACCGCCCATGGGCAGAGTGGTCAGAGCGTTCTTGAAGGTCTGCTCGAAACCTAAGAACTTCAGCATTGAGGGAGTAACGGCCTTGTGGAAACGCAAACCACCCTTGTACGGGCCAATAGCGCTGTTGAACTGTACACGATAACCGAGGTTGGTCTGAACCTCACCCTTATCGTCGATCCAGGTTACACGGAAAGTGAAGATGCGCTCGGGATGCTGGTTATAAACCTCCTCGATAGACTCAAGGACTTCGCGTACAGCCTGCAGATACTCAGATTCGCCTGGGTGTTTAGCCTCCAGGTCGGCCATAATTTTCTCAACGTTCATGATAATAATACGAAAAGTTGTTAATTAGAAAAAACTATAAATTAGTAAATGTTAGTAAATAATCACTTCAATTATCGGGGGCGTTGAACGGGCCAACGGCTCCCGCTTAAAGCGTCACAAATATACGGCTTATTTTCCAAACACAAGCAATTTTTTATGCGTTTTTCAGTTTTTTTTCACTGACTGTGAAAAAAGCAAAAAAAGGCGAAAAAAACTTTTGCCACAAAAAGCGCCGGTTATTGACATTCTGTCATCAAAACCCCAAAATGACACGAAAAATTCGACACAACCCGCCCCTAAAATCCTACAAAATGACAAAATGCCAGAAAAAGAGATTTTTCGTGAAGTTTGCAGCAATTAAAAAAAAGCCGTAACTTTGTCACAATTAAAAAAACGTGATTACGACATCAATCATTAATTCATTTTATAACTTCTAATTTCAATTAACAGCATTATGAAGAAACATAATTTTTATGCCGGTCCGTCAATCCTGAGTCAGTACACCCTTGACAACTGCGTTGACGCTATTCGTGATTTTGCAGGCACTGGTCTGTCGATTCTTGAGATTTCACACCGCAGCAAGGAGTTCCAGGCTGTCGTTGACGAGGCTGAGGCCCTGTTCAAGGAGCTGCTGGACATCCCCGAGGGCTACAAGGTACTGTTCCTGGGCGGTGGTGCAAGCACCCAGTTCTACATGGTTCCCATGAACCTGCTCAAGACCAAGGCTGCTTATCTGGACACCGGCACATGGGCCAACAAGGCCATCAAGGAAGCCAAGCTGTTCGGTGAGGTAGATGTTGTAGGTTCTTCGAAGGAGGACAACTACACCTACATCCCCAAGGGCTACACGGTTCCCACCGATGTTGACTATTTCCACATCACGACCAACAATACCATCTACGGCACTGAGATCCGCGAGGACTATGATCTTCCCGTTCGCATGGTAGCCGATATGTCGTCGGACATCTTCTCACGTCCCGTTGACGTGTCGAAGTATGACCTGATCTACGGTGGTGCTCAGAAGAACATCGCTCCTGCCGGTGTCACCTTCGTTATCGTCAAGGAAGACGCTCTGGGCAAGGTTGACCGCGTGCTTCCCACGATGATCAACTACAAGACCCACGTTGAGAAGGGTTCGATGTTCAACACTCCTCCCGTATTCCCCATCTACGCAGCTCTGCAGACCCTGAAGTGGTACAAGGAACTGGGTGGTGTGAAGGAGTTGCAGCGCATCGACGAGGAGAAGGCTGCCTACCTGTATGACGCCATCGACTCGAGCAAGATGTTCGTGGGCACCGTTAAGCCCGAGGACCGCTCGATCATGAACGTTTGCTTCGTGATGAAGCCCGACTACAAGGAGCTCGAGAAGGACTTCCTGGACTTCGCCACCAGCAAGGGCATCATGGGTATCAAGGGTCACCGTTCAGTTGGCGGTTATCGCGCATCGCTGTACAACGCCCTTCCCCTCGAGAGCGTGAAGGTGCTTGTTGAGGCCATGAAGGAGTTTGAGAGGAACCATTAATTTCACATTATATAATTATCACACAACAGCAGAGAATCATGAAGATTTTAGTTGCAACCGAGAAGCCCTTTGCTCCCGTAGCCGTACAGGGCATCCGTGAGGTGATTGAAGGCGCCGGCCACGAGCTGGTACTGGTAGAGAAAGGCACCCGTGAGGACATGATCAAGGCCATCGCCGACTGTGCCGGTCTGATCGTCCGCAGCGACAAGGTAGATAAGGAAGTGTTTGACGCAGCTCCCCAGTTGAAGGTGGTTGTTCGCGCCGGTGCAGGTTACGACAACATCGACCTGGCCGAGGCTACCGCCCACGGCGTTTGCGTGATGAACACTCCCGGCCAGAACAGCAACGCTGTTGCCGAGTTGGTAATGGGTATGCTGGTTACCTTGATCCGTAACCGCTATAATGGCACCAGCGGCACCGAGCTGCTGGGCAAGACGCTGGGTATCCATGCCTATGGCGCCGTTGGTCGTTGCGTAGCCCGCATCGCCAAGGGCTTCGGCATGAAGATCAGCGCCCTCGACCCCTGGGTGAAGGACGAAGTGATGGAGGCCGACGGCATCCACCCCGTTCACAGCGTCGAGGAGCTGTACAGCGAGAACCAGTACGTGAGCCTGCACATCCCCGCAACCGACGAGACTCGTGGTTCGGTAGGCAAGCGACTGATCGAGATGCTGCCCAAGAACGGTGTGCTCATCAACGCCGCCCGCAAGGAGGTCATCGACGAGGCCGGTCTGGCCGAGGCTATGGAGGCCCGTCCCGACTTCCGCTATGTGGCTGACGTGAAGCCCGCCAACGCCGAGGAACTCGAGGCCAAGTATCCCGAGCGCGTGCTGTTCACCCCCAAGAAGATGGGTGCCCAGACCGCCGAGGCCAACATCAACGCCGGTCTTGCCGCCGCCAACCAGGTGGTAGCCCACTTGAAGGACGGTTGGAACCGCTTCCAGGTGAACAAATAAGTATCGACACACTTATTAACCGATAAAACCTGTGGTCCGAATTCGGGCCACAGGTTTTTCTGTGCCATTTTTATCGCTGTCAAAAATAATCCGTATCTTTGCAACAGCTAACCAATTAAACAGAATAAAACATGAAACTAGCCGAAGCATTAAGCATCCGCAAGGACCTGCAGACGCGTATCAGTGAACTGACATCGCGCCTGATCAACAACGTGAAGATACAGGAGGGTGACGAGCCCGCCGAGGATCCCAAGGACCTGTTCAAGGAACTGGACAGTTGCCTGAAGCAACTGGAGGAATACATCTACCGCATCAATGTGACCAACATGCGCACCATGAGCGGCGAGAAGACCCTCACCCAACTCATGGCCGAGCGTGACGTGCTCACCAGGCGCGTGGGCGTGATGCAGGAAGTCTTCAGGCAGGCATCAACGGCGACGAGCGAGCGCTACTCCCGCAGCGAGATCAAGTATGTGACAACGATCGACGTCAAGGCCCTGCGCAAGCAGATTGACAAGCTGTCGGCACAGCTGCGCCAACTGGACATCGAGATTCAGTCCATCAACTTCTCGACCGAATTACTCTAACGTGAAGTCGATGAAATCATGCCTTAGATGTCAATGCATTGCCATTAATGGCCAGTAGAGACGCAAAATTTTGCGTCTCAAGGATTGTCAAGCCGATACAATCCTATTGCCGTCGGTAACGAGACGCAAGATTTTGCGTCTCTACAGGATAGAAGCATTGAACTTCAGCATTTTAATATCATCGAATCCACGTTAATCATGCAACACGATATCAATCAGGAATTGTAGGTCGCGGATAGTGGGGCGAACTGAACCATTGCATGTGGCACTGCAAGGGACTGCAGTATTCCCGGGAACGGGCCTCACGGAGCATGTCCAGCACGCCAGCAAGGAGCACAGCGCAATCATCCAGCACGTAGCACTACCGCCAGTTGACCACTGGCCACGACCGAGGGTGGGACGAGGGACATCTTGACGAAAACGACAAGCGGCGCCGCTTAACGCGACACCGCTTGTTTTAATTGTGGGATTGATTAACCGAAATCTCGATCAGTTAGTGCCCTGGAGCTTGAATGAAACGGGCAGCGTGTACCATACAGGGACGGCCTGTCCATTCTGACGACCCGGGATGAACTTGGGCAACGACTTAACGACGCGTACAGCCTCTTTGTCGAGGTCCTTGTCCACCGACCGTGCAATTTTCACCTCTCCTACCCGACCATCCGTTCCAACAACGAACTGGAGGATAACCTTACCCTGAACATTGTTCTCGGCGGCCATGGGAGGGTAATTGATGTGTGAACTCAGATACTTCATCAGAGCGGCATCACCACCAGGGAACTGGGGCATCTGCTCTACCGCAGTGAAGATCTCTTGCTTCACCTCCTTGGGTTTCTCGACCGGTTTCTCAACAACGACCTCATTTACTGCCGTTTGAAAAATCATTCGGTTTTCTTGGCCATTGTCCACATTGGTTTGTGAAAAGACCTTGTTTGATGCCTCCTTTTCGTCCTGAGACAGAATTTCGTCTTCAGGTTTTACCTGATCGTCTTCAACGATCTGGAGTTCGGTTACCTTTACCGAGCTGAGGACCTCTTCAATTACCTCGGGCTTTTCCGGCTCGAGAATTTCCTTCTCGGGTTCGGGTTCCTCATCCTCCGGAGCAAATTCGCCAGGCACTACTTTTTGTTCTATCGTATCAGCGAGCCTTCTTTCTTCGAGGTACTGGTTGGCCTTCACATAAGCGAAAGTGATCAGTCCAAAGATAATGGCACCGATAAGGGTCCAAAGTACAGCCTTGTTGTGACGATTGGTTGATTCGGTACGGATGACATAAGCGCCGAAGTCCTTATTCTTCCCTTCGAATACGAGATCGCACCATTCGCGCGATGATAAATTAAATTCCTTTGCCATGATACTTTGATTTTAAAAGTTCAACAAATGTCCATTAACCAGTATTTATTCAGTCGTTTTAGGTTAATAAAACGGATTAACTCTCACTGGCAAAATTACTATAGAAAATAGAAAAACGGCGAGCATTCGATGGTCATAGTTTAGAATGCAAAGTATTGACTATCAACATATTATAAAATAAAAAGGTCATTTGGGGGTAATTCGGAATTTGGGGTATTGAAATGACCCCATTTTATTGGTGTTGAAACTGATTTTAAAGAAGGTAAAGTTCATGGTGACCTGGTCTTTTACAGCATTGTGTGTTTTCCCTGACACCAATGAATGTTAACAAATCCCCCTGATAGCAGCATGACACGAAAAAGAGGATGTGTCCTGTTTTCAGCACTAGTATCTTGTTAAATGAGATTTTGACTGGCATTCAGAGGCTTAGCGCATCTGATTCTTTCAAAATGGCGGCATGTTCTAGGCTGTTTCCACCTGACAGAAAAGGTCGAAGACCTTGACAAGGCCAGCGACCTTGAGTTAAAGTAACCACATGGCGCACAAGCCGATAGGTTTGTGTGGCATGGGGATAGAATGTCATGGGGAAAGGGCCTCGAAGAGGGCCACACCCGCTTGATTAAGGCAATGTCGGGGTTAGTGGCCCCATACAGGGCCCTAGATGCGTAGCATGCCTACCCCCCAGGCCACACAGGCCCTTAGGCCTGTATGCCCTGGGGTTATACCTAGTCAAGGCCTCTGGCCTTGTGCAGGTCTTCGACCTGCTTAGTCGCCACAGAGTATCCCAATGCGGAAAACAAAAAAAGAGGATGTGTCATGATGACACATCCTCTTTTACTATACGGGATTAACCGAAAGTCGATTAGTTGGTACCCTGGAGCTTGAAGGTAACGGGCAGGGTGTACCATACAGACACGGCCTGACCATTCTGGCGACCCGGAGTGAACTTGGGCAGCGACTTGCAGACGCGAACGGCCTCCTTGTCGAGATCCTTATCCACTGAGCGGACAACCTTAACTTCACCTACCTTACCAGTCTTGTCAACAACGAACTGCACAACGACGCGACCCTGAACATTGTTCTCGGCGGCCATGGGCGGGTAGTTGATGTGAGACTGGAGGTACTTCATCAGAGCAGCTTCACCACCGGGGAACTGGGGCATCTGCTCTACTGAACGGAATACTTCCTCCTTAACCTCCTTGGGTTTCTCGATGGGCTTCTCAACGACAACCTCTTCCTTCAGGGTGCGGGTAACGTTACGGTCCTCTGTACCTTTCTCGTTATCCTTCTGACCGAAGGCGGTCTCGGTCTCCTTCAGCTCATCCTGAGTCTTGATCTCGTCTTCCTTCTTCACCTTGTCGTCCTCGACGATCTGGAGCTCAGTCACCTTTACTGACTTCAGCACCTCCTCGGGGAGAACTTCGGGCTTGGGCTGTTCGAGACGTTCCTGCTCGGGTTCGGGCTCTTCGGCTTCCTGAGACATGTCGATGAGCACTTCTTCCTGTTCACCTTGCTCGGCGAGCCTTCTCTCCTCGAGGTACTCCTGGGTCTTCACGAAACCCCAGGCGAGCAGACCGAAGATGATGGCACCGATAATGGTCCACAGGACGGCTTTATTGTGACGCTTGGTAGAGTCTGTGCGGATTACATAAGCACCGAAGTCCTTATTCTTTCCTTCAAACACAAGGTCACACCATTCACGCGATGAAAGATCAACTTCTTTTGCCATAATGATTTCTTTTTTAAAGATTAAACAAATCCATTAATCCAACATCACTTCTTAAGGTTCTTGGCCTGGACCATAATCATCATTGCCGAGTCGACCTCATTGATGCGGTCGATCTGATAGCGGCTGATGTTATTGATCTGCATCTCGTCGAGCACACTCACCACGTGAGCATAGCTGGCGTTGGGCGTAGCCTTAATAATCACAACCGGGCGCTTGAGGGTGGAGTCGTTACGGATCAGCTTGGCCTTCTCTTGATAGATGGAGTCGTTGATTTCCTCGTTCTTGGAGAATTTCATTTCCTTCCATTCTTTCTTCAGGTCAGCAATCTTGAGGACTACCTCCTTGTTGCGCTCTTGTAGAATCTCGCGGATAGCGGGATAAGCACCGCCGGTCTTGGCACCGAACTCGATCTGCTTCATGTTGCTTTCGCCTTGAGCCAGATTTTCGGTCTCGGGCATACCGTCGTAGTAGAAAAGCATTCCCTCGTTGGGGTCGGACAGACCCTTGTCATCAAGCTTACCATCGATGATAATGGTAACAGCCTCGGACTGCTTTACTTTGTTCTGCTGTTCTTTCTCAACCTTCTCGTTGGTAGGCAGCGCGATCTGGAGCGTCTGGCTCTTGATCATGGTGGTACACAACATAAAGAAGGTGATCAACAGCATGTTCATGTCAACCATAGGAGTGAAGTCGATACGGGTATCGAACTTTTTCTGACGACTTTTTTGTTTAATTGCCATATCTTATTCCTCCTCAGTTTTAAGGGCCGTCATCAGGGTGAACTTGTTCATCTTCATGGTCTGGAGGTTATCCATTACCACGTTCACCACGCTGTAAGGCGTTGTCTGGTCGGCCTTGATTGCAATACCACGTCCTTTAACCATCATTTCCTGCAGTTCGGGGTTCACCGAGTTATAGGCGGCCCTGATCCACATCTGGAATTCGTTGGGGTTGTTTGGATCTTCATTCATGTTGATTGGAACACCGGGGTTCTGTTCTGACTCGAGGAACTTATCCCTCTGATCGGGTTCCAGGTTCAACCATTCTTTCATCTTTGTGATAGGTACACCGAAAGCGTTCAGCTTAGAGAAGGTCTCAATCTCCTTGTTGGTAAACGCGAGGTTTGCACTGGGATGAGTCTTCTTGTACTCGGCTACCATATTCTTAAGCAGGTCGGCGCGAACCGTCTCGCTCTTCATTGTCGAGTCCTTGCTACCGAGTACCTCAAGGAATACCTTGCCCTCGGGGCTGACAAGAACTGACAACAGGTTAGCATCGGGAACCTTCTCCTCGGAAACCGAAGGAGGTGTGATCACGGTCACAGGTTCTTTCTGAAGGAATGTAGAAGTCAACATGAAGAAAGTCAACAGAAGCACCGTCACATCGGACATAGCGGTCATGTCGATGCGGGTCTCTTTCTTTTTAATTTTGACTTTTCCCATATTTCTAGATTACCTTAATCTGTTTGTTTAAAAACGATTAATTAAACAGCTGCTAACCAAAAAATTAGTGAGTAGCGGAGAAGGTTGATGCCATCGAGAAGCCGAGCTCATCGATAGCATAGGTCATGTTATCAATCTTGTTGGTGTAGAAGTTGTAACCGATCAGAGCGAGGGCAGCGGTTGCGATACCGAGAGCGGTGTTCACAAGTGCCTCCGAAATACCGGTTGACAGCTCGGTCGAGTCAGGAGCACCCGAAGCAGACAGAGCCTGGAACGACTTGATCATACCCAACACAGTTCCGAACAGACCGATCAGGGTACCGAGGGTGGTCAGGGTAGCAAGAACGGGGAGGTTCTGCTGCAGAGCAGGCATCTCAAGCGAGGTAGCCTCCTCGAGAGTTCCCTGGATAGCAGCGAGCTTCTGCTCCTTGCTCAGCAGGGTGTCCTTGTCCATCTCTTTGTACTTCTGGAGGGTTGCAAAAACAACAGCGCCTACAGTACCTTTCTGCTTGCGGCAGAGGTCCTCAGCCTTAGCGAGGTCATGGTTGCGCAGAGCGGCCTTTACGTTCTCGACAAACTTGGTGGTGTTACCACTACCTTTAGCCTTAGCAAGAGCAATCCAGCGCTCAACACAGAGAACGATCACGGTGAGGAAGCAGGTAATCAGCACAGGCACAACTACACCGCCCTTGTACACGGTACCAAGCAGGTTGATGGGACCTTCCTTGTTCACAGTGTCCTTGAAGTTGCCGGGAGCACCGAGAACGAACATGTAGAACAGGATTGCGATTGCCAAGCACACGACAATAACGATCGATGCGCTCTTGATACCACTAACATTGCTGCTCACGTCTTTCTTGGCAGCGGTCTGTGGCTTCTGAATGTTTGTTTGTTCAGCCATAATTTAAATTAGTTTAAAAAAGGATTAATAAAATTAGTTATTTAGTTATTAAAGTTCAGTTGTTCAATGGGTGTGTTATGCGCGCCAATCCGCTGTTGTCACAAAGCACAAGCAGTTGAAACACAATAAATTTCACAACAAAAGGCGGCCACTAGGGCACTTAAAACAAGCCATTTTGCCTAAAAAATTAACGCAAATTTATCACAATTATTTGAAAAGACCATACTTTGAAGCACTTTTTTTCACATTTTTTATTAACAATGGCGTTTTGCCAGCACAGAATGAGTGAAATACACTTTCCAATACGAGGAACGGCGATGCACAAATCAGCAGACCGAAGGCAGTTTTTTAAATGATCATGGGATGGACGATCAACGACTTCACGCATCGCTGCCTGCGGCGAAAATAGGCTGCGTTTCGGGAATACAAACAAAAATCGGGCTTTTTGTTTGACATTCCGCTCAACTTGCACTATCGCTGCCTTGCGGCGAAAATAGGCTGCGTTTCGGGAATACAAACAAAAATCGGGCTTTTTGTTTGACATTCCGCTCAACTTGCACTATCTTTGTGCCCACATTATTAAATATAATATAACCCAAAAAAACTATACAATTCAAGATCATGGCAACTGTTAGACTCAAGAAAGGGTTCGACATCCACCTGCTGGGCGCCGTGGGCGATAATGCTATCGCCAAGACCGACCGTCCGCAGAGTGTTGCTGTCGTTCCCGATGATTTCCACGGGATCATCCCCCGCATGGAAAAGAAAGAGGGCGAGCACGTCATTGCCGGCGAGCCCCTCTATCATGACAAGAATCATGAGGCCATCAAGGTTGTAGCCCCCGTGAGCGGCACCGTCAAGGAGGTGCGTCGCGGCGAGCGTCGCCACATTGACGCCATCGTCATCGTCCCCGACGGCGGTAACGAGAGCGTCACGCATGACATCAAGCAGGACGCCGAGCAGCTGTTGCTGCAATCCGGCCTGTGGGTGATGATGCGTCAACGCCCCTATGACGTGGTGCCCGTGCCCGGCGTGAAGCCCAGGGACGTGTTCGTGACTGCGTTCGACTCGGCACCGTTGGCCCCAGACCTGGACGTGGTGCTTGGTGACAAACGTCAGTACATCGCCAAGGGCGTAGAGGTGCTTGACAGCCTCACCGACGGCAAGGTGCGCATCGGCATCCGTGAGGGGCAGAGCATTGATGCCCCCAAGGCCGAGGTGACGACCTTTGTTGGCCCCCACCCTGCCGGCAACACTGGTGTACAGGCCGCCAACACCGTTCCCGTGAACAAGGGCGAGACGGTGTGGACGATGGACATCGTGACGCTGGCCCGCATCGGCGAGTTGTTCACCACCGGCAAGGTGAGCCACGACACCGTGGTAGCCATTACCGGCGAAATGGTGCAGCAGCCGCGCTACGTGAGCACTGTGATGGGTGCTGACCTGGAGACCGTGCTCAAGAATGAGTTGACCAATGTGGCCATGAGCCGCATCATCAGCGGCAACGTTCTCACGGGCGTGAAGGTGGAAGTCGACCAATGGCTGCGAGCTCCCTATCGCCACATCACCATCATCCCCGAGAACAACAAGCCCGACGAGTTCATGGGCTGGGCTTCGTTCAGTCCCAATCGCTTCTCGATCTACCGCACGTTCACCACTTGGCTGGGCGGCCTTTCCAAGCCCCGCAGCATGGACTGCCGCATCAAGGGCGGTGAACGCGCCATCGTTCGCACCGACGAGTATGACGCGATGCTGCCGATGGACATCTACGGTGAGTTCCTCATCAAGGCCATCATCAGTGGCGACATCGACAAGATGGAGCAACTGGGCATCTACGAGATTGCACCCGAGGACTTTGCCCTGGCCGAGTTTGCCGACACCAGCAAGCTGGAACTGCAGCGCATCGTGCGCGAGGGTCTGGACAAGTTGCGTGCCGAGATGTCGTGAGATTCACTTCTCGTTCGAGAAGTGAAGTTTAGGGTTAGAGGTTAAAGTTTAGAGACTTTTACCTGGACTTCAGACATCGAGAAGCAATCATAAGAAAGAATCACAACAAAACAACAATAGCTATTCAACAATATTCATTGACATGAAAGCTTTAAAGAATTTCATGAACAAGATAGAGCCCTCGTTCCGTCCCGGTGGCAAGCTCGCGAAGCTGGAATCGGTCTATGACGGTATGGAGACCTTCTTGTTCACGCCCAACGCCACATCGCGGTCGGGCGCCCACATCCACGACGGCAATGACCTGAAGCGCACCATGATCACCGTGGTGGCCGCCCTGATTCCCGCGTTGCTGTTCGGCATGTACAACATCGGTTACCAGCATTACCTGGCCATCGGTCAGGCCCACATCGGCTGGTTCACGATGTTCCTGTATGGTCTGCTGGCCTTGCTCCCCGTGATCGTGGTGAGCTATGGCGTGGGTCTGGGCATCGAGTTTATCAGCGCACAGATTCATCACAAGGAGATTCAGGAAGGCTTCCTGGTGACAGGTATCCTGATTCCCTTGATTGTTCCCATCAACACGCCGCTGTGGATGACAGCTGTCGCCACAGCGTTCGCTGTGATCTTCGCCAAGGAAATCTTTGGCGGTACCGGCATGAACATTTTCAATGTCGCCTTGATCACCCGCGCGTTCCTCTTCTTCGCCTACCCGTCACGCATGAGCGGTGACGAGGCGTTTGTCAAGGTGGACAGCGCATTCGGCATGGGCGGCGGCAACGTGGTGGACACTTTCACCGGTGCTACCCCGCTGGGCCAAGTGGCCACGAGCGTGGGCGACCCGTCGATGACCAACATCGTGGGTGAGCCCATCAGCTGCCTGGACGCTTTCATCGGCTTCTTCCCCGGTTCACCGGGCGAGACCTCGATGATTGCCATCCTGATCGGCGCAGCCATCCTGCTGCTGACAGGCATTGCCTCGTGGCGCATCATGTGCTCGGTATTCGTCGGCGGTCTGGGTATGGCAGCACTGGCACACGCATTGCCCAGCGCCACCTACCCCGCCTCGCTGCTTGACCCTTGGACGCAGTTGTGCCTGGGCGGTTTCGCCTTCGGTGCCGTGTTCATGGCGACCGACCCCGTTACAGGAGCCCGCACCAAGACCGGCCAGTACATTTATGGCTTGCTGATCGGTGTGTTCGCCATCCTGATCCGTGTTTACAACAGTGGTTACCCCGAGGGCATGATGCTGGCCATCCTGCTGATGAACGCCTTCGCTCCGTTAATCGACCACTGCGTGGTATCGTCTAACATCAAGCGCCGCGCCCGCCGTGCCGCTGCTAAAGTGAAGGAGAACTAAGCGATGAACAAGAACAGTAACATTTATCAGATCCTGTATGCTGCCGTGCTGGTGCTGCTCGTGGGCTCAGTGCTCGCGCTCATCTATATGGCGCTCAAGCCCAAGCAGAACGAGAATATCGCCAATGACACGCGCAAGCAGATCATGAGTGCCCTGCACATCGCTGCCCCCGACGACAGCAAGGTCAAGGAAACCTACGAGAAATACATCATCCAGGACCTGCTGGTGGACCGCGACGGAAACGTTGTTGACAGCGCCAAGAACGTGGCCTTCAATGTTGACATGAAGAAGAATGTCAAGGAGACCGAACGCCTGTTGCCCGTGATGAAGTGCAAGATGGATGACGGCAGCATCAAGTATGTACTGCCCATGTACGGTGCCGGTCTGTGGGGTCCCATCTGGGGCTACATTGCCATGAACGATGACGGCAACACCATCTATGGTGCCAACTTCTCGCATGAGGGAGAGACGCCGGGACTGGGTGCCCGCATCGCCGACAAGGACTTCCAGGACAAGTTCGTGGAGAAGCACTTGTTCCAGAACGGGGAGTACAAGGGCGTGGTAGTGCTCAAGAAGGGACAGAAGTCTATCAACGGCGCCGAGCAGATCGATGCCTTGACAGGTGCCACGATCACCAGTCTGGGCGTGAGCGCCATGCTTGAGAACTGCCTAGCTCCCTACGAGGCCTTCCTCAAGAAGATGCAAGCTCCTGCAGCACCTGCACCTGCACCTGCCGCCATCGAGAGTGAAAACAACGACAATCAACCCGAATAAACCCACCCTATGGCTATGTTATCAAAGAAAAACAAAGAAGCATTGTTCAACCCGCTGTCCAAGGACAATCCCGTCTTGGTACAGATCCTGGGTATCTGCTCCGCGCTTGCCGTTACCGCCAGTCTGGAGCCCGCCATTGTGATGGGCATCTCGGTGATTTGCGTGCTGGCGTTCAGCAACGTGATTATTTCGTTCCTGCGCAAGACCATCCCCACCAACATCCGCATCATCGTGCAGCTGGTTGTGGTGGCCGCGCTGGTTATCATTGTGCAACAGGTCCTCATCGCCTATAACTACGATGTGAGCAAGCAGTTGTCGGTATTCATCGGACTGATTATCACCAACTGCATCCTCATGGGTCGCCTGGAGGCCTTCGCCATGCACAACAGCCCCTGGCCGTCGTTCCTCGACGGCATCGGCAACGGTCTGGGCTACACCATCGTCCTGATGATTGTGGCTTTCTTCCGCGAGTTGCTCGGTTCGGGCACGCTCTTCGGTTTCCACGTGATTCCGCAGTGGTGCTACGACCATGGTTACGAGAACAACGGCCTGATGATTCTGGCTCCGATGGCACTGATCACCGTGGGCTGCATCATCTGGGTTCACCGCTCCCGCAACAAGGAGTTGCAAGAGAATTAACGAGCATGTTTAACCATTAAATCCACAAGAAACAATGGAAGAACTTAATCTGTTTATCAAGTCGATTTTCATCGACAACATGATATTTGCCTACTTCCTGGGCATGTGCTCGTTCCTCGCCGTTTCCAAGAATGTGAAGACGGCATTCGGCCTGGGCATCGCGGTCACCTTCATGCTGGTGGTGACGCAGCCCATCAACTATATGCTCAACAAGTATGTGCTGCAGGAGGGTGCCCTCACCTGGCTCAGTCCTGCCCTTGCAGGTGTTGACCTGAGTTTCCTGGGTCTCATCCTGTTCATCGCCGTCATTGCGTCGGCCACCCAGCTGGTTGAGATGGCTGTGGAGAAATTCTCGCCCTCGCTCTATGCGTCGCTGGGCATCTTCTTGCCGCTCATCGCTGTGAACTGTGCCATCCTGGGTGCCTCGCTGTTCATGCAGCAGCGCGACTTCCCCTCGGCCTGGACGGCTACTGTTTACGGTGCCGGTTCGGGTATCGGTTGGCTCATCGCCATCGTGGGCATTGCCGCCATCCGCGAGAAGCTGGCCTACAGTGACATCCCCAAGCCGTTGCGCGGCGTGGGCATCGCATTCATCATTACTGGTCTCATGGGCATCGCCTTCATGAGTTTCCTGGGCATTAGATTAGGTTAAAAGGAGGACGACACTATGATACTGATATCATCAAGCATTTCAACTACGGTATTGGCAAGCGCACTGGTGTTCCTGGTGCTCACCCTGTTGCTCGTCATCCTGCTGCTCGTGGCCAAGCACTACCTCGTGCCGTCGGGCAATGTGAAAATCAACATCAATAACGGAACCAAGGAACTGGAGGTTGCCAGTGGCAATACCCTGCTCAACACCTTGCACGAGAACGGTGTGATGCTGTCGAGTGCCTGCGGTGGTAAGGGCAGCTGCGGCCAGTGCAAGGTCCAGGTGACTGAGGGCGGCGGCCAGATTCTGCCCACCGAGTTGCCCCACTTCTCGCGCAAGGAGCAGATGGACCACTGGCGCTTGGGTTGCCAGGTCAAGGTGAAGGACAGCATGTCCATCCAGGTGCCTGACAGCGTGCTGTCGGTCAAGGAATATGAATGCACCGTCGTGAGCAACAAGCTCGTGTCGTCGTTCATCAAGGAGTTCATCGTGGCCCTGCCCCCGGGCGAGCACATGGACTTCATCCCCGGCAGCTATGCCCAGATTAGGATTCCCGAATACGAGATGGACTATGACAAGGACATCGACAAGGAGTCGCTGGGCGAGTACCTGCCCACGTGGGAGAAATTCGGCCTGTTCGGCCTCAAGTGCCGCAACGACGAGGCCACCGTGCGTGCCTACTCGATGGCCAACTATCCCGCCGAGGGCGACCGCTTCATGCTCACCGTGCGCATCGCCACCCCGCCGTTCAAACCCAAACCCCAGGTCGGTTTCATGGACGTGATGCCCGGTATCGCCTCGAGCTACATCTTCACGCTCAAGCCCGGCGACAAGGTCATCATGAGCGGCCCCTACGGTGACTTCCACCCCATCTTCGACAGCAAGAAGGAGATGATCTGGATTGGCGGTGGTGCCGGCATGGCTCCCTTGCGTGCCCAGATCCTGCACATGACGCGCTCGCTGAACACGCGTGACCGCGAGATGCACTACTTCTATGGCGCACGCTCGCTGAGCGAGGTCTTTTACCTGGAGGACTTCCTGCAGCTGGAGAAGGACTTCCCCAACTTCCACTTCCATCTGGCGTTGGACCGTCCCGACCCCGTTGCCGACGAGTCAGGCGTGAAGTACACGGCAGGCTTTGTCGCTCCCGTGCTCCGCGACACCTATCTTGCCCAGCACGAGGCCCCCGAGGACTGCGAGTACTACATGTGCGGCCCGGCTATGATGAGCCAGACCGTCAACGAGGTGCTCGATTCGCTGGGTGTTGATCCCTCGTCGATCCACTACGACAACTTCGGATAAAAACTCAGAGAACTCCGAGAGCTCAGAGAACTCGGAGGATTTCTGACAGAACTCTAATAGCAACACTAAGCCCCGTGCTCGATGATGAACACGGGGCTTGTTGTTTCCTTTTCTCTTGAAGGAGGCTGTTACTTCAGGGTCTCGATCCAGACCTTGAGGCTGTCGACGGGAGGATTGCCGTTGAGGACCTTGCCGGGGAGAATCCAGTTGGCATTGGGAGCGCTGGCCTTCTTCAGGTCCTCGCCGCTATTGCCCATGCCGCTGCCGCCCGAGGTGGCAAACGGGATGATGGTCTTGCCCGTGAGGTCATACTGCTCGAGGAAGGTGTTGACGATGCGGGGAGCGGTGTACCACCAGATGGGGAAGCCCACATAGATGGTGGTATACTGGTCCATGTTATCGACCTTGCTGGCCACGGCGGGACGGGCTGTGCTGTCCTTCATCTCGATGGTCGAACGGCTCTTTTTATCGTTCCAGTTCAGATCATCGGCGGTATAGATCTTCTCAGGAACAATCTCAAACAGGTCGGCATCGGCAGCCTCGGCGAGGGTCTTGGCGACCTGAGCCGTGATGTGGGCATCGCTGGCCGAGAAATAGGCCACCAGGGTGGTCTTCTTGGCCTCGGCATTGGCAGCCTCGTCGGCGCTGGCAGCGGCATTGTTCTGGTTGTTCTGACATGCGCTCAGCAAGATCGTGAGCGTGAGAAGGAATAAAGCTGAAAAATTCTTCATGATGATGGTTTTAATGTTGGATGTTGAAAAAAAAAGAGACTGTCCGCCATCACTGTTGGAACAATGCAAGCGAACAGTCTCTAAAAGCTATACGAATTATGAAAAACTAGTCTTTCTTCTTCAAGTCAACCTGGCCGGGAGTAGCGGGCTTCTCGGCGCTCACGGTGGGAGCTGTCGACTTGGCGGGAGCGGCCTCGGTCTTGACGGGAGCGGGACCCACCTTACCGCCGACCTTGTTATAACGCTTGTTCAAACCCTCGATCACCTCGTTGGTCACGTCATACTTCTCATCGATGAACAGCGTGGCGCTCTTGCGCAGTACCATGTCAAAGCCTTTCTTCTTGGCATAATCCTTCATGAAGTTGTCAATCGAGTCGAGCAACTGGATCTGGCTCTGATTCAACTCGTTCTGGATGCTCTGCTGGAGACTGGCCAGATAGTTCTCGGCATCGGCCTGCATCTTCTGCAACTTGGCCTGGTCGGCATTGAAGGCCTCCTCGGTGAGATATTGATTATTCTGGTACTTCTGCTGCATGGCGTTGCCAAACTTGCTGATCTCGTTGCCGCGCTGCTTCTGTGCAGCGTCGAACTGGTTCTGACGGCGCAGCATGGCCTCGTTGATGTCCTTGGCGAGGTTGTAGTTGGCCATGATGGAATCCTCATCGATGTAACGGATCTTGAGATTCTCCATAGCGGCGCCATTGGCGGTCTTGGGAGCCTCGGCGGGCTTATTGTTGCAAGAGGTTGCAGATACCATCATCAGGACAGCAGCAAACAAAGCAAGCTTGGTGTAGTTTTTAATGCAATTCATTTCAAACGATGTTTTGACTTTTTCTTTTATTGTTGTTAGTTGTAAAATTCCTTGTCTCGGGCACATTTGATGCCGCGCTTGCGCATCTCGGGATTGTCGTGGATGTGGGTGTTGGGGAATCGTCCGCCTTTCACGAAGAACACCTTCACCCCCAGCAGCAGCACTGCCAGTCCCACAATCGCCAATGTCAACAGTAACGTAGCCATCATTTGCGTTTTTTGCAAAAAGACCTGCAAATTTAGTTATACTTTGTGATTTGAAACACTTCATTTTGCAATTATTTTCTCCAAAATGACACCGCGAGCCCTTGTTTTAACTAATTTTTAAACCCCTAAAGATTAACTAACACTTCCGCCCCACCCCTGCGGGTGCTTCCCTGAGATAAAAAATTATTAACTTTGTAGTCCAGTTTGTTGCGTTGACAACGCAACATACAAGACAACGCAACCATCAAGAAACAATTAGCCCTCACTAGACGATGAAAAAAGAGACCTACAAAGCGCAACAGCCCTTTGCCGGAGAGAAAAAGCCCTCCATGCTTCGTCGCTGCGTGGGTCATGATTACACAAGCCGGCAGATTTACATGATCACGATGGTGACCGAAGGGCGGCACTCGCTATTCGGGCAAGTGGTGGGCAGGAGCGATGTGCCGGCAGGCAGCGACGATGCGCCCCGCATCGAGCTGTCGCCACTGGGCCAGCGCGTGAGCGACGAGTGGTGGGCAGCCTCACAGCATCATCCCGAGGTCAGAGTCCTCGCCCTGCAGATGATGCCCGACCACCTGCACGGCATCCTGTTTGTTCAAGAACAGATGGAGACGCCCCTGGGCATGCTCTTGCGCGGCTTCAAGCAGAGCTGCAACCGCCACTACCGCGAGCTTGTGCTCGGGATTGCCCCATCTGTCACGTCTGTTGCGTTGTCAACGCAACAAACAAGACAAGCACAGCCCAAACAAGACCGCCGCAACGAGGACCGCACCCACGGCATGCTGTTCGCCCGCGGCTACAACGACAAACTGCTGCTGCGTGAAGGCCAGCTGGAGACCTGGGTGCGTTACCTCAACGACAATCCCCGCCGCCTATTGATTAAACGCGAGCATCCCGACCTGTTCCGTGTCCAGCGCAACGTCGAGGCTGCAGGGATGACCTTCTCGGCCATCGGCAACCGCTTCCTGCTCGACCGCCCCGTGCGCCTGCAGGTGCAAATGTCACGCCGCCTGAGTGAAGCCGAAATCCAAGAGCAGGTCGCACACTTCCTGACAGCAGCCCGTCAAGGTGCAGTGCTCGTGTCGCCCGCCATATCGTCTGGCGAGAAAGCCGTCATGCGGGCCGCATTCAACGAGGGATTCCCGCTCATCTACCTGCAAGAGAACGGATTTACAGACCTGGCAAAGCCCGATGGCAAGCGAATGGAGGCCTGTGCCCGCGGCCAACTGCTCATCCTCGCCCCATGGGAACACCACAACGAGCAACTCACCATCAGCCGCAGCCAATGCCTCAAACTCAACGACATCGCCCGCCTGCTCACGGCTATTCCTTGAAGTATCGTAAAAAATCGGCATCGTCATGCAGTCTTTTCATCCAATATGGCATCATAACAATAAAGGACAACTATATTGGATGGACATGGAGCGTGTCATCGGGGCAGCTCTGGCTGGTGACCAACAGGCTATCGCCAAGCTCTATAATGCGTATTCCCACAAGGTGTTGGGGATATGCTATAATATTGTGGGCAATCGTGCCGTGGCAGAGGAATTGTCCCATGATGCCTTTGTACTCGCTTTTTCCAAACTGGATCATCTGCGAAACCCTGAACGTTTTGACGCTTGGCTGTCAAGCATTGCGGCCAACGTGGCGTTGCGATACAAGCAACGCCATCATACCTTGGTCACGGTCCCTGTTGATGACATTCCAGATGAGACTTGGATTGCCGATGAGCCCTCGGACATGCCGACGATGGCCGAAATCATGGCAGCGGTAAACGCCCTGCCCAACGGCTACGGCAAGGTGTTCAAGATGGCTGTCATGCAGGATATGTCGCACAAGGAAATCGGTGAAATCCTGGGCATTGCTGCCCATTCTTCATCATCACAACTGGCACGCGCCAAGAAAATGTTGCAGCACTCGTTGTCCAAGTATTGGGCAATCATCCTGCTTGCGTTGCTCATGCCCCTGGCATTGTTGCTCCTGCGTCAGCCCAAAACCATCGACGAGAAACAGCCAAAGACAGCCAAAACAAATGAGCCCATAGTCACCGATAAAAATCCACAAGTTACCAAACCTGCCAGACAGCAGCGCAAAGAAAGCCACAACATGGCCATCACTGTCCCCGAGAGATACAGGCGGCCCAGTGTGAGCATCACAGACACAACTCAGCATGAAGAAGTGCCAAGACAGATGGTCGACACGACCACTGTTCCTGTAGAAAATGCTTTGCCTCATCTCAAACTGAATGGCGACATCCATTTTGCAAAAGTCGGTCATGGCACCACCATCCGGCCCACGAGAGACGATTTCAAGCGCTGGTCGGCCGATTTGGCTTATACGGGGCAACCCTCTCCAGAGGCAGATCGGATGACTCCTCACAACTTCACCGTTCCCGATCATTTAGCGCCATCAGTTCCAGGAGAGCCTGATCCCACCTTGACGATTGACAACTGGACCGATTATATCAATTACCTCAATGAGTGCAGCGACATCTTTAGTGAACTATCTGAAGAGGAACTCATCATGCGCAAGATTGCAATGAGCAACGAGCCGCTGAACAATGGCCAAATCGTGCGCAAGACCCACCACAGTCTGCCGCTGACTTATTCCTTGTCACTGAGATATCAAGCCAGCAAAAGAATCGGATTGGAGAGCGGCCTCCAGTGCACAAGACTCAACTCACTGTTCCAGACAGGAGAAGGTATCAACCGCATCGATGAGAAACAGCGCATCGATTACCTGGGCGTACCTTTGAAGGTGTCCTATAGGATTTGGAGCGGCAAGCATGTCGGCATCTATACCTCGGCGGGCGTGACGCTGGAGATTCCTGTCAAGTCAACAGTCACGACAGAGTATATATTGAACAGCCAGCCACAACTGCGGGACAATCATCATCTGGATGTGCCGCTGCAATGGTCAACGGGCATTGGCATCGGTGTTCAGTACAATATCACGCCCACCATCGGCATCTTTACTGAACCTGGCGTACAATACTATATCCCTGACGGCAGCGGCTTCGAGACCTACCGCACACAGCATCCGTTCACCATCACAATTCCCACAGGCCTGCGATTCACGTGGTAGTTAAAACAGCAGAATGATGCAGTCATTATTCTGCTTCTGGCATCATAGATTATAGAACGATATAATCTTTAATAACCTAAAAAATTAACTGCTATGATGAAAAGAAGCATTATTTTAGTGGCCCTTGCCTTGATGGCGGTATCACAGTTTGCGGCAAACGAGTACATGTATACGCCTTTTGTACGCGAAGGTGTTAAGTTGGTTTACTATTATGTCAATGAGGATGGTTTCTACCCTGCTGACCCCATATTGGGAAAAGGCAAAGTATATATGAACCTTGAATTCAAGGGCGATACCGTCATCAACGGACTCACCTACAAAGCCATGCACAAGTACCACGGCGATGCCATTAACGCCAATAACGACACGGTGCCTATCTACATGCGTGAGGCCGACAAGATCGTATACGCGATAGTGCCAGATGGCAAAGTATATCCCGATTGCCCTATCGGCAACTCCTTTTCACCCGATATTTATGACCTCATCATTGAAGGCAAGGAGTTTATCTTATATGATTTCAATGATCCCGTAGCCTATTGGGATAGACTTGTAAACCAATCAGGTTATGATGACCAGTATCAGCATTGCTACACCGACACAATAGCACTTGGCACTCATCTGGCCAAGCAATATGTTGGAAGCCTATGTGGGGGCGATTTCCGTATCATTGAGGGAGTGGGCATCGATGCATTTTCAAGTTACACACTTGATTTCTTCATGGTGTTGCCAACGGGTTACGGTACCTATTTTGGCCTGAGCCATGTTGTCGAGGGGGGTGAAATAGTCTATAAGGGACAGAAGTTTGACGAGAGCATTTTGGAAAACAAGCGTGGTGATGTCAATGAAGATGGGGTGGTCAACATTTCTGACGTCACTGCCCTAATTGAGATTCTGTTGAAACGATAGTTACTGCTGTAGCGATTCAATTCAATTACTGACGATACTCGTGCAGTCCTTGATGGATTGAGTGCATCTACACTTGTAGAGGACCAAACCATCAAGGATTTTTTATGTATAAACTGACGGATTATCTGTATAACGGACTATTGTATCTCAACAATATGGCGAGACCACGACACAAGCGGTTGAGCCAACTGATGCTCTATGCCACAACGGCCTGCCAGTCACATTGCAAGCACTGCAACATCTGGCAGAAAAAGCGTGAACACTTGTCGCTTGATGACATAAAACGTGTCATGCAGAGCAAATGCGTCACTGATCGCACCACGCTCGGACTGGAAGGCGGCGAGTTCATCCTGCATCCTCAAGCTAATGAAATCTTAGAATGGTTCCATGAGCACCACCCGAATTACACGCTGCTGACTAATGGCCTCGCTCCTCAACGGGTTATCGATGCTGTGAGGTACTACCGTCCACGCCACCTGTATGTCTCTCTCGATGGGGACAAGGAGACCTACAAGAGGATGCGCGGCTGCGACGGTTATGACAAGGTGATTGAGCTAGTGGAAACATTAAAGGACGTAGTTCCGTTATCGCTCATGTTCTGCCTGTCGCCGTGGAACTCGTTCAAGGACATGGAGCATGTCATCAATGTGGCCTTGCATTACGGCATTGACGTGCGCATCGGCATCTATGGCACGATGGCGTTCTTTGACACCACAAGCGAGTTGCTCACGATGAGTGACTACACGGAGCAGATACCGAGCAATATCCACAAGACCCAGGAGAACTATGATTTTGTCTCGCTCTATGACCAGTGGCGACGTGGCAATTTGAGGTTACGTTGCCAGAGCATCATGAGCAGCCTGGTCATACACAGCAACGGGGACGTGCCGCTGTGTCAAAACCTAGACGTCAAGTTGGGCAACATCCACAATCAGTCGCTGGATGATATTTTCAACGGCAATCAGGCCTGTGAAACCCAATGCCGGTATTCCACGCAGTGCAACGGATGCTGGATTAACTTCCATCGCAAATATGACATCATCCTAATGCGCAACATCGAGCGTTTGCTGCCAAAACGGCTCATTGAACGATTCTATGGTCCGTATCAATGGACTGACGACACCCAAATGACCTATCATAAATTGTTGAAATCATGATACAACAACTCATCAACCGCTATAAGCGTATGCGCACCGATCGCTATCTCAACGAGACCTACCGTTGCCAATATGCCTTCGTCGGCATGGGACAACATAGTCTGACCAACCTTTATCCTGTGCTTCACTACCTGCAAGTGCCGTTGAAATACATCTGCGTGACCAGTGAACGCAAGGCACGGCTCATCGAACGCAAATTTAAAGGGATAAAAGCCACAACCAGGCTTGATGACGTCCTTAATGATGAAGACGTGAAAGGTGTGCTGGTTGCCGCATCGCCCAGCGCACATTTCTCGATTGCCTCCCGTGTCTTGCAGAGTGGCAAGTCGCTGTTTATCGAGAAACCGCCTTGCCATTCGGTCGACCAACTCAAGGCACTCATTGCTATGCAGGAGGCTAGCAGGTCCAGGATAGCGATGGTGGGGTTGCAGCAACGTTATGCGCCAGCTGTCCAGATACTCAAGCGCCGATTGAAGGGTGAACGACTACTCAACTATGACCTGCACTATCTCACTGGGGCTTATCCCGAGGGCGATGCCCTACTAGACTTGTACATCCACCCGATAGACCTGGCCACATGGCTGTTTGGTAAGGCCGAAATCGTTTCCTATTTAGAGATTGATAAACATTCCTATATCCTGATGCTTCGGCACCAACACATTGTCGGCACGATAGAATTGTCCACCTGCCACTGCTGGCAAGACGCGCGACAGTCACTCACTGTCCACACCCGCTCAGGCAGCTATCACCTGGCCCAATGCGAAGAGTTGAGTTTTGTTCCCAAACAGACTGTCATCGCAGGCATTCCCATCGAGAAACTTCATCTCGGACGTCAATCGGTCGAATACCTGTACCGTCATGACGGTTTCGCCCCTACCATTGCCAACAATTCCGTCTACACTCAAGGCTTTTTTCAAGAGGTTTCCACCTTTGTCAACGCCGTTGAGGGAAAGAAGGCGAATGTCATTACTGACCTTCAGTCCCTTGAACCGACACTAAAACTGATTGACGAGATTATGGGATAATGGCTTATCCGTAATTAGTGGATTTAGTCCAGAATGCGGGGCTCGGGGATTTCCCGGCCGCGGCAGAAGCGGACGGCGATGTGGCGGTCGTCACCCGTGTAGATGAAGCGTTCGAGGCGTTGGGTCAATGTGTAATTACCAAAGTTGAGGTCGCTGTCGTCAATGACGAGGGCATCGAACTCGTAACCCGGCTCAAAGCTGCCCACACGGCCGAAGAAACTGCCAGCCGACTTGGTGGCGATCCAGAAGGCCTCGGGGAGCGTCAGGAAGTGGTCGCTCGTGTACTTCTGGTTGTAAAGTTTGCTTACCTGAATGGCATAGACCATCACTCGCATGATGCTCATGTCATGGCCTCCGCTGATGTCGCTGCCAAATCCCACTTTTATGTCCTTGTCGAGGAAGGCACGAATGGGCGCGATACCGGTTATCAGGTTGATGTTCGAGGTGGGGCAATGCGCCACCATCACGTTGCGACGGCTCATCAGTTCCAGCTCTTCACCTGCACTGAAGACACAGTGCGCCATGATCGTTGGTGTCTGCCCGAACAGGCCGTAGCGGTCGTAGGCATCGCCGTAGAAGCGGCTCTCGGGTTCCAGTTCATGCACCAGGGCAACTTCACTCGGATTCTCGGACAGGTGAGACTGCACGGGCACCTGGTACTTTTGTGCCTGTTCGCCGCAGGCCCGCAGCATGGCCGGCGAGCACGAGGGGATGAAACGCGGCGTGATGATGGGTCTGACGAGGCCGTCGGGGTCGTTCCACTCGTTGATGAGTGCCTCGTTCCTGGCCACGGCCTCATCGACGCTCTCCAGCAACTCGTCAATGGAGTTGCGGTCCATATTGACCTTGCCTACCAATGCACCCATGCCAGCCTCACGGAACAGTTCCATGAGCAGACGCGTGCTCTCAAGATGTGTGGTTGCGAAAGTCGCGGTGCGCATCGTGCCATAGCGCCACAGGTCGTGCACAAAGCGGCTGTAGATGCGCCTTGCATAGCGCGTGTCACTGAATTTAGCCTCCTCGGGGAAGGTGTAGCTATTGAGCCACTCCAGCAGTTCCATGTCCATGGAGATGCCCTGGTTGCGGTACTGCCCGGCATGCACGTGCATGTCGTTCATGGCAGGGATGAGCAGGCAGTCGCCGTAGTCAATCACTTCTTCGACTTGCTGGCCAAAAGCATCGGCGCTGCTGGCCACGTCCACGACACGTCCGTTCTCGACGCCCACATAGCCGTGTTCCACGACCACAAAGTGATCCTTCTCGCGAGTAAATATGATGTTAGCCTTGTACAGTTTCATAAAGTCTATTTATAATGGATACAGATTCTGAGTAATTGCTTGTTGCAAAGATAGCCAAAAATTTTATTCCAAGGATTATTTATTGACAATTAGTCGGTGATCCATAAAAAGGTGTTAACTGCATCCAATAAGTCTTATTTAGTCTTAAATATCACCGACGGGCTAGTACTATACGTCAGTCCTACAGGTTTTTTGTTCTACATTTGCGGCAACATAATCAACAACAAACTCTACAAGATGAAAAAAGCAACCACATTTTTGATGACTGCTCTTGCCGCTATTTTCTCGTTTTCTTCTTTGGCACAAACCACCATCACGGGTCACATTACCAATGAACGGGGCGAGGGAGTTGAATATGCTACTGTTGCGCTTGAGAGCGATACCATCGGTACTCTTGCCGATGCCCAGGGACGATTCTCCCTAACGATTCCCAAAGGTAAAAGGAATGACCTGGTCATCACTCACGTTTCCTATGACAGGGCATCAATCCCCTTTTCCTCCTATAGCGCAGGCAAGCCGTTGTCTATCATCGTCAAGGATAAGAACGTGAAGCTGGACGAAGTGGTCGTTGGCAAGAAGAACAAGATGAAAACCATCCTGGGCAAGAAATTGCCGGGACCGACGGCCAGTTTTCGAGGTAAAGGACAACAAAACTGGCTGGAATGGGGACCGACGTTCAAGGCCAAGAAGAATTGGGTCGTGAGTGACATCTTTTTCACCATCAAGAAAAGCACTTACAGCCGATGTGTTCTCAGTTTCACCATCTATGAGGTCAGAGGCAAAGAATATATCAACATTCTCAACAAGCCCATTTATAAAACAGTAAGCACGACGGCTCAAAAGACTAAACTCGCTGTCCAACCTAACGAGAATATCATTCTTAAAGCAGGAAAGCAGTATTACGTGAGTGTCACCATCGTTGACAGCGATGAGAGTGGGATTTTGGAATTCACATCTCAGTTCAAGAGCTGCATTGCACGTCGCCTGTCCACTGGCAAGACACGAAAGTTGCCGGCTGGCCCCGTCATCACCCTGTCGGGCTACGAATTGGGCCAATAACGGGCGAAAACTGGTAGTCTTTGACAGATTTCGCACAAAAACGGGATTATTTAATCGCAAAATATCATCAGGTTTCAATTGGGTATTGAAGAAATTGTGCTATCTTTGCATCAGAGAATAAAACCATAAATACATCATGACTTCAATTACAGTTCATATTCCCAATAATGAAATCGGTTTCTTCAAGAAAATAATGGAGAAACTGGGATGGTCCTATCAGGTCATGAGCAAGCCCCAAATCATCGATCCCGAAACAGGAGACAGCCTGAACGAAAAGACGATGAAAGTCATCGAGGACGCGCGCGACGGTAAGGGCATTGAATTCACTGGCAGTGTTGACGAGTTTAAGCAATGGGCTGAAGCGCTTTAAAGGATGGCTAAGTATCAAGTTTCCACCACAGGCCAATTTAAGAAAGATCTGAAACGCGCAAAGAAACGCGGTCTGAATCTGCAAGACCTAATTCATGTCGTGGAGTTATTGGCAAATGACGAGCCATTGTCTGAAAGCAACCATGACCATAACTTGCATGGTGACTATGAAGGTTATCGTGAATGCCACATTTCCCCAGATTGGCTGCTTATTTATTTAAAAGATATGTAATACGAATCATAACACTTTACCGTACGGGAACCCATTCTGACCTCTTTAACAAGAAAAAGAAATAACAAGCCCTCTGTTTTGCACCTTTATAGCCAAACATCGGACTTATTTTTCTGTACTGCGTGTTGTCTAAGCATCACTGGCACGAAGAGATGTTGAAATCTTGATTTTTTTATTAACAATCGAGCGAGGTTTCAAGAAAAAGTTGTAACTTAGCGGTTCGAAACAGGCTTTAATGAGCACAAGTTTATCAACCATAATATTAACTAACATTTAACCGTAAATTTTACAATGCAAGTAAAAGATCTGAATCCGCAAGCAGTATGGTCGATCTTTGACGAGATCACCAAGGTGCCCCGCCCCAGTGGCAATGAAGAAGGCAAGTTAGACAAGATCCGCGCATGGCTCGTGGACTTCGCCAAGAAACACAATCTGGAGTACAAAATCGACAAGACCGGTAACGTGGCCATCTTCAGGCCTGCCGCTCCCGGCTACGAGAAGTGCAAGGGCATCGTGCTGCAAGGTCACATGGATATGGTCGCCGAGAAAGGTCCCGGCTCGACCCACAACTTCGACACCGACCCCATCGAGACCATCATCGATGGCGAATGGGTACGTGCCAACAACACCACGCTGGGTGCCGACGACGGTATGGGCCTGGCTATCGCTCTGGCTGCCGTTATCGAGCCGACGCTGCAATGCGGTCCCCTGGAGGCCCTCGCCACCGTTGACGAGGAGACCGGCCTGACCGGTGCCAGCAACATCGAGGCCGACATGCTCGTGGGAGGATGGCGTCATCACTATGGGTTGCGCCGGTGGTCTGGTGAGCCTCTTCAAGTTCAACTACACGCCCGAGGCCGCTCCCAAGGATCTCACCTACTTTGAGATCAAGTTTGAGCACCTGCACGGCGGTCACAGCGGTGCCGACATCCACCTGGGCTTCGCTACCACGACCAAGCTGAGCAGCCGACTGCTGTGGAACATCGGTGACAATATGGACTATGTACTGGCCAAGATCGACGCCGGTAACCTGCACAACGCCATCGCCCACGCCGCTACAGTGGTTATCGGTATCAAGCCCGAGGACAAGGAGAAGCTGAGCGTCGTGCTCAACACCTTCATCGCCGAGGTGAAGAACGAGTACAAGCGCACCGAGCCCAAGATGGAGATCACCTGCACGAGCGTTGATGCTCCCGAGACCATCATCGACACCGACACCGCCCGCCGCGTTGTCAATGCCGTTTATGTAGCTCCTCACGGCATCGATGCCATGAGCATGGAGATTCCCGGCCTCGTTGAGACCTCGACCAACCTTGCTAGCGTGAAGATGCGCCCGGGCAACCAGATCGTTGTCGAGATGTTCCACCGTTCGTCGGTCGAGAGTGGCAAGTATGACCTGACCCACAGGTGCGAGACCATCTTCCGCATGGCTGGTGCCAACGAGATCATCAGCGAGGGTGGCTACCAGGGCTGGGAGCCCATCAGCGACAGCCACCTGCTTTCAGTGGCCAAGGACTCGTGGGAGAAGCTCTTCGGCGTTCGTCCCGAGGTTCGCGCCATCCACGCCGGTCTGGAGTGCGGTCTGTTCCTGAAGGCTCGTCCCGACATGGAGATGATTTCCTTCGGTCCCACGCTGCGTGACGTTCACTCGCCCGCCGAGCGCTGCCACATCCCCGCTGTGGAGAAGGCCTGGAAGCAAGTACAGAACATCCTCAAGGTCATTGCCGAGGAGAGCAAGTAATTCATGCGAGCGTTGCTCGCTGTTTAGAGTTTAGAGGATAGAGTTAAGAGAGGCATCCGCCATCCCTATGACCCTAGGCCACTAAACTCTAAACCTAAACTCTAGACTCTAAACTTTTTAATATAGAACAATGGACATTAAAGGAAAGATTATCCAGAAACTGGAGTTGCAGAGCGGCACTTCCAAGGCCGGTAACGCCTGGAAAAAGCAGGAATATGTGCTTGAGACGCTCGACAGCTATCCCCGCAAGGTGAAGTTTGACTTCTTCGGGGATCGTGCTGACCAGTACCCGCTCGAGGTGGGCGACGTCATCACGCTGAGCTTCGATATCGAGAGCCGCGAGTTCAACGGACGCTGGTACACCGACATCCGCGGTTTCAAGGCCATGAAGGAAGATCCCAACATGGCTGCTGCACCTGCACCCTACCCGCCCGCTGCCGGAGAGCCCGCTCCCGCGCCTGCTCCCGCCGATAATGGCATGGCAGCCCCCGCACCTCCCATCGACAGCACGTTCGACCAGGGTGGCGCTGGCGATGACCTGCCCTTCTAAACGACCGTAACATTCAATCAATAAAGCCGCTGGACGATTGTTCCAGCGGCTTTATCTTGCTATAGTGACTATAGATACTATCGATGAGAGACTAGTTGCCCACGATGAGGCACTTGCCGTCGTGGTATTGCAGCGAGAGCACACCCATGCTGTGCAGGGCGACCACAATCTTGGTGGCGCTTTCCTCGCTGATGTGGGCCAGCTTCATGTAACCCTCGAGGGTGATGCCGCCGTGATTGCGCAGGTATTCGAGTAACACCTGCTCGCGTTCGCTGTAGCTGATGGTCTCGGCGGTGCGGGTCTCCTCAATCGCCGTCTCGGCGCTCATGATGCGCTCGTGCAGGCGGCTGGCCAGCATGTTCTCGTCGGCCACGCGGTAATAGACGTGCCAGTTGCCATTGTCATCAGGCGCCTCGACAGGTTTCTCTGTGGCCTCGGGGATGTCGGCCTTGACCACCGATTTGCCGTTGATGTTGAAGACCTTGAACGACACGCGCTGCTCGGGGCGGCAATACATCTGGGCAGCCGTCTCGATCATGTAGATTTCCTCCTCGCTGCGCACCCCGGCGATGTTGCCGTTGTCCTTCACGCCGATGAGCAGATGGCCGCCGCTGTTGTTGGCAAAGGCGGCAATGGAGCGGGCTATCTTACGTGCGTCGGTAATCTGGTATTTGAAGTCCTGGTGCTCGTGTTCGCCCTGTTCTATCAGGTCTTGTATATAATGGCTCTTCTTGGTTTTCATCTCTTTTCAATAAACTACTGATTACACGAATTATGCGAATTCACCAACTAACAATCGGTCCAATTCGCGTAATTCGTAGTTAAAAGTCAACGGGGATCGTCAACGCCGGGTTCCTGCGGGATGGGGGTGCCGTCGAGCACCGCACGCAGGTAGGGCTCCAGCTTCTGGGCATACCACCAGAAACCGATGTCGGTCAGGTGAATGCCATCGACCGTGCCCTCGTTGTTGGGACCGTAAAGGTCCTTACATGTGATATAGTAAAGGTTATCGGGATTATCGGCCTTGAGTTTAAGGTAGTTCTTGTGGTACTCGTTGTTCTTGGCAGGCAGGTACTCGCTGTAGAAGGCGCTGTACTTGGCATAGCTGTACATCTGACCCTCGACCATGAAGATGGGCACCTCGGGGCGCAGCGTGCGCAGGATGTTGACGAAACCGTAGGTCAACGTGTCGCACATGTCCTTGGTGCAGTTGGGGATGGGGTCCAAAATGTAGGCAGCGACATCGGGAATCGACGCCATGGCCCGTGCCATGCAGGAATCCATCTTGCCCTCGCCACTGAAGCCCAGGTTGACGCACTCCACATCCAGGTCGCGCTGGATGATGCTGGTGGCCACCATACCGGGTCGGCAGGCACAGCCGCCCTGCAGAATGCTCGTGCCGTAGAAGATGAACTTCTTGCCGTGACGGGGAGAATCCAGCACCGGATGCTTGAGAACGGCAGTGCTGTCCACACCGATCTCGATCCAACGCACACCGTCATACAGCGGCAGATAAATCATATACTCGTGCATCTTGCCGTCGAGGCGATCGACATAGACCTTGCTCTGTATGGAATCCTGACGCGGACGGATGTCGTTGTCGATGCGCACCGGGCGGTTGCAGTTCACGAATTGCCAACTCCTCGTGTCTTCGTCCCAGATGTAGAGGTCGGTGCCCTTGATGCCCGTGTCGGCCATGTGCATCATGTGCATGTTGGTCAGCAGGTTATAACGCACGGCAATGGCTCGTGAATTGGTGGCAAAACGGAAGGCCTTGCCACTGGTGCAATAGGCACGGTCCCACAATGTGGGGCGCACCGAGTCCTTGAAATTCAGCGGGATGCGTGAGGCCAGTGTGCGGTCAAACGCCCAGTTAATCATGCGGTAATGCATCGCGTCCACATAGCGCAACGTGTCCTTATCGGTAAAATCCTGGGCCTTGATCACTGTGGGCAGCAGGGCGATGAACAATATCGCCAGCAGCCATGCCTTCATATTCTTTCCTGTATTCATAGCTTTTCTAGTCTTGAAAATGGTTATTTACAACACGTTAAGCAACTTGAGAGCCTCCATGCGGCCACTGTTGAGCAACGTGGGATAATGGGCGTCGCTGTTGACCACCACGGGAGCATTGAAACGCTTGAGCATCCCGAAGTACTTGAGGTTGGGATAGAAGCGGTTGCGCTGCAGCCATGCCTTGGTGTTGATCTCGATGACCAGGTGGTGGTCCATAATGTTCTCGAACAGGTCTATCACCAGCTTGTCATACCATGGCTCCTCGTCAATGCCGTTCAGATACTGACTGGCGTTGAAACCAATCTTGTCCATGTGACCCACGATGTCAAAACCACCCTCCTCGACCATCGCCATCATCTGCGAGAAAAACGTCTTGACCACATACACGATATCGCAGTCGAAATGCTTGGTCATGCGAGCCTTGAACGCAGGGAACTTGCCGTCGATGTCCACCATCTCGCCGGGATTATCGATGGCCGGGATGAAATGCACCGACCCGATGCGGAAATCCAACGGCAGCTGACGGAAATACTCGTCGGCAGGGCCGTCACCCACGCTCAGGTAATCAATCTCCATCGACGTGTACAGGTTGATGCGGTCACCATACACGCTGCGCAAGCGGTTGATCTCGTCGAAGTATTCAGACACCTGCTCCCGCGTCATATTGCAAGGACTCTCGACCGAGACCGGCGAATGAGGCGTGAAACCCAGATGGGTGAAGCCCATGGCAATCGCCTCGGTCACGAACTCCTCCATCGGTGCATGCCCGTCACAATATTGGGTGTGGGTGTGCAGGTTGTATAAATCGGTTTCGCGGGTTATTTTCTGGAAGTCTATCATGGTTAAAACAATTTATTGATCTGGTCCATGGGAATGACCGAGATAATCGTCTTTCCGTCAGGCGTATAGTTAGGTTCGGGCAGTCGCAATAAATCTGCCACCAGAATGTCCATTTCCTCTTGCATGAGTGTGCGCCCGACAGGGATGGCCGCCGAACGGGCCACCGTGAGGGCCAGATGGTCAAGAATGCGTTTCTTGACAGGCACGCCGCCACTCTCGACCGACTCGAGAATCTGATGCACCATCGCATTGGCATCCACGCCGTCAAGCCCGGCGGGAATGGCATTGACAGCCCAGTCATTACCGCTCAACGGCGACAAGGCAAAGCCCATCTTCTCCATGTCGGGCAGGAGTTCCTGCAACGCCACCGCCTGGGCGGCGCTCAGGTGCAGCACCTCAGGGAAGAGGATGGTCTGCGACGACATGGTGCCGGTGTGAATGCGGCCCACATAACGGTCAAACAGGATGCGCACGTGGGCACGGTGCTGGTCGATGACCATGAGCCCCGACTTGACCGGCGACAGGATGTAACGTCCCTTGAGCTGCAGATAAACCGACTGCAGGTCGCCAAGCGGCAAGACGGGTTCTTGAGGCGTCTCGACAACTGTCTCGGCAGGCTGCTCGACGGGGTTCTGCTCCAATTCCCCACGCTTCTTGCGCTCGAAATTGGCGAACAACTCGTCCCAATTGCTTGTCACCTGACGTTCAGGCGCATGATGCCGCTGGCCAGATGATGAGGAAGAGGTTTTGAAGGGATTGTAGGCCTTGTCCACCTCGATATCGGGGTGATGTACCTCGACATGGCCGGTATAGGCTGGTATCGTGGGGGCATCCTGGGTGTCGAAGTCGATGGCTGGCACCTCGCTGAAACGTCCCAGCACCTCCTTGACACCAGCGGCGAGAATCTGCCAGATAGGCATCTCGTCCTCAAATTTGATTTCGGTCTTGGTGGGATGGATGTTCACATCGATAGCCTGCGGGTCAACGGTGAAGCGCAGGAAATAGTTGGGTTGCTCCCCTTCGGGAATCAGCTGCTCGTAGGCCGACATCACCGCCTTATGGAAATAGGGGTGACGCATATAGCGCTCGTTGACAAACATGAACTGCAGGGCGTTGCGCTTGCGGGCGTTTTCGGGCTTGCCGACATAGCCCTGCACCTTGACAATCGAGGTGTCGATGCTTATGGGCAGCAACTGCTGGTCCATGCTGTTGCCCATCAACGAGACGATGCGCTGGCGGAAAGTCCCCTTCATCAGCTTGTACATCACATTGCCGTTGTGCATGAGCGTGAATTCCACCTCGTTGTTGACAAGGGCAAGCTTTTCAAACTCCTTGACGATGTTGCTCAGCTCCACCTGATTGGACTTGAGGAACTTGCGGCGGGCAGGAACATTAAAGAAAATGTTCTTGATCATGAAGTTGCTACCCTCGGGGCACATGTCAGGCTCCTGGCTCTCGCACTGTGAGGCATTGATAATCAAGCGTGTGCCCAGTTGGTCACCACGGCGACGCGTGCGCAATTCCACCTGCGAGATGGCGGCAATTGAAGCCAGTGCCTCGCCGCGGAAACCCATGGTGTGCAACGTGAACAGGTCATCGGCCGTGCGTATCTTGCTCGTGCTGTGGCGCTCAAAGGCCAAACGCGCGTCGGTCTCGCTCATCCCCACCCCGTCATCGATGATCTGGATGAGCGTGCGGCCCGCGTCCTTAAGGATGATCTGGACATGAGTCGCCTGGGCGTCGATGGCATTCTCCACCAGTTCCTTGATGACGCTGGCGGGACGCTGTATCACCTCGCCGGCAGCAATCTGGTTGGCGACAGAATCGGGCAGAAGTTTAATCACATCACTCATGGCATTTCAACGGGTTGAAGGGTTGTTTCCTTATCTTGGGTGGGCTGACTGACCACTCCGGCATTGCTGCCCGAGCGGCGACGCGTACCACCCTCGACCGACTTCCACAAGTTGCGTTGCTCCTCGGTCAGGTCAAAGATATCGTCGGGCGTCTGCGGCCTGAGCATATCATACCAATGGAATTGCGGCAGATACATATCGGCCTTGCGGGCCAGGTAAAGCGGTGTGACCTTGCCCGTCACTTCGGGCCACATGGTGATGCGGTCCACTTCCTGCTTGGGTTTGAGGTTCAGACGCATATAGCTGGACTCGGCATTGACCATCTTGTTATAGGTCGAGTCTTTCTCCTGGGGGAACATGATGACCTGGACATTGCCATCAACGTCGAGGCGGCGCAATTCCTTCTCCTCGAACCACGCCTTCATCTTCTTGCCGCTCAACTGGTCGTAATAGATTTCGCCCAGGTGCTCGGCCATGAAACCGCCCGTGGGCAGTGTGGCCCAATCGGCAGCGCTGTCGTTGAGGTGGATATTGATTTCGTCACCGAAGATCTGTCGTTCCTGATTCCAGACCACGGCATGGCGATACATGTTGATGATGGTATCGGCCTCGCTCAGTTGCAACGAGTCACAGATGCCCTGCACATCGCTGCGATAGAACCTCACCTGGTTGAACGCCCGCAGCACCCTCACCGAGTCGTTGACCGAATCGTTGACAACGTGGTTGATGAGCGTGCACAGGGTATCGGCGTGCAGGTAGATCGTATCCTTCTGCGAGAACTCGCGGGCACGTGCCCGGCGGGTCACATAGCTGTAGTGGGCGTTATCATCGTGATAGCCGTAGTCGCCATCAAGGATGACCTTGTTGCTGGGGTCAGTGATCACGACATTGCCGCGAGCCTCACCATAGTTGTGGCTGCGGTTGTAATAGACCGTGTCGCCCTGCAGCGTCTTACCGTCCTTGGCCTTGATCAAGGCGCGCTCATACAGGGTCGCGTCGTCGGCACTGGTGTTGTACCAGCCGTTGGTCGTGTTGATAGTGTTGCTGTCGCTCACGATGAGCGTCTCGCTGGTGATGTGGGCAATATGGCTCTGGGTGTTGTAATCCAGCAGCTCGGTAAACATCTCGTAGCGGTCGTTCACCAGATGCACGTCGCGCGAGAACTCGGCTTGCTTGGTATCCAGCTCGTAGCGGCCATACTGGGACGACAACTCGGTGTTGTTGCGGTTGTCCACGATGGTGCCGCCGTCGAAGTAGTATCCCACATTGGAGTTGATCTCATAGTCCAGCGCATCGGTCAGCAGGGTTGTGCTGCGGTTCTCCAGACGCACGTTGTGACGCAACTCGGCCACACCCTGGTTGCCATAGTAATGGAGCACGTCGCTATAGACCCACAAGGTATCGCCCTGGGTCATGCGCACATGGCCAAAGGCGTCGAGCGAACTGGTCTCGGCATAGAAATAAGCGCTGTCGCAGAACATGTACATGTCGCCGCGACGAAACCGCACATTACCCTTCAACACCTGATAATCGGTGCTGATGGCCTCGTTGGCACTCAGCACGTCAGCATTCTCGAGGAACACTTTGTTGGTCTGGTTGCGGTTGGCTTTGGGAATCTGCGGAGTGATACGGGAGACCTTGGGCCCCTTGGCTCCCTTACGGGCAGCTTGAGCCGGCTGCGGATTGGTGGGCGCCGGTTTCTTCTTGACAGGCTGGGTAACGCGTGGCTTGATGCTGCGCGACGAGGTGGTCTGGGCCAGCACTACAGGCGACATCATCAATGCCATCACGCAGCACGCAGCTATCACGTGCCGCAGGCGGGAATTGACAGACCATGGTCGCTTGTCGTGTGAGGCAGACATAGGGATACGGATATCAAATGCTGACAGCTAAATGTTTATTTCTCTTTCTTGAGCCAGTCGTACTTGAAATCACAGTCGCGCCAGCCCTCCTCGATATAAACATAGACGCTCTTCTGCTTCTTGATCACCCAGTCACGGATGATTTTCTCCTTGGCATCGGCCTCGCACATCTCCTTGATGATCATGTAGTCCTCGGCCAGATCAGCCTTGTGACCGTCGATACGCTTCACGAGCTTGACGATGGCAACCTGCTCACGGCGAGTCTTGGGATTGACCATGACAAACGGCTCGCTGATATCGCCGGGCTGCATGTTATTCACCTTACGGCCCACCTCGACGGGGAGGTCGGCCATCTCGAAGCGGCTGCTGTGAGTCTTCTCGTTGAGCATGTTACCGTTGTTGTTGCGCGACTCCTTGTCCTGAGAAATGAACAGGGCCATCTCGTCGAAGGTCTTCTTGCCCGACATGATGTCGTTGCGCACCGAGTCCAATCGCGTCAATGCGTCGGTCAGGTCCTTGTCGCTCACCTTGGGACGGAGCAGGATGTGACGTGTGTTGATGCGGTCGCCGCGCTTCTCGATAAGCTGGATGATGTGGAAACCGTCGTCGGTCTCGACAATGTTCGACACGCGCTTGCTGTCGTTCAGGTTGAATGCCGCCGTGGCATACTCGGGCAGCAGCACCGAACGGCTCTGGAAGCCCGTCTCACCGCCATAGACCGCCGTGGCTTGATCCTGACTGTAGAGGATAGCCAGCGTGGAGAACTCACGTTCGCCACTGTTGACCTGCTGGGCATAGTCACGCAGACGCGCCTTCACCTCGTCGATTTCCTGCTGCGGAATCACGGGGTTGATGGTGATGATCTGGGCCTCGACCTGCATGGGGATGAAAGGCAGCGAATCCTTGGACAGGCCATTGTAGTACTTGCGCACATCGGCCGGCGTGGCCTTCACATTCTTGGTCAAGTCGTTCTGTACCTGCTGGATGCAGAACTGGTCGCTGTACATCTCGTTGAGTTTTTCACGCAACTGGGGCAAGGGCATGCGGAAGTACTCCTCCACCTTCTCCTTGCTGCCCAGGTTGGCAATCATGTAATTGATGCGGTTCTCGACCTCGGAGCTGATGGTGGACTGCTGCACCTCAACCGTATCGATGCGAGCCTGGTCCAGGAAGAGTTTGTCAAGCGCCATCTGTTCGGGGATGACACAGTAGGGATTGCCGTCGATGGGCACACGCTCGATGAGCGCCTGCTGGTACTGTTCCTCGATCTCACTCTTGAAAATGGGCTCATTGCCTATCACCCACGCAACCTCCTCGGCCACATTATTTTGCGCCATCGCGGCTATTGCCGTCATAGCGAGCATCAATGCTGATAAAATTCTCGATTTCACTTGTATTCTCTTATTTGTTGATTGCAAAGTGCAAAGATAGTACAATTTTCCCCCATATTCCCTCACCCGACAATAAATGTTTGTTAAATAATGACAACAGGAGCGGTGGCCGTCGGTCATCGCTCCTGCTGCTTGCCTGAGAGGGCAATTATCACTTCTTGGGCACCTTGGTCTTGTAGATATCGTCTTTCTTGACCTTGACGATGTTGCCGAAGCGGGCCAGCGCCTTGAGGTCCAGCTTCTTGACATCACCCACAATCATGAGTTGACAGGGTTGGCCCTTGATATGCTTGTCATAGAACGCTTCGATATCGGCCTGGGTCAACGAGGGCAGCTGCTCGGCCAACGACATACGCTCATCGGCAGTGTAGCCATTGCGCTCCATCAGCGAAATCATATAAGGCTTGCCTCTGAAGGTAGGATAGCTGTTGTTGATGTCGCTGAGCAGGCTTTGACGAGCCACCATCAGATTCTCCACATTCATGGGCATGTCGTTGATGAGCGTGTCAAGCAACTGAATGGCCTGCATCGACTTATCGCCCTGAGTGGCGACAAATGACACATAGCCGCAGGGACCGGCCACATGGGCCAGTGAGGGCGACAATGCCATACCCTGGGCTGCATAGGCCATCGAGCGGAATTCACGCACTTCCTGGAACAGAACCGACGACATGCCGCCGCCAAAGTACTCGCCCCACATCTCCATGCAAGCTTTGTCGCGGTCACTCGTCACGCCAGCGAGCGGACGGTAAAGGCCCAGAATCGTCTGGCGAGACTTGGGCATGTCGAAAATATAGACCGTGGGCTCCTGAGGGGTCATCATGGGAATCTCCTGCATCGGATTCTCCTGCGTACCACCGATTTGCGGCAGCTGGCGGGTCAGCATGTCGGCCACCTGCGTATCGGTCATCGAGCCGCAATAACTGATGTCACAGCGGCATTCATACAGCTGCTTGAACGAGGCAATGAGGTCTGCTGCCTTCACTTTCTTCAATTCCTTGCCCGTTACACGGGTGAGATAGGTGGAGCGTTCACCTCTCATCACCTTGCTGGCGAGGGCGGCAAACACCTCGGTATTGTCACTCCAGAAGGATTTCTCCTCGGGGCCGGCGGCATCCTTCAGCGCATCCAGCTTTTCCTCATCGGCTTTCATCTTGTCGAGGAAGTGACTCAGCACCTGCAACGTGGCCTCGAGATTGCGGTCTTCACCCCTGAGGCCAATGACGGTTGATTGCTCGCTGGCGGTCACCTTCATGACGGCGCCCAAACGCTGCATTGCGGCGCCCAACTCCTTGACATCAAGCGAGTCGGTGCCCAGCTGGCTCACGTAATCGGCAGCCGTTTCGAGCCATTTATCCTGGAGCGTTCCCTTGTGGAAACTGATGGTCAACGTGAAATAGTCATTCAAGGGATTGGGACCGACATACAACATGCCACCGCCGGGCATTTTCACCTTGGCAGCATCACGCTCAAAGTCCAGCATCCTGGGAGCGACATCATTCACCGGAAGCTGCTCAAGACGGCGTGCATAGGCCGACTTTTCGCCGGAATGCTGCGGCTTGACGGGCGTATATTCAGGCTTGGCGATCTGCTCGACGGGGCAACGGCCGTTTTTCTTGTGGAAACGATAGAAATTGTCGGTGAAATACTTCGTGGCCACTCGGGTGACATCGTCGCGTGTGATATCGCCGGTGCGCGACGACAGCTTCATGTAATCCTCCCACGACACGCCGGCCGACATGGCTGCCACCATCAACTCGGAACGGCCCGTAATCGTCTCCAGTTCCTTCTCATGGTCGCGAGCCAGCTGACGCTTGACAGCCTGCAGCTGCTCGTCGGTGAAGTCGCCGTTCTTGAGTTTCTCGATCTGCTCCAGACACAGGTTCTCGGCCGTCTTGACCTTGCACAGCAGTTTGGGAACGACCATCACCGCCAATGCCGAGGTCTGGTTCATGCCCATGGTCTGAGCCATCGCCAGATAAACGCGGTTCTTGTTGGTCAACTCATCGAGCAGACCCGTGCTGTTATCGTTATTGAGCAGGGTGAGAGCCACCTTCATGGCGGGGGCATCGGCATCATAGTCGGTGGGGCCGCGGAACACCATGGCACTCATGCCGATGATGGGCATCGGGAAGAGGAATTTCTCGACAGGCTGGCCCACGATGGCAGGAGCCGTGATCTTCTCTCGCACGGGCTTCACGCCGCGCTCCAGCTGACCGAAGGTGCGCTCGAGCACGGGCAGCAGCGTCGTGGGGTTGATATCGCCCGAGAGCACCAGGCCCATATTCGACGCCACATAGTATTTCTTGTAGAAGGCCTCCATATCGGACTGGCGCGGATTCTTCAGGTTGGCGGTGCTGCCGATGATGGGATAGGCATAGGGGGTGCCGGCAAGGAACTTCGAGGAGATCTGTTCCAGCATCATCGAGCCCGGATCGTCGCTGTACATGTTCTTCTCCTCATAAACCGTCTCCAACTCGCCCTGGAACAGGCGGAAAACCGGATGAATGAGGCGATGGCTGTTCAACTCGCACCATTGCTCGATGAACTGCGGCGAGAACGTGTTGTGGTAAAAGGTAAAATCGTAGGACGTGCCCGCATTCAACTCCGAGCCTCCATACTTGGTAATCAAGCGGTTGAACTCGTTGGGGATGGCATACTGCGATGCCTTGATATTCAGCTGGTTGATGTCGTGCTGGATGGCTGTGCGCGCTTTGGGGTCGGTGGTGCGCGACAGCTCGTCGTATTTCATCGATATGGAGTCCAGATAAACCTTCTCGGCCGCATAATCCACCGTGCCCAGCTCGTCGGTGCCCTTGAACATGATGTGTTCAAAGTAATGGGCGATGCCCGTGTCAGGGCAATCGACCGCACCTGCATTCACCACGACGGCTCCAAACACTTTGGGCTGGCTATGGTCCACATTGAGCCACACCTTCATGCCGTTACTCAATTCCAGCTCCTGCACCTGCAAGGCAGGGTTCACCTGTGCCCCAGCCAGCATCACGACCAAGCCGCACACAAGGCTAAACAATGATAATCTCTTCATATTCTATTGTGTTATTGCTGTTTTTTCAATCTGCAAAAATACTAAAATATCCCATATCCACCTTAATATAGTACCGATAATAACCGAAGTCCCTGCCACAACTAAGGGTTGCGGCAGGGACCTTAAAACTCTTGGACAGACAAGCTGTCGTTTATTTCACTTGCTTGAGTACTTTCTTGTTGATTTTGGCAGGATATTTCTTGGCGAGCTCCTCTTTCCAGCGCTGTTCGAGGACATCCTGATAGTCGCTGGTGACGGCACCGCGCACGTCAGCCATCTCCTCGGGCTGAGCCAGAACACCACCCTCAAGAATCATGAACGAATTGTAACCCTTGCGTTCGGGCTTGTCACCCATGTTGAAGGCAAGATAGTCGGCCAGCGCATTCTCGCCTTTCTTGACTACCATGCGCTCCATGCGTATGTCACTGCCATACTTGTTGTGGAGAGCGTCGGTGAGCGTGTCACGGCCCAACTTCATGACATCGGCCTTGACCAGGTCAAGCACGCTGTCGTTCTTGGCGCTCAGAATGATACCCTTGAAGTGGGGCTCGTCCCAAGCGTACTTGTCGCGATGCTGAGCGAAGTACTGCTCCAGCCCGACGGTATCCTTGTTGGCGGCCTTCCAGACGCGGCGGTTGCTGATCTCGAACAGCATCATGCCGTCGCGGTACTCGTTGATGAGGTTGCGATATTCAGGGTTGCTCTTGACAAGCTCGCGGGAATGATAATCACTCAAGACCTTGTCGGCCAGGGCATCCACGCCCGACATCACATAACGCTTGGCATCATCAACTGTTGCAAAGCGGGCCTTGGAGTTGAGCATTGTAGCCAAGGTACCAACCAGGGCCGACTGCTTGTTGCCATAGGTAAACAGAGGCATGGTCGAGTTCTTGAGGTTCTGGGCCACAAAGGTCGAGTCATAGCTGTTACCGTTATCGGCAAGCGCCTTGGTCAGGAAGGACTCAAACGACGGATTCAGCTTGAAACCGTACTTGTCCTTCATGTCGGCGATGCGGCGGTCACGAATAAGACCGGCACGCTCGTCACGGCTGATGGCATTCTCGATATTAGCGCGCATCTCGCTCAGCGGAGCGGCACCGTGAGCCACCTTCTTGATGATGTGGTAACCGAACTTAGTGGCAAAGGGCTCGCTGATGGCACCGTCGGCCAGATCAAAGGCGACGTCCTCGAAGGGCTGCACCATGCGGCCGCGACCGAACCAACCCAGCTCACCACCGTTGCGGGCGCTGCCGTCCTGCGACTCAGCCTTTGCCAGCTCCTCGAAGTTGGCACCGGCTTTCAACAGGGTATAAATTGAATCGATCTTGACCTTGCACTCGGCTTTCTGCTCCTCGGTAGCGTCCTTGGGGAAGAGCTTGAGGATGTGCTTGGCATGTACATCGTTACGGTCACGGGTGTTGTTCACGCGCAGCATGTGCACACCGTAAGGCGTCTTGAAGGGCTCAGACACAGCACCAACCGGGGTGTTATACAACACGTTCTCGAACGAGTAAGGGAACATGCCCGAGCTCACGTAACCATAGTGGCCCTTGTTGCGGGGCTTTGAGGGGTCACTGGAATACTTGGCGACCAGTTCCTCCCAGCTTTCGCCGGCCAGGACGCAGTTGCGGATGCTGTCCATGCGGTTCAAGTTGGCTTGAGTTTCCTCGGGAGACGCGCCCAGGGGCAACATGAAGTGATCGATATCAATTTCTTTCTTGTAGCGGTCGTAAGCCTCGGAGATCATCTGCCACTGATAGGTCGTATCAGCCACCATATAGGGAGCGGCCAGATCCTTTTGATACCCCTCGAATTCCTTTTTGAACAGTTCGGTGGTGTCGATGCCAGCGGCCTCGGCATCAGCGACTTTCTGCTTGTAAAGCACGAAGCGCTCCACATACTGGTCGAGGGTCTCCTTCTCGATCTGTTGTTGATTGTTCTTGTGATAGAGGTACTCAAACTCCGAGAGTTTGATGTCTTTGCCGTTGATGGTCATAAGAACAGGATCCCCCTTTGCTATGGCGAGGATCGCAGTTCCCAACAGCAATGAAGAAATCAAGAGTTTTGCTTTCATCTTCTGGTTGGTTTGTTATCTATATTTTACGTTTTTTCATTCCTATTTACTAATGTATAACGCAGAACATCAAGAAAAATTATATTTCATCCCGTTTTTTTTCATTTCATAGGGGTATCGGCACACTTTTTTTCAAAACGACATGGACAACTATTGACAGATAATACAGACAACTTTATAACATGAATGACCATTCGTGGGGATTGATGACCATTCGTATTGGGCATCCGCATCCTTTTTTTCAAACAAAAGATTTTTCTGAATTTTTCTGAGGGCAACCGCGTACTATTGGCTGTCGGCGAATTAAACTGATTTAGCTAATGGGCATCCGCACTCGGGAGACGCAAAATTTTGCGTCTCTACTCGACTCTTTAAACTTTAATCACTAAACTCTAAACTTCAAGTTGTTATAGCTTTCCTGTTTTTCAGAGTGGGAATCAGTTGCCCATTTCGCTGAGGAACTTGATGCGGACGAGTCGGATTTCCTCCTCGGTGTAGTCGTCGCCCAGTTCCTTCATGGCAGTCTCGATGTCGTCGGTGTCGCTCTCCTTGAAGTATTCAAAGATGTCTTCCTCGATATCCACATCGATGGCCTCGTCAATGAAATAGGACACATTGATTTTGGTGCCGCTGTAAACGATGGCCTCAAGCTCGTCGAGCAATTCGTCGAAATCAAGGTCCTTGCTCTCGGCCAGTGCATCGAGGGGCACCTTGCGGTCGATGGCGGTGATGATTTCCACTTTGAGTTTGCTCTTGTTGGCCACGGTGCGCACGCGCATGTCCTCGGGGCGCTCGATCTCGTTCTCCTCAACATATTTCTTGATCAGGTCGATGAATTCCTGACCGTAACGCTTGGCCTTACCGGGGCCCACGCCGGGGATGTTCTGCAACTCGTCGAGGGTGATGGGATAGGTGGTGGCCATCGCGTCGAGCGAGGGCTCCTGGAAGATGACATAGGTGGGCAGGCCATGCTGCTTGGCAATCTTGCGGCGCAAGTCCTTGAGAATGCTGAACAGCTGTGAGTCAACGGCTCCACTGCCACCGCCATGCATCTCCTCGTCGAGCATCTCGGTGTACTCGTTGTCCTCGACAATCCAGAATTTCTGGCGGCTGTTAAGGAAGCTCTTGCCTTCCTTGGTAACCTTGATCACGCCATAATTCTCGATGTCCTTGGCCAGATAATCGGCAAAGACACCCTGGCGGATAACGGCCATGAGGAATTTCTCGTCGCGCTTGCTGGCGCACCCGAACACCTCGAGTTCGTTGTGCTTGTAGCCCAATATCTCGGGAGTGGCATCTCCCATCATCACGTGGGCGATGTATTCGGGCTTGAAGCGCTCGCGCAAGACCAGGATGGTCTCGATGGCGGCACGCAGGTCCTCGCTGGCCTCGACACGCTTCTTGGGCTTGAGGCAGTTGTCACAGTTGCCGCAATTGTCCTGTTCGTAAGACTCACCGAAGTAATGCAGCAGCGAGCGGCGACGGCAAACCGACGACTCGGCATAATCGCGCGTCTCGAGCAGCAGCTGCTTGCCGATTTCCTGTTCGGCGATGGGCTTGCCCTGCATGAACTTCTCGAGCTTGTCAAGGTCCTTGCGCGAGTAGAAAGTGATGCACTTGCCCTCGCCGCCGTCACGGCCGGCGCGTCCGGTTTCCTGATAGTAGCCCTCGAGGCTCTTGGGGATGTCGTAATGGATCACAAACCTCACATCGGGCTTGTCGATGCCCATACCGAAGGCGATGGTCGCCACAATCACGTCCACATCCTCGCTCAGGAAGGCATCCTGATTGGCGCTGCGTACGGCACTTTCCATACCGGCATGGTAGGGCAAGGCCTTGATGTCGTTCAGTCGCAAGACCTCGGCCAGTTCCTCGACCTTCTTGCGGCTCAGGCAATAGATGATGCCCGACTTGCCCTCGTTGGCCTTGATGAACTTGATGATCTCACGGTCCACGTCCTTGGTCTTGGGGCGCACCTCATAGTAGAGGTTGGGCCTGTTGAACGATGACTTGAAGACCACGGCCTGGGTCATGCCCAGGTTCTTCTGTATATCATGCTGCACCTTGGGGGTGGCAGTTGCGGTCAATGCGATGATGGGGCGCTCACCGATGCGGGTGATGATGGGCCTGATGTTGCGGTACTCGGGCCTGAAGTCATGTCCCCACTCCGAGATACAATGGGCCTCATCGACAGCAAAGAAAGAGATGGGCACATCTTTAAGAAAAGCGACGTTCTCCTCCTTGGTGAGTGACTCGGGAGCCACATACAACAGCTTGGTACGCCCGCTGCGCACATCGTTTTTCACTTCCTCGATGGCCTGCTTGGTGAGCGAGGAATTCATGAAGTGGGCTATACCGTCCTCCTCGCTGTAGCTGCGCATGGCATCGACTTGGTTTTTCATTAATGCGATGAGCGGCGAAATAACAATGGCAGTGCCTTCCATGAGGCGTGCCGGCAACTGGTAGCACAACGACTTGCCACCGCCGGTGGGCATGAGCACAAACGTGTCATGCTCGGCAAGCAGATTCTCGATGATCGCCTCTTGATTGCCTTTAAATGTCTCGAAACCGAAGTATTCCTTCAGAGCCAAGGTCAGTTTGCTGTTCTTCGCCATATATAATTAGGTTTAGGGTTTCAATGATTTCACAAATATACAACTGTTTTGTGAACTGCACAATGATTTTGCAAAAATAATTTTTGCTTTTCAAATTTAAAAGCCTTGAAGTCTTCGGGATGCCAAAGACTTCAAGGCATTGATTCGATAAGCTCTAGTTGCTGGAAGCCAGAAGCTCAAAATTGGACTTTGAGAGCTGTCGCTCGGCGAACTCGCGCGAGAGCACATAGCGTTTCTTGTTCAACGAGGGGGCCTGATACATCACGTCGATCATGATGGTCTCGAACAGGCTGCGCAATCCTCGTGCGCCGAGTTTGAACTCGATGGCCTTGTCCACGATAAAGCCCAGCACGTCGTCCTCGATGACCAGTTCCACACCGTCCATCTCAAGCAATTTCTTGTATTGCCGCACAATCGCATTCTTGGGCTCGGTGAGGATGCGCAACAGGGCGTCACGATCCAGGGGCTCCAAGTTGGTGAGAATGGGCAGACGGCCGATGATCTCGGGGATGAGGCCATAGCTGCGCAAGTCCTGAGGCGCCACGAAATGCAGCAACTTGTCCCTGTCGGCCTTGCTCACATGGCTACCCGCGCCATAGCCCACGACGTGGGTGTTGAGGCGCTGGGCGATCTTGCGCTCGATACCCTCGAAGGCTCCGCCGCAAATGAAGAGGATGTTCTTGGTATCGACAGCAATCATCTTCTGCTCGGGATGCTTGCGTCCGCCCTGGGGCGGCACGTTGACCACCGAGCCCTCGAGCAGCTTGAGCAAGCCCTGCTGCACGCCCTCACCGCTCACGTCACGAGTGATGGACGGGTTGTCACCCTTACGGGCGATCTTGTCGATCTCGTCGATGAAGACGATGCCGCGCTCGGCCTCGGCGACATTGTAGTCGCAGGCCGCCAGCAGTCTGGTGAGCAGGCTCTCGATGTCCTCGCCCACGTAGCCGGCCTCGGTGAGCACGGTGGCGTCGACGATGGCGAACGGCACTTTCAGCATCCGCGCTATCGTTTTGGCCAACAAGGTCTTACCAGTGCCCGTCGGGCCCACGATGATGATGTTGCTCTTCTCGATGTCGATGTCGTCGCTCACCTGGTTCAGTCGTTTATAGTGGTTATAAACGGCCACCGACAAGTAGCGCTTGGCAGTCTCCTGGCCGATGACATACTGGTCCAGATAGGCCTTGATCTCATCGGGCTTGGGCAGGGACTCCATGTCGAGGTCGGGCAACTTGGCGGCCGACATCTTCTGGAGATATTCGTGCGACAATTCAGCAGCGCGCTCGGCACACTCGTTACAGATGCAGCCGTTCATACCCGGCAGCATCAGTTCCACCTCACGGTCGCTGCGACCGCAAAAGCTGCAATACAGTGAATTTGTATCTTTCTTTTTAGCCATGATAGATTACTCCTGGTCGGTCGCGGACGCCTTGGCTTGCTCACGGATGAGCACCTTGTCGATCATGCCGTATTCCTTGGCCTCGGCAGCGGTCATCCAGTAGTCACGGTCACTGTCGGCATACACCTTGTCATAGGGCTGACCCGAGTGGTCGCTGATGATGGTATAGAGTTCCTGCTTGAGCTTGAGAATCTCACGCGAGGTGATCTCGATGTCAGATGCCTGACCGCTGATGCCGCCCATGGGCTGATGAATCATCACGCGGCTGTGCTTGAGGGCAAAACGCTTGTCTTTTTGTCCGGCTACCAGCAGCACGGCGGCCATCGATGCGGCCATGCCGGTGCAGATGGTCGAGACGTCGCTCTGGATGAACTGCATCGTGTCATAGATGCCCAGACCGGCATATACCGAGCCGCCGGGCGAGTTGATGTACAATGAGATATCCTTGCCGGGGTCGGCGCTGTCGAGATACAGCAGCTGGGCCTGGATGACATTGGCGGTGTAGTCATCGACCTGGGTGCCCAAGAAAATGATGCGGTCCATCATCAGGCGCGAGAACACGTCGAGCTGGGTGACGTTCAGCTTGCGCTCTTCCATGATGGTCGGGGAAATGTAGTTGTTGGATACACCGGCTGCGAACTGATCCAGGGCCAGTCCGTTCATGCCGAGATGATGCACTGCGAATTTTCTGAAATCGTTTTCCATAAATGAACTATATATAATGTATTGATAACTGTTTCTTTTTTTGCTGTTAGGCAAAGATACAAATTTTTTCTCAATTCAACGACAAGTTGAGAAACATTTTTTCATCACCTCACAAAAACCGCGCCAACCGACATCTTGTCACCTCACGAGTCGCCACGTGACAAAAAACGAGACAGGGCAGGCGCTCTGGCCCACCCTGCCCTGTTGTTTACACTATGAGCGATGAGATTACTTCTCCTCTTTCTCGTAGAGCTTGCGGAAGTCCTCAACGCTGATCGACTTCTCGTTGACCTTGACAGCCTCCTTGACAGCGGCATAGAACTTGTTGTCGATGGCATGCTCCTGGATAGCCTCGCGGGCGCGGTCATCCTGCATGTAACGCTCGGCCTGCTGACGCACGAGGTCCTCGGGAGCGTTGTAGATGCCATACTGTGACAACTGCTGCTGAGCGAAGATGAAGGCGGCGGTGTCGATGTCTTCCTTCTCGACCTTGATGCCCAGTTCCTGAGCCAGGTGGTCCTTCACGAGTTGCCAGCGCAACTGATTGAACATGCCCTGAGCCTCCTCGTCGGTGATCTCGGTATTCTCCTTCTCGTCCTGCTCGCGGCGCAGCTTGAGGAAGCGCTTGAGGAACTCCTCGGGCAGCTGCAGCTCACCAGCCTTCTCGGTGAGGATGCGCTGAGCGTCAACGGTGAAGCGGTAGTTGCTCTCGGGGACGTTGGCACGCTGAATCATCACGCGCACGGCCTCACGGAAAGCAGCCTCGTCCTTAACCTCGGTCTCGGTGCCGAGAACGCCCTTGAAGAACTCCTCGTTCATCTCGGCCTCCTGGTTCACCTTGATCTCCTCGATGGTCACGCGGAAGTCGCTCTTCATCTCGGCAGCCACGTTGCGGTCGACATTGAGCAGACCCTGCAACTCGGCGGCATTGCCGTCGTAGGCCTTGTAGGGGTTGAACACGAAGGTGTCACCCACCTTGACGCCGACAAACTTGGCGGCCTCGTCCTCGTCGTTCATGTAGCGGGCCGAGATCACGGTGCGCTCTACCTTAATGCCGTTCTCCTTGTCGTTGCCCTGCTCGTCGAGCTCGATCATCGAGCCGCGCAGCATCGACTCCTTGTCACTCACCTCGCCGTCAACGAGGGTACCCAGGCGCTTGCGGTCATGGGCGATGGCATCGTCGACCATCTGGTCGGTCACCTCGATATTGTAATAGGGCACGTTGATGCGCTTGTTGAGCTTGAGCTCGATGGCGGGAGCCAGACCCAGGTCGAACTTGAACGCCATCTCCTCGTCGTTCATGATGTCCACCTTGGTGTCCTCGTTGGGAAGAGGCTCGCCCAGCACGTGCAGGTTGTTCTCACGGATGTGGTCATACAGGGCCTTGCCCACCATGCGGTCAACCACGTCGGCGGTCACACTGGGGCCGTAAAACTTCATCAGCAGCGACTTGGGGGCCTTACCGGGGCGAAAACCCTTCAGCGGATGACGCACGCCCATTTTAGCCACTTCCTTAGCCACGTCGGCTGCAAAATCTTCTCTCTTGATATCCACGGTGACAATAGCGTTCACCGCATCAATTTGTTCTAAACTTACGTTCATTACTTGGTTTGTATTGTATGATAAATGTTTGTTTCTGCAAAAGCGGCTGCAAAGGTACTACTTTTCGCCCGATACGCAAAATTTGCCGCCACTTTTTTGAATTTGTTTTAGTTAAGCGACCTGCTTTCGGCTATCCGGCATGGGCCGGACAAGCGTTAAACGCTGATTGTTAACCCTTAGCTACTGCTGCAGCGGGCAGACCTATGCCAAGCCTCACAGCCCCCCCCCTGCTCTCATCAGGTCACGACAAAAACATGCGCCCCGCTGGTCAACTGTCGACTCATGCGGGGCGCCCGGCTTGTTGCTCCCTCGAGGGGAGCGATCATCTATTACCGTTTATAAAATTCAGTGATTGTCTCTTATCGATGATCCTTGTCGCGGTACGGGAGGATTTCGCCGTAGAACGTGATATGAGGTCCTCCCACGATATCGGCCACGGCACGCTTGCTGTTATGATACAACGTGATGCAGATGTGTGCATCGACACTGGGACCCACGAGATCATACTCGAGGTACACGTCACCGTTGTCTTTCTCCTTGATGCGCTTGTTGCGCACTTGGCCTTTTCCGGTCCATCCGCCCAAGCCGTTGACGCCGGAGACACCCGTGTTGAGGGCATACTGGATGATGCCGTCGGTGTTCTGGAAGAGCACAAAGTTGGAATTGCCGTTGATGTCGTAACGGCGATATCCTGTTTGTCCCAGCCTGATATTATCGGCCACGAGAACAAAGTAGCCGCGACGCAACGAGTTTGCAGCCTTGGCATAGGCCACATCATCATTGAGCTCGCGCAGCATCTTCTCGCGTGCCTTGGCTTCTTCCTCGGTCTCCTGTACCGGTTGAGCGGGCGTGATCATCTCGAGCTTCACGTTCTCGTCGGTCACGATATCGACCTCGTCGGGGACATTCTGTGCCGTGGCGCAGAGTCCCACTGTTATTATCGCACTTAGTGCCAGAAATATCTTTTTCATAAACAAAGAGGTTTTAATGATTATTGTTTGTCTTTTAGACGTGACAATTTGAATTTTGTTTAATTTTGCAGTGGAAATTTTTAGCAATTGCTTTTACTCGGTCTGCAATCAATTAAATCAAAGATATATGGAAAGGAAGACGAACTGGAAACTGGGAACTCGACTGCTGGTACTGTTGTGTTTGATGGGTGCAGGGCTCATTGTGGCCTCGGCGGGATGTGCATTCGTGGTCAATATGGGCATGCTCACGATGCTCACCGTGCAGGATGTGCTGGCGTTCATCGTGCCGGCAGTGGCGGCTATGGCGCTATTCTATCGTCGTCCGCTTCACGCCATGTGCATGGACCGAGCTCCCGAGTGGAGGGCCCTGCTCGTGGTGGTGGCCTTCTATATCCTGTCGATGCCCGCCACGAACTGGCTGGTCACCGCCAACGAGGCCATGACGTTGCCCTCGTGGATGAGCGGCATTGAGCAGCTGATGAGGGCCCTGGAGGACAGTGCCTCCGATGCCACCGAGAAACTGCTCGACATCAACACTGTGGGCCAGCTGATTCCCTGTGTCTTTGTAGTGGGCCTGATGGCCGGCTTGAGCGAGGAGATGCTCTTTCGCGGCGCCATGCAGCGCACCATGCAGGACAGCACGCTGAACAAGCATGCCGTGGTGTGGATCGTCGCCATCATCTTCAGCGCCTTCCACATGCAGTTCTACGGGTTCTTCCCCCGCATGATCCTGGGCGTGTGGCTGGGCTATCTGCTGTTGTGGACCCGCAGCCTGTGGGTGCCCATCATCGCCCACACCCTGAACAACAGCACCGTTGTCATGTTCAGCTATCTCACCAACAAGGGCATCGTCCCCGAGGGCTTCGGTGACAACTTGGGCCTGCCCGCCGACGGCGGTATTCCCTGGCTCGCCATCGCCAGCCTCGTCGCCAGCCTCGCCCTGGCCATCTGGACCGCCCGCTACTACAAGCGCCGTCAGTCACCCCCACCCCTGCCCGTGTAACACAAACAGTGGAAATTTCAATTCGATCATACTGCCACAAATACAATCTATATGCTTATGAAAAGAGTCATTCTTTTTCTCGTATCATTATTCTTTGTAGCAAGTTGCTTTGCCCAGAGTATTGAGACAGGCTATGTCAAGGAATACAACGGCAAGAAAGCCAAGACACCACTAGCTGGTGTGGAGCTCAGTGTAAACGGCGCCCCATCTACTGTTAGCGACACTAGGGGCAAGTTTCAATTGAAATTCGCCGTCCTCAAACCTGGCGAATCGGTCAAGTACAACGAAATCTACAAGGCAGGTTATGTTATCTTCAATAAAGACGCACTGGACTATTGGCGAATTTCTAAAGACAAGAAACCTTTTGTCATCGTAATGTGCAAAGAGAGCGCATTCCGTGAACTGAAGAAAAAATATTATGGTATCATTGAGAAGTCTTACCGAGAAGAATACCTTAAACAAAGGGCTCTTGCTGAGCAATCGGCAACTGATGTGCTAAACTTGCAGACGAAATTAGCTGAATTAAAGAAAGAGTATGATGAAAAACTCAGCAACATCAACACCTATGTGGAGCTCTTTGCGAGAATCGATCACAGCGAGATGGACTCAATCGTGGGCCGCGCACTAGAATTAGTTGAGGCTGGAAGAATCGATGAAGGTATCAAAGTCTTTGAAGAGTTGCAGCTATTACAACAAGTTAACTATCAACTCGACAAATGGCAAACAGGCGAGAACATGAAAAAAGCAGCTACAGCTATGATTGATGATGCCAAACAAGATCTCGTCTCACTAGCCGAAAAATTAAAACAGCAAATCGGTCTTTATGAAATGGGCGGACATCGATATGATGAGAAACGCAAAGACATGATGGTCAATCTAATAACAGTCTATCGACAGCTCAATAGTGCATTTGACGGCCACTACAATGAGGAACTCGGCACATGGATCTGTCAGCTATCTGATTTCACCAAACCATGGGCTGACAGAGAAACAGATTATCGTGAAGCCGCAGCACTTCCCTCATTATCTGGTTTGTATAAACTTGCCGATCGGTTTGAAATTAAAGCCTATTACAATAACGCATATATTGACACCATAAAAACTTGCTTGCAAGAAGCACTTAAACTCTTCCCCTCAGATTCTATTCGCAAAGAGATTGAAAATGCGCTCCTTTGGTGCGGAGACTTTTATTACCCAACTCTACAAGGAGACTTGCTTTGTTATAAGTGTTACGGCGGCATAGATTCGGTCTATGTGTGGCCCAAAACTCGATATTGCTATAATAAGGCCACCGATACACTAGTCATCCCTTCTCAAGTCGAATACAACGGGAAGACATATACAGTAGCAGGCATTGGTCCATACGCTTTTTTCAAAAACAGACACTTAAAAAAAGTTGTTTTACCACCTGATGTCGAAATTATTTATCCCCATGCTTTTGACAAGTGTGACTCATTGGCATCTATCTCTGTATCTTCAAACATGAAACAGATAGATTCAGATGCCATTCCTCTACACACATTCATTGAACTTCCACAGCACATGGACAATATCGACTGGACAGGACCTTTTGCATCAGACCGCCTTTTATCAATTGAAAAAGCCCCCGATACATCCTACTATGTATCAACAAGAAGATTGCTGACAGAACTTTCAGAGAGAAAAGAGCTTGATTATCAGACAAGAGCTTATTGGACTGCGCAGATTGGTTTCCTGGACTTTTATCATGGGGATACTATCAACTATGTCAATTATTTATTCAAAGCGCGAAAAGTCTTTGGTAGCATCATCGATTATGATATAGCCCAAGCCTATTTTCTGCAAGGTGATTATAAGACAGCTTTTGAGTACTTGAATAGCTATCTAAATAATAACCCAGTTCAAGTGGCTCCACCTGCATATAATAAATTGGCATACATGAATGCTAAAGGACTATATATTGATCAGAATTATCAATTAGCCTTAGAACTGATTGACAAAGCCATAGCTCTAGAGCCCCAAAATATTTATTATCTTGACACAAAAGGTGAGATTTACTTAATGATGGGGCAACGAGACAGCGCTCACTGCTATTGGAACAAGGTACTGGCCATCAACCCAGAATTTGACTACAATCAATCTGATTTATACAAACAACTATTCCCCGAACAAGTCAATCAGAATAAGGACTCAACTACAATCCTATTCCAAGATTATCTCAACATCGTACATTTGGCTGCAAATAGCGTTTATAATATACAAATGTTAGATGCTTTTACGGAGATTGGATATGATATACTCGACGAAAAGGGAACTTTAGCTCTTGAAGTATTGTTTCAACACAAAGAGAGTATCAAACGATATGATCCAGTATATATAGGAACTGCTATCATGTGGGCTATCAGAAATGAATTACGCTTCATTTGTGATTGGTTTTGGCCCATTTATTTTAGTAAAAGTTCTGATCGCACAACGGCCAAGAAAACAGAGAATCCTATATACTGGGAAGATGGCCAAATGATTGATGTATCGAATCTGTCCATATCACGTGCTCTTTATCACGTTGCTTTGTTATTGAATAATGAATTACAACCTAAAATAAATGCTCATAAACAGCTATCAAACAGTGAGGAATACATAAAAGATTTTACAACAAGGATTATCGATGCCATTGATATAATGAAAGCATCTGAAAGCATCCCTAATGAACTGAAAGGAACCATTTCTGATCTTGTATTCACTGGAAAATCTTTTCATGAATTATCTGAGGAATACAATATACCCTACGAGGATATGGTTAGACATTGCGCTCGTGTTTTAGAGTCATTACCAAAACAATCAGAGTGGAATTAATAACATGAAGCAGAACTATGCCTTTATCAGCTATAGCCATCGCGATATCACGATGGCTAAATGGCTGCACAAGAAACTGGAATCATATAAACTGCCCACTGAGATTCACAATGACTTTGAGAATTCCAGATACCTGCGTCCCATATTCCGCGACCAAGAAGATCTCAATACGGGTGTGCTGAGTGACGAACTGCGAAAACAACTGGACAACTCAAAGTTTCTGATTGTAGTTTGTTCTCCTCATTCGGCACAGTCCCAATGGGTCAGCGAGGAAGTTAAATTCTTTATAGAATCAGGACGACTCGAGTACATAATCCCATTCATCATCGAGGGCACACCAGGCAGTGATGGTGAACCGGAGTGTTTGCCTTTATCTTTAAGACAGTTTATCAGCAACCATCCTGACCGCGAATTGCTTGGAATCAACATTGCTGAGGTAGGACGCGAGAAGTCATTCATCCGTGTCGTGTCCAGGATGTTAGGAGTGTCATTTGACAACCTGTGGAAACGACATGAACGTGACCGTCGCAGGAAACTTATATCGTGGAGTATAGGTACAGTTCTCACAGCTTTTCTTGTTTACTGTTTCTTCTTTCCCGTATCATTAACGCTAGAACTTCAAGACGAGGAACATCATTTGCCCGTACCCGAAGATGCCGTTTTGGTTGTCAATGGTGCGTCCTATCCATTATCAAATCTTGACACCACAATAACCATCACTGGCTTACCCAGTCATTTCAAATACAGGGAAATTCCCGTTTCATTTAGCGCCACTTATTATTCAAACACTGACAGTTGCACATCTTCTCATCTCAGTTTTCGTGCTCATATGATATTACCTCTCAAGCGAGATAAGACTTTCGCCATCTTCGCAGGAAAAGTTATAGACGAGCACAATGAACCAGTCTCAGAAGCAACAGTTCAGATTGGTGATACTGCAACCCAAAGCAGTAATGACGGAACATTCAAAATAAGTTTCAAGGCAGCAGACCAATCCGAAATCAAACCTGTTAAAATCTCAAAAACAGGAAAAAAGACAATTTTTCGTGAAGATGAATGCCCCGGAGAAGAACTCATTTATATTCTGCACAATCAGTGAGTATCATGATGCCTATCGACAAGTCGGTAAAGGCATAAGTATAAAATGTGACAAAGCAAATAATCTACTCAACAATGTCAAGAAAAATGTTATTTTTTTCTTGCCATTGTGTTCGTCTTGCAGTATCTTTGCAAATTGGAGTGTTGTGTTCTAGTGACATGAAGCCTTCACTTCGCTGCAATGGTTTGATAACAAACATTTTAGATTAATAATACAAAATCCTATACAGTTATGATGAAGAAATTTATCCTTATCGTTTGCGGCTCGTTTGTGGGCGCATTCTTGGCCTTAATCTTTTTGTTCATGTCGATGATCATCAGTTTTGCCGTGATGGGTGCCATGGGCATGGGCGGCAAGAGCTCAACTGCTGTTTCCAAGCACTCGATTCTGAAAATCGACCTGGGCACCGAAATCAGTGAGCGTGGCGGCGATGAGCCGGTCGACATGATGGCGATGATGATGAACCAAGGCGTGCCCAGCAGCTTGGGACTGAACACTGTGTTGTCGGCCATCGAGAATGCCGCCGAGAACGATAAGGTTGAGGGCATCTATATCGAGTGCAACGGCGTGAGCGCCGCTCCCGCCACCCTCAAGACCATGCGCCGCGCCTTGAAGGAATTCAAGAAAAGCGGTAAGTGGATTGTGGCCTACGGCTACGAGGGCATCAACCAGGCCGACTATTACCTGGCCAGTGTTGCCGACAGCATCTACCTCAACCCGGTGGGTTCTGTTGACCTGCACGGTATGGCATCGGTAACGCCCTACATGAAAAAGATGTTTGACAAGATTGGCGTGGAGATGCAGGTGGTGCGCGTGGGCACGTTCAAGAGCGCTGTCGAGCCTTACATGCTCGAGGACATGAGCGATGCCAACCGCTTGCAGCAAGAGCACTACCTGGGCACCATCTGGAAAGAGATGCTCGACAGCATCGCCGCCGACCGCAAGTTGACATACGATGCCTTGAATTCGCTGTGCGACAGTGTTGTCATGACTTTCTCGGCCGACGTCCTCATGCAGGACAAGCTGGTGGACAAGCTGGCTTACCGTGCCCAGATGGATGATATCCTGCGCGCCCGCACCAAAGTTGACAAGGATAAAGACCTGAAGTTCGTCACCCCCGATGACTTGGCCTCGTCGTTAGAGGACCCCGTGCTCGGCGACCACATCGCTGTGGTGTATGCCGTGGGTGAGATTGACGGCTCGGGCAGCTTCGGTTCCACCGAGGAGGGCATCAACAGCGAGAAGTTGAGCGAGACCATCCACGACCTGATGAAAGACGATAATGTCAAGGGCATGGTGCTGCGCGTGAATTCGCCGGGCGGCAGTGCCTTTGGCAGCGAGCAGATCTGGAAGGCCGTCCAGGACTTCAAGGCTGCCGGCAAGCCGGTTGCCGTGTCGATGGGTGACTATGCCGCATCAGGCGGTTACTATATCTCCTGCGGCGCCGACCGCATCTTTGCCGAGCGCACGACCATCACCGGCTCGATCGGCATCTTCGGTGTCATCCCCAGCTTCAATGAACTCGTCGAGAACAAGCTGGGTGTTCACATGGCATCGGTCAAGACCAACGAGAACGGCGACATGGCCGCTGTGGGCAAGAAGCTGACTCCTGCTCAGCGTGCAGCATTGCAGAACATGGTCAACGAGGGCTACGAGCTGTTCACCAAGCGCTGCGCCGACGGTCGCCACGTGACCCAAGACTCCATCAAGCAGATTGCCGAGGGTCGCGTGTGGGACGGCATCACCGCCAAGCAGATCGGTCTGGTTGACGAGTTCGGCGGCATTCGCGAGGCCGTGGCATGGGTGGCCAAGAAGGCCAAGCTGGGCGACGACTACAAGACGCAGAACTACCCCGCTATGGAGGATCAGTTCATGGCCTTGCTCGACAAGTACATGGTGACCCGCTACGAGTCACGCCTGCAGGGCGAGATGGGCCTGTTGTATGACTGGCACAAGCAGCTGCAGCGCATCCTGGGTCGCGACCGCATCCTCTGCCTGATGACCGATGGCGAAGTGGAACTTTAATCTATTACTGTAAATGGCTAAAGGCTAAAAGCTAAAGGCTAGAAATGAACATTGACCTGTCCAAGATACTGAACAAGGAACAGCGCAAATCTATCATGAACGCGCTGCTCACTCCATTCTCATGGGGCTATGGTGCCGGTGTGTGGTTGCGCAATACCGCATTCAGCATCGGGCTGCTGCCTCAAGAGGAATTTGACATCCCTGTGGTGTCGGTGGGCAACATTACCGTGGGCGGCACGGGCAAAACACCACACGTAGAGTATATCGTCGAGGCGCTATACCGCCGCTACCACATGGCTGTGCTCAGCCGTGGTTACAAGCGCATGACCAAAGGCTTCATCCTGGCGAGCAACAACATGTCGCCTCGCGACATCGGTGACGAGCCTTATCAGATCTACCGCAAGTATGGCGGGCTGATCACCCTTGCCGTGTGCGAGAACCGCCGCAAGGGCATCCGTCAGCTCATGCGCATTGACCCCGAGATCAACCTCATCCTGCTGGATGACGGTTTCCAGCACCGCTATGTGAAACCCAAGGTCAACATCGTGCTGATGGACTACAACCGTCCATCCTACGATGACAAACTGATGCCCCTAGGCACCCTGCGTGAGCCAGTGACAAGCCTGACACGCTGCGACATCGTGGTGGCAACCAAGTGCCCCACCGGCTTGTCGCCCGTTGACATCAGGATGATGAAGAAGAACCTGGAGCAATACATGTTCCCGCCGCCCTCGCAGCAGCTGTTCTTCAGCAACATCCGCTATGCCGACCCCGTCCCCGTCTTCCCGGTGCAGTCGCCGCAGCTGACCTCGCTCAACTGGCTACACCCCGATGACGCCGTGCTGTGCCTGACGGGTATCGCCACGCCCAAGCCGCTGGTGCGCTACCTGCGCCAGTTTGCAGCGCCGGTCAAGGTGATGCACTTCGACGACCACCATTTCTTTACCCGCCGCGACTTCAGTGACATCTTCAAGGTGTTCAAGAGCCTCGAGGGGAAGCGCAAGTTCATCATCACCACCGAGAAAGACGCCGTTCGCATCATGAACAACCCATATTTCCCGCCCACCAAGCGCAACTGCATCTACTACATTCCCATGCGGGTGGGTTTCCTCGAGAGCGAGGGTCCCAATTTCATCGAGTGGCTTGTCGGTCTCATCGACAGGCAGGGTGACTCGAGCTTAACGACAAACAATTAATTATTATCCTACCAAAAAACTTAAACAAGAAAGGACTGTTCTTATGGTTAACGAGAAAAACTTGCTGGAGAAGATTCAAGAGACCAGCGAATTCATCAAGCAACGCGTAAACAATAAGTTACCCAAGACTGCCATCATCCTGGGCACCGGCCTGGGCGCCGTGGTGGAACATATCAACATCGAAGTCGAGATCCCCTACGGTGAAATTCCCAATTTCCCCGTCTCGACGGTACAGGGCCACAAGGGCCGCCTCATCTTCGGCACGCTGGGCAACAAGTATATCATGGCGATGCAGGGCCGTTTCCATTATTACGAGGGCTACTCGATGCTGCAGGTGACCTTCCCCGTGAGGGTGATGAAAGCCATCGGCATCAAGACCGTCTTTGTCTCCAACGCATCGGGCGGCATGAATCCCGCCTTCAAGGTGGGTGACCTGATGGTCATCACCGACCACATCAACGTCTTCCCCGAGCACCCGTTGCACGGCAAGAACATCGACGAGCTGGGCCCGCGTTTCCCGGCCATGGTCGATGCTTACAGCCCCCGCTTGATCCAGATGGCACGCGACATTGCCAAGGAAAAGGGCATCCGTCTGATGGAGGGTGTGTATGTGGGCACCCAGGGTCCCACCTTCGAGACCCCGGCCGAGTATCGCTACTTCTGGCGCATCGGCGGCGACGCCGTGGGCATGAGTACCGTTCCCGAGGTGATTGTGGCCCGTCACGGCGACATGGAGGTATTCGGCATTTCTATCATCACCGACCTGGGTGTTGAAGGCGCTGTCGAGAAGGCTTCCCACGAGGAGGTGCAGAAGGCTGCCGCTGCAGCCCAGCCCATCATGGCCATGCTCGTCCAGGAGATGATCAACCGCTTCGAGGAACTGTAATATGCGGTCTGCGCCCGCAGGTTAGAGTCTAGGGGTTAGAGTTTAGAGAAGCTTCTGCCCGCCGAACTGATAACAGACAACATAAAACATCATTAATGAAAGAAACCGAAATATCGACCTTGGGTGAATTCGGCTTGATCGATCACCTCACCAAGTCATTCCCGGTGCGCAACGAGTCCACACGACGCGGTGTGGGCGACGATTGTGCCGTCATCAACTACGGCAAGGACCGCGAGACACTCGTCACCACCGACCTGTTGCTCGAAGGCATCCACTTCGACCTGACCTACGTGCCACTGATGCACCTGGGCTACAAGGCCATCGTGGTGAACCTGAGCGACGTGTATGCCATGAACGGCACGCCGCGCCAGGTGACCGTTTCGCTGGGCATCAGTAAGCGATTCACACTGGAGCACATCGAGCAACTGTACGAGGGCATGCGCATCGCCTGTGAGCACTACGGTGTGGACCTCGTGGGTGGCGACACCAGCGCCTCGGTCACGGGACTCATCATCAGTGTGACTTGTCTGGGCGAGGCCGCCAAGGACGATATCGTGTATCGGACCGGCGCCAAGGACACCGACCTGATCTGCGTGAGCGGCAACTTGGGAGCAGCCTACATGGGCCTCCAATTGCTGGAACGTGAGCGACAAGTGAGCGCCCAGATGAAAGACAAGGAATTTGAACCCGATTTCTCGGGCAAGGAATACATCATCGAGCGCCAGCTCAAGCCCGAAGCACGCCGCGACGTCGTTGAGGAACTGCGTGAGTTGGGCATCCGTCCCACTGCGATGATGGACGTGAGCGACGGCCTGTCGAGCGAGCTGCTGCACATCTGCAAGGACTCGGGCGTGGGCTGCCGCGTGTATGAGGACCGCATCCCCATCGACTATCAGACGGCCCTCATGGCCGAGGAACTGAACATGAATCTCGTCACCGCTGCCATGAACGGCGGCGAGGACTACGAGCTGCTGTTCACCGTTCCCCTGGCTGATCACGAGAAGGTGGCGCGAATGAAGACCGCCCGTCTCATCGGCCGCATCACCAAGCCCGACTTGGGCGCCTACATGGTCACGCGCGATGACCAGGAACTCGCCATCAAGGCCCAGGGCTGGAATGCCTTTACCCCCGAAAGCGATAAAGCCTGATCACACGTCTCACAGACCGACATCATGATTGCACAAGCGATGAAGCACTCATCCTTGTGCAATTCTTTTTACCCCATCCACAAAAGCCCATTTTTCGGTTTCAAAATGACATCAAACGATGTATTATTATGATATTTCAATGATTTTTGGTCGTTTTTTGCTAAATTGTGTTAATTTCAGTCATTTTTTCGTCATTTTATTAGGAACGAAAAAACAAATGGCCTTATATTTGCAATGGTTTTCATGGTATTAGTTTTTTAAGATTGAGAAAACTTGCGCTAACTCAGTGTATGATTTCTGTTTCAATGACCGAGTTTCAGCCAAGTTTCAAGAAAATCAAGTTGTCGGGAGACAAGTCGGTTTTCAACATGTTTAAGGTTTATGTTAATGGTATTAGAAGGTTAATTAGTTAAAAACAGGCCCATGACGTTGAGTCAAGGGTCTGCTTTTTTTAGCATCCCCTGTCCTGATGACCATACACGATTTCATTAAACTTTCCCGGCTATCTCAAGTCTTAACTGTACATATACAAAAAACGGCAAGCCCTTCGCTCAGTCGGATTCCCGAGGCATGTCATGCCCCTCGCGTCCCGAACCCGACAGGGCCACTGAAATGTGAGAATAAATTTGGCATTTCACTCGGCTTGCAGTAATTTTGCAGAGAGAATGAGAAGTGTTGTTATCATAGGCTCAGGAAATGTAGCCACCAGCCTGGCGCACGGGTTGGCCGCACATTGCCGTGTGGTGCAAATCTACAGCCGACGGTTGGAGCATGCCCAGATGCTGGCCGATGCCGTGGGCTGCCCAGACGCCACCGATGACCTGCAGGCCCTCGCCACCGGAGCCGACGCCTATATCATCGCGGTGAGCGACGACGCCATAGCCGATGTGATTGCAGCAACCCCCGACAACGGAGCGCTGTGGGTGCACACCTCTGGCAGCAAGCCGATAGACCTGTTCGCCGGCCGCCGTGCCCATTGCGGCGTGATGTGGCCGATGCAATCCTTCTCCCGCCAAGTGGTGACACCGCTCGACGAGGTGCATTTCTTTATCGAAGCCAGCGACAGCGACACCCTAGCCGAAATGCGCTCGCTAGGCAACATGATCTCGCGCCACGTCACCGAGGCCGACAGCGAGCAACGGCTGCGACTGCACATCGCTTCGGTCTTCTCATGCAACTTTGCCAACCACATGTGGACTCTGGCCCACGAGGTGCTGAGCGACGCCGGCCTGCCTTTTGAAGCCCTGATGCCGCTCATCCGCACCACGGTTGATAAACTGGATCGCCTGACGCCCGCCCAAAGCCAAACAGGGCCAGCCATACGCCACGACGTCCAGGTAATCGCCCGTCACCTGGCGATGCTTGACGGCGACAAGCGAGACATTTACCGCTTGTTGTCCGACTCTATCATGAATCACAACCCACAAGACGACCATGCTCAATAATCTCAAGAAATATGATGTGGTGCTGGGCAGCAATTCGCCCCGCCGCCGGGAACTGCTCAACGACATGGGCGTGACATTCCGTGTCGAGGCCATCAAGGGCATAGACGAGAGCTATCCTGAGAGCCTGCCTGTAGAGGAAATCCCTGTCTATCTCGCCCGTATCAAGGCCGAGGGCCATCCGCTGCAGTCCAACGAGCTGCTCATCACCGCCGACACCGTAGTCGTGCTCGACGAGGCCGTGCTGGGCAAGCCCACAGGCGAAGCCGATGCCCATCGCATGCTGCGTGCCCTCTCGGGACGCGCCCACCGGGTCATCAGCGGCGTGTGCGTCACCACGGCTGAGCGCTGCGAGTCGTTTGCCGACACCAGCATCGTGCACTTCGCCGAGCTGACCGACGACGAGATTGACTACTACATCGAGCATTACCGCCCGCTGGACAAGGCTGGCGCCTATGGCATCCAGGAATGGATCGGCAACATCGGCATCAGCGGCATCAACGGCGACTTTTACAACGTGATGGGTCTGCCCACACGCAAACTATACCAATTATTGAAATCATTCTAAAGTATCATCGTTATGGAAAAAAGTAAATTATTCATATTGATGGCGCTGGCGCTGATGATGTGCCCGGTGAGCCATCTTGCCGCCCAGGACATAAGACAAGAGGCCGCATCTCTTCTCGACCCCGACACCGTGGCCACACGCAACGACACCGTGTATTTCTACGACACCTGGCAACAGATGTTCAACATGCAACCTGCTGCAATGTTCACCACTCCCGATGCCGAGGTCTATTCGATCAGCGAAATCTATATCAGGTCGGACCGTGACAGCCTTAACGACATCATCCAGAATTTACACATCGCCCTATCGGTAAGCGACAGCATCTGGCTGGTGAACTGCGATTACCTGAAAAAGCAGTTCAAGGTTGATTACAAGGACATCCAGCGATATAATCCTGTATTCTTTTCCGATAAGGCTGCATTCTTTATGGCTTATACGACCTTGACCTTGAAAGACTTGCTCAATGGCGACATCGATGACACTTCTTACCAGTCGACCGTGGCCTATTATTACATCGACTTCAAGAACCGCAAAATTGACCGAGTCACCCACAAATACATGAGCAAACTGCTCGCCGATTATCACGACCTGCAGATGCGCTACGAGGGCATGAAGGACTACAAGAAGCCCCATGTCATCCAGGAGTTCTTGTTCCGATACATTGATCGAGCCTCCGAGGACGTCACGCGCCCCTCGATTCCCGATCTCATTGCAGCTTGGCCAGATAATTAACTGAGAATAAAAAGAAAAAAAACAGTTCAAGATATGAAATATAGTTTGAGATATCTGTTCATCATGGCGGTTGCGGCGATGTGCTCACTGCACTGTTACGCCGACGAAGCCACACCCAACGACACGGTCTATTTCTACGACACGTGGCAACAACTGTTTGATCATGACCCCATGGGATTCAGCGTCACACCGCCTTTATACGCCCTCACGCCTTACGAGGTTTATTTTGACACCGGTGACTACGATCTCGACGAAATGATGTTGAGAAACCACCTTGCCATGTCATTGGGCGACAGCATTATGCTCATGAGCAGTCAATACCTCAAGAAGAATTTCAAGGGCGATGCCAAGAATCTTGAAGGCTTTGTCCCCGTATATTTCAATGAGAAGACAGCGTTTCTCACCTTTCAAAGCACGTCGCTGAGAGATATCTTATTCGGGAAAAGCCTCAATGATGAAGAGACAAAATACACTGTCGAATTTTACTATATCGACTTTGTCAAACATGAGGTCAGAAAAGTCACCCCCAGCTATCTGAGCGAGTTGCTTGAGGATTATCACGACTTGCAGATGCGCTATGAGGGCATGAAGGACTACAAGAAACAATACATCATCCAGGACTACTTCTACAAGTATGTGGACCGGGCCACCCGAGACTTCATGCGCCCCTACATCCTTGACCTTGTCGAGAACATTTCAGTCGAATAATTTCAGTTGTCATAATGAGAAGATTACTGCTGTTAACCCTACTCCTCCCCACCCTGCTGATGACCGCCTGTTACAGGAGCGGGAACGGTGCGGGCAAGGCTCTTGATACAAAAGACTCGGTGATCACGGCCGCCAAACTGCTGTCGATGCAGCGCATGGCCGATTACACGCTGGTCACCGTGGGAGACCCATGGAAAGGCGGCGTGCTGCACCGCTATGTGCTGGTGCCCCGCGACACCGAACTGCCCAAGAACCTGCCCGAGGGCACCGTGGTGCGTACCCCTATCGGACGCGCGCTGGTCTATTCGTCGGTGCACACGAGTCTGCTCGACGAGTTGGGCGCCATCGGTGCCGTGCGCGGCGTGGTTGACAGCCAATATTTTATCGATACTGTCATCGTTCAAGGCCTAGAGTGCGGATTCATCGCCGATTGCGGCAACTCGATGAATCCCACTGTGGAAAAAGTCATCGACATACAGCCCGACGCCATCTTGCTCTCACCCTACCAGGATGCCAGCTACGGCCAGATTGCCAATCTGGACATCCCCATCATCGAGTGCGCCGACTATCTGGAATATGACCCGCTGGGACGCGCCGAGTGGGTGAAATTCTACGGCGAGCTGGTGGGCAAGCGTGCCGAGGCCGACAGCCTGTACAACGTCGTTGTCGCCGCCTATAACGACATGAAACAGAAAGCCGCAGGAGCCAAGGACCACCCCACCGTCGTGACCGAGATGGTCATCAGCGGCGTGTGGAACGTGCCCGGCGGACAGAGCTACATGGCCCGCATCCTGGGCGATGCCGGCGGCAAGTACCTGTGGGCCGACGACAAGAATACAGGGTCACTGGCACTGGACTTCAACCAAGTTCTCGCTGTGGCCCACGATGCCGACTACTGGTTCATCAAGTGGACCAACATCAATTCGCTCAAGGACCTGCAGGGAGCCTACGACCTGAACAAGGAGATGGCGGCCTTCAAGAATAAGCGCGTGTATGTGTGCGACACCGACAAGACCCGCTTCTTTGACCGCATCCCTTTCCACCCCGAGGTGCTGCTGCGTGAGTTCTCGGCCATCCTGCACCCCGAGTTGTTCCCCGACTACCAAAACCAGATGTATCACCACATTGACTGATTCACCGATGACATATCGCCGCTTCACCATCACCATCATCGCCATGACGGTGCTGCTGGTGTTGCTGGGCGTAGCTTGTCTGCTGTTCGGCTCGGTGGACATTCCCGCCGATAAGATAACCGACATCGTCACCGGCAAGGGCAGCGGCAACAAGGCATGGGACATCATCATCCTGCAATCGCGCATCCCCATGATCATCACGGCAGCACTGGCTGGTGCCGCACTGTCGATCTCGGGCTTGCTGTTGCAGACGACTTTCAACAACCCGCTGGCCGGGCCGTCGATACTGGGTGTGTCGTCGGGAGCCGGACTGGGCGTCGCCATCGTCATCCTGGCGATGGGCGGTTCGCTGGGCGGTTTGCTGGGAGAGGGAGCCGGCAGTTATATGGCCATCCTGGTGGGAGCGCTGCTCGGAGCCGGCATGGTACTGGTCACGCTCATCGCTTTCTCGGCCATCGTGCGCAGCAACACGATGCTGCTCATCATCGGTATCCTCGTGAGCTACCTGACCTCGAGCGTCGTGCAGCTGCTCAACTCGGTGGCTACCGAGGAAGGCGTGCACAACTATGTGGCATGGGGCTTCGGCAACTTCTCGGGCGTGAGCGCGGCTCAGATGCCTGTCTATGCCGGCGTCATCATCCTGGCGCTCATCGGCTCGGCACTCATGGTCAAGCCCTTGAACGCCTTGCTGCTGGGCACACGCTATGCCCGCAACCTGGGCATCAACGTGTCGCGCACGCGCAACAGCCTGCTGCTCATCACCGGCATCTTGACCGCCGTGGTGACGGCCTATTGCGGCCCCATCGGCTTTATCGGCCTGGTCGTGCCGCACATCGCACGCATGTCATTAGGCACCAGTAACCATGCCCGCCTCGTGCCCGCCACCATTCTGGCAGGAGCCGACATCGCCTTGTTGTGTGCACTGGTGAGCGTGAACAACCCGCACGGCATCATTCCCATCAATGCCATCACACCCATCATCGGTGTGCCCATCATCCTGTATATCATCCTTAACCGTCGACGCATTCAATACTTCAACTGATGAACAACGATAACGCCATATTGACAACACATGACCTCTCGGTGGGCTACCGCAACGGGAGCCAGCAAGTGACATTGCTCAGCGGGCTGAACCTCGCCCTGGAGAAAGGTAAACTCGTGGCCCTCTTGGGCCAGAACGGTGCCGGCAAATCCACCCTGCTGCGCGCCCTCACCTGCGACGATCACCCGCTGGACGGCACAATAGAGATCAACGGCAGGAACATGCACGAGATGAGCCAGAAAGACCGTTCGCGCCTCATCGGCCTGGTCTCGACCGAGCGCATCCAGGCAGGTGCCCTCACCGTTACCGAGCTGGTGGGCCTCGGCCGCCAGCCCCACACGGGATTCCTGGGAAGGCTCGACGATGAGGACCGCAAGATCGTTCATCAGTCAATGGTCGATGCCGGCATCATCGGCAAGGCCAATGAGTACATGGCCTCGCTGAGCGACGGCGAGCGGCAGAAGGCCATGATAGCCCGTGCGCTGGCCCAACAGACGCCTATCATCATCCTCGACGAGCCCACGGCCTTCCTCGATGTCGCCAGCCGTATCGAGACGATGCGCCTGCTGCAGACCCTCGCCCACGAGCGTGGCAAGGCCGTTTTGCTTTCCAGCCATGACATCTCCCAATCGCTGATGCTGGCCGACGAGCTGTGGCTCATCACCACCGACCGCCAAGTGCTCACCGGCACCCCCAAGAAACTGATTGCCGACGGAGCCATGGATCACCTGTTCACCAACCGCTCCATCCACTTCAACCACGACATCCTCGACTACTCCTTCTAGTAGGTTTTTCATACTTCTTGCTTTACTTTTCCTGTGGACCGAAAACCATAGGATTTTGCTGTTTGCCACCAATTTCGGTAGTCGATTCTTTATTTGTCGCCAAACCAACATAACATCCTATCAATAAGCGTTTTAACATCGTTTCAAGGCATGGTCGAGGGGCATTTTTCGGGCTGAAAATTTGGTCAATTCAGAAGTTTATCGTACCTTTGCACTAACGAACCAATTACTAACAACTTATGCTAAAACGATTTTTATTAGCTCTTGCTGTTGTAATTGCTGTGTCTGCCATGGGGCAGGATTATAAACTGCATGCCACCAAATATCACCCTGGACAGGGCGGTGCTGGTTGGGTAACAGCAAGTGGAGACCGAATCAATTATGATAAGTTGAAAAACTATCAGATTCGATGGGTTGCACTCTCACCTGACATGTTTCACAAACATGGCTTCAAGTTGGGAGATGTGATTATTGTAGAGAGTGAGTCCACTCCGTCGATCAACGGTGAGTGGATTGTGAAGGACAAGATGAGTCCACGCTTGAGCAAGCGCATCGACTTCCTCACTCCGCGTGGTGACAAGTACAACTTCCGCAACGGAGCGGTCACCATTCGCAAGAAGAAAAAAGATTGAACTCTGAAAGAAACCTCCTGAGGTTCCAGAAAAGAAACATGATTGGGACGGGACAGATCACCTCTGCCTCGTCCCGATCGTTTATATCGTGCGATAATAAAGCGGCTAATCGGTGATCGGGAATGCGGCCTTGTGGCGGTTAAGGGCTTTGAGAGCCTCTTGGACGGTTTTGTCGTTACGGTTCACGATGGCGGAATAGGCCTCTGGGCCGAAGATGTCGTGGGCGATAATTGACTTAATCTTGGTCAAAATCAAATCATGAGAATGATTGATATAGTACCATCGCGGAACTATGCCATTGGCTGCGGCAAAATTGGCAAATTCTTTAATCAGATCGTTGTCAATAGGAGTTGTGCGCAGGAATTGCTTGTAATCGCTCATTTGCTTAAGTGTCTTGCGGTTTTTCTCACAATAGGTGAAGGCAAAACGCTGCAATAGGCCAGCATTATCAACATCAATGAAGTACTTGTTGATCCCTGCCGTGTCTCGAGCAACAAAGACGTCGGGGATAATGCCACCCCCGCCATAGACAGTTCGGCCATGTCGTGTAGTAAATGCAAGGCTTTTGTCTATCCTGATGCTATCTTTGTTGAAGAATTCGCCGTGCTTGAAGCGCTCCAGCAGTTCGTCTTCATAAAAGCGGGTTTCATGATAATTGTAATTCTTCTGGATGCAGCGGCCGCTGGGGGTATAGTAGCGGGCGACAGCCAAACGCAGGATGCTACTGTCGGGGAGCATGAAGTCATTCTGCACCAGTCCCTTACCAAAGGAGCGACGACCCACAATGAGGGCACGGTCATTATCCTGGAGAGCACCTGCAAAAATCTCACTGGCACTGGCGCTATACTCATCGACAAGGACAGCAAGCTCTACATTCTGGAATTTTCCTTTACCATCACTGTTGTATGGCTGATTGTATTGCTTGCGCCTACCGCGTGTAGTGACGATAGTTTGTTTTGCCGGCAAGAACTCGTTGGCCATGAGCACCGCAGTTTCCATATAGCCTCCACCATTGCCTCTCAGGTCTATCATAAAGCGCTTGGCCCCTTGGGCTTGCAGTTGAGTTAATGCCTGAACAAATTCGTTATAAGTGTTACGCTCAAACTGGTTGACCTTAATATACCCCGTGTTCTTGTCAAGCAAGTAGTAAGAATCAAGGGTTCTCTTTATAATCCTGTTGCGTGTCACTGTGAAGTCAAGAATCTTGGGATAGCCATGGCGCAGCACACTCAACGTGACCGTGCTACCGTTAGGTCCACTCAAGAGTTTGAATATCTCACCTGAGGCTTTATTGATGTTGGCGGTTGGCTGCCCGTCAATCTTCACGATACAGTCACCAGGCAGGATGCCGGCAATATCGCTTGGACCAGCGGGAACTATGCATTCAACATGGACAGTGTCGTTGAAGATGATGAAGACGATGCCGATATCGGGAATCACGCCATCAGTTCTCTCTCGGGGAATCTTGGAATTATGGCTATCAAAATAACTGGTGTGAGGGTCAAGACCTTTCAACATTAAGGGTATGCTCCTCTCAATGAGTTGGTCAGGGTTAAGGGAATCCACATACTCGTCCAAGATAAGGTCAATAATGGCCTTGATTTTAGGATTTCTGGCTTCTTCAGTGGCTTTTGGAACTGCATTTACATGATGAAAGTCGATGAGCAGGCCCGTCACAAATGCAGCCACGGCAATAGCTATTGTTAACCAGATGGGCGTGCTCTTTTTCATTTGTCTATTTCTCAGTCGGTGATCGGGAATGCGGCCTTGTGGGCGTTCAAGGCTTTGAGCGCGGCTTGAACGGTATTGTCCTGCCTGTTCACGATGGGATAGAAAGCCTGGTTGCCGAAGATGTCACGGGCGATCAAGGCCTTGAGATTGGTCACTATCACATCACGGGACTGGTTGATGTAGTACCATCGCGGGGCGACACCGTTGCGGGCGGCATAATCGACAAAATCCTTGAGGAGGACATCGTCGCCGGGCGCCATGCTCAAGAACTGCTTGTAGTCTTCCAGCTTGTTGAGCATCGCGCGGTTTTTGTTGCAATAATAGAACGCGTAGCGCTGCAACAAGCCGGCGTTGGCCACCTCGATATAATAGCTGGACAGTCCTGTCGTGTCGCGAGCCACAAAGATGTCAGGCACGATGCCACCGCCGCCATAGACCGTGCGGCCATACAGCGTGTTGAACACCTGGCTCTTGTCGATCTTCATACTGTCGCGGCTGTATAGCTCACCGCTGAGGTAACGCTCCAGCACCTCTTTCTCGTAATTGAGCATTCCCTCCTTGTAATCCTTCTGGATGCAACGACCGCTGGGCGTGTAGTAACGGGCCGTGGTCAGGCGGATGGCGCTGTTGTCGGGCAGCATGAACTCCTTTTGTACCAGTCCCTTGCCAAACGAACGGCAGCCCACGATGAGGCCACGGTCATTGTCCTGCAAGGCGCCCGCAAAAATCTCGCTGGCGCTGGCGCTGAACTCATCGATGAGCACGGCCACCTCGGCATCCTGGAATGAGCCGTTACCGTCACTCCACACCTCACCGTCGTCGTGCTTGTAGCGACCCTTGGTGAACACAATGGGCTGATCGGCGGGCAGGAACTCGTTGACCATCAGCACGGCCATTTCCATGAAACCGCCACCGTTGCCACGCAGGTCGATCATGTAACGCTCGGCCCCCTCGTCGGCGAGGCTGGCCATGGCCGTGATGAACTCATCGTAGGTGTGACGGCCGAACTGGTTGATCTTGATATAACCCGTGGTGTTGTCAATCATGTAGTAGGTATCGACCGAATTGACGGGGATGTCGCCTCGCGTCACGGTAAAGGTGAGCAGTTTGCTGGTGTTCTGGCGTTTGATGCCCAGTTTCACCTTGGTGCCCTTGTCGCCACGCAGGCGTTTCATCACCTCGGTGTTGGTCATCTTGGAGCCCGTGGCAACCGAGTCATCAATCATGACAATCTGGTCACCGGCCATGAGTCCCACCTTCTCGCTGGGACCGCCGGGAATGACCTCCACCACGCCGATGGTGTCGTTGACCATCATGAACGAGATGCCGATACCGCTGAACGAACCGTTCAGGTCGTCGGTAGCAGCCTTCAGGTCCTCGGCAGTGAAATAACTCGTGTGAGGATCCAGGTTGCTCAAAATCTCGGGGATGCTCAACTCGATGAGGTCGTGCAGATTGGTCGTGTCCACATAGTCAGTCGCTATCAAGTTGAGGATAGCGTTGAGCTTGCGGTCGTTCTCGGCAACCTTGTTGTTATTCGAGAAACGGCTGCCAAAGAAAATACCCGTCACCAACGCTATCGCGAGGGCGAGAGGAAGCCAGATGAATTGACGTTTGGGCCGTGTGTTCATATCTCTCGTTTTACAGTTGCCAGTATTTCTTGATTTCACTCAATAACCCGCGCCGCTGAGCGATGGATTTGAGTTCCAGATTCTCGGTTATCGGGAAGACTGCCTTGTGCTTGTTCAGCGCCTTCAAGGCCTGTTGCACAGTCTTGTCGTTGCGGTTAAGGATGGGATAGTAGGCCTGGGTTCCGAAGACATCCCTTGCAATCAGCGCTTTGAGCTTTGTCACGATCACATCACGGGAGATGTTGATATAGTACCAACGCGGAACGACGCCGTTCTTCTCGGCAAAATCGGCAAACATATTGATCAGCTCTTCATCGCTGGGAGCCATGCGCAAGAACTGCTTGTAATCGGTCATCTTGTTGAGTGACTCGCGGTTGTCGTTGATATAGGAGAATGCGAACTGCTGCAACAAGCCGGCGTTGTCAACGTCGATATAGTAGCCGGTCACTCCGCTGGTGTCGCGCGGCACAAAAACGTCGGGCACAATGCCTCCGCCACCATAGACGATGCGGCCATGGGCGGTGGTGAACATCTGGTTCGTATCAACCCTGATGCTGTCGCTGTAGTCCATCTCGCCATGCCTGTAGCGCTCCACCAGTTCATTGTCATACTCGTCATTGAAGCCGCGCCTGAAATCCTTCTGGATACAACGTCCGCTGGGCGTGTAATAACGCGCTGTCGTCAAGCGGATGGCACTGCTGTCGGGCAGGATGAACTCCTTCTGCACCAGCGCCTTGCCATAGGAGCGGCATCCCACGATCAAACCGCGGTCGTTGTCCTGCAAGGCTCCGGCGAAAATCTCGCTGGCGCTGGCGCTGAACTCATCGATGAGCACTGCGACCTCTACATCCTGGTACTTGCCTGTGCCATCGCTCCAGGCCTCGTTGTCGTCGCGCTTGTAGCGGCCGTGAATGCTGACGATCAACTCGTCGGCGGGCAAGAACTCGTTGGCCATGCGCAAGGCCATCTCCACAAATCCGCCGCTGTTTCCGCGCAGGTCGATCATATAACGCTTGGCGCCCTCATCGCTGAGGCTCGCCATGGCAGTCATGAACTCCTCATAAGTATTGCGTCCGAACTGATTGACCTTGATATAGCCCGTGTTCTTGTCCAGCATATAGTGGGCAGCGACTGTATTCTGCGGGATGGGACCGCGCGTGACAGTGAATGTGAAAGTCTTGCTGCCCATGTGGCGCTTGACACCTAGCTTCACCGTGCTGCCCTTGGGACCGCGCAGGCTCTTCATGACGCCCCCCTTGGTGATTCGCTCTCCGACGGTTGTCGTGTCGTCGATCGACACGATGCGGTCACCTGCCATCAAGCCCACCTTGGCTCCGGGTCCACCGGGAATCACCTCGACAATGACGACAGTATCCTTCATCAAGTCGAACTGGATGCCGATGTCACACATCGAGCCGGTCTGGTTCTCGGCCATTGTGCGCAGTTTAAGTTCCTCGGCGCTGATATAGGTGGTGTGGGGATCGAGATTGCTCAAGATTTCGGGAATGCTCATCTCCACCAGATCATTCAGGTTGGTGGAATCCACATAATCCTGATTGATGAGGCTCAAGATCGCATTCACCTTGCGGTCATTATCGGCGATATAGTTGTTGGGCGAGATTTGGTTACCGATCAACAAGCCCACAACCACCGCCACCGATATGGCGAAGGGAATCCAGATTGGATGACGTGTGTACTTCTCCTTCATTGCGGCCGTAAGAATCCCGATGAGTTTACTTTGATGCTGCGATACATTTCTCCACTTCCTGGTAATGGCTCTCGCTGTTGTCGCCGGTGATCTCCACTACCTCATACTCGCCGTTGCGCATCCACAGGTGTACCACCTCGATACCGGCGCGGCACAACAGATCCACACCGTCGTGCATGCGGTAATACTCACCGAAAACCACACGGCGGATGCCGGCCTGGATGATGAGCTTGCTGCACTCCATGCAAGGCGATGTCGTGACATAGAGCGTTGCCCCGTCGCTGCTGTTGTTGCTGCGGGCGACCTTGGTGATGGCGTTGGCCTCGGCATGCAGGACATAGGGCTTCGAGTGGTCGGCGTCTTCCTCGCACACATTCTCAAAGCCAGCAGGAGTACCGTTATAGCCATCGCTGATGATCATCTTGTCCTTGACCAGCAACGCACCCACTTGACGACGGCGGCAATAGGAATTCTCGGCCCAAATCTGCGTCATGCGCAGGTATCTTGAGTCGAGCAACAACTGTTTTTTCTCGCGTGCGTCCATTATCTTCAATTTTAATCTGCAAAGATACTGCAAGTCCAGCGCAGAACAAAAGATTTGCTCTTTTTTTATTCCAAAAACAAATTAAAACTTGTTTTTATTGTCGGCTTGCACTACTTTTGTGACAAAGAAACAAGAATAATCATGAAAGAAATTTATTTTGCCGGAGGATGCTTCTGGGGAACAGAGCATTACTTCAAACTGGTCAACGGTGTGATTGAGACTCAAGTGGGCTATGCCAACGGACACACCGAGAATCCTACTTATCAAGACGTGTGCACCGACAAGACCGGCTTTGCCGAGACTGTTCGTGTGGCCTATGACCCCGAGGTCATCTCGCTGGAGTTCCTGACCGAGATGTATTTCAAGGCCATCGACCCGACGAGCGTCAACCAGCAGGGACACGACAAGGGCACCCAGTACCGCACGGGCATCTACTACACCGACGAGGCCGATGTGCCGACGCTCAAGGCCGTCTATAACCGCGTTCAGGCCGAAGTGAAGCTCCGCCTGGCCGTTGAACTGCTGCCGCTCAAGAACTTCTATGACGCCGAGGAATACCATCAGGACTACCTCGACAAGAACCCTGACGGCTATTGCCACCTGCCGCTGGAACTGTTCGAGATGGCCAAGCGTGCCAACCGATAAGCGTTCATGAAACCTATTTCACAGTACATCAAGCACTGGACCTCACGCGACAACCGCTGGCTGGCATTGCCTTGCACTGCCGCAGCATTGTTTGTGCTGCTGGTGATGGTCAAGAGTTGCCAGGGCATCGCCTATAACTTCACTAACGAATGCAGGATTTACAAGTTGGGCTATCCCATCGAGGAGGCCCGTACCCTGGCTGCCGTGCTGAATGATGCGCAAGCCGACTCCCTGGTTGCCCGCCAGGAGCATGACACAATCGCCATCCCCGTCATTCATGCCCGGTATTTTATCGCCGACAACTTTGACCGATATCTAGCCTATCACAAGAAAGACACGACCTGCGCGCCACTCGACAACATCATTGCGCTGGTCAACGTGGGATATGACCGCGACCGGGAATCGAGCGCAGTGCCCTGCGACACCACTAAGGGCCAGCTGATGCTGGTCAACGGCCGTCATTACCTGGACGAGAACTACAAGCCAGCCGGTCTTGTGACATTCAGCAGGGACTATAGCTATGAGGAGCAAAAGGCTCAGCGAGTCGTGGTTGATGCCTTCCTAGCTATGCAAAAGGCCTGCAAGGAGCAGACCGATGCCCAGCTGATGGTCAACTCGGCCTACCGCTCCTATCAGGAACAGATAGGGACCCACAAGCGCAACCCAAAAGGATATGCTGCTCGCGCAGGAAGCAGTGAGCACCAGACGGGGTTCGCCCTCGACATCACGTCGCGGGAGCATCCCATGAGATGGCCTTTCGATAAATCAGTGGAAGGCGTGTGGATGCGGGAACATTGCCACGAATATGGCTTCATCTTGCGCTATCCCGAAAGGCAGTCACACATCTTCGGGTTCGCCTACGAGCCGTGGCACCTGCGCTACGTGGGCAAGGAGGTGGCCAAACGCATCCACGACGAAGACATCACCTTCGACGAGTACTACGCTTTCTATTTAGATAAGAGATAATAGTTCCTATAGATACTATAACAGGAGCACTTGATAGTCGGGGGTGCTTTCTATCTTGAAACGGCCGCGAAGGCCATGACGGCTACCCATGGCAGCGGTGACCATGCCCATGGTCATGCGCAGGTTTACTTCGACACAGGGATTCAACGCGATTTTGCCGTTTTCATTCCAATAGAGCATCATGTCGATGCCCACCGGGCCGTCGTAGTGCGGTGCAATCAAGTCACCTATAACCATCAACACTTGGCCAATCACCGGGTCGAGATCGGGATACATACCGAGCAACAACTCGTGCAGTTCTTCCATCGGGGCCACCCTACCCGTCCCGAACTGGCTGTGGAAGTCGCTGTCGAATACCGAATAGCCCATGAACATGGTGCTGCCTCCACGGCAGATGCACTCGATGGCAAAGTCCTGCACCCGGTCCAGCCCCACCTCGCACAAGAGAGAGCCCTGACGGCGCAGCGCACCGTCAATCCAGCGCGGCACATGGTTGTCGCCCATCGGGTCAATGACGCGATAGATGCCCTTGCCGCTGCCCGACCACGGCATCTTGAGGTAGCAGCCGGGATGACGGGTCGCGAAAGCGATGACCTCGTCAACAGTGGTCAGTTCCACAGGGCATGGCGAGTAAGCCTCGCCTAAAGCCTGATGCACAGCGATGCTTGTGCGACGATGCGACAGGCGGCGAATCCAGTCCAACTGCTCGTCGGTGGGCAAATAATCGGGCAAAACACCTGCTTGAAGCAGTTGATAACGCAGCGCAGCATCCCACCCCCACGGATGGATGTGGCAAGCGCCCAAATCAGCAATCCTGCTCACGGGAACAGGGGTAATGTCAAGCCGATGATCGCCGAGCCAGCGGCGGTCGTCGTCAAGCGGCGCATCGTCAGGCACAGCGACAAACGAGCCAGCGGGAGCCACCCAAGCGGGCAGCAAGCGCAGGTCGTGGCGCAACTGTCGGGCAAACGGCGGCGCAGTGTAGTTGTGCGCCCCATGAGCCAGCGCCAAGTCATGCTCGGGATTAAAAAGATAAACCTCCTTCATCTCGCTGCAAAGGTAGCAATCATTTTGCCCAAATGTAAAATATTTTGACATTATATTGTAAAAAAATTAGACATTCGCGTTTTTTGAAGCAAAAATACTTGCTGCACCTCAAATCCCCTCTTTATCTTTGTGCCAGTCAAGAACACTAACCACTAAAACAATACAATTATGAAACTTACAACATTTTTCCAACGGGCAGCCCTGCTCAGCGTGTTAGCCACAGTGATGGCCTTCAACAGCACCAACGCACAAGTGCCCACCGACTCGATCGTGGCCGATTTCAATGAGTTTGTCAGGTTGCTGGAAGAGACACACCCCGACCCCTATACCAACTACGGCGGCCGTCCCTTCTTCCGTCGTGCAGCGATGGAAACCCGATACGGGCTTGTCATGGATTCGGTGACCAGCCCCGACGTGCTGGCCAATCGCATCCGGGAATTCCTCGCTCCCCTTGGAGATGGCCACACCAACATCCAGAGGGGGCGGTCGGAATGGTGGAGGCACGCCCAAGCACGTTTTCTGCCCATGAACCAAGGCATCATCTATACCCAGATTTTACCTGCTCAATATAAAAATCTGATAGGCAGCAAGTTAGTCGGTATTGAGAATATGTCCATCCAGGATGTTCTGACAGGTTTCAACAAACATGAAGCCGCTGAGAATGAAATGGGTCGTATGATACTGTTATGCTGGGATTGTGTAAGCTTGGATAAAGTGATACCCAACATCCCTGAAGATTCCATCACCTATCATCTTGAGACCCCCGAGGGCAAACAGGTGGCACTGACACTGCCTTTCAAGATGAAATTTGATTCCATTTCATGGCAAGAACAATGTGGACTTCCCTACACTGATATTTTCCCATCCAAGCAACTTCAATTTGATTTTGTGGGTAAAGGCAAGAACACGATGTACCTGAGCGTGAAAAGCATCATGGCTCGTGACTGCATTGAGTATATGCGTGATAATGGTTGGGATTATGAAGATAAACTCAAGTGGGTATTCAGACAAGTGTATCGCAATCAGGAAATGCCCAGCGACCTCAATGAAGCTATCGCCATGCTGCCCTCTTTCAGTGGCGAATTTGAGAAGATGCTCCTCCAGATGAAAGCAAACGGCAGCAAAAACCTGATTATTGACCTGCGCTGGAACGATGGCGGTTTCACTCCTATTGTAATCCCGACGTTGTATCAGATGTGGGGCGACGAATTCATAAAGAAGAATTCATCGTTCAACACCGAGGGCTATACCATGATTTCTCCCTTGTTAATGAAGAAGTACAACACTAGTCTCGAACAGTTGAATGCCGAAAGTCCTGTCAAGATCGAGTATGGTGATTATCAATACCGTGGAGAGAATGGACCCACGATTACCCAAGTTACTGATGAAATCCGCAACGAGGTTATATCTCAGATGATGAGCAGTGTAAAGGAGAAGCTCATGGCACAAAAGGGCAAACCCGTCTACACACCCGAGCATGTGTACGTGCTGACAAATGAAAGCACCTTCAGCGCCGCATTCCACTACGCATTCTACCTGAAGAAGATGGGGGCAACCATTGTTGGTGTCACCTGCAGACAGGCTCCTAACACCTATATGGAGGCCACGCCGTTTGAACTGACTCGCACTGGACTGAGTGGCAACATCTCCAACTCGTTGCAACTGTTCTTGCCGGTGGATGACCCGCGCGCCAAGGATTTCTACCCCGACCTGATGCCGACCTACGAGGACTTCAAGCGCTACAACTTTGATGAGAACACCATCCCGATGTACCTGATGGACATCATCGACGGCCCGAAGTAAACCTCAACAACCGGTTAGAACAAAAAACTGAGTATAAAAAACAACTGAATCATCTGAAATGTCTGAGCCTTTCGGCAAAACTCAGATTCTTCAGATGATTCAGTTGTTTTTTCTTTTACTTGACGGTGATGTTGACGCTGGATTTCAGGCCTGTGGCGGGATCCTTGACGGTGAGAGTCATCACGCCAGGGGTTTTACCGGCTTGGCAAACGACAACCAGCTGGCCGTGGAAGAGGCTCATCTGTGGCTGGGTGAACGGTTCCAGCGAGGTGGCATCGCCGTTGCAGGCGGCCTTGTAGGCGCCAGCACCCGTCACGCTGAATTCAAGCCTGTTGGCGGCGTCGGGGCACAGGGTGCCGTTCTTGTCCACGAAGCTCACGGTGATGTAGGCCAGGTCGTTGCCGTCGGCATTGATGATCTTGCGCTCGGGCTCCAGTAAAAGCTTTTTGGGTTTGCCGGCAGTCTTTATTACCTGCTGCCCTGCCTTGTTGCCGTTCTCGTCATAGACAACCACCTTGAGTTCGCCGGGCTGATAAACGACGTCGCGCCAACGCAGGCGGTAACGATCCAAACGAGTGGTATCATTCTTGGTGATGCGGCCCTGGCTCTTGCCGTTGACAAAGAGTTCGGCACTAGGATAGTCGGTATAGCAATAGACGGGGGTCACTTTACCCTTGCGGTCGGGCCACGTCCAGTGCGGCAACAAGTGGATGGTGTGCTCATTCTTGTTCCAGTGGCTGCGGTATAGATAGTAGCGATCCTTAGGAAGGCCTGCCAGGTCGCAGATGCCGAAGTAGCTGCTGCGTGAGGGCCAATATTCATCGTAGGGCGTCGGTTCACCCAGATAGTCGTAACCCGTCCACACGAACTCGCCCACGGTCCAGTCGCGGTCCTCCTGCATCTTCCAATCATCGTCGGGCAGGTTGCTCCACCAGCAGTATTCCACGTCATAACCCGAGCACTGACCGTCGGGCCAAGCCTTATTAGTGGCGACAGTATCAGGGAAATAGTAGTGGCCGCGTGTGCTCACGGTCGATGCGGTCTCGCTGCCCAGGATAAAGCCCTGAGGCAAGCGCTCAAACAACTCATCATACCTGTGGAGGCGGTAGTTAAAGCCAGGCACATCAGCCATTTGGGCAAAACCGCACCAAACATCGCCGTCGGGCTGGTCCATACCACAGGTCACCATGCGCGAGGGGTCATAGTAGTGACACAGAGCGATGAGGTCCTTGTAGCGCTTCACGCCCTCGGGCTTCCACTGCTCGGGAATCTCGTTACCCACGCTCCACAGGATGATGCTGGGATGGTTGCGGTGATTGAGCACCAGGTTGCGGATGTCCTGCTGCCACCACTCATCCCAATAGTTGCCGTAGCCGTTGCGCACCTTGGGCTCCTTCCAGCCGTCAAAGCTCTCGGCCATCACCATCATGCCCAGGCTGTCGCAGATCTCCATCTGCATCGTCGAGGGCATGTTGTGGCTGGTGCGGATGGCATCGGCACCCATGGCCTTCATCATCTCGATCTGGCGGATGAGGGCCGTCTTGTTGATGGCGGCGCCCAGCGGGCCGAGGTCATGATGCAGGCACACACCCTTGATCTTGCGGCGCACGCCGTTGAGCTGGAAACCGCCTTCCTTGCTGAAGGAGACCGTGCGGATACCCACCTTCTGCGTCTGGCGGTCAATCTCCTCATCGTCACATTTCAGGACGGCAGTGATATTGTAAAGATAGGGATGCTCGGGAGACCACAACTGGGGATTCTCGACATACAACGTCATGGCATAATGACAAACACCATCAGGCTTGGACCAGTTTCTTGCCACTTCGCGGCCAGTGGCATCCTTGAGCGAAACCTCCAATACATAATTACACTCATATCCCTTTAACGGCCATGAATCATGCTCAACTTTCAGATGTGCAAAGCCATACTCATCCATTGTCTCAAGAGTCTGCACAAAAAGCCCCCAGGTTTGCAATGCATTCTCTCCACGCGACATCACTAGTTTGACGGGGCGGTAAATGCCGCCACCAGGATACCAGCGGTTGCTCTCTTCTTTATTTTCCAGGCTTACTTCCAAAGTGTTCGGAGTACCATCGTTCTCTAAATTGGAGACATTGACGATAAAGGCGTTATATCCGTAGGCCCAATGCCCCGCCTCGCGACCGTTGACATAGACATGAGCATCGGCCATAGCACCATCAAAGACCAATTCGGCATGTTTGTATTCCTCAGGCACGGTGAACGTGGTCCTGTAATAACCCTTGCCAATCCAAGGCAGCGCGCCAGAGCGGCCCGACTTCTCAGTGGCGACGTTCTCGCCGTTTTCCTTGATGGCGACGACCTGAAGGTCCCATTTCTTGTCAAACGGGCCGCTGATGGCCCAATCATGAGGCACGGTCACGGGTTGCCATGTGATGGAGTCACGTGAAAACTCCCAACCCTCGTTGAGGAATAACTCGCGATGGCTTTGTGCCACTGCAGTGATGGCGACAAGCACCGTTATCAGGATGAATAACTTTCTCATTGTTCCTTCAGTTGTTTGTTGATCGTATCAATGTAATTCAGCAGCTCATCGCGGCCACGGGCGTCCTCGCTCGAGGTCATGAAGACGGGAGGCAGTTCTTCCCAGGTCTTGCGCAGCACCTTCTTGTATTCCTCGACAGCGGCAGGACCGGCGACCTTACCGAGCTTGTCCATCTTGGTAAACACGATGGAGAAGGGCACGCCGTGTTCGCCCAGCCACTCCATGAACTCGAGGTCTATCTTCTGCGGCTTGATGCGGCTGTCCACTAGCACAAACAGGTTGGTCATCTGCTCGCGTCCCAGGACATAGCCTTGGATCATGCGCCACAGCTTGTCGCGTTCTTCCTTGCTGCGCTTGGCGAAGCCGTAGCCGGGCAGATCCACGATATACCAGTCGCCATTGATGAGAAAATGATTGATGAGCATCGTCTTGCCCGGGGTGGCACTGGTCTTGGCCAAGGCCTTGCGTCCCGTGAGCATATTGATGAGCGACGACTTGCCCACATTACTGCGTCCGATGAAGGCATACTCGGGCAACTTGGTGTCAGGGCACTTGCGATAGTCGCTGTTGCTGATGGTAAATTCTGCTGATTTGATATTCATATTGTAGTCCTTAGTTGTTAGTCCTTAGTCCTTAGTTGTTAGTTGATGGTTTCAAGATAGAACGAGACGGGGCGGAAGCCGTCGTTGCAAGAAATCATCGCCGACTGGGGATTCTGCATCCAGCCGTCGTAGAAATTGCCCTCGCCGCGGGCCAGAGCCTCAACAAAGAGGCGCATCGACTCCCACGCGCTCTCGCACAAGCCATCGGGGCGCTTGCCGTCGATCGAGACAAACGTCTGCCCCACACTGATGTCGCACGTGTGCTCAATAGGGTTCTCATACCGCTCCATCAGGTCGCGATAGACGGTCTGGCGCATCGCCGTGATGCGCACAGGCTTTAAGCTGCTATTGTGTTGATTATCGTTCATGTGTGCAAAGTTACAACAAATCCCCCGAAATCGCAAAAAAAGCAAAGTCGGGGGAAATAGATACCATTAAGAAAATGCCGTCATCTTCAGTTCGCCTGACAGCTCTATCAGGCGATGAGATCAATGCGTCAGAAGGTAGTCTATCAGAGCGTTGATATCGCCTATATCCGCATCTATTATATCATCAAGGATCAAGTCGAGAAGAGCGTTTAAGTCAGCGATGCTCACCTCGCCATCGCCATTCACGTCAAGCAGGTCGTAAATAAATACATCCTCTTGCTGAATGATGTTATAATCCAGATAAGCACCACCAGGGCTCTCAAAGCGAACCACCACCTCGCGATAATGCAAATCTTGCGGCAGAGGCTCGGCAATCACCAAGGCATTGACGCGGTAGTTGAACTCACCATCCTCCTCGCCATCGGTGAGCTTGATGCTCAGCCAGTCGGGGACGTCGCCACCATTGCAGGTCACTGTCCACCCCTCGTCGGCGCCCTCAAACCAAGAGAAGAACTCAATGCTGCGGGAGACGATAGGCTGCTGATTTTCATCGTAGAAAACTTTCTCCATCACGCCACCTTCAGGGGTGAAGGTGTACTTGCCATTCTCCTGTTTATAGTAAAAGGTCATGAATGGATTCTCGATGTCCAGGAAAATGGACAAACCGGTCTTCATCTCACCACTAACGAAGAAATTGTTCAGACCAACCCATTCATAGTTACCGCTGAAAGTGCCATCCTCATTGTACAAACCGTGCTTGAGGTAAGCCAGTTCACCGAAACCTTCGTCTTGATGAATATTGGAGAATATCATGGCGGTGAAATTCTGCAGATTCTCCATGCCGGGATCGTTGTAGCCATCGATGGCGACAAGTATGTCGCTGTCAATCGTGGGAGTGCACTCAATCTCAAGACCGTCATCCTCTTCATAGATGGTGAAGACGATAAGGTCTTCGGTCTCAGGAGTCACAGTAGCACGGCCGTAGGCGATGAGTTCTCCGGGTTCCTCGGGCAGGACAGCCACGCCGTCCTCTTTATAGGAGGGGATACCATCGGCAATCTTGTAAATCTTGCAGGTCATGTCAACCGGGCCAAGCACCGCGAGATTGGCAGCGTCGAGAACGACACGCTTGAGCAGATAGGGAAAGCTGGGCTTTTCAAAGGCCTGGGCAATGCCGTCGATGCACAGGTTGCTGACAACGCCGGTCTGGGCGTTGGTTACGGTGCCGCCGTTCTTGCCAAACCAGTATCCACTCGGATTGTTACCATAGGGGTCCATGCCGCCGTAATAGCTGAAGGGAACAGCTACGTTATCATCAACATCTTCCCAGGTTAGAGTCTTTGACGATACCAAGATGGCACCACCCTCGTCGATGTCGCTGAAAACAGCGGCTGCATTGGGAGCCGACATGATATGGGCCGGATACTCATTCCCATGGGCAATTCCATGAATCTGGTAATCATACATATTGTCGCCGTCTTTTACCCAAAGAATGGGAAACGGATATATACCGTATCCAAACTTGCAAGTGATATACTTACCGTAGCCTGTTTCCCAAACTATATCGGAGGACTTGTTCATGTGCGGGATATCCCATTCAAATTGGGTTCCACCATCATAGATGGCCTTGAACGTATAGGGGACAAAAGGCTTGGCGGCAAAGTAGGGAGCATAAAACAAACCGTCGAATGAACCGTCGGGAGCAATAAGCACCGAGCCGGGATACATGCCGGCGGGACGATTGTAATAAACCTTGTGAATCTCGGCCTTTTTGGGAGCCTTAACCGCAGGGGTGCCGGGCGCGCGCATCTGCGCTGTTTCCAGCTTGGAAGCAGTCATCCCTCGTGACTCGGGAGCGGCAACCTTATGAGGGGATGAAACCTTGGGTTGTGCACCGGCCGAAGACGCCATGAGTGCAGCTGCCACTAAAAATAATAATACTTTTTCCATAAATCTACACTATTAGAAACAATCACTAATATCTTAAATCGCAAATGTACTGATTTTTTCATAAAATAACAAGAATTATAAAGAAAAATAACAAATGATACACAAATAAATAATATTGGTGTCCGGTAAACATCGATGATGTTAGCGGTTCGAAGAACCGATTTCAATATGAAAGACCATGCAAGAACCTCTCCGAGGTTCGCAGCTTGGTCACAAAGCAGAACGCAAATGTGCCTCGAAGAGGAACTTTTTGATTGACAAGCTTTTGACAGATATAGAAGTTCGTCTACGACGCACTTGCCACTTGATATGGCTACCACCAAGCTGCGCTCATCTTCGATGAGTTTGCATGGTGTTTCCCATAAAAGTCGAGTCTTCGACCCGACCTGCCTCTTCGAGGCAAAAGCCAAGGCCATGATACAGCTTAAATAGCCCCATTGGGGGGCGACAGACTGTTTGTCAATGGTTTACTGCCGCCCCGATGGGGCTTGAATGGGAGTGTGTTCGATTACAGGGGTTGCACTCGGCTTCGCCTCGTTACACCCCAGCCTATGCCCTGACCGCTCCTAACGGAGCTTTACCGGACACCAATAACAAAAATCATAGACATGATGCGACTCAAGAGAAAACAGCAGGGGAAAAAGAGCTATTAGGCCCTCGACAGGGGCAACCAGGTATAGCGGCATCAAGAGGTGAGATATAAAACGAGACGGGAAGCCTTCCACAGGCGCCCCGTCTCTACAGGTAATAGATGATATGTTAAGAAACTGTAATAATTATCAGTTTATTGATTCTCTATTACGAATGGGTTGATTACATCGAGAGGATGTAGTCGATCAGAGCGTTAACGTCGGCGATATTCACCTCACCGTCACCGTTCACGTCACCGTTAGAACTCTCGTTGCCAGTCAGGATCATGTCGATGCAAGCATTCACATCACCAATGTTTACCTCACCGTCACCGTTTACATCGAACGGGTTAACGACAGGATTACCCTGCTTGAACGTGTAATCCAGGTAAGCACCGGGGAACTCAAAGCGAACAACAGCCTCGCGATAAGGTACGCCGTCGGGCAGGGGCTCAGCAACAACCTCGGCATTAACGTGGTTGTCGAACTCGCCGTTCTCCTCACCGTCGGTGAGGGTGATGCTCAACCAATCGGGAACGTCCTCACCGTTGCAGCTCAAGGTCCAGTTCTCATCAGCGCTCTCTACCCATGAGAAGAACTCAATGCTGCGGGTGATGAGCTGCTCCTGACCATCGTCATAGAGAACCTTCTCCATCAGACCGCCCTCGTTGGGGAAGGTGAACTCACCATCCTCAAGATTCCAGCTGAAGGTCAAGAAGGGATTCTCAATCTCCATGAAAATCGAGAAACCGGACATCATTTCACCGCTGGTGAAGAAGTTGTTCAGACCAGCCCACAGGTAGTGGTCAAGGTTGCCATCCTCGTCGTGAACACCATACTTGAGGTAAGCCAACTCACCGAAACCTTCGTCGTGATCTATATCACTGCTGATCAAGGCCGAGAAGTTCTTCAGGTTCTCCATGTCGGGATCGTTGTAGCCGTCAATTACAATCAGGATAGCCTCATCGATGGTGGGGGTGTACTCAACCTCCAGACCGTCTTCCTCATCATAGATGGTGAAGATGATGTACTCATCGGTCTCGGGAGTAAGGGTTGCACGACCGGTAGCGATCAACTCACCGGGCTCATCGGGCAGAACAACCTCATCGTTGGGAATGTAACCAGGAATACCATCAGCAAGCTTGTAGATCTTGCAAGTCATATCCACCTGGTCAAGAACCTCGAGTTCGGTAACATCCAGAACGACACGCTTGAGCAGATAGGGATAAGAGGGCTTCTCAAAGGCCTGAGCAATACCGTCGATGCGGAGCTTGCGCACTTCACCGGTCTCGGGGTTGGTCGAAGTACCACCGTTCTTACCGAACCACCAGCCATTCTCATTGTTACCATAGGGGTCGATACCACTAATGTAGGTGAAGGGACGTTCGTGGTTGTTGGCAAAGCCACCCCAGCAGAAGTTCTTGCTGGAAACCAGAATTGAACCGCCATCCATATCCGAGAAGATGTCATCGGCAGTGGGAGCAGCCATCATGTGAGAAGGATACTTTTTACCCTCATAGTTACCAGAGAGCTGATAATCAATCAACTTGGGGGCATCAGTTACCCAAAGCACAGGTGCCTCTTCAACAGAGTAATTCCAGGCGTAAGAAACAGTCTTGCCTTCGAGTGTCTCCCATTCGTCAGTCTTTGACTGTGAATCCCAATATTGCATATCCCATTCATAGATGGTTTCCTCATCACCCATATCATAGATAGCCGTAAACTCATAAGGAGAATAGGGCTTGATGTGGAAATAGGGAGCAAATGCCATACCATCGGCCTGTCCATCATAGGTCATGAACATACTGCCAGGGAAAGCACCAGCGGGACGATTGTAGTATGCATCGTGATACTCAATCTTCTTGGGAGCCTTAGCAACAACAGGGGTGCCAGGAGTGCGCATCTCCATCCTCTCCATCTTGGGAGCAGGAACCTCATGACGTGCAGGAGCAGCAAACTTCTGCGCTGAAGCCTTAAGCTGGGCACTGGCTGTAGTTGCCATAAGTGCAACAGCTGCTAAAAGTAAAACCTTTTTCATAAAACGTTAAATAAAAGTTAGGTTAATAAAATATGATTAATATTGTAATTCTCGATAGAAAACAACGGCCAGGGATTCAGCGCCACGGGCAACATCGCCCTGGCCGTTGATGATAAATCTCATTACAGGATGTTCCAAATCATGTAGTCGGAACCCTGGGTGAGCTTCATGTTGATAGGAGCCAACAGTGAATTGGCGCTCAACTGGTAGGTACCAGAACCCATCGCGTCAACAAAGGCACGCATCGAGGGCACCTTCTCGGCATAGAGTTCACCGGCACGGTCACCCTCGCCCATATTGATCTTAATTTGAGTATCACTTTGAGCATTCATCGTGAAGTAATAAGTAGGATTGATCTTGGTCGAACCCTTCTTCACGTTGAACGTGACGGCATAGGTTGAATTGGCGGGAATATAAGCGATCTGGGCATACACGAGTGTGGACTTGTTGTAAGACGTCAACTCGCTGGTAATCTTAGGCAGCAATTCGGCGAAGACGCCACCCAGATTAGTCAGGTCAAGTCGCCACGTCAAGGTAGTACCCTGGAAGACGGTTGCCAACGGGTCGGCGGTCATCGTGGTCTGATTGTCGTCGCGGCACAGCAATGAGCCATCGGCCTGACGGATGAAGTTCTGGATCAAGTAACCGTCGATTGAAATCGGATTCATGAACGACAAGCCGTCGTGGGTGATGATGACGTTGTGAGTCTCGGCGGTCGAGATCTCATCGGCACCCTCACGGAACATCTTCAAGATGCTGGTTGCACCATTCTTGACGATCCAGCGCACACCGTTCGGCAGGTTGATGTAAACCTGAGGAATCTTGGCATTGAAGAAGGAGTCGGCCATAGCCACAACCTCGTTGATGTAAACCTCGTCTTCGACATTAGCGGGCACGCGGGTCATGATCATGTCGATGCCATACTTCTTGCCGGTGATGTAGAGTGTATCGTTAGAATACTTCATCAGGTCGAACTCGTAGTCACCCTCGTGGCCGTAACCGGTCTCGTCGGTGGCCTCGGTATCGGTGCTGGGGATGTCCTCGGGATCAGCGAACAAGTGGAAGAACTTGTTGAAACTGCTCAACGAGAGCACAGGACCGTTATCGGTAATCACATCCCACAACGAAGTCTCGCTGCCATAACCCAGGGTACCGAAATTCTGTCCCTGGACCAGGCCGATCCACTGGTTCTTGCCCGAGATGGTCACCGAACCGTTCTTGTTGAACGTCATCAGGTAAATGTAACCGGGCTCGTCACTGTTGGCATAATACTCCATCTGCCACTTGCCGCCATTGCTGGTGAGGATATCGATATACTCGGTCTTAGCTTTCTCCAATCGAGCTACGGCATCCTCGTCAAAAATCTCGTCAACCTCGTTTTTGCAGGAACCCAGCATGAGCGATGAGATTGCAACGAGCGACAAAAGAGAAATATTTAAAAACTTTTTCATTTTCTTTTCATCGTTATTAATGGTGAAACAACACATTATTGAATGTCATAAACCAGCTTGCGCAACTCATTGATGTTGTAAGAGGCTTGACGGGTCTGAACCTCGTTACGCAGCTCATCCAGATCTACGCCCCACGAGTCTTTGAGCCAAGTGCGAGCGATCTGCACCTTCTTCAGGATAGCCTCGGCGCCATCGATCTTGTCATTGTCCTCAACATCATAGACCACGATGCGGTTGCCCTCAGGATCCCTGAAGTTACGCCAGTACTTGTGAACATTGCCTTCCTCGTCGGTCTCGATGAAGACGTTGTGCTCGTCCACGTAAACCAGATCCTGGGTGGCATCATTATCGGGATAGTAGTAGTAGCAGTAGAACTGGCTGGTCACGTCGTCCTCGTCACCCGAGGCCCAACCACGGCTTGCCATGTCCAGGATGTGGTTCCACTGGGCGTCGGTCTTAACGATGTAGTTGGCGATGGTCTCGGCAAAGTCCTCACGGAACTCACTCGAGGCGTAGGTCGTCACGAAGCCGAGCGAAGCCACCTGACCCTCGCTGCGGTCCTGCCAGTTGTTGCTGTCATAGTGACCGATCGAGATGGTGTTGAACTCGCTGGGATAGGTCTTGGTCTGGTGCAAGATGTGAATCATGTTGAAGTCGCTGATGCGCATTGCGTTAACCTTGAACAGCGACACCTTGATACCACCCTCGGCAAGACCGACGATCTCGGTACCCGAAGTGGGGTTATAGGCGGGTGAGCCAATCAAAAGGATGATGCGGGGACCATAGGACTTCAAGAAGTCCTCGCCGGCAACCTTGTCATACACGTCGAACCACAAGTACTTGCAGAGCACTGCAAGGTCAACCGAGTTCTCGTAGGTGGCGGGCACCAGGTTGTAGTTCATGTTGGTGCTCACATCCGGCATCTTGTACAAGAATGTGAGGTTGTACTTCTGCAGATAGTTCTCGCGGAGGAACTTATCCAGCTGATAGGTATAGGATGTGGGGTCGAGTCTCTCATCAACATCGGGGAAGATGGTAGGACCCAGCTTGTCCTCACTGCACGAGGAGAGCGACATGGCCGCTACTGCCACGAGCATTAAAGCAGATATATAATATTGAATCTTTTTCATAGTCATTAATAGTGATGAGAATTAATCAGAAACTCGTACATTCTCGCTGCCGCTGATAGCAACATAGCTATTCTCGGCAGTAGTGGTCACACGCGGGTTGGGCTCCAGACCGGCACCGATAACCTCGTTGGGGATCTGGATAGCATAACGCGGGTCAAGAGTCTCGAGGGTGTAAACGTCCTCAATACCCATCTTGTGCTTGATGGAGAAGCCGAAGCGCTTGATGTCGAACCAACGGTTACCCAGGTGAACCATCTGGATGCGGCGGAAGTGCTGTACGCACTGCATGTAAGGCTCGATCTCGTTGGTCATGTGATACTTGTCACTCGGGCAAACCTCGTCGATGTTGAACTTCATCACGATGTTGTAACCGGGATCCTTGCGATCGGGGTTGCTGTAGTAGCTATAGAAGTTCAGGATCTGATCCTTGGTGAGCTGTACATGGTTGTAGTTGCGCGACTCGTCCTCGGAGAGGTGCTCCTGGTTCCAGATGTACAGGTCATCGAATGCAGCATCGATGTTGCCGAGGAACAGGTTGGCCTCAGCACGCATGAGCAGGTTCTCCTCGACGGTGAACTCGGGACGAATCTCATGGCAATAACCGATACCCGAAATCTTGTCGGTGTACTCGAACTGCTCGAAGCAGTTGCCGGCAAAATATGCACCGTACTCCTGACCACCGGCACTACCGCAAACGCCATTGAAGCAAGGCATCATCGCGAATTTCTCCTTGGTCTTGGTGTTCTGGTACTGGCAACGTGCCCACGACGGGCCGGGGCCCTGGATGGTACCGCGCTTGGCGTCACGGTTGCAAGTGAAGCGGTAACCCAGGAAGCGACGCCACCAGGTGCTGTAGTTGGTGAACAACTGGAGGTTGCAGGGGCGCTCGATGCTGGTGAAGTAGCGGCCGATGTCACTGATGTAGTAGAAATCGTCCTGCCACCAACCGTCGTTGAGCATGGTGCTGGGATCACCACCCTTGAATGCGGCGTTTACATACTCAACCACCTTGTCATACTCACGCTTCATGAGGTAGAAACGAGCGGCGAAAGAGTAGGAAGAAGCCACGTTGAAGTGGTTCTTGGGCACCTGATAATACTCATCGGTGATATACTTCAGACCATTCTGCAGGTCGGCCTCGATCATATCATAGGTCTCCTGGAGAGTGCCACGGTCATACTTGGGATCCAATTCCTTCTCGGGAACAGTGGTATAAGGAATACCGGGCAACGTCTTGCTGATGGCCTCACCACGATAAGGCATGCAGAAGATTTGAGCCAGGATGAAGTGGTGATAAGCACGAATCATGTAAGCCTCACCCTTGATGGCGTCCATACGGGCCTGGTCGGCGGCCGAGATGGGCTCACCCTCGATCATGCCGGTAGCCTCAAATTCATCGGTCCTCTCAAGCACGGCATTGGCAACGGCGATAGCGCCATAGCAACCGTTCCAGATACCTGACGGGGTGTCGCTGCTGGAAATATCCAGATCCACGTCCTCCCAGGCATAAACCTGCTCATCGGCTTGGCTGTAAAAGCCCAAGTGATAGCGCACGCCATCGTCACTGGGCGAGTTGTTGTCAATCACGTTATCGCTTGACAATTCACCCACGAGCGCATAGTTAGAATCGGTGTAACCGGTCACGAGCAACTGCTGCAACTGATCAAGGTTCACCAGATAAACGCGAGTGTCAGGCACCTTGTCAAGGAAGTCCTTGCAAGAGCTCAAGCCAATCAGCGCCACTGCGAGAAATAAGATTTTATATCGTAATTTCATAATCTTTATATATATAATAAGGTGTAACAACTATCGATTACATACCCAGACGCACGGTCAAGGTGAACTGTTTGGGGTTGGGCGAAGCAACACCACCACTGTTGAAGAACTCAGGATCCTGACCGTTCAACTTCTTGTCGGCATAAAGCAGGCAGATGTTGGTGGCAGCGAACTTGATCGAAGCCGTGCTCAGACGCAGGTGCGAAATCAAAGACTTGGGCACGTCATAGGTAAGCGAGACCTCTTTCAGGCGGATAAAGTCGCCATTGGCGATACGAGCAGTGCTGTAGTTATAGGCATTGTAGGCCATGCCCAGGTAGTCGTTAGAATAAGCCTGACGACGTGATGCGATGGCGGGAATGTCGGTAAGAGCCTCGTCACCGGGAAGAGCCCAACGGTTCTTGAAGTCCTTGGTGAAGGAAGTCAGGTCGCTGTAGGCAGCCGAGAAGACGGGATCAAGACGCAGCTTGTTGCCGAACGAATAGGTCATGAAGACGTTCAGGTGGAATCCCTTGAAGTCGAACATGTTGCCGAAACCACCAGTGTAGGGAGGATCAACGGGACCCTCATACTTGAGGAAGCCGAGGTTCTCATACTCCTGGAAGTTCACACCCTGGTTAGAGATGCTACCGGTCTCGTCATAAACGAGGGGAAGACCATGGCTGTCAAGACCTGCGAAGGGGATCGAGAAGATGGCACGGTGGGGATAATCCTGCAAGGGGAAACCGCTACCGGTCACCAGGTCGATGACGCGTGAACGTGACTGCAGCTTGCTGATCTTGGTCACGGCATAGGAGAACGTCAAGTCGGTGCTCCAACCGAAGCCACCGGGACGTGAGGGCTCGATGTTGCGCGACGAGAAGGTGAACTCGACACCATGCGACTTCATCTCGGCCACGTTACCATACTTAGAGGTGATACCACCGACACCCTGGGTGCGGATAAGACCAATCAGGTCGTAGTTGTTACGGAAGTACCAGTCGAATACGATATTGAAGCGGTTGTACATGAAACCGAGGTCAACACCGAGGTCGAACTCGTGCTTCTTCTCGTAGGTCAGCTCGCTGTTACCCAGACCTGCCAGATACAGACCGGTCTCATAGGCCGAAGTCTCCTGGCGCCAGGGACGGGTGGGATAATAGAGGGCCTCGGCATTGGCATAGCCCGCGGGGCCGCTCTCACCGGTCAGCGAGTAGCTCAAGCGCAGCTTGGCGTGTGAAAGGGTACCCTTCTGGTACAGGGGCATGTTCTGGAAGAAGGGCTCGTCATAGATGTTCCATGCAGCCGAAATGTTCCAGGTGGGGAGCCAACGGCTCTGGTCGGTCTTACCCATCAGGTTAGAGCCCTCGTAACGAACGGTTCCGTTGATGACGTAGCGGCCGAGGAGCGCGTAGTTGGCGTTGGCAAAGTAAGCCATATTGCGGCGATGGGTGTTACCCACGCTATAGTAGGCACCGTTCTCTTCCTGCATCTGCTTGAAGAGCTTGTAGTTCAAAGCGGGCAAGTTACCGTTGTCATAAACAACGCCCCAAGCCTCGAAGTTCTCATAGAAACGGTCAACGCGGCTGGCCTCCATACCTGCATACAGGTTAATGAGGTGCTGGCCGTTGTTGAAATCCTTCATGTACTGACCAGTGGCACGGAAGTCAAAGGTCTTAAGGCTGTTCTTGGAGAAGAACAACATACCACCTTCCTTCATGACACTCTCGGGCAGTGCGTTGGGCACGTCGATATCGGTGTAGAGGTAGGTGTTGGACGAACGGATGATAGCGTTCTCGGGAATGATACCGGCGCGGTAAGCGTTGGCCTGGTTACTGTTCTCGAGCACGTAGTGGTTCTGCTCAGAGTTCACCGAACGCATCGAACCCAGGATGTTGAACTCAAGAGACTGATCCTGCTTGAGGATGGGCTTGAAGTTCAATTCGCCCTGGAACTTAAGGTCGGTCACCTCAACGTCGATGTAGTTGGACTCCAGCTCATCGAAGATGTTGAAGTTGGTGTAGTTACGGATATAACGCCTGTTGGGGTCAAGGGTGCGTGCGGTGTTCAACGCGAAGCTGTAGGGGTTGATATCGAAGTCACGCTTTACCTCACCGTAAACAACGTCAACATTCTGGCTCAAGGTACCGGGAGCCTTCTGGTCACGGAAACTGTTGCTGTTCAGAATCTTGACCCTGATCTTGTCAGTCAGGTTGTAGATTGCATTGGCATTAAAGGTATAACGCTCAACGCGGCTGCTCTTGTACCAACCCGGATCGGTCATCACCGATGCCGAGGTGTAGAACGAGCCCTTCTCGGTACCACCCGAGATGCTGACTGCATGGTTCTGCATCACGTTGTTGTTGAACAGCAGGTCAAACCAGTCGGTGTTGCGCATCTCGGCCTCACGCAGATACTGGTTGCGGGCGTTCTGGGTATTGGGCAGACCGTAGCCGGTAACCGGATCATAGGTGTCCATCAAGGTATACATCTGACCGTAGATACCCGACGTGGTGCTGTTCACCAGGCTGGCATACTCGAGCCAACCCTTCTGCTCCATCTCACGCAAGATACTCATCTGCTCCTGAGAGTTGCAGATGTTGAAGTCGCGGTAGTTGGGCTTCAAGCGATAGGTGAACTCACCAGTGTAGTTGATTGAAGAAGTACCCTTGCGACCGGTCTTGGTCGTGATAACGATCACACCGGCGTTGGCCTTAGCACCGTAGATAGATGTTGCTGAACCATCCTTCAGGATCTGGAAGCTCTCGATATCGTCGGCGTTAAGACCGGCAACAGCCGAGGCGATCAGCGTGGTAGCGTCACCCGACGACAGATCGTCGGCGCTGATGTCCACGTTATCCTCCAGAATCACACCATCCACAACCCACAGGGGCTTGGAGCTACCGTAGATAGAGGTAGCACCACGCACGCGGATCTTGGGTGCAGTACCAAAGGTACCTGACACGTTCTGTACCTGCACACCCGACACGCGGCCCTCAAGACCACGGCTGACGTCGGCAACACCCGAGAGTTTTGTCTTCTCGGCGTCGACGCTCTGGGTAGCACCGGTAAAGAGTCGCTTGTCCACCTTCTGGTAACCGGTGACAACGACCTCGTTAAGCATCTCACCCTTGGGCTTAAGAACGATGGTCATGCCGGCCTTAGCAGCCACGATGGCATCCTCATAACCCACATAGGTGACTTTAATCTTCGTGCCTGCCGGCACATTCAATGTGAAATGACCGTCAAAGTCGGTAGCCACGCCGTTCTTGGGATTGCTCTGCTGAACGACCGAAGCGCCGATGACAGGTTCGTTGTTCTCGTCATACACCGTTCCGCTCACCTGTGCCGAAACACCAAGCGCGGCAAGTGCCATGACAAGGAACAAGAGTAAATGTTTAAGACTCATAAATTTTAGTTTAATTGATTAATTATTAATGTTTTAAAAGTTTTTACTTCATTTGTGGTATTACCCATCTTTCAATAAAGGTTTTCAAAACATAAAACTAGCGTAAAACCTGGGCGGCATTAATTCCAGGCTTTACTTCAGATTCAGGCTCCAATCTATACAACAGATTGATTATCTACAGTTTCTTTGTTTCTTAACAGCATCTTTAAAAAGATAGGCTTGCAAAGTTACTACTATTTTTTTATAAATAATGTAATTTTGTCAAAAAGTTTCTATTTTTTTTGCCATAATGCTACCGGAAATGTCAAAAAATATTGATTCACAACATTTTAACTGATATGCCCCGAAATTCAACGAAAACTATCGGAATTTATGGTCCCTGACAGGCCACAAATTGGAAGAAAGACAGTAACTTTGCACGGCCGCACACAACGACGCGCACACAACGACATGGAAATCGTATATGAAGACAACCACATCATCATCGTCAACAAGAGCGCTGGCGAACTGGTGCAGGGCGACCGCACCGGCGACCCCTCGCTCCTCGACACGGTGAAAGCATGGATCAAGGAGAAATATGACAAGCCCGGCAATGTGTTCCTGGGCGTGACCCACCGCATCGACCGCCCCACCTGCGGCCTCGTGGTGATGGCCAAGACCAGCAAGGGCCTGTCGAGGATGAATGAGCTCTTCCGCAAGGGCGAGGTCCACAAGACCTACTGGGCCGTAGTCGGCAACCAGCCGCCCGAACAGGAAGCCACCCTCACTCACTACCTCAAGAGCGTGGAAAGCAACAACAAGACCCGCGTGAGCATCGTGCCGCGCGAGGGCCACCAGAAGGCGGTGCTGCACTACCGCGTCATCGCCGCCAGCCAGCGTTACTGGCTCCTCGAGGTGGACCTGATCACCGGACGCAAGCACCAGATTCGCGCCCAGCTGTCGGCCATCGGCTGCCCCATTAAGGGTGACCTCAAGTACGGCGCGCCGCGCAGCAACCCCGACGGCGGCATCTCGCTGCAGGCCCACCGCATCCGCTTCACCCACCCCGTCAGCGGCAACGAAATCGATATCACCGCTCCGCTTCCCGACGACTTCAAGCGCCTCGGCTTCGCCTGACCGGTGCACGAGGGCGGTTCTTTTGTCCCGAATCGCGGTTTTTGAGACACAGAATTCGGTGATTCGAAGATTTTTGTTAATTTTGCGACAAGAAATAATCAATCAACCTAATAACTTTCGAACTAAATTATGGCAAACAACCCTGAATTCCGCTATGCGCCCATGTTCCAGTTGGGCAAAGATGACACTGAATACTACAAACTGACCAGCGACTACGTGTCGGTGGGCGAGTTTGAAGGCAAACCCATCCTCAAAATCGAGCCCGAGGCCCTGACGATGCTCGCCCAGCAGGCATTCCGCGACGTGAACTTCCTGCTGCGCCGTTCACACAACGAGCAAGTGGCCAAGATATTGCGCGACCCCGAGGCCAGCGACAACGACAAGTATGTGGCACTGACCTTCCTGCGCAATGCCGAGGTGGCCGCCAAGGGTCAGCTCCCCTTGTGCCAGGACACAGGCACCGCCATCATCCATGGCGAGAAAGGCCAGCAGGTGTGGACGGGCTTCTGTGACGAGGAGGCCCTGGCCCGCGGCGTTTACAACACCTACACCCAAGAGAACCTGCGCTACTCGCAGAATGCCCCGCTGAGCATGTATGAGGAGGTGAACACCCGTTGCAACCTGCCGGCTCAGATCGATCTGGAATGCACCGAGGGCATGGAGTACCACTTCCTGTGCGTCACCAAGGGTGGCGGCAGCGCCAACAAGACCTACCTGTATCAGATGACCAAGGCCGTGCTCAATCCCGGCACACTGGTGCCCTTCCTGGTTGAAAAGATGCGCAGCCTGGGCACTGCAGCCTGCCCACCCTACCACATCGCGTTTGTCATCGGCGGTACCAGTGCCGAGAAGAACTTGCTGACCGTTAAGTTGGCCTCGACCCACTACTACGACAACTTGCCCACCACCGGCGACGAGACGGGCCGCGCCTTCCGCGACGTGGAACTGGAGAAGCAAGTGTTTGAGGAAGCCTGCAAAATCGGCTTGGGCGCCCAATTCGGCGGCAAATTCATGGCTCACGACGTGCGCATCGTGCGTCTGCCGCGTCACGGAGCATCCTGCCCCATCGGCCTGGGCGTGAGCTGCAGCGCCGACCGCAACATCAAGGCTAAGATCAACAAGGACGGCGTGTGGATCGAGAAACTCGACGACAAGCCCACCGAGCTGATTCCCGAGGAGCTGCGTCAGGCTGGCGAGGGCGACGGCGTCAAGATCGACCTGGACAAGCCCATGAGCGAGACGCTCGCCATCCTCGACAAGTATCCCGTATCGACCCGCCTGTCGCTGAGCGGCACCATCATTGTGGGTCGTGACATCGCCCACGCCAAGTGGAAAGAGCGCTACGACCGTGGCGAGGGTATCCCCCAGTACATCAAGGACCACCCCGTGCTCTATGCCGGTCCCGCCAAGACCCCGAAGGGTATGCCGTGCGGCTCGATGGGCCCGACGACAGCCAACCGCATGGATCCCTATGTTGACCTGTTCCAGAGCCTGGGCGGCAGCATGGTGATGATTGCCAAGGGCAACCGCAGCCAGGAGGTTACCGATGCCTGCAAGAAACACGGCGGTTTCTACCTGGGCAGCATCGGCGGTCCCGCCGCCATCCTGTCGCAGGAGAGCATCAAGAGCATCGAGTGCGTCGAGTATCCCGAGCTGGGCATGGAAGCCGTATGGAAAATCCGCGTCGTGGACTTCCCGGCCTTCATCCTCGTGGACAACAAGGGCAACGATTTCTTCAAGAAGATCGGTCTGTAATCCCCGTCACCGAGTCTTGAAACACGACATCATTGAGGGCTGCGCCGACGTTGGTGCAGCCCTTTTTCGCCTTTTTACCGGCCAAAACACTATGGTTTCTGGTAAAAATATGTTAAAAAACACATTTTTTGGGCTTCAACGCTTGCCAGGTTGAAAAAAAGCAGTACTTTTGCACTCGCAAATTGCGGGATGGAGCAGTGGCAGCTCGTTGGGCTCATAACCCAAAGGTCGTCAGTTCGAGTCTGGCTCCCGCTACTAACGAGGAGGTTGAGCGCAAGCTTGACCTCTTTTTTTTGTGCCGTTTTGTGACTTAATGAGAGCCGCGTCTTGCACAGTTGTCAAAAGTTGTGTAAATTTGCCTTCGGCAAAACAAAAAACACCAAGTTATGAAACAAATTGCGGTACTCTTTGAAGGCGACATCAATCGGCGGCTCGGCGTGTTCAACGCGGTCATCAGCCGTGTGAAGCATCTGCAGCAAATCGCTGATTACAAGATAGATGTCCACATGTTACAAGTCTATGACGGCTGGCTGATGAGACATGTGAGGCACACGCGCAAAGTCGATTTCCGCCCCGATTACATCGAGGCCGACGGCGTGAACGTGCACGTCACCTGGTTCAGGCGCCGATGGGGCGACGCCATCATGCACCGGCTCTTCAACAAGCCGCCGCGCCAGCTGCTACACCGCCTGCATCGCCTGGGCTGGGAGATGCGCGGCCACGACTTGGTGAGTGCCCACGACCGCATCATGGGCCATGTCGCCGTCTTCGCCGGCAAGAAACTCCACATTCCCAGTTTCATCACCTGGCATGGCGCCAGTATCTACACCGACCCGCCTCGCGACCCGATGATAAAAGACTTGACCATCAAGCTATTGCATAGCGCTACCTGCAATTTCTTCGTCAGTCAGGGCCTGCTCGACAAAGCGCACGCCGAGCTCACGACAGGTTTCCCTGCCGATGTCCTGCTCAATGGTGCCAGCGAGCAATTCCGCCGCTACAGTGACGAGGAACGCGCCCGCTTGCGTGACAAATACAACGTCAACTACGGCCAAAAGGTTGTCGCATTCGTGGGCCGCTTCGAGCCCGTGAAGAATGTAACCCTGCTGCCCTGTATCTACAAGATGCTCGAAACAAAGTATGGCAGCGAATTGACATTCTGGGCGATTGGCGACGGCATCCAGCTTGAAGAGACGCGCCGACTGATGAAAGAAAAAGGTGTGAAATGCCATTTCACCGGCAAGGTGCCGCCCGAAGAGATCCCCGACCTGCTCAACTGTGTGGACCTGCTTGTGCTGCCCAGCAGTCTCGAGGGCCTGCCCCTCGTGGTCATCGAGGCCCTGTCGTGCGGAGCCCACGTTGTAGCCACCAACGTCATCGGCACTGCCGAGGCCGTTGGTCGTGAAAACGCCATCGATCTGGGTGACAATTTTGTGGAGCGTTTCACCGACCGCGCCGTGCAGTTGCTCACCGGCGACATCGACCAGCAACTGCCGCCCGAGGTGAGCTGGACCGCCACTGCCGTCAAAGAAAACCGCATTTATCATCAATATCTTGATAAATAATAAACACAAAGTTGATTATCAGTCAATTTATCAGCAATCATTAAAGTGATTATTTAATATAGAATCAGATTATTACAATTTGACAGACGAATTGTTACTTTTCAATGATTATAAGCTGATAATCAATGAAAATAAATTGTAAACTTCAAGTAAAAATTTAATTCGTCAATATTTATGCCCAAATTCGCCGAAACACTGCTCCCGTTGGCCCTTCCGGGGACCTATACCTATCGTATTCCCGAGGGGATGACGCTGTCGATAGGGATGCGTGTTTTGGTGCCTTTCGGCCGCAAGAAAATCTTCACTGCCATCGTGATGAGTTTGCACGACAGGGAGCCCAAAGGCTATGACGTGAAGGAGATTTTGGGCACCCTTGACGACAAACCCATCGTGCGTCATCCGCAACTGGACTTCTGGCAGTGGATCGCCGATTATTACCTCTGCTCGATGGGCGAGGTGTATAAGGCCGCTGTTCCCTCGGGACTGAAAGTGGAGAGCGAGACGACCATCAGCGTCAATCCCGACTTTGAGGAGAGCGAACCCGGGCAACTCACTGATCACGAGCGTGTCATCCTCGACTTCACGGCGCAACGTGGACGCGTCCAGATTGCCGAAATCGCCAAGGCAACCGGCTTCAAGACCGTAGAACGAAACGTCAGCCGCTTGCTCGATATGGACGCATTGCACGTGAGCGAGCGCGTCATCGACAACTATCGTCCAAAAACCGAGCCCTGTGTCCGTCTAACCGTTGCCCGTGACAACGAACAGGCTCTGCATCAATACTTTGACCAACTCAAGCGGGCACCCAAACAAGAAACGCTGCTGCTGGCCTACCTGGACATGTCGCACTGGCTGCAGGGCGGTGAAGTCAAGGAGGTGAGCAAGGAGAACCTGTTGAAACGCGCCGGCGTGAGCAGTGCCGTGCTCCACGAAGCCGTGAAACGTGGCATATTTGAGATTTACAAGAAGGAAATCAACCGTTTTGCCGAACTGGGCAGCATACTGGAAGCGCCGCCCGCCTTGAGCGAGGAGCAAAAACGAGCGTATAGCGAGATCCATCAATCGATGCGCCAGCATGCCATCACCCTGCTGCACGGCGTTACCAGCAGCGGCAAGACATCGGTCTATATGCACCTGATTACCGACGCCCTGCAGCTGGGCAAGCAAGTACTGTACCTCGTGCCCGAGATCGCGTTGACCACCCAGCTCACCCGCCGGTTGCGCCGCGTATTCGGCGACCGCCTGCTCATCTACCACTCCAAGTTCAGCGACAACGAGCGCGTTGACATCTGGAAACGGCTGTTAGGGTCCAACGAGCCCTGCGTGGTCATCGGCGTGCGTTCATCGGTGTTTCTCCCCTACTCCAACCTGGGTCTGGTCATCGTCGACGAGGAGCACGACAGCAGCTATAAGCAGCAAGATCCAGCCCCGCGCTATAACGGCCGCAACACCGCGCTGGTGCTGGCCCAGATGCACGGCGCCAAGACCGTCCTGGGCTCGGCGACACCTGCCATCGAGGTCTATCACTTGGCCCAGGAAGGCCGCTATGGCCTGGTGAAACTGATGACTCGCTACGGCGACATCAAGATGCCCGATGTCAAGGTCATCGACACCATCGAAGCCCGCAAGCGCCGCGAGATGAGCGGCCTGTTCAGCCACGAACTCATCGCCAATTGCCGCAAGGCGCTCAATAACGGCGAGCAAGTCATCCTGTTCCAGAACCGACGCGGCTACTCCCCCATGGTGCGTTGCAAAGAATGTGGCTGGGTGCCCAAATGTGAGAACTGCGACGTGTCGCTCACCTATCACAAGCACAACCGCAGCCTGGTGTGCCACTACTGCGGCTACACCATCTCGTTACCCGACCTATGTCCCGCATGCCAACTACCTGGCATCGAGATTGTTGGCTACGGCACCGAACGCATTGAGGACGACATCGACGCCGTGTTCCCCGGCGAGAAGATCTCCCGCATGGACCTGGACACCACGCGCAGCAAGAACAGCTACGACCGCATCATCGACGAGTTTTCCCAGCACCGCACCAACATCCTGGTGGGCACCCAGATGGTGACTAAGGGACTGGACTTTGACGCGGTGAGCATCGTGGGCATCCTCAATGCCGACACGATGATTAATTTCCCTGACTTCCGCAGCCACGAGCGGGCTTTCGACATGCTGGAACAAGTGTCGGGCCGTGCCGGCCGAGCCCACAAGCAAGGCCAGGTCATCATCCAGACCAGCCAGCCCGACCACGACGTCATCAAGTATGTCCAAGCACATGATTACGAGGGCTTCTACCAGCATGAACTGGCTGATCGTAAGCAGTTTGGGTACCCGCCGTTCACCAAGGTCATCAACATCTACCTCAAGCACCGCGAAGACATTACCGTGGGCGAATTGGCCGTGCGTTACAGCAGCCTGCTCAGGCAGGTATTCGGCATGCGCGTGTTAGGCCCCATGGCTCCCTTCGTGTCAAAGGTCCAGAACCTCTACATCCGCCAGATCACCCTCAAAATGGAGACAGCCGCCTCGATGACCAAGGTCAAGAAAATCCTGCGCGACCTCTACGAGCAGATGATTGCCGCCGACGCCCGCATGAAGACCGTCAAACTCTACTACGACGTCGATCCCGTGTAACACTCACATGGACATGAATAATAACGACGAACAGCAATATCTAATCAGCGATGGCAAACTACTCGTTAAAGGATTAGGTTACTGGAAATTGATTGAGCACATGAACAAGTTTGCCCTGGAGGAAAGTGGTTGCGGACTAGACTATTGTGCCACTATTCACGAGTTGCAAACAGATGAAGATTATCTGGTTACATTCCACGGCAGAATGCCTCTTGAAGCCCTAACTGATTTAGTCTGGGAATTGAATGAATGTGACGACGCTGAGCGAACGGTCATAGCCTACACCAACTGTAACCGCTATGGCCTTCCGGCTAATGCCATGTTATGCATGAATGAAAGAATCTCAGAATATGAAGCCATTGCCGTCGATAATCAAGGTCACGTCTATATCATTGACGATGATAGCGAATCCCTTAACTACAAATTAACGAACAAGACGACTCATTACACATCATGCCCCATGAGGGGTATGGTTGAAAAAGAAAGCATAACCATAACAGCATTAAAGCCAGGACTAATCAGACGCTTAAAATTGAAAATTCGGGCGCTCTTTGGAGCCAGCCTTGCTCCCGCAGTGGACGACGACGATGAACCCCGATGGTGCTTTTATTTACAACTAGCATTCTGGATTGCATTCTTCGCTTCAATGGGGCTATCACAATGGATGAAGCTGCCCAAACTTTATTATTTTTTAGATGATTTTTTATTTGATTCGGCAGCAGGCGTAATTATCGTATTCGCCTTTATCGGGTTGTGCTTTTTCATGAACGGAAAGGGATACATCAAGCTCGGACCGTTCACCATACTACCAATGATTGCTTTCCCGTTTATCCTCAGTATTCTGGCGAATTATTATATCACACCCGTGCAACGTGAGCGAGTGGCTATCATCACCGACAAAACCGTTGACGGAGACAACACCTGGGCCTGGGTTGAATGGAAATATACCGACGACAACAGTTCATTTGTCATGAGTGATGATGACATCCATGATCCACTCCAAGTGGGTGACACTTGTATTGTGGACTGGCGTCAAGGAGTGTTGGGGTGGCCCGTTGTTCGCGGGATTGTGAAAAAATGAGGAGTATCCGTGCCATAATTTAACAACAAAACCAACAGCATTATTGAAAAGTTGGCCGTAAAGCCGTCCTATTTCACAAAAAATGAGTAATTTTGTGGATTGATTCTAAGCGACAATTAGTAAACAACTGATAAAGAGACGATAATGAAACTTATAGACGGAAAAGCTACTGCAGCGGCCATCAAGGAAGAGATCAAGGCCGAAGTGGACCAGATGATAGCCGCGGGAATGAAGCGCCCGCACCTGGCCGCCGTGCTCGTGGGTCACGACGGCGGCTCAGAAGCCTACGTGAAGAACAAGGTGATTGCCTGTGAGAAGTGCGGCTTCAAGTCGTCTCTCATCCGCATGGATGAGGACACCACCGAAGAGCAGCTTCTGGACTGCATCAAGAAGTTGAACGATGATGACGACGTTGATGGCTTCATCGTGCAGCTGCCGTTACCCAAGCATATCGACGAGCAAAAAGTCATCAACACCATCAACTACCGCAAGGACGTGGACGGCATCCACCCGATGAACGCTGGCCGCATGGCGCTGGGTCTGCCCAGTTTCATCTCGGCAACGCCTCTGGGCATCATCACGCTGCTGCAGCGCTACAACATCCCCACTTCGGGCAAGAAGTGTGTGGTGCTGGGCCGCAGCAACATCGTGGGCAAGCCCATGGCTCAGCTCATGCTCCAGAAGCAACACGGGGATGCTACCGTTACCATCTGCCACAGCCACTCGGCCACCCTGAAGGAAGAGTGCCGCCAGGCCGACATCATCATTGCCGCTATCGGCCGTCCCAACTTTGTGACCGCCGACATGGTGAAGGATGGTGCTATTGTTATTGACGTGGGCACTACCCGCGTTGCCGACCCCGAGAGCAAGACCGGCTACCGTCTGAACGGTGACGTGAAGTTTGACGAGGTGGCTCCCAAGTGCGAGTACATCACCCCCGTCCCCGGCGGTGTTGGTCCCATGACCATCTGCTCGCTGATGAAGAACACCCTCGCTGCCGCCAAAAAAGAAATTTATTAATACATTAATACAGTAGTATTTATCTAACTAAACAAGAAAGTCGAGCCAGATGGCTCGACTTTCTTGTTTTTAGTCAAAGACGCCTTCGACTGCGTCGTCGTGGTCGCCTCCGCCACCACCGCCGTCGCCGTCACCACCGCCGCCACCGCCGCCGTGCCAGCTACCGCCGCCACTTCCGGCATAAGCGCCGAGTTCGTCGCCACAAGCGTTGAAGTTCTTGGGGAATTCAAATTTGGTGCTCTGCTTGTAAGGCAGGTTCTTGTCGTCATAGATCCACTTCATGAAGTAACCCAGGATGGGAAGTGCAGCCTCGGCACCTTGACCCATCGCCATGCTGTTGAAGTGGATGTAGCGCTCTTCACCACCTACCCACACACCGGTCACCAGCTCGGGCGTGAAGCCCATGAACCAACCGTCGCTGTGGAAGTTGGTCGTACCGGTCTTGCCGCCCATGTCGGCCGTGATGCCATAAGCATAGCGCAGACGTGCACCAGTACCCTCGTTCACAACATTGAGGAGCATCGAGAGCATCTTCAGGTAAGTGTCCTCACTCATGATCTCGGTCTGGCTTCCGGTGAACTCGGCCAGCACATTACCGCGATTGTCGGTGATGCGTGACACATAGACGGGCTCAACGCGCATGCCACCATTGGCAAACGCCGAGTAAGCAGCAACCATCTCACGCAACGACACCTCACACGCGCCCAAGCTCAACGAAGGCACAGGATCGAGGTAACTCGTGATACCGAAGCTGTGCATCCACTTGGCCAGTTCAGAGGGGGCCATCGTGTAATAACCGTTGCGTTCAATCCAGTTCTCGCGTGTACCACGCATGAAGCCTGCAGAGATCCAGTTCTTGGAGTAGGTCAACGCCTGTTTCAAGGTCATTCCGCCACCACTACCCTCATTGGCCGGGTTATACACCTCGTTGTTCCAGATAATGTTGGGGGCACCGCCGGGGCGTGTCGAACACGGTGTCAGGCCACCGAACTCAATGGCCTGGGAATAGACGAACGGTTTTACCGTCGAACCAATCTGGCGGCGTCCGGTCGATACCATGTCATACTTGAAGAAGCGGAAATTGGGACCGCCCACATAGGCCTTGACAAAGCCGGTAACGGGGTCCATCGACATCATGGCGCAACGCAAGAACGACTTGGTGTAGAGCAGCGAGTCGAGCGGTGACATCTGGGCGTCAAAGCCGCCCTCGTAGTTGAACAAGTGCATCTGCACAGGCTTCTTGAAGTTATCCATGATCTGAGCATCGCTCATGCCCTGCTCCTTGAGCACACGGTAGCGCTCGCTGTGACGGATGGCAGCGTTGATGAGCGCTTGCTTGCCAGCGCTGGAGAGCTCCTGCTTGTTGTTGGTATAAGGATTCTTGGTACCGCCGCGCTCACGCAGGAAGGCAGGCTGCAACGTCTTGCTCATGTGCTTGTGCACGGCCTTCTCGGCATAATCCTGCATGCGGGAGTCGATGGTCGTGTAAATCTTCAAACCATCGGTGTAGATATCATAATGTGAACCGTCGGGCTTGGTGTTCTTGTTACACCAGCCGAAGAGGGGATTCACGGCCCAAGCCACCGAGTCATCGATAAAGGCCTGCTGGTTCCACGAGGGATAGTCCTTGCGGTTGGGCTTCTTGGCCATCATCACGCGACGCAGTTCCTCACGGAAGTAGGGCGCCGGGCCATCGTTGTGGTCCAGTTTCTTGAACTTGATGACCAGCGGCAAAGTCTTGAGCTGCTCACACTCGGCCTGGCTCAGATAGCCAGCCTTGACCATCTGCTCGAAAACCACATTGCGACGCTGACGCGTACGCTCGGCATGACGCACTGGGTTGAAGTAAGACGGGTTCTTGCACATGCCCACCAGCGTAGCAGCCTCCTGGATGTTCAAGTCCTTGGGGTCCTTATCAAAATACACCTCGCTGGCCATCTTGATGCCCACCGCGTTGTTGAGGAAGTCAAACTGGTTGAAGTACATCTTGATGATCTCGTCCTTGGTGTAGTAACGCTCTAGCTTGACGGCGATTACCCACTCCACAGGTTTCTTCAGGGCGCGTTCGAAGATGTTGTGAGACTCGGGCGAATACAACTGCTTGGCCAGCTGCTGCGTGATGGTACTGCCACCACCGGCGCTCTTCTGTCCCATGATGATGCGCTTGATCACGGCACGCATGATAGCACGCACGTCAATGCCCGAGTGCTCGTCAAAGCGCGAGTCCTCGGTGGCGATCAGCGCGTCGGTCAAGTGCGGGGACATCTCGTCGAAGTCCACATAGATGCGGTTGCTGCGGCTGCGGTAATAACGTCCCATCTCCACACCGTCGGCACTGTAGATGGTCGAGGCGAACTTGTCGGTGGGATTCTTCAACTGATCGATAGCCGGCATGTAACCGATCACACCGTTGTAGATCAGCACGAACAGCAGCACAATCAGGCCCACAAAGATGGCAAACCAGGTCCACATTTTGCGGACAATGCTGCGACGCTTGTTTTTCTTCTTTCCAGTAGTCTTTTCGCTCATATCTTGGTATTGTTATATACTTAATTAATCCATTATCATTCAGCCCATTGAAACAAATCAGCAGGCAAAACGACACTTATCAAACTGCAAATATAGACAAAAGTTTTCAGTTGCTGCAGTTTTGCCCAGATAATTATCCAACAAAAAAACTGATTGCCCGAGCCTGAAAACTGACAACTAAATCGTACCTTTGCAGCCATGCAATACGTCGGTGAACTGATTTCAATAGGAGTGGCATTCTCGTGGACGGCCACAGCATTGTTAAGCGAGTTTGGCAGCAAGCGCATGGGCAACCTGACGCTGAACCTCACGCGCATGGTCATCACACTCATTTTCTCGGGCATCCTGTTCTGGTTCATGGGGGGCACTCCCCTGCCCGCTCAAGCCAGCACCGAAGCCTACCTGTGGATGATGCTGTCGGGCCTCGTGGGTTATGTAATCGGCGACTTCTGCCTGTTCCAGTGCTACATCATCATCGGTTCCAAGTTCGGCCAGCTTTTCATGACACTGGCGCCCATCACCGCAGCCATCATGGCGTGGTTCACCCTAGGTCAACAAATTCGCCCTTCGGCAATGCTGGCGATGCTGGTCACGCTGGCGGGTATCGCCATCAGCGTGCTGGGACGCGGTGACGGGCACAAACTGTCGCTGAAGCTACCGTTGTCGGGCGTGCTGTTCGCCATCGGAGCCGCCATTTGTCAAGGTGTGGGATTGGTGTTGAGCAAAATCGGCATGGACCATTATGAGGCCTCACTCACGTCCGACTTGGCCGGCTGGTTGTTGCCGTTCCATGCCAACTTCTTCCGTTGCATTGCCGGCACCATCGGCTTCGCATTGCTGATGGCCCTGCGCGAGGGATTCGGGCCGTTGCGCAATGGGCTGCATGACCGCAAGGGCATGACGGCCGCTGTTGCGACTACCATCTTCGGGCCGTTCGTCGGTGTGGGCGCCTCGTTGCTTGCAGTGCAATACACGGCAGCAGGCATTGCCAGTACCCTGATGGCCTTGACGCCCATCATTATCATCCTGCCCGCCTGGTGGTTGTTCAAGCAGCCCATCACATTGAAGAGCATCCTCGGTGCCCTCATCTCGGTCATCGGCGTGTCGCTGTTCTTCCTGCTGTGACAAGGCACAACCATGCCAAAGCAATCATCGTCCATTAATGAACAAAAAAGGAGCCATCTTGGCTCCTTTTATTTTTCACGCAAACAACTCAGGATTCCTCAAGCGTTGTCAAGCAGCAGGCGCTTGAAAGCAGTGAAGCCGTTGGGCATCTTTTTGACACTCAGGTCGCTGCTGACGAAGCTAGCCAGTTGTGAGGGAAGTATCACAGGTTCCTCGATGATGTTTTCCATCAAGTGCTGGAGTTTGGCAGGGTGAGCCGTGGCGAGTGTGACACCGGTCTCTCCCGGCTGCAGGTCCTCGGCAAGGGCGCGGTAAGCCACAGCACTATGGGGATCAAGCAGATAACCCTCGTCATCATAGGTGCGCATGATGGTATCGATGATCTGGTTGTCGTTATAGCTATAGGCGTGAATGTGACGGCAAAGGTTCTCGTAAGAGCCCATGATCTCTACCACACGGCCGAAGTTGTTCGGGCAACCGGCATCCAGAGCCGGAGCGATGCTGTATTGAGTGGGCTTAGGCGTGAAAACACCTGTCTTGACATAGTTGTAAAAGATGTTGTTCTGATTCTCAACACTGACAAAGCGCTTGACCGGCAAGCCCATCGCCTGAGCCATCAGTCCGCTGGCCAGATTGCCCAAGTTGGAACACGGCACCGCAAACACCAAGTTACTCGTATCCACCTGATAACGAACCAGTTGAGCATAGGCCCAGAAATAATACACCATCTGCGGGACAATGCGGGCATAGTTGATGGACATGGCGCTGGTGAGACGCATCGCGTCATTGAGCTCGGGATCCATGAAGGCTTTCTCGACCAGCGACTTGCAGTCGTCGAACGAGCCGTTCACCTCGAGGGCTGTCACGTTGAAACCCAGCGACGCGAACTGCGACTTCTGTATCTTATTCACCGCGCCGCGAGGATAGAGCACATAGACATTGACACCCGGCATGCGCCAGAAACTGTTGGCAACGGCACTGCCCGTGTCACCGCTGGTGGGCACCAGCACATTGAGGGTGCTCCACTCGGGATGCAACTTGCGGTAATAGTCGAGCAAACGAGCCATGAAGCGCGTGCCCACATCCTTGAACGCCATCGTAGGGCCGTGGAAGAGTTCAAGCACATAATGTCCGCCTGTTGTCTTGACCAAGGGGATGTCGAAATCGAAAGCGTCGAACACGATATCGTGCAACACATCGGTCGGCACATCACCGTTGAGGGCAAACGAGGCGATGGCATAAGCCACCTCCTGCAAGGTCATGCCGCTCATGTTGAGCAAAACGGCCTTGGGCAAGCGGGGCAACCTTTCAGGCATATACAAGCCGCCGTCAGGAGCAAGCCCCTTGGTGACCGCCTGCTCCAGCGTTGCAGTAAACTGCCTGTTCGAAGTACTGTAATACCTCATTTAGTCAACGATTACGGTACCGGGTGCCGATGGATTGAAAGTATTCTTGACCCAAACGGGAATCTTCTTCATGGCAACAGGTGCTATAGTGGGCGGGTAGATGACCTTTGCACCGGCATCACACATCTCTTGGGCCTGCGCATAAGTCATCTGCGGGATGACGGTGGCATCGGGATGGGTGCGCGGGTCGGCTGTCATAAAACCGTCCACGTCGGTCCAAATCTCCAGGGCCTCGGCATCCAGCAAGGTGGCCAAGATGGCGGCCGTATAGTCACTACCGCCTCGTCCAAGATTGGTGACGGCGCCCGAAGTCTTATCACGCGAGATGAAACCTTGAGCCACGTGCACACCCTGGTCCAGCGAAGTGAAGTCCTCTTTCACCAGCCGCTCGGTCTCCTCCCAGTCCAGGACACGGCCACCGGCATCGGGCACCGTGCGCATGTAGTTGAGCGACAGGTGAGGCACACCGTCCTCGAACATTCCCGCCACGATGGCCGACGACAGGATCTCGCCGTGAGCGACAATGGCGTCGCACACGCGCTCAATCTCCTCGACCGGCATGTGGGGATTGGTGGCCAGGGCCAGATAATAAGGCTTCAAGCTCTCGTCAACAAAGCGGTCGATGGTGGCATGCACCTCGTCGCGCATCGACTCGACGACAACGCCATCGATGGCATCGTGATGGCGCTTGCGTGCCGCCTCGAGCGTATCCAGGCACGAGATGTCGCGCTGCTGCGCCTGCTCGCACATCGCCAGCAACTGGTTGGTGAAACCACCCATGGCCGAAACGACGACCACTACCGGTTTGGTCTCGGCATTAACTATATCCCTGAGGTTGAGCAGGCTCTCGATGCTTCCGACCGAGGTCCCGCCGAATTTCATGACTTTCATTGCTATCAGTTGTAGTATTCTTTTTATTATATAACGTGAAAAACGGCGATTTATTAGAGAAAAACAAAGAAAAAATCACCTCTTCCACCGGCAGATTTCATGCCGGCCGCCGAGAGTGGATTGTCGCGTTTGAGCCATGCCCGGACCAGCGATTATCATTACTGTTTTTTGACTTGCAGCAATGGAATAAAACCGCGGTTTTGCCCGTAACAGAATGGCCAGTCATGACCAACAACGATAATAAACACGCATTGTATTCGCTTTATCGGGAATTTTACACTACCTTTGCAAGCATGAACGACTGGGATCAGGACATCTATCACCTCAACGACGAGCAACCTCAACCCCAAAGAGGATCGCTGCTGGTCGCCAAGCCCACGGTGGGCGACTTCTTCTTCAAGAAATCGCTCGTGCTCATTGTGGACCCCGATGAAGGAGAAGGCGCCATGGGAGTGATAGTGAACCACTACACGGGATACAACCTGCGGGACATCATGCCCGAAATCGAGACCGTGGAGGAGATTCCCTTGTTCCTGGGCGGACCTGTAGGGACCCAAATGCTGTTCTACATGCACACATTGGGGCCCGAAATCGTTCCCGAGGCCATCGATGTGGGCGACGGCGTGTGGTTTGGAGGCGACTTTGAAGCCATCAGACGTTATGTTGAGCTGGGCGGTCCTGTCGAGGGGCGCGTCAAGTTCATCGTCGGCTACAGCGGTTGGGAGAAAGACCAGATAGCCAGCGAGCTCAAGCGGCACGACTGGGCAGTGCTCCACGATGGCGGCCATGACCTGCTCATGGGCGAAGGCGACGATGAGCAGTGGCGGGAGGCTGTGGAACGTTTCGGCGACCGCTATCGACTGTGGTTGAATCTGCCCAATGACCCCTTGTGCAATTGATTTGCAGACTGGAGACCCAAAATCGACATTTAGAGAAAAAACTGACAACTAGAGAGATACAATGAGCATAGTCATCGGCATAGATACGGGCATCAGCTCCACCAAAATCATCGGCATCGAGAACGGCAAGCGCATCATAGCGCCCATGTCCATTTCGTGCCATGACGATATCGCAGCCATCTATGGCGCACTCGGCAGTTACCTGCAGACGAACAACATCACCCTCGACAACATTGAGCACATCATGCTCACCGGCATTGGAGCCAAGGGCGTGACATTCCCCCTCCTCGAGTGTCCCACAACCTTTATTGACGAATTCAAAGCCAACGGATTGGGGGCACGTTTTGACAGCGGGCTGGATCACATCATCGTGGTGTCGATGGGTTCAGGGACCTCGCTGGTGCGCGTTGATGGTGACGACATCAGCCACATCGGCGGCATCGGGATGGGTGGCGGCACCTTATTGGGCTTATCCAAACTGCTGCTCGGTACCACCAATATCGAGGAAATCAAAACGTTGGCCGATAATGGTTACCCCGAGCTGATCAACCTGAGGATCCGTGATGTGTGTGACGGCGGTTATGACACTTTGTTCCGCGACGCCACCGCATCACTGTTCGCCAATGTGCTTAACATCACACCGAACAAGAACGACATCGCCTCGGGCATCGTCCACATGGTGCTGGAGACCATCGGCTCGGCCGCTGTGCTGTCCCAAATCAACGGTGGATTCAAGGACTTCGTGCTCATCGGCAAACTCACCGAACTGACATCGTGCAAATACATTTTCCCGATGTTGGAAAACTTGTATAAAGTGACTTTCCACATTCCCAAGTATGCCCCCTACTGCACCGCTCTGGGAGCAGCCTTGAGTTATGGATATGAGAATAATTAACCGCGTGGAATCATTGCAGCTATGGAACTGACTGTCGTCATCGTCAACTACCGCGTGAAGTATCTGCTGGAGCAGACGCTGCGCTCGGTCGAGCAAGCCATGCAGGGCATCGCGGGCGAGGTCATCGTCGTCGATAACCTGTCGGGCGATGACAGCATCGCCTTCTCGCGTGAGCGCCATCCAGGCGTCACCTATATCGAGAACCAGGAGAATGTGGGGTTTGCCCGCGCCAACAACCAGGCCATCATGCAGGCCCGTGGCGAGTACACCCTCATCCTCAACCCCGATACCATCATCACGCCGCGCTGTCTGCAAGACGGCATCGCGTGGATGCGGTCGCACCCCAAGTGCGGTGCCATCGGCGCCCGCATGATGGACGGCAACGGCGTGTTCCTTCCCGAGAGCAAGCGTTCCTTCCCCACCCCGTGGGTATCGTTCTGCAAGATTTTCGGTCTCTCCAAGCTGTTCCCGCGCTCGCCATGGTTCGCCAAGTATCACTTGCGCTACCTGAGCGACCTGGAGCCGCAATGCATCGACATCCTCTCGGGCGCCTATATGCTGTGCCGCACAAACGTGCTGCAGCAGTTGGGCGGATTTGATGAGGACTTCTTCATGTACGGCGAGGACATCGACTTGAGCTACCGTATCGTCAAGGCAGGTTACGAGAACTGGTTCCTACCCACGCCCATGGTGCATTACAAGGGCGAGAGCACGCACAAGGACTCGATGCGCTATGTGCGCGTGTTCTATGATGCGATGCTCATCTTCTACCGCAAGCATTTCCCGCGCTTCAACGTGATTTTCTACCCCATCGTCAAACTGGGTGTGATGGTGCGCGCCGGCATGGCGATGGCCAAGCGGCTGGTCAAGCGCATGCTGCCCAAGGGCGGCAAGCCCGTCACCGAATTGTGGCCCTGGGTCATCATCAGCGACAATCCACAAGTTGTGGCCGAGCGAGCCGGCATCGGCAGTTTCCAGGCCAGCATCCCCACGACCGGCAACTGCAACGTGCTCATCGACGACGGTTGCCACAGCTATGCCCAAGTGGTGGACTTCATTCGCGAGCACAGCGACAGCAGCCGCCTGGCTTATCATATCTTTGCCGACCGCCACGGCATCATCATCTCCCCTAAAATGTCTTGATCATGAGCCAGTTGCTGAGTAATGACACCGTGACCTTGCGTGCACTCGAGCCCACCGACCTCGACACGCTTTATCGTTGGGAGAACGACACGGCCTTGTGGACCGTGAGCGACACGGCGGCACCCTATTCCCGCGAAGCCTTGTGGAGCTATCTGCAACAGTACACGGGCGACATCTACGCCCAGCGGCAGTTGCGCCTGATGATCACCTTGAGCAGCGACGGCACCCCCGTCGGCACCGTTGATTTCCTGTATTTTGACCCGCTGAACAACCGCGCCGAATTGGGACTGTTCATCGCCGATGAATGGCGGGGCAAGGGGCTGGGTCGTCAAGCCTTGGAGAGACTCACTGCCTATGCCCGCGACCACATCGGCCTGCGCCAGCTCTATGTCTTCATCGCGCTTGACAACGAGGTGTGCCTCAAGCTGTTTGAAGACTATGGATACAGCCGCTGCGGTATTCTCAAGTCGTGGGTCAAACGCGGTAACACCTATCGCGATGTAGCGTTACTTCAAATGATATTCTGATTCGCCATGGCCAGAGACAACAGGTTAGATACGCTCAAGGGATTCCTGATCATCCTGGTCATCATGGGTCACATCATCCAGACGATTGACCCAGGCGATTTCATCAATCATGGCGTCATGGGGCTCATCTATATCTTCCACATGCCCCTTTTCATCCTCATCTCAGGTTATCTGACCCATTCGCCCGAGCAAGAACCGCCGCGCGTCATGTGGCGCAGGATACTCGACATCTTTGTCACACTGCTCACTTTCCATGCCATCAGCGTCCTGTGGGTCGTGATTGACCACGGCGATTACGTGCGAGCCGCAATCGCATTCCCATTCGGCATCCTGTGGTACCTGCTGAGTCTCATCTACTGGAGAATCATGCTGTACTACTCGCCCCGATGGCTACGTAACAGACCTGTCGTCTATCTCGCCATCGCCCTGCTGGTCTCGGTCGTGGTGGGCTTCACCTGGTGGGGAAACACGCTGTCGATAAAACGTGCACTCAATTTCTATCCGTTCTTCCTGCTGGGCTACTTCTACCATCAGGGCTTGATCAACAAGCGCTGGTGGAGCAACTCCAAGCTGCATGCCGCGGTATCGGTTGTGCTGCTGGGACTCATCTTCTGGCAGTTTCCCGATTGCGGCAAAGTGATGAATGGCGCCGATCACTATGACTTGGCCGGAGTGCCCGAGAAACTCGCCATCCTAGCCTGCTCGTTCTCCATGTGCCTGTTCTTCGTCAACATCGTCAGGAACGTTAAGTGGCTGCGCGACATCGGCAAGGAGAGCATGTTTTATTACCTGTACCACATCTTCCTCGTGTGCATTCCCCTGTATGAACTCATCAAGGTATTTGATCTGCCCAGCACCTTCCCCTATATGGTGCTCTATACCGCAGCCGTCACGTTGACGTTGTTCCTGATGAGCAAGGTGAAGTTCTTCCAGTGGCTCACCCACCCCACAAGAAAATCCCTACAGCACAAATGACATAAAGAAACCGGGACTTCCTGAACGGAAATCCCGGTTTCTTTTATCGTCAACGTCCGACCGATTCACTTGACACTCGCCAGCGTCTTGGCATCGGGGTCAATCGCCACGATGCGGCCCTGGCCATCGATCAGGAACGAGTGATAACCCTCATTCAGGCGCCAGCTCTTGATGATGGCATCCTGAGCATCCAACGATGTGCCGAACTGAGCCGAGCGGTTGAGGTCATCAAGCTTGACAATGCTGTTGAACACACCCGCGCTGCGGTCCAGATTGACCGACACGTGCACATAGCCCGAATTGTCCTGACGCGAAAGGCGGTCGTAGCGCATATTATCCAATCGGGACTGGGCATCGGCCGAAGTCCAGAAGGTGAGCAGCACATTCTCGCCACGGTGTTGGAGAAGCGGTGACAGACCATTGTTGTTGTCCAGTACCAGGGCAGGAGCCTTGTAACCGATGCGTCCATCGGCAGGTGTAGAATAATAAGCCGATGTGAGCAACATCAGCAACCCTGAAACGGCAATCGTCAATAACGTCTTGTTCATTAATTCAATGTTTTGTTCTACAAAAACGAGGTTTTATCGGCCTGACATGTCACATGAGGCCCCCCGCGCCGATTCTCGGCAACCCTATTCCAACCCTTGCCGATTTGAATAGGGTCTGCAAAAGTAATCAAAAAAAGTTATTAACAAGAGTTTTTAGCAGATTTTTGTGCTTTTTACAATATTTTTTTGAAAACGCCAGTTGACCCATTCAAGCATTAACTTCATACACATCAGAGAATTATCCCTCATACGGCCAGAAAAACACAAATAAGGGTAATATGTACCTGCGGCTCGTCAAAAAATATTTAAGGAGGGAATATTTCGAACTATTCTCCGCGTAATCACAAAATTATGACTAACTTTGCACATTCTTAAAAGACTTATACACAGAATATGAAATCCCTGTTCAGAATTACACTTTTGATAACATGCATGATGCTTGCGTCAGGAGCATTCACATCATGTGAATTTGACACGAGTCCGGAGTATGATCATCCCCTCTACGTCACCTATGCCATCTCGGCCGGCAATCTCGAATTCGTTGGTCCCGAGCAACTCCTTGTTGACATGAACGCATGGATCAAGAGCAATCAAATCGTGTATGACAAACAAGTCAACTACAGCACGGGTGATGCTTCGGAGTTCGCCAAGACCGATGCCGAGGCCATCCAACAGTACGGCACTTTCCTTCCTACATTTAAGGCCTATCTCGACGAGGTGAGGGGCAAGCTTGCCACCGGCACCTACGGAGAACTGACGGAACCGGTTAAGGCCATCTTCTACGTCAGTGCGTCGCGCACCCAAGGCAAGGAAGGCCACTTGAAGTATGAACAGATTACATTCAATTATCCCGAGTAAACCCATCAACCGCAGCACATCATGGCCAAGTTGAGAATCAGCGATGACTGGTGGACCGCTCCCGCCGAGGGCGAGAACGGTACCCTCATCCTTGTCACCGGAAGGCGTGCAATGAACAATGTCATCCAGACAGGGCTTTACCGCTACCGCGTTGAAGTGACATGGCCCTACGAGGGCGACGAGAAAGGCCTGCCCGTGTATGCCGACAGCAAGGTGATGGAAGAGGTCACCGATGCCCTGAACGAGAGTTTTGACCGTGACCCTGTGGCCGTGATGACGGGCATCTACACCGGTGACAGACAGCGCAACTGGGTGTTCTACACCCGCTCGCTGCACATCTTCCAGCGCAAGTTCAACGAGGTGATGGCGCCCTTCCCCGCCCTGCCCCTGCAGTTCGAGGCCGAAGAAGACCCTGACTGGCAGGAATACCGTGAAATGTCGCTCTGTGAAGTCGCCGACGGCGAGGAGTAACAGATGTTTACATGCAAGCCACAGGCTTGCAAGACATCGACATTAAATACAACCGCAGACAACAACTGTCGATAGATACCACAACCGGTTCATGAACACAAACATTCATGAACCGGTTGTGGTATCTATCGGTGTGAGGCAGTGGCTGCCTTGATTACATGTTCATGCCGCCGTCGACCTGGATGACCTGACCAGTGACGTAGCTCGACATGTCGCTGGCGAGGAAGGTAGCCACGTTGGCGATATCCTCGACGGTGCCGCCACGGCGCAGGGGGATGCGCTGGCACCATTCCTTGCGAACCTCGTCACTGAGGGCCTGAGTCATGGCAGTGTCGATGAAGCCGGGAGCGATGGCGTTGGCGCGGATGCCGCGGCTACCCATCTCCTGGGCAATGCTCTTGGCCAGAGCGATAAGGCCGGCCTTGCTGGCAGCGTAGTTGGCCTGGCCAGCGTTGCCATGAACACCCACTACCGATGCCATGTTGACGATGGAACCGGCACGCTGGCGCATCATGATGGGCACCAGGGCGTGGATGAAGTTGAATGCGCTCTTGAGGTTAACTGCGATAACTGCGTCCCACTGCTGCTCGGTCATGCGCAGCATGATACCGTCCTTGGTGATACCGGCGTTGTTGACCAGAATGTCGATGTGGCCGAAGTCCTCGTGAATCTGCTTCACGACAGCCTCGGTCTCCTCAAAGTTGGCAGCGTTGCTGGCATAACCCTTGGCCTTAACGCCCAGGGCTGCGATTTCCTGCTCGGTCTGCTTGCCGCTGTCGTCAATGACGAGGTCGGTGAATGCGATGTCGGCACCCTCGGCAGCAAACTTCAGTGCGATGGCCTTGCCGATGCCTCTGGCAGCTCCAGTGATGAGCGCCACTTTTCCTTCTAACAATTTCATTTGTCTTTTCAATTATATGGTTATTATTGTTGTTTAATTCAAACGAATGCACGGCTTTTCGGAAAAAGCCGTGCAAAGATAGTGCAACTTGAGCGTAGAACAAAAAGAAATCATTCTTTTTTTATCATGAGGCACTGAGCACTAAGCTGATCAGTGCAGTCACATCGCTGATATTGACAGCACCGTCATTATTTACATCAGCACCCGCCAGATTTACGCCCGATTCATTCTCGGTCATCAGATAATTAATCAAGACTGTCACGTCGCTGATGTTTCTCACACCATCAGAGTTCACGTCACCAGGCAGGACCTTGGGCCTAATCTGAATATTGTCCAAGGCGAAGTAGTCGCCCACGCCATCATCGCTGACATCCTTGTGATAGTACCAACGTATCTGGTAGGTGACATTGGGCTGCAGTTCATAAGTGAAGGTCTCCCAATCGTTGTCACGGGCGCCGTAACGGAACACCGAAGTGCCGTTCACCATAAACACGCACTCATCATAGGTTGTGTTTGGATTGTCCGGTGCACTTTCACCCCAAGCCTTGAAATCAAACGACAAGATGGATGGTACAGAGACTTTGACCGTGGTCGACAGTATAGAAGAGCTATTATGCACGCCTGCATTGCCTGACATGGCAAAGAGTCTCTCGCCATCGTTCCACACGATCCAGGAATAGTCGCTTTCTATAAAGTGGATGTTGCCACCAGGCACATTCAAGGCTTCGTCCAGCGTGTGCATACCCACAATATTGTAGAAATTCCGCCATCCCACAGCGGACTGATAGGCAGGAAGTGACATAACCGCGGCATATAACGTGGCCTGATTATAGGTATCATTAGAGAATACATCTACATCGATCACAGGCGGAATGAGCGGATAACTGATTATTCTATTGAGATTGTTACAACGGTAAAACCCATATTTTTCAATCTGCTCTACACCAGCTCCCAAGAAAAGATCCTGGAGACTACTACAGCCATAGAAAGCACCATACCCGATGGATTTCACTGTATTGGGTATCAAAAACGACTGCAGGCTTGTGCATTCACGGAAAGCCAGTCTACCGATACTGGTCACACCTTCGGAGAAATTGATGGTCTCCAATTTGTCACAGAAGCCAGCAGCATGGGGTTCGATGCTCTGGATGCTACTGGGCAACGAGAGTTCCTTCATGTCCCACTCATAGAATGCAAAACATCCAACCCGATTGACGGTATACTCAACCCCATCGTAGGTAACAGAGCGCGGAACGTTTATAACCTCCTGCTTGGAAAAAGCGCTGTACAGTCTTGTAGTATCGACAGACATGGCATAGGCCGACACCTCCACGGTATTCACATAGGAGTTGATTCCATAATAGACACCGTCAATGATGAAGTCATAGCCATAAAACAGATGATTCTCGTTAAAGTTCTTCCAATAGTTCGCAGACGTGTATCTACCATAGGCCATGCGCGGTATCCACAGGTTGACATTATCAAGCGTTTCCTGGGCAAAAGTGTTTGACGCGATTGAGGGAGGCATCATCGCGTGACAGTTAATGATATTAAGCGTGTTCTCGGTACCCACAAAAGCGAGTCCGCCGATAGAGCTTACCTTATTTCCCAACTCGATGTATAAGAGATTGGACGAATAGAAAGCATAGGTTCCGATGGAGGTCACTGTATTGGGCAATGTGACGAACAAATACCTATCGGCATCGTGACATTCCCTGAATGCCGATTCGCCAATTCCGGTCACGGTATAGGTCACGCCATGATAGGTCACGGTTTCAGGAATAACCACATTGCCATAGTAGCTGCAATAAGTCGGCGAATCCCTGTAGGTCACGCTAACGTTATTGCCGCCGGTTACCGTGTAATAGATGCCGTCAACAACAAACTTATTGATCTCCTGAATGTTGGAGAACTGTGACCAAGCTGCAGTGCTCTGGTAGCTGCTCTTGGAGCCTTGAGGGACATAGAGCGTGGCGTTGGCATAGGTGCTTGTATCAAAGTTGTTGGCATTGAACGACTCGGCTGTTTCGCTCAAGCAGGTGATGCTCGTCAGCGAGGTGCAACCGACAAAGGCGTAGTTATAAATAGCGTACATGGTGCTGGGCAGGGTGATTTTGGTCAGCGAGGTGCAACCAGCAAAACTCTCGTTCAACAGCATCGTGACACCCTCAGGAATCGTGACACCAGTAAGATGAGTACAATTCTTGAACGCCTGGTAGCCAATACCCGTTACAGGGTAATAAACGTCATTGTATTGAACGCTGTCGGGAATGTTGACAACGCCTGAATAGGTGTTGAACGACCCGTTGTTCTGTACAGTGAGAACACCTCTACCGTCGGAGTAAGTTGTCAACTGGTAGTAAATGCCGTCTTTCGAGAAAGTTTCTGTTGCCGCGCTGGCTCCCAACGCGCACGTCAGGAACACCATCAGAGCAATGGTCTTGAAAAGTAATTTATTCTTCATAATCCATAGATTTTAGTGGGTTATTAATGTTTATTTGTTGCAAAAATACAAAATATTACCGAAAAACGAAAGAAAACAGAGAAAAAACAAGAACTATGCGAGCAAGCTCGCAGGTTAGAGGTTAAAGGTTAGAGGTTAAAGGTTAAAGAGGCATCCGCACTCAGCCAAGAGACGGAGTGCGGATGCAACTAAGTTAAAATATCTTTGCGCCTTAGCGGCTTAGCGTGGAGCTACAGGACGCGGATGCCCTCTAAACCCTAAACTCTAAACTGCGAGCGCAGTGGGCATGAGGATTACCATGCGAACATGGGATAGTCCTTCATCATGTCGTTGACCTTACCACGAACGGCGGCGATAACAGCCTCGTCCTCGGGAGCGCGGAGCACGGTGTCGATGAGCTCGACGATGTCGCCCATCTTGTCCTCCTTGAGGCCACGGGTGGTGATGGCGGGAGTACCCAGACGCAGACCGCTGGTCTGGAAGGCGCTGCGGTCATCG
>ONGE01000038.1 GCA_900317325.1 uncultured Prevotellaceae bacterium
TCCACATGTTCTCGTTCTCGTTCAGCGGGTTCTGGTTAGCATCGCCGTAAACGGGAATCATGTTCTCCTCGAGTGCACCGTAGCGAACACCGTCAACCATGAAGTAGAAGGGAACGTTGGGACGCTCGTCGTCGCTCATGTTGGGGTTACCGCCGAAGATCGAGTAGCGCAGAGCCACGTTGGTCTGGTAGCCGCTGGGATCCTCAGGATTGGCGTTCTCCAACTTGAACCACATCTCGTTACCCTCCTTGTCGAAGATTACCAACCAGTAACCTACGTTGTGATCCTCGGGATCCGGAGGAGTAACAACCTCCTTGGCGGGAATTACGATGGTCTCGGTAGCAACATCGCTGATGAGCATGCCCTCGGCCTGTGCGGTAGCGGTAACAACGATGGTTACATCCTCCTCACCACGCTCGATGGTGCAGGGGTTCTCAACCAGTTCGCCGTTTACATAGAGGAGTACCTCACCCTCACCGGTAGCGGTGATGATGACAGCATCGTCGTTGATTTCCCAGGTGATTGCGGGAGCGGGAGTGGGAGTGGGCTCGGGAGCCTCGTTCTCATGAATAGTGAAGAAGAAGCCACCGGGAGTGCTGTCCTTGTAGCCTTCTTTCTTGGCAACGGCAGTTACCTGATAAGTGCCTACACCCTGTACATCGAAGCTGTAGCTGTCACCAGTGAATTCATCCTCGCCAATGAAAACGCCATCGCAGTAAATCTGATAGTAAACAGTTGCATCGGGCTCGTTGTTGTTCAGGGTGATAGTAGCCTTCTCGAGGCCGGTGATAGTGTAACTGCCATCAGGAGCCTGGCACTGCTGGGTGGGATCGATGTCATCATCCATCTCAACGAGGCACTGCACACTCAGGTAATAGTTGTATTCCTGAGAGAAATACTGCTGGTGCCAATAATCACCACCGGTGTACAGCCACAGGCTGTAGTCATGCATCTCCTCATCGGAAATCATGTCCGATACGCCCATGCAGTAATTACCATCGTCCTCTTGACTGGGTTGAATCATGTAGTAGCCGATCAGCAGGTGGGTATTCTCGTCGGTGTCGATAGTGTAGGGGGTGGGCACATTGATGATATTCCATCCCAAATCAGCATCCACATCGCAATCCCACTGGGTGAATTCGCTGATGTCATAAAATTCGCCCCAATTGTCAACCTTGCAGGTAGCTACGAAAACGCCATTGACTTTTACAGGCTTGGTGAATCCCAACTTGAAGGCTGTGATTTTGCCGCCTTGGAAATCGGCCAATTTCTCGGGCCACAGGGCTATAGCCACAGCGCACTGGGTGCCTTCGGCAACACCACCTTGGAAACCGAATTGGATTTCTGGGTTAATGTAGTCGTGGCTGTACAAGCCCAGGAAGTTCTGGGAGCTTCTAAGGGTGAAGTCCTGTGTGTTGCTGGGGAGTGCAACGGGGGACTTAACGAAAGAGAGTTGTGCACTCATGGTCATTGCCGTGATGAGTGCCGCCAATGTAAAGAGTAGTTTCTTCATAATAAAAGAATTAAAAAAGTTAATAAATAAAGCGTGAATACCAGTTAAGTGCAAAATTACTCATTATTTATGATAGAACGTCTTTTCTTTGGTGTTTAACATTTATTTAACATTGTCTAGCGGTTTTCATTTTGAGGATAAAGTTAAAATTCGGCGCGCACCGTTGGCAATTAATGCTGCTTTTGGCTCGCCCATGTGTTTCTTTTTATTACCTTTGCGCTGAGGAAATGGAGAAGCAGTACGAGAATATCATCATCGGTATCGACCCGGGCACCAATGTCATGGGTTATGCCTTGTTGGGCGTCAACGGCAAGAAAGCTGAGCTCATTGTCATGGGCGTGCTGCAACTCAACCGCATGGAGGATCACTACATGCGACTGCGGCACATCTACGAGCGTGTGAGCGGCGTCATCGACGAATATCTGCCCGACGAGATGGCCATCGAGGCACCGTTCTACGGCAAGAATGTGCAGTCGATGCTCAAGCTGGGACGCGCCCAGGGTGTGGCGATGGTCGCCGCCTTGAACCGCGAGATACCCATCACCGAGTATGAACCCCGCAAAATCAAGATGGCCATTACCGGCAATGGCGCGGCCAGCAAGGAACAGGTGGCACTGATGCTGCAGAAGACCTTAGGTCTCGACACGGCCCAGATGCCCTCCCTGCTCGACGCCACCGACGCCCTGGCAGCCGCCCTGTGCCACTTCTACGAGCGCAACAACCCCTTCAAGGGCAAGGGCACCAAGTCCTGGAAATCCTTCATCGCACAACACCCCGACCGCGTGAAGAAATGAACTGGTGTTGTCTATCCAGGTTATATCGATTTCATAAGACAACTTGCGCAGATGGCATCCGCGTGCCACCTTGCCCCACGCTAAGGCGCGAAGACGATGGTTTGGTATCCGCATGTGATTGATATTTAAAACAGCCCAAACAATTTAAGTAACTAATAATAAGATAGTTGCAAGAAATTGTTTGAACTGTTTAGGTTGTCGTTTAGAAAATGGAAACGTATGCCCTACAAAAGCCTTAATGGCTTAGCGTGAGGTGTTGAGTCAGGACGAAACGATTGGTTACCAGTAATGAGTGCCAGACATGGCCACACGGAAGCCCAGGTCGATGATGTAGGTCCTGGGTTCATAGCACATGCGATAGGTCACTCGGCAGAACCTCACGTGCCCCCTCGTGCAGCCGCCGCGCACCACGCGCTTGGTGCCGGTCTCCGGTCCCGTTGGATTCACGCTGCTAGCGGCGTCATAGGGCCCGTACCAGTCTTGGCACCACTCCCAGACATTTCCGCTCATGTCATACAGCCCCAGCTCATTAGGTTGCTTAGTGGCCACCCGATGCAACAAGTCGCCACTGTTCAGCTCACACCAGGCCACGTCGTCATAATTGTCACTGCCCGAGTATTTGTATTGATGGCTCTTGTTGCCGCCACGGGCTGCATATTCCCACTCGGCCTCGGTGGGAAGGCGGAAAGTGCCATGCTGGAAGAGCCAGTTCAATTCATTGATATATGACTGGCATGCGCCCCAAGTCATTCCAGTCGCGGGGTTATATGTTATGCCATGGCCCTGTTCTTCATCATCGCCCATGACGGCCTCCCACTGCCCATTGGTCACCTCTGTCTCACAGATGTAGAAATCATCCAGCGTTACCTCATGAACAGGCAGCTCGTCACCATAGGCCTGATCGTCAAAGCCACCCATCTCAAAGGTGCCGCCTTGCACTCTCACCATCTTGAAAGTGAAGTTGTCGACCATGAAGATGAGAACTTCGGGCTCGTTATCAATCACTTTATTCAGCATCATGACCACGTCGGTGATGTCCAGCGCATTGTTGCCGTTAAGATCGACCCGCAGCCTCGTGTCCAAATCGCAATTGTTGTTCATTATCAGACACTCTATCAGGCGTGTAATATCCGTGATATTGACCTGTCTATCATTGTTAAAATCTCCCTGTCTTCCAAGATAGCAACTGTCGTGAACCCTGTTCGGGGCGTTGTTGGCGGCAGTCACCAGGGCCGCATCAACTTGGACAACAGACATCATAGCCAGCACAACGATAGCCAGCACAGTGTAAAGCAAAGAATTAGTCTTCATCATTGTTATTATTTTAAAACGTTATAAATGATCGCGCTACATGCGAGAAATCAAATATAATTCTTAATAAAACCACATTAATAATTCATTGTTTTTGATTTTAATGCTTTTTTTTGATTTCTCGGCTGTTAGGCCGATTCCTCTTTATTTCTGCGACATTGCATTTTGACACAGCCACATCGTGGGGCTCATTATTATTGCTGCATCGAGAGGATGCTGCTGACGAGCATGGTGACGTCGCTGATGTCCACCTTGCCGTCGCCGTTGAAGTCGGCCTCGGGCGGGAACTCGGTGGTCTCGTCGCTGCTCATGATCAAGTTGATGAGCATGGTGACATCGGTCACGCCCAACACACCGTCACCGCTCATGTCGCCAGGCAGCGCGGGGTCGGAGTCCATCTCAACGATATTGCCGAAGAACCTTCTCCAATTGTTGTAGAGACGATAGTCGGCCAATGTGCCTTTGGGCACATGAAGCGTGCGGAGTTCGGTGCTATAAGGATAACGCTGATAGGTGTTCTGATGGATAGATACCTCCAACGGATTGGTGATATAGGTGTAAACGTCGTTCTGCATCGAGCAACCGATGAACGCTTCCCGGCCGATGACAAAGGCCGAATTGGGGATTGTGGTGCGGGTCATGGCTGAACAGCCATTGAATGCACCATCGCCGATGAAATTGACGCCTTCGGGTATGGCAATAGAGGTGAGTGCTTTACAGCCCTTGAATGCGGCTCCCTTGATGGTCCTGAGCGAGTTGGGGAGTGTGGCGCTGGCCATCGCACTGCAGTTGACGAATGTCTGGCTTTCTATCACGGTGACGCCTTCAGGTATAGCAATGCGTGCCAAAGCTGCACAACCATAGAAGGCCTTCTCGCCGATAGTTGTGGCCGAAGGGATGATGGCATGACCCAAAGCTGAGCAGCCATAGAACGCGTTGTTGCCGATGTTCTCCAGCGAATGGGGCAGGACAATGCCGGTCAGCGCACTGCAATTATAAAAAGTGTTGGGTTCAATTGACGTGACACCTTCGGGAATGTTGATGCTGGTCAGGCCCGTGCAGCCGTAGAAAGCCTTCTCGCCGATATTCGTTACAGAGTTGGGCAGGGTGATTCCGGCTAAGGCTGTTTTTCCAGTAAACGCCTGCATGGCGATGGCTGTGGTCCCGTCTCTCAACACGATGGTCGTATCGGCAGGCATCGTGCCCTTGTAACCGCATGCTATCGTACCGGCATAAACCACCCCGTCGGGCAGATTGTTGTACCATTTGCTCTTTACAAACGCGTCTTTGCCGACCGAGGTGACTGAGCTGGGTAAGTTGAACTCGTCCATCCTGTTGCAAAAGTAGAAAGCCTCCTGGGCGATGGTTGTAAGGGAACTCGGGAATGTGACGTTTTTCAACCAAGTGCAGCCGTGGAACGCTCTATAGCCGATGGCCTTGAGGGAACTGGGGAAGGTCACATTGATCAACTCACTGTGATTAAAGAACGCATTTGCAGCAATTCCAGTCGTGCCGTCCCTCAGTGTGATGGATGTGTCATAGGGCATGGAACCCTTGTAGGTGTAAAGTACCGATCCCACATACACCACTCCGTTAGGTTGATTGTTGTACCACTTGGTGCCCTCGAACGCGTTTTCATTGATAAGGCAGACCGAGCTGGGGAGATTGATGTTGGTCAGCTGAGAGCACCCCTCGAAGGCCGAAGCACCGATTGTGGTGACGGTGTTGGGAACGGTGATGCTTTTCAGACCGGTGCAACCGTAGAAAGCCTGGTATCCAATCGAGGTGATGCCCGCGGGGATGGTGACGTCGGTCAGAGCGGTCAGTTCTGAAAACAGGTATGAGGGAATGCTCTTCATGGAACTGGAGAGCGTGACATGGGTCAGCGAGGTGCAGCCTTCGTATCTGTAACTTATTGTATTTCAATTAATTTGGATTGAAATGGTAGAAAAGTGATGGCTGAAATACTGTGGAATACGAAAAATGTAAAGATTTAACGTTTTTAACCTTCTATAACAGTGTGCAAATCCAATAAGCAAATAAGCAAGTGCAAAAGTTCTTTAGCAAATATCGTTTCCTTCGTTATTTGCCCCATCTAAATGATGGGTAAAAAATCTTCATTGGATTCTAAAATTATCCTTCTTTCATTCCGAATACCTTAATTATTTAGTTTAATTACGAAAAATGCAGAAAACAGCTACAAGTTCCCTCAATGATCAAATGAATTATAGTATTCTTTCTGCGTCTCAACTTATCATGTCCGAGTATCTACGATACTAGAGTGAAAAAAGAGGGTGTGTCATAATTGTGTCACATCCTCATTTTGTAACATGTTGTAAAACATATAACAAAGCCTCTACTTTCCCAAGCGGAGGCTTTGTCATGTCAA
>ONGE01000021.1 GCA_900317325.1 uncultured Prevotellaceae bacterium
ATCCCCCTTGATTTCAAGCGTGAAATAGGTTTTACCTAGGGGATAAAACCTGCTCCAATCAACCTCATAAGCATGGCAGTTTTCTGAATCGAAATAGCACACCCACTTCACGCCCTCACGCACGAACGGGATATAGTCGCTCTCTTGCGCCCATAGCTGAGTCATGCCCAACATGGCCAACAGTAACAATAAAATTCTTTTTTTCATAATGTTATGATCTGATTATTATGTCGGGCGGGGAGAACGCCCCAAAACCGACAGGTTAGTAATAATGATAATAAAAACTATTTAAAAACTTGCAGGGCGGATGGCGAATGCCGCACCCTTCTCCACAGTAAAACCTCCGGCCAGCTTTACCTCGCCAGCCGCTTCTATCTCGTATTCAGAGCCGTTCTTTACCGTGACGTCACCGTTAGTGCGGCTGCTGTCCACCTGTCGGCCCGCCAGCACCTCGCCTGCAATTACATACTGAGACTGGTCAAGGTCGGTGTTTTGGAGAACCAGCGGCGCAATATACGGGATGTAGTTATGACTATATACCATGATGGTGCTGTTGGGATTCACATCGGCCAGACTGACGCTGGATGAAGTCGCTGTCACTTTTCCGACTGAACCGCCGTTATCGCAATAGGATACCGTTGCCCCTGAGTTAATGCCAGTAACCGAGATGGAACTGTTTGTACGTGCCACAGTCACACCGCTGTATTCCAACGGAACGCCAGTCCACAGATCGAGAATGGGATCGCCCAGATAATTGTAGTACAGAATACTCTCCTCGTCGTAGTAAGGAGAATAATGAGTCACTTGTGCTCTCTTCATCGCATTGGTGATCACAGTTTGAGACCTCAGTATATCAAGGAAGCTTTTTGTGAACACAGATGCTTTACTGACATTTAAACTATGTGTCAATCCCAGAAATGCCGGACCACCGTAATCTTTGCCCATGGTGAATGACTTACCGAAGTTTGGACCTGTGCCGTATCCTGCCACAGCGTAGTAAGGCATCGTTTGACCTAATGATGAGAAATACACCGCTGGGTAGTCTTTGTTGTCCATCAGATTCAAGCCGTTGCCGGTTTCACTGTCAATCACATTCGGGGCAACTTTTAAAGTGTCAATTGCCCACAGGTAATGATATAGCTCGTTATAGCTATCGTCATTGACTTTAATGCCTGACGGGAAGCCCTCATTGAAGGTTTTGATGAAACCATAACGGTTAGTTCTAATCGTGTCCAGCAAATCACACCCAGAAAGTTCAATATCATCTAATCCAGGATACATTTGCGTAACATTTGGGAAAAGATTGCTCATTTCTCCAGTTCCGTCATACCCCATATAAATTTCACTGAGCATCGCAGACAAAGCCCTACCCAAATATGAACGGTCTCCTTTGCCAGGGTTCAGTTCATAACGGAACAGTTTGTCGGTATAATTGCCAAATTCTCGGGAGGCAGAACCGAACAGTCTTCCCACATTCAAATCACCATAGTTGGGTTGTCCATATGACCAATGCCCGTTCATGTCACTGTAATATAGATCTGTGCCATAACTTGAATAGTAAGGAATGCTGTCTCCTGCCAGCAATGCGTATTGGGTGCCGTGATAAAAATAATTAATCTTCAGGTACTGCCGCAGCTTCCCATAATCATGAGTATTGATCAGCATGCTGTCGCCCATTTGACCATAATAATAGTCACCACCGCTTGCCCACGGGTCATTGATGGCCTCTTGCAGCGTCACGGTCTTGACTTTGTAGCCCTTCTGTTGCTTGAGAGCGGCGAGGCGCCTCAGTGAGTGCCGCAGATTCCCTGACGTTACAATGATGTATGTCGACGGATTGTCAACTGTCAGTTGTTCATCGGGCATTCTTAAACCCGTACCTCCTGATGGGAAAAAAGCGTTGTCTCGCACGTCATCGGGATTCACCACAAGGCTGCGCGTGAAATCAAATCCTTGGTTACGCAACGTGGTGTCTCTCCTGTACATCGGGGTCAGACCAGTCGGGTCAATCAGCTTATAGCTCAATGTCAGATGCACCGACTCGGCCACATAAATAGCGTCGCCGCTGATGCCGCGACTGTAGGTCACAGGCATCACTGCGACAGAGACTGTGTGGTTTTCGCCGGCTAACCTGTCCTCGCCGAGGAGCTGGGCCACTTGAGCCGGGAATGTGCTGCCCGTGGCATAGGCGTTCACATCAGGAGGGGTGAAATCGCCTCCATCGACGGATTGGCCGGGGAGTACGGGGTAATTAAGAGGGATCATCCGGACTTCGGAGCAGGTGGCAGTAACACTGAAGTCGGTGGCGTTCCAGGGAACCGAAAAACGGATGTATTCAACGGGCAGGGAGGGCATGCCGGCTTCCATTGTGTTATACAGTCCCTGATAGCCGACAGTCGTATAGGTGACACCGTTAAGGGTGGTGGTGCCTATAGTCGGCTCGTTCTGATAGGCGGCGTTGTAAGAGACAGATTGAGCCGCCGCTGGTATCAGCGGCAGAAACACGGCCACAATCAACGCCGCAAGCATTGATGAATAAAAGCGTTTCATGGCTGTGGCTTTTTACTTGGTCAGTATCATCTGCTTGCTGTCAATCAGGGTGCCGTCGGCAACGAGGGCATACAGGTACATGCCAGCCTTGAGGTCACGGGCCGTGATGGTCACCTGGCTCTCGCCACGACCTTGGGCGGGGATGCTCATGAGCTGGCTGCCCTGCATGTCATAGATGTAGATGTCGGCACGGTTGACGCTCTGGGGCAGGTTGTAGCGGATCACGGTCTCACTGCTCCACGGGTTGGGGGCGTTCTGATACAGCTTGGCGCTGGTCAGAGCGGCCTCCAGTTCGCTCTGTCCCGACTGGGCGGGTGCTTGGAAAACGGGGGCGGTAGTCTCGTCAGCCTGTTTCTCGGCCTCAAGGACGGCGATTTTGGCGTTCAGTTCATTGATCGACTGCACCAGGATGGGAATCAGGCCGATGTAATCGACATACATATAGCCGGTGTTGTCGGTATGCACCAGTTCGGGAAAAACCTCTTGAACGTTCTGGGCAAGGAACCCGTAACGCTCACTGCCTTTCTCGTTCGCAGCATAGAGTTGGTCAAAAAACGCCTTGTCCCGCTGGGCTTTGTCGGTCAACGCCGGGGTGGCGTCGTTGATCTCGCGGCTGCGAGCGCTGTTGTTCTTGAGCGTGTAGGTGACGGCATCCAGGTTCTCGAGGCTCTGCAGCACTTCACCTACAGGTTGGACGTTCTCCTTGAAACGCTCATCCGACTGCACGAACACCCCGCTGGTGTGGACGTCCTTGTTGAACCGCACCACATCGGCGCGGCTCGGGTCATAATACATGATGGTGTCCTGTGCATTAGTGCCAGCAGTCAGATAGGTGCCGAACTTGCCGTGCAGCCACAGACGGTCGGAGTCGGTGTAACCGAGCTCACCTACTAGCGCATTGTAGGTGTTGAACAGGTAGGTGTCGCCGAAGGTCATGTGTGCACCAGCGGCATAGTCACCGTAACGGCCGAACACCCTCAGCACCGTGACCGTGTCAAGCCACTGGAGGTACATGGGCGCCATACCTGGATTCTCAGGGTCAAAACAGTCCTCACCGAGTTCCGCATTGCCGTTGGGATGGACAATAAACTGCGCGTTCACTTGGGTGGCGGTAGCCAACAGGCAGATAAACACAGCCATGTAAAGAGTCTTTTTCATAATCACAAGTTTTTTTTTGTTAATAATTTATGGATTTTTCAATACTGTTGATTTTATCGGTATAATTCTGTCATTCTTGCTCCCAAAGGAAGTAGCCCTCATATACATTATTATTTGAAGAGGTGATGACGATGCGATAGTAAGCGTCAGGGAGCGATGAGACGTCGATACTATCGCCATAGCCGCTGATTTGGGTGTAAATCACCGACTGCATCGACACCTGAGAAATGATGTTCACGACGTAATAATCAGCGAAACCGTCAGCCTCGATGATTACCTCCATCTCATCTAAATCGATAAAAACTTCCGGCATATCGGCTGGAGGATAATACTGGGAGTGATCGTGTTGATGCGAAGGATCATTCAATATTATTCTATCGGTTGACCCGAAGACTAGAGAGGTCGCTTGCATCAAGAAAAACAAGATTAAAAATGCTTTTTTCATTTGAATATATGATTTTAAGTTAAAAATAATATGCGAAATTATCATCATATTATCATTTCGTCATCAGTTTACAAATAAAAAAGCGAGAAAAAGTTTTAAAGATATCTACTCAATTGAGTACTAATATCTTATACCATTCAAACAATGAATAAAGTGTTGGTGAATTAAATTGTTTTAAGGAATAACTCTTTGATATTTAGGTGTTTAGAATTCCATGTTGATTGTAGAGAATAAGGGCATCTTTAAAAAAATCAAAAGTTTTGGTTGTGTTAAAAACTCATTTTTTGTGTAATAAGCTATCTAAATATTCTTGCAATGGTATTTTTAGTGCTAATTTTTTGGCAAGTTTTATGCGTTTTTGACTTATATAATATGGTGAGTATCCCAAAGTAATTGCGATCTCTACATAATTAAATCCGCAACACATGAGTCCCATGAATCTCAGATCATTCTCAGAGAGCCTTGGATTCTCTGCCAATTTTGTCATGATGCCATCATGGCGTTTGTCAAGGTTGGACATCAGTTCGTCCCAAAAGTCATCATTAACAACACTGCCGACATTTTCTTTCAAACGTCGTCTAATGACAGCTGGAGAATCATGTTCGGTTGAATCAATGGTTATTTGTATGAAGGCCACAAGGTTCTCGACGAGTTGCGACATTCTAGAGTCTTTATTCTTCAGCTCATTCAGCAATTCTTCGTGTTTATCGACATCCGTTTTTTTGAGTGCTTCAATAATTGATTTAATGTAATGAAATCTATGATAATAATACAGGATCAATACTGCAAGTATTGCAATGAATAGTAGCGCCAGAGCCCAAATAACCCATTGCAAATTCTTAATTCTTTGGTTCTTAATTCTTGAAATCTCTTTGTTTTTCAGAATCTCTATATGTTGAATTTGGTTTTTCTCGGTATTGTTGTCAATGGAGTCAGCAATCGTGCTCTTTATCGTATTATAGTAATTGCTTTTTATAGTATCTCCCTCATTTAAGAAGATGATTGATAGTGTCAAATTCTGTTTTACCTTGTTTTGGCCATCTGCCTGTATTTCTTTTGAGTCAACCAATCCCAGATAATAACGCGCTGAATCATTATAACCTTGACAGGCATTGATGTAAGCTATGTCAAGAAATAATTCGTTACCCACATAGTCAGAATAATCTCTAAGGCAATTCAGAGCAATTTTTCTTGCTTCAGATAGTTTTGATTCTTTAATAGCCAATAGATTACACATACGTTCTTGACATTTATAGATATAAAAGCTGTCTTTCAATTCAATGGCCAAGTCAAGAGCCTGCTGGAGATATCTTTTACTATCGTTGACATTTAAAACCGAAGAACAAACAGCCATATTATATAAACTATTCTGTTGCATCGGTTTGTTTCCAGTTATTTGATAATAATGGAGAGCTTTACTGTATTTATCAAAACAGATTTCCTCGTTTGCATAATGAATACGATATAGAGAGCCAATTCGAGTATTGATTTGGCCCAAGTTGAAGTAGTCGTCGGGGGCTGCGGTGGCTTCGGCTTGCTTGTAGTAGAGCATGGCGCTGTCGGGGTGGCCCAGTTCGTCCATGACGGTGCCCTTATAGATGAGGGCGCGGGTGAGTTTCTCGCGCTCGCCGCTGTGGGCGCGGTAGTAACTCAGGGCGCGGTTGATGTCGCTGTCGCTGGTGGCGGTGATGTAGCAGCGGTAGCGGGCCTGGGTAAGCAACAGGTCGCGGTAGGCGCGGTCACCCTCGCGGGTGAGGCTGTCGCGATCGACGGCCTGGACGATGGCCAGGGCACTGTCGGGGTCAGGGCGCATCAGGCTGTCGGCCCGCACCAGGCGTGCATCGTAACGGTGTGCACCGTCACAGCCTGTGACCGTCGCCACAAGCGCCAGAATTGACAATATGACCGTCAGTAAATGCTTCATCGTTTCTCATGCTATCTGCTGTTATATATAACGCAACAACCCCTCAAAAAATTGTGACCCGCCCTCACAAAACAGGTACAATCTTTATTTAGGCATGCGCACGTGGGGCCCCACGCTAAGGCGCTAAGACGCTAAGAGATTGGGATTGCTCGCAAGGGCTCGCAAGAAATCATAGAAAATCGATTTAATTGACATCCGCGCTCTTTCATCAGCTGACTGCGCGAAAATTTTTAAGACAGCTGGCAGAACATTTTATTTAGGCATGCGCACGTGGGAGTCAAGGCTAAGTGTATGATGAAAAAAACTTCAGTACTTGAGTGTTAGTTTGACGGGTTTTGGGGATGCGGTGTCGAAGGTGAATGTGGCCCATGCGCTTGTCAGTTGGCTCTCGTAGCGCATGCGGTAGCGGGTTCCCGGCTTCAGACACTTCAGTGTGGCGGTTCCCGTCATGGGTGAAGCTACTGCCTTGCGCCGCTTGATGCCCTTTTTCTCAACGATCGAGCAGCGGTCTTCCTGGATGGTGATGACCAAGTTGACGGTTTCTTCCTCGCCCAGGGAGAACCCCGCGCGTGAGAGGTTAACGGCGCCGCCGTCCATGGGCTCCAAGCACAGCGTGTCGTCGCTGTCAGGCTCGCCGGCAGCGGTCATGAGCTGGATGATGTGGGTGCTAGGCGGCTTTTTGTCGGTGCGCCCGATGATCAGCACCAGCAACGCCATGGCCACCACAAAGGCTACAGTGTAGAATTCGGGCGAGTTGAGATCCATTACTTGAGCTTGTTGATGACCTCGCGGGCAATGATGTGTGATGAAGCAGGCGACCAGTGGGTGTCGTTGAACAGATAGACGTCGCGGACCCTCTGCTCTAGAAGAGGGTGCAAAACGTCCTTGGCGAACACGAAGCAATCCAGTTCGCCGGGTGACATCCAGCGCTGGATGTCCTCGTTGAGCGTCTTGGCCGGGTAAGGATTATCGACAATGAAATCCTGGTACATGTCGTACTTGTCGCAGGCTACAAGCAGCACCAGGTTGACGCCCCTCTCGCGGGCCTTGTCGATGACGTGGCGGTAGCAGTTCACCACCTGCTGGCGTTGAGCCGAGTCCACGTCAATGCCCAGTTTAACGTCCTCGTTGTAGAAATAGAGGCGGTCCGGCTCCTTGCCGCCGAACATGGGTGACGAGAGTTTCACCTTATATATAGGATTGGCACCGAACAGGTGGTAGAACACAAAGTCCTTGACACGCAGCAGCGGACTGACGTCCTGCCGCTTCTCGTCAATAGTGGCCGGCTGCTGGGCGGCTTGTGTACCGCTGCTCAGAATAGTCCTGTTCGGGTCGGACCTGAAACCGCAGTGTCTGCTGACGATGTAGCGCTCCACTTCCTGCACGACAAGGTTGGTGACATGGGTCGAGTCAATCAACCCGAGGTCAAGCACGTCGTAGGCAATCTGCATCGGACTCGACAGGGTGGGGTCCTGGGGCGTGTATAGCACTACGCTGCGCTGGCTGTCGTGGGCCAGGCAGTTGACATAATCGCCCTGCTTGCCCACGCCGCCGCCATGGGAGAACGAGTCGCCGATAACGAGCACGTCGCAGGTATCGACGCTCAGGGCACTGTCATTGTCGATGCTGTTGAAATAGACTTGGGGCAGGAGATTGGCACGAATGGAATCGCTGTATTCGGGCCCGGTGTCGATGAGTCCCAGCCGCATCAGGTCACCTGATTTGTCATCAGTCATCCACAGATAGGTAGCCAAGCCGACCAGCAAGAGCCAGACGGGCAGCACGGTGTAAGATAGTTTGATGAGGAACTTCTTCATGGCCAATCAGAATTGGAAGTAAATGAACGTCTGCACCTGTCCGGCAAAATAGAAGATGAGGAAAGTCATCAGGGCATAGAGCGCCAACCTGGAAGCCTGATGCGCAAAGATGCGGTAACCGTCGATCTGCAGCACATGCTCTCGCTCACGCTGGAACCACTCAACCAGCAAGAGCCCTGCACACCACAGCAGCATGCCAGCCATCTTCATCGTCAGGCCGTGGTAATCGAACAACGATGACGAGAACAGGCGCGAAGTGAAGTCAATAAAGGTCGCAAAATCCGGGGCGCGGAACAGCACCCAACCGAAGTTGATGAGCAGGAATGTCACCAGCATCGACAAGAATTCACGAGCCGATGGCAACAGGTGGCCGTGAGCCACAGTGTCCTTGTAACGGCGCGACTTGAAGACGATGAGCGGGATGAACAGTAAGGCAAGGTACAAGCCCCACAGGACAAAGGTCCAATCGGCACCGTGCCACAAGCCCGAGAGGGCAAACACGATGATCGTGTTGAGTATCACACGGCCGCGTGAGCAGCGGCTGCCGCCTAGCGGGAAATAGACATACTGGGTGAACCAGGCGTTGAGCGTGATGTGCCAACGGCGCCAGAATTCACGCACATTGCGTGAGAAATACGGTACCCTGAAGTTGGTCGTCAGTCTGAAACCGAAGAGCTTGGCGCAGCCGATGGCGATGTCGCTGTAGCCCGAGAAGTCGGTGTAGATTTGGAAAGTGAACAGTAACGAGGCCACGAACAGCATCAGGCCTGTTGAGCCGTTCAGATTGTCCCAGATGCCGTTCACCACTTCGGCACAGCCGTCGGCAATGATGAGTTTCTTGAAAAAGCCCCAAAGCATCTGTCGCATGCCATCGACAGCCACTGCATAGTCGAAGGAACGCTCCTTCAACATCTGAGGCAGCAGGTTGGATGCCCGTTCGATGGGACCGGCCACCAGCTGGGGGAAGAAACTGATGAACGAGAAGAAGGCGATGACATCCCGAGTGGGCTTGATGCGGCGGGCATATACGTCAATCGAGTAGCTGAGTGCCTGGAAGGTGTAGAAACTGATGCCCACGGGCAGGATGATGTGCATGGTGGGCCAGTCGGCTGTGATGCCGAACGCGCCCAACAACGAGGACAAGCTATCGATGAAGAAGTTGAAATACTTGAAAACCGCAAGAATACCCAGATTGAGCACAATGTTTGCGGCACTCACGGCCCGTTGCAGCGACCTCCGGCCTTCAAACCGTTCGATGAACAATCCGCTGGCAAAGCTGCTCAACGAAGTGATGATGATCAAGAAGAGGAACCTCCAGTCCCACCAACCGTAAAACATGTAACTCGCCACAAGGATGAGCAGATTCTGCCATCGCAGTCTCTTGAACACAAACCAGTAGAGCAGGAACACTACTGGGAGGAATATCATGAATGTGAACGAGTTGAAAAGCATGTTTCCAGTGAAAATTAATAGTGAATAGTTAATAGTCGCATCCGCAGAGCCAGCTACTATTAACTATTCACTATTATCTAGATCTATAACTAATCCAAGGGATTACTTGATGATCATGACAGTGGCATGCGGGGCGCCATTGATAGCAGGTTGGGCACCTTGAGCCGCATAGATGTTGTAGATGCCTGTCGGCACTCTCTCTCCATTGGCGTCGCTGCCGTCCCAGAATGCACTACCCATCACGGGGCCGAAGTTGGCCACCACGTTGTTGTTGCGGTCGGTGACGGTAACGAATGAATTCTCCATCAGGCCGGCAATCTTGATCATGCCAGTGAAGTCGGGCTCAACAGGATTGGGGAAGGCGTAAACGTTGTCGAAGCTGAGAGCGGCAGCATCACCCTGAGGCATATACTCGGCGAAGCCGTTGTCGGTGAAGATGTACACGCAATCGTGCACGGTGTCACACTCGACAGTGTAAACATTGTCGCTGGGAAGGTCGCTGTTCTCGGTGGTGAAGTGGTTGAACAACTCGCTGCCGTCGGGCGATACAAAGTAAAGACCGTTGTCGGTGGCAATCCACTTGTTGTTGTTGCGGTCAACACCGATGTCGTTAACCGAATAGCCTGCGCACAAGTAACCTTTACCCTCACTTGACTTAACGGTGAGAGGACGGATGGCGCGAGGAATCTCGTCAAAAGCAACTGCTGGATCGAATGCAAAAATACCAGTGGTGTGACCAACCCAGATCATGCCGTCCTTGTCTTCCTCGAAGTGCCTTAAATACTCCCATTTAATCTGACCGTTGTTCTGGTCAACGAAACTGGAGATGTTGGCGAAATTATAGTTGTCAACAGTGGGATCCTCACTGCCGTTATCCCAGCACAGAACGTGACCTTGGATGGGTTTGCCCGGAGCATAGTCACAGTCACTGTAGATCTTTACGTTATTCTTGCTGGATACGATGAAGCGTGAGTTCTGGAACTGGCCCGAAACCACTGAAGTCACTGCGCTGGGCTGGAACCAGTCAGCCTTGGCAACCGAGGAGGCTGCAACCTTGGCTTTGGGAAGAACTACACAGGGCGTGGCATTGGAGGCAGGATACTGACTGACGGCCCACAGGTTGCCATACTTGTCAAATGCAGGGTGAGGCTTGTGGCTACCAATCTTAGAGTTGGTTGTAGTGTAAGTGATTTTCCTTACATCATCAGTCACTTTGAAAATACCCTTGTTCCAGCTGGTGCGCACATAGGTGTGGGGATCCGTAGGATCAAATACAAACTCCCAACCACCACCAGCAGCAGTGTAGGCCGTAGCATCGGCCCAGTTCATACCGTCATAGGTATTGATGACATTGGCATGAGTGTAGCTGGTATAGATACCAATGATAGGACCTGAAACACCGGCATACAATTTGTTCATTGCGGCGTTGTATTTCAGCCAATGGGGAGCATCGGTTGTCAGGGAGTTCATCTTGTAGTAGGTAGTGCTACCATTGACGTGGAGGCCATTGGCATCGGTTACCCAAACCGTGCCGTCTCCCAGAGGATCAGAGCTGGCGCGAACAATGACCGATAACTGCTTGCTGGTGCTTGTTCCCTCGGCATTGACGGTATAGTAGCTCGTTGTGTTGACGTCGCTCGTGAAGTTTGCGATGAAACCAGTCGAGGTCTTCTGCACATTTGAAATCTTGACGGTCAACAGATTGGTCAACGTGGGTGTTCCGCTCGAGAAGTCATACCTGTGAAGACCGGTTGTAGAACCGAAGACAAATACCGAATGATCGTTGATAGGATATGTCTTGCTGTCAGCGAAGGCTCCAGTCTCGCTTTGGAAGTTGTTGAGGGGGTCGGGATCGTTAGGATCACCATAATAGCAACGATTGTTGGAGAAGATGAGCATCTTGTCACCCATCAGACATACCGAGTTGATGGTTGCCGACTGCTTAACCTCATGATTCCTCTCAACCTTGAGCGTTTCCTCATCGATGACAACAAAACCGTAACCCGTGGCAATATATGCCTTGCCGTTACCAAAAGTGATGTCACTAATGGCTTTACCGACGTAGCGGTACGGTTCACCGTTGCTCAACGAGTAGGCGTGAACAGCAACAACGTGATCTTTGATGTTGCTGATGTTGGTCACCTTGCCCTCGTTGTTGATGACGTCGATATTGGAGTTGGCATAGGCGACAAAGAGCAGTCTGCTCTCCCAATCATAATAAATGTTGGTGATATGATTGTCGGATAAGACATTTTGCCTGTTCAGTGCAATCGTGTTGGTGGTTGCTTTGTCAAACTGGAACAGATTGCCGCTGTTCAGGTAGTAAACCTTGTCACCCGTGTCAAAGATGCTCTGCATCTTCTTTTCCACATAGGCATTGTGAATCTTCCAGGTGCTGGCATTGGCATTGGCTATAGCCATTACCGCGAGCAAGAGGAAAACTAAGTGTTTTTTTAACATATCTATTAAATTAAACTATTATTATTCAGATGTTAACACACTAATAACCAGTAAGATATGTGAAATTTACACATAAAACCCACTGAATCAAATGCCAAAGGTATAAAATATTAACGAGATAATCGGCTTTTTAGCTGATATAAGTTGCTGAAAACTTTCTTAAAAATTGCAAATTAAATCCGAGTTCGGGATAACGATATCAAAAAAAGACTATTTAAGCCGACTGTTCCAGATAAATTTCCCTATTGGCAGTCGGCTTGTTTTCAAAGAAACAATATGCCTCTGTGGCCGAGATGAGATTTCCAGTCTCACGGCACTTTACATAGCACTTTTGGGCTCGTGCCTCTCAATAAGTGTGCCGTTGTCAATATACCACTGATCCAAGAATTACTTGATGATCATGACAGTGGTATGAGGGGTACCGTTAATCGCTGGTTGGGCACCTTGTGCAACATAAATGCTGTAGATGCCTGTGGGTACTCTTTCACCATCAGCACCGCTGCCATCCCAGAATGCACTACCCATTACTGGACCGAAGCTGGCTACAACGTTATTGTTGCGGTCGGTGACGGTGACAAACGAATTATCCATCAGCCCGGCAATCTTGATCATGCCTGTGAAATCAGGCTCAACCGGATTGGGGAAGGCATAGACATTGTCGAAGTTGATTGCAGCGGCATCGCCTTGGGGTATATATTCAGCAAAGCCATTGTCGGTGTAGATGTACACGCGATCATGCACGGTGTCGCATTCGACGCTGTAAACGTTGTTGCTGAGAATATCACTGTTTTCGGTCGTATAGTGATTAAACAATTCACTGCCGTCGGGCGATACAAAGTAGAGACCGTTGTCAGTGGCAATCCACTTGTTGTTATTGCGGTCAACACCGATGTCATAAACTGAATAACCTTCGCATAAATAGGTTTTCTTTCTCTCGTTGGACTTGATGACGATAGGACGATAAGCACGAGGAAGTTCATCAAATACCACATCGGGGTCAAATGCGAATATGCCTGTAGTATGGCCCACCCAAATCATGCCGTTCTTGTCCTCTTCGAAATGCCTAAGATATTCCCATTTGATTTGACCATTGTTTTGGTCAATGAAACTGGCGATATTAGCGAGCATATAGTTATCTACAGTGGGATCCTCACTGCCGTTGTCCCAGCAAAAGATATGACCTTGGATGGCTTTCTGAGGGGCATAGTCGCAGTCGCTGTAGATTTTCACATTATTTTTGCTGGCCACAATGAAACGTGAATTCTGGGCTTTGCCCGAAATAATTGATTTCAGTCTGTTGAGCACAAACCAGTCTGATTTAGAAACAGAGTTATTGGCTACCTTGTTTTTCGGAAGAACTACACAGGGTGTCGGAAAGGTATCCGGTATCTGACTGATAACCCACAAATTACCATAGTTATCAAAAGCGGGATGAGGTTTGACAAGACCAATAGGTGAGTTGGAAGCAGTATATGTTAATTTCCTGACATCATTGGTAATCTTGAAGATGCCTTTGTTAGACCAACCTGCTCGCATGTAAGTGTGGGGGTCTGTAGGATTGAATACGAACTCATAGCCACCCCCGGCTGCTGTATAAGCCGTGGCATCGGCCCAATTCACACCGTCATAGGTATTGATAACATTGGCAACAGTCATTTGTGATGCTCCATAAATGTCAACAACGGGGCCGGAAATGCCGGCATACAGTTTGTCCATAGTGGCATTGTACTTCAACCAATAGGGGGCGTCGGTCGTCAACGAGTTCATCTTGTAGTAGGTGGTGTTGCCGTTGATGTGAAGACCGTTGGCGTCGGTAACCCACACGGTACCGTCTCCCAGAGGATCAGAGCTGGCGCGGACGATGACCGATAACTGCTTGCTGGTACTTGTACCATCGGCATTGACGGTATAGTAACTTGTCGTGGTAACATCGCTTGTGAAGTTGGCGATAAAACCAGTCGGAGTCTTCTGCACATTTGAGATCTTGACGGTCAACAGATTCGTCAATGTGGGTGTTCCACTTGAGAAATCATATCTGTGAAGACCGGAAGAAGATCCGAACAAAAATACCGAATGATCGTTGAGGGGATATGACTTGCAATCACCGAAGGAACCGCTTACCCTCTGAAAATTGTTGGAGGGGTCTGAATCGTTAGGATCACCATAGTAACAATAGTTTTTTGAGAAGAACAACAGAAGGTCGCCCATCGGGCATACCGTATTGACGGTGATTGTCTGCCTGACCTCATGGTTCTTCACCACTCTGAGTGTTTCCTCGTCGATGATGACAAAGCCGTAACCAGTGGCGACATAAGCCTTGCCATTACCGAAGTTGATGTCATTTATGGCCTTGCCGACGTAAGTGTTAGGTTCACCGTTGCTCAAGGAATAGCCATGAACAGCCACGACTTTATCCTTGATGTTGCTGATGTTGGTTACCTTGCCGCTACTATTGATAACATCGATATTGGAGTTGACATAGGCAACAAAGAGCAACCTGTTCTCCCAATCATAATAGATATTGGAGATGCGATTGTCGGATAAGACATTCTGCCTGTGTAGCGCCGTTGTACTAGAGGTCGCTTTGTCAAACTGGAAAAGGAAACCGCTGTTCAGGTAATAAACCTTGTCTCCTGTGTCAAAGATGTTCTGCATCTTTTTTTCTACGTAGGCGTTATGCCTCTTAAAAGTAGTAGCATTAGCACTGGCTAAAGCCATCACCATGATAAACAGTAAAAATAGGTGTTTTTTTAACATAAGCTTCAATTTTAACAATTATTCATACTCTAATAAAGTAATACTCAGTAAAATGTGTGCCTATTGCACAGAAACCACTGAATCGAAATCAAAAGGTATATATTAATAACGAGAAAATAGGCTTTTTAGTTTACATAAGTTGCAGAAAATCCTTCAAAAAATTGCAAAATACCGAAACAAGAGCAAGAATTGCCACAATCAATGGCAATTCTTGCTCTTGAGGATTTCTCTTGGTTTTGTGGGATTATTCTGGTTTGGCCGCAGCTGCCGCCTCGACCCATTTCTTGACTTCGTCAACAACAGGTACCTTATAACCCAACTTGTACTTTTTGTTGATGTCCAGCAAGTCTTGGAAGAGTTTACCGGGCTTCTCAAGAGAGCCCAAGGCTGCAACGGTGAGGAAGCCGGCCTTCTGGATAGGAGCTACCCATTCCTCGGGGATGCCCAGGGCGGTGAACGCCTCGACCTTGTCGCGTGCGGGAACCTTCTCGGGGCGCATCTGCGGGAACAGCAGCACATCCTGGATGTAGCTATTGCCGGTCATGAGCATCACCAAGCGGTCGATGCCGATGCCGATACCGCTCGTGGGAGGCATGCCGTATTGCAGGGCACGCAGGAAGTCCTGGTCGATGATCATCGCTTCGTCGTCACCCTTGTCGGCCAAACGCATCTGCTCCTTGAAGCGTTCTTCCTGATCGATGGGATCGTTGAGCTCGCTGTAGGCATTGGCCAGCTCTTTTCCGTTGACCATCAGCTCAAAACGCTCGGTCAAGCCGGGCTTGCTGCGGTGCATTTTGGTCAGCGGGGACATCTCGACGGGATAGTCGATGATGAAGGTGGGCTGAATGAACGTACCCTCGCAGAATTCACCGAAGATTTCGTCAATCAGTTTACCCTTGCCCATGGTGTCGTCGATCTCGAGGTTGAGTTGCTTGCACACCTCGCGGATTTCCTCCTCGGTCTTGCCTTCCAGGTCGTGACCTGTCTTTTCCTTAATGGCCTCGAGGATGGGCAGACGGCGGTAAGGCGCCTTGAAACTGATGACTTGTCCGTCGATTTCGGTCTCGGGCTTGCCGTTGACGGCGATACAGATTGTCTCGAGCAACTGTTCGGTGAACGACATCATCCAGTTATAGTCCTTGTACTGCACGTACAGCTCCATGCAGGTGAACTCGGGATTGTGGTTGCGGTCCATGCCTTCGTTGCGGAAGTTCTTGCCGATTTCATACACACCCTCAAAACCGCCGACGATCAGTCGCTTAAGGTAAAGCTCGGTGGCAATGCGCATGTACATGGGGATGTTCAGCGCATTGAAGTGGGTGATGAACGGGCGTGCCGTGGCACCGCCGGCAATGGCTTGCAGCGTAGGGGTCTCGACCTCGGTATAACCTGCATCATCAAGTACCTGACGCATGGTTTTGATGACCTGAGCGCGTTTCAGGAAGGTTTCCTTCACGCCAGCATTGACCACCAGGTCAACATAGCGCTGGCGGTAACGCAATTCAGGGTCTTCAAAGGCATCATAGACAACGCCATCCTTCTGCTTCACCACGGGCAGCGGCTTCAGAGACTTGCTCAGCAGTTTGAGGGACTGTGCATGGACGCTGATCTCGCCCGTCTGGGTGCGGAACACGTAACCCTGAACGCCCACAAAGTCACCCATGTCGAGTAACTTCTTGAACACCGTGTTGTACAGTTCCTTGTCATCGCCGGGGCACAGGTCGTCACGGCTCACATAGACCTGTACACGGCCCTTGGAATCTTGCAGTTCAAAGAACGATGCTTTGCCCATGATGCGGCGGTTCATCATGCGTCCGGCGATGCTCACCTGACGCGGCTCAGCCTCGTCGCTGAAGTTGGCGATGATGTCATCACTGTAGGCATTCACCACATACTCGGCGGCGGGGTAGGGGTTGATGCCCAAGGCCTTGAGCTGCTCCAAACTGTTGCGGCGGATAATCTCTTGTTCGCTTAATTCAAGTACATTCATGTTATACCTTATATTATAATGTTGTTTTTATTCCAATTTGCAAAGGTAGTAAAAAGTTTTCAGTTGACCGTTGCCAGCCTTCAGTTTCTTTGTGAATAGGGTTTGCCGAGCAGGAAGGGGAGGTAACGTTCGATGAACAGGACAAGTGGGTAGAGGATAGCCATGACGGCAACAGCGATAACCACCTTGAGCAGGATGTTGCCGTCAAAGACACCTTCACCCAGCAAGCGGGTAACGACGATCTTGATGATGCCGATGAGGTAATTCTGAAGTGCCAGATAGGAAATGCCGGTGATGGCAACAGTCTGGGCGATGCGGCTGGTGCCAAGGTGCGTCTCGAGCCACTTGCAGATGCCCGTGTAGAGGGGCAACACGAGGATGATGGCTTCGGGTGCGAGCACATAGGCGACGGCTCGGTCGATGGTCTGCGGCGCAACGATGAGGAAGCCTAATCCTACAGCGGCGAGCAGGATGCAAACCAGGGCTTTTGACGTCCCGTTCAAGGCCGTGCTGAAGCGCGATTCGGCATCTCGACAGACGTTGCCGATGGCATAGATGGGCATGTAGAGTAATGCTTTATCAAGGTTCCAGTAACGAAGCCACGGCAAGTCGATGAACAGCAGTGACAGGCTCAGTAGCAAGGCAACTGCCAGCGGCCAGAAGCCCGAGAGATACTTGCGTATCGGATAATAGATGACCTGCATGGTGAACAAGGCCGCCAGGAACCAGAAGGTGCCCAGAACGACGTCGGGCATGCCCTGGATGAATTGCCAGACAGGGACGAGGGTGTCGATTGCCTGCTCCTCGGGGCCTGCCATACGACGCCCCACGAAAAGCCACAGAGCGTAGAAAATGATGAAAAAGCTGGTGTAAGGCACCAGTATCTGCCGTGCACGATGGAGCAGGAAATTCAGAAAATTCTTCTGCTTGGCGATGTTGAACAGATATCCGGCGGCAAAGAAAAACACCGGGGCGCCCATGTTGAACAGCGCCAACTCATGGACATGACCGTCGCACTCGCAGCGGGGCGGTGTGTGGTACACCACCACGAGGAACATCGCGATGAACTTGATGTAATCGAGCCAGGCCTGTCGCTTCATAATACTTTATGGAAAAAGAAAACAATAAGTACAATAAAAACAATTATAGTGTTGCGGTCAACAAATTGTCATTATTGTATTTATTGTTTTCTTGCTTATAATTGGTCTTATCAGTCGATGATGTCAAAGCCCGTGTAACGCTGCAGGGCGGCGGGGATACGGATGCCCTCGGGCGTCTGGTTGTTCTCGAGCAGGGCAGCAACGATGCGCGGCAGGGCCAGCGCCGAGCCGTTGAGGGTGTGACACAGGTGGGTCTTCTTGTCATCGCCACGGTAGCGGCACTTGAGGCGGTTGGCCTGATAGGTCTCGAAGTTAGACACACTGCTCACCTCGAGCCAGCGCTGCTGGGCGGCCGACCATACCTCGAAGTCGAAGGTGATGGCGCTGGTGAAACTCATGTCACCACCGCACAGGCGCAGGATGTGCCACGGCAATTCCAGCTTCTCGAGCAGACCTTGAACGTGGTCTTTCATCTCCTCGAGGGCGGCATAAGAGTCTTCGGGTTTCTCGATACGCACGATCTCCACTTTATCGAACTGGTGCAGGCGGTTCAAGCCACGCACGTCCTTGCCGTAGGAACCAGCCTCGCGGCGGAAACATGCCGAGTAGGCACAATTCTTCTTGGGCAGTTCGTCCTGCGGGATGATGACGTCACGGTACATGTTGGTCACAGGCACCTCGGCAGTGGGAATCAGGTAAAAATTGTCCACCTGGCAGTGGTACATCTGACCCTCCTTGTCGGGCAACTGTCCGGTACCCAGACCCGATGCTTCGTTGACTACCAGCGGGGGCTCAATCTCGAGATAGCCAGCCTTGCCGGCCTCGTCGAGGAAGAACTGGATCAGGGCACGCTGCAGGCGTGCACCTTTGCCCACATACACGGGGAATCCAGCGCCCGTGATTTTCACGCCCAGGTCAAAGTCGATGAGGTTGTATTTCTTGGCCAAATCCCAGTGGGGCAGAGCGTCTTCGGGCAGTTCGGGCATCTTGCCGCCGGTCTTCTCGACAACGTTGTCCTCGGCGGTCTTGCCCTCGGGCACACCGCTGTAGGGCACATTGGGCACGCTCAGGAGGATTTCGGTGATTTCGTCTTGGGCTGCAGTGAGGTTGTCGTCGATTTCCTTGTTGGAGGTCTTGAGTGCGGCCACTTGGCTTTTCACATTCTCGGCCTCATCGCGGTTGCCTTGTTTCATGAGTGCACCGATTTGTGCAGCCATTTTATTCAGTACAGCGGCGTTGTCGTCGCGTTGTTTTTGCAGTGCACGGCGCTGCTTGTCCAGTTCCACGATGTGCATGATGGGTTCGCGAGCGTCAAATTGCTTGATGGCGAGGCGGCGAATCACATCCTCGGGATCCTGGTTGATGAGTTGTAGTGTCAGCATTATTCAGTTTTGAGTTTTACAGTTGTCTGATGTCGGATTGTTACGATAAGAGTTCCTTTACTTTGGCGCTGATGGCACGTCCCTCGGCGCGTCCGGCCAGCTGCTTGGTGGCAAGGCCCATTACTTTGCCCATGTCTTTCATGCTGGTGGCTCCTGTCTGCTCGATGATGAACTTGATGTGGGCAGTGAGCTCCTCGTCGTTCATCTGTTTGGGCAGGAATTCCTCAATGACTCGGGCCTGCAGCAGTTCCACATCGGCCAGATCCTGACGGTTTTGGTCGATGTAAATCTGTGCACTCTCCTTGCGCTGTTTGGCCATGCGCACGAGCACCTTGAGGGCATTCTCGTCACTTACCTCACCATCGTTTCCGGGTGCGGTTTTGATGATCAGGAATTCGGCCTTGATGCCCCTGAGGGCTTCGAGCCGTCCCTTGTCATGGGCCTTCATGGCCTCCTTTATGCCGTTGTTGACTTGATCAAAAATTCTCATAGCCTCGGTCTGCTTTAGTTCTCGCCGAAGTCGATGGTTTGTGAATCACCGCCATTGCGCTTGGATGCAGGCTTAGGCACCTCAACAGGGCGATCCTCTACAGCCTGCTGACGCTCCTTGATCTGGTTGCGGAAGTCAGGTTTGCGCTTGTAGGTGGGCGTATTCTCCAGCATGTCGATGATATCGTCATCGTCCATCTGATCGGGCCTGAGCACGATGTAAAGTGTGCTGAGTTTCTTGCGCGTCATGTCATTGACGGCTTTGTCACCATAAGCGGCCTTGAGTTTCTCGTCGTCCGACATGGTTGGCATAGCGGTGGCTGTGGGTTCACGCTTGATGGTGAAATTGCTCACGGGAGCCTCTCGGTCAAGCGACACATTGAAACCTGCAGCAAGGATGGTGACCTTGATCTGGTCCTCGAGCTTGTAATCGTAGGCCGTACCCCAGATGACATCGATGTCAGGATCAACAAAGTTGGCCATGAACTCTGAAATCTCGTTCATCTCCTCCATGATGAGGGGCGCTTCGCTGTTGGGGTTGAAGTAGAAGTTCATCAGGATCTTCTTGGCGCCATAGACATCGCGGTTCTTGAGCAAGGGTGACTCAAGAGCATTCTCGATGGCCTTGGCCACACGGCGTTCGCCTGTGCCGTAACCCGAGCTGATGATGGCGGCACCACCATTGCGCAGGGTCGTATTCACATCGTTAAAGTCAAGGTTGATGACACCATTGATGGTAATCAGGTCACTGATGCTGCGTGCAGCGATGGTGAGCGTATCATCGGCCTTACCGAAGGCGTTGGTGAAGTCCAGGTCGCTATAGATCTCGGTCAGATTCTGGTTGTTGATGACGAGCAAGGCATCAACAAATTTGCCCATCTCTTCGGCGCCAGCGAGCGCCTTGAGGATTTTCTTGGGACCCTCAAAGAGGAAGGGAATGGTCACGATACCGATGGTGAGGACACCTTTCTCGTGAGCGATGCGAGCCACAACAGGGGCTGCACCGGTACCGGTGCCACCACCCATACCGGCGGTGATGAACACCATCTTGGTGTCGTCGTCAAAGAGTGCTGCAATCTCGGCCTCACTCTCCTCGGCAGCGCGGCGTGCCACCTCGGGGACGTTACCTGCACCCAAACCATGGGTGGTGTTAGGGCCCAGCAGTACGCGGTTGGGCACCGGCGACTCGTTGAGCTGCTGGCGGTCGGTGTTGAGCACGACAAATGATACGCCCTCGATATTCTGCAAATACATGTGGTTGATAGCGTTGTTACCGCCACCGCCCACACCCATGACCTTGATGATGGTGCGGGTCTGGTCCTTGTCCTGGAAGCCGGAATTCTTGTCCAGGGTTGACATGATGTCAGGTCTGGGCTGGCCTGATTCATTGAATCTTATTTTGCTTTCGTCTGCCATATTGCGTAGGTATTTATTTTAGAATTGATAGTGAATGAATTTGGGTTGATCGGTTACTGTTCATCCTCGTTGTCGTCGTCCTCTGAAATCAGGTTGGACAGTTTCTTCCTGAGTCTCTCCAGACGGCTCGGCTTGCTGGGCTTGGGCTCTTCGCGTTTTGCCGGTGGGAGTTGTTCTCTTTCTTCGGGAACACGATAGTTGCCGCCATTGAAAGTGGGACCGTCAACATAAGCGTTGCGCTCGATGCAGGTCTCGCCGTCCTCAATCATCTCGGCCGCCTTAGCCAGCAGTGAGAACACTTCGATGTATTCCATGCGGTTGATCTCGGGGTTGAGAATGTTGAGCGTTGAGGGATTCTGACCCATGCGCACCTTGATCTTGAGCGTCTCGGCCATCTTCTGCTGCAGACCGCTCATGTGGGCGCAGCCACCGATGAGCACAATGCTCTGGATTTCCTCCGAGGCGATACTTGCATCGGCCAGTTGCTGGTTGATGTTGGCGATGATTTCGCCCGTGCGCGCGTTGATGTAGTTGGCTGCTTCGGGGGCAGGAATGTCCTCAATGACCACGTTGCTCACGTTGCTGGGGTCAAGAGGATTATTGATGTTCTTCTTGACATTCTCGGCAGTGATTTCACGTTGGTTCAATCCGTTCATGATGTCGCGGGTGATGTTACGGCCACCCATGGGCAGGGTGTTGAGGTAAACAAGCGCCTTGTTCTTATAGATGGACACAGTCGTGGTCTCGGCACCCATGTCAACGAGCATGCAGCCCAATTCGCGATCGCTCTCGCTCAGGATCTGTTCGCCCACGGCCAGCGGGGTGACAATGTAGTCCTTGACGGGAATGCCGAAGGTCATCAGGCGGTTCAGGTTGAGTTTCAAGGATGGCTTAGCTACGATGTAGTTCACCTTGATCTTGATGGAAGAGCCAAACTGTCCCACGGGATTGGGTGTCAACACCTTGTCCACATAGTAGGCTTGCGGGACAATATCGATAGTGTCGTAGTTGCGGAAAGGAGTGGTGGATGCATCATGGATGATGCGGTCGATCAGTTCCCTGGTGATGGACTCGTTGGAACCTACACTGCGGTTCACCTCATTCACGATGCTGTGCAGTGAGCGGCCACTCACGCCCAGATAAACCTGGGTGACGCGTCCGTCGATCATGCCCTCAAGGTTCTTGATGATGCGGTTGATACTGCTCTTGATGTTTTCAACATTCTGTACGATGCCATAACGCACACTGTCGAGGTGACGTTCCTCCTGCAGGTGCTCCACACTCAAGTAGCCAACTGATGTCTTCTTGGCAATGGCTCCTACGATTTTTGAGCTGCCGATTTCAAGTGCTACGATATATTGGTTCTTTTCCATAAAAATAGATATATATTGTTTTTGTTGTTTGTATATAAAGTGTTAGTTATTTCTTCTTTGGTTTCGAGTCCTTCTGCTCGGTCTTCGGGGCCGCTGCAGGCTGTTCCTGCTCTTTGGCTTTGGCCGCATCATCGGGCTTGACCTCTTGCACGTTCATCGTCTGGGGGTCGGGTGCCTGCTCGTCATCTTCGGGGTCGTACTGGATGGTTTGTACTACGGCTTTGGCTCGACGTGTGGCCACGATTTGGTGGTTCCACTTGACCGAGATGGTGTCATAGGTGTTCCATCCCTTCTTGGGCAGCACCTCGCGGTAGAACAGCTTGAGCTTGGCAAACTTGTTCTCAAAGCCGTCGGCATTGCCGATGTTGATGACATGACCGCTGATTTCGGGCACGATGATGATGTTGTTGGTGTCACGCACGCAGTACATCGTCACCAGCGACCGCAGCAATGAGTCGCTCTCCACATAGTTGACAAGCGGCAGCAGACGGGTGGCAGGGTATTGCTTGGTGAAATGACCTTGAACCACGGGCACATCGCTGTGATAATAGGTGGATGCGTCCATGTGCTTGCCTGCCTTGTTGATGTAGTAGGACTTGTCACCGTCGAAAACACGAAGCACGGGCTCCAGCTGGCTCACACGGATGAGCAGGCGACCGTCCTGGCACTTCACGATGTCGGCCGTCTCGAGATAGGGCGACAGGTGCAGGGCCTCCTCGATGTCCGATGCGTCGATGTCCGACATTCGCTTGCCCTTGAGGTTGATGCCCTGACTGGCGAGATCGCCGAGCACACCACTCGGGGTGACGAACGACGTGCTGTCGCCGTTAATCACCTCAACGTCCACTCGGGTGCAGACTTCTTCCCGATATTTGCCTCGCGCCCACAGGATACCCGTTGCGAGTGCGATGACCAGGACGAGCAAAATGCTATTCTGTATCAGTCGTTTCAACGCTTCTGCTTCTTGTATTCAACGCATATTTCAGGCAGCAGATTGGCTATGTCACCAGCCCCTGCCGTCAATAAAACGTCAAAATTACTCAAATGTATTGACTTAATCAAATTTTCTTTCGAGTAAATGATTTTTTTTGTGTTTGTGACCTGTTCAAGTATCATTTCACTCGACACTCCGGGGATGGGTTCTTCACGTGCCGGATAGATGGGAAGCAAGATCACCTCATCGGCCAGAGACAGCGCTGCGGCAAAGCCCGGAGCAAAGTCGCGGGTCCTCGTGTAGAGGTGCGGCTGGAAGATAACCGTGAGCTTGCGGCCAGGGTACAGGTCGCGCACCGAGTTGATGCTGGCCTGCAACTCGCCCGGGTGATGTGCATAGTCGTCGATCATCACCTTGCCGTGCTCGCCCGGCTCCTTGACCCAGAACTCAAAGCGACGCTTGGGGCCCTGGAAGGTGCCGATTGCATCACGCATGGCTTCGAGAGGAGCGTCAACCAGCCTACAGGCTGCCATGGCGGCAATCGCGTTCTCGATGTTGATCTCGACGGGAACGCCGAGGCGCACATCGGGCAACGTTTCCCAAGGAGTCACCAGGTCAAAGGTGATTTCGCCGGGACTCTTGCGGATGTTGGCGGCATGGAAATCACCCTCGTTGCGGCTGTAGGTGTAGGTTTTGACACCATCTTGCACACGCGGCTTCAAGGCGAGACCCGTGTGGATGATGAGTGCGCCGCCCGGCTGGATGAGTTCGGTGAAATGGGCAAAACTCTCCAGGTAGTTCTCGGCTGTGCCGTAGATGTCCAGATGGTCGGGGTCGGTTGAGGTGACCACGGCCACATGGGGCCTGAGGTGGTGGAACGAGCGGTCAAACTCATCGGCCTCGATCACCGAGTAGGGGCTGGTCGATGACAACAGGAAGTTGCTGTCGTAGTTGCGTAATACGCCGCCCAAGAAGGCATTGCAGCCGATGCCCGAGCTGTGCAGGATGTGTGCAGCCATGCTCGATGTCGTGGTTTTGCCGTGAGTGCCGGCAAAGCACAAGGCTTTGCTGTGGGAAGTCACTACACCCAGCAATGCGGCGCGTTTAACCACTTCAAAGCCATTTTCCCTGAAGTAGGTCAATCCACGATGGCTGTCGGGGACAGCAGGTGTATAGACAACTAGCGTGCGCTCGGGGTCGCGGCAGTAGTCGGGAATGAGGTCGGGATCCTCGTCATAGTCGATGTGGACACCTTCCTGTTCCAGTGCGTGGGTCAAGTCGCTGGGGGTGCGGTCATAACCGGCAACGCGCTTTCCCTTGGCCAGGAAATAGCGCTCAAGGGCGGCCATGCCGATGCCGCCGGCTCCCACGAAATATAAAGAATCAAACTCCTTCATTATTTTTCCTTGAATCTAAAGAACCAATATATCGGTGATTATTATTTTCTCATGATTTTTTCGGCTTCGTCAACGATGCGCTCGGCAGCGTCACGCAAGGCCATCGATAACACGTTGGTGCCCAGTGAAGCCGTCTTCTCATCGTCGGTGACGGTGGCCAGCATGGTCTCGACGAGCTGTGTCGGGGCATCGGCGTCTCTCACCATCATGGCGGCATCGCGGTTCACCAGGGCCATTGCATTCTTGGTCTGATGATCCTCGGCAACGTTGGGCGACGGCACCAAGATGGCCGCTTTGCCCAGCAGCTGCAGCTCGGAGATAGAGCTGGCGCCGGCTCTCGAGACGACGAGGTCGGCAGCGCGATAGGCCATGTCCATGTTGCTGATGAAGGCCATCTGCTTCACGTTCTTCACGCCCGAAGCGTTGAGGGCCTCACGGCATTGCTGGTCGTAGCCCTTGCCGGTTTGCCAGATGACTTGCACATTGTGGGCTTCGCCGATGCGGCTCAGTCCCTCGATGATGGCATTGTTGATGGTGCGGGCTCCCAGACTGCCGCCGATGATGAGGATCGTGCGTTTGTCGGGCTCGACGCCCATGGCCTGACGGGCCTGTTCGGGGGTGGCACCACACTCCAGCAGATTGCGTCTCACGGGATTGCCCGTGAGCACGATTTTGTCCTGCGGGAAGAAGCGTTCCATGCCCTCATAGGCCACACAGATGCAGTCGGCCTTGGCCGCCAGCAGTTTGTTGGTCACCCCGGCATAGGAGTTCTGCTCCTGGAGCAGGGTGGGGATGCCTTTCTTCTGGGCCTCCTTGAGCATCGGGCCGCTGGCATATCCGCCCACGCCGATGGCGATATCGGGCTTGAAATCGTTGAGTATCTTCTTGGCCAGGCTCATGCTCTTGAACAAGCGGGCCAGAACCTTGAAATTGCGTAGCAGATGCTTGCGGTCAAAGCCGCTCACTGGCAAGCCGATGATGTTATAGCCCGCAGCGGGCACTTTTTCCATTTCCATGCGCCCTTCGGCACCCACGAACAGGATCTTGGCGTCGGGATGGCGACGGCGCATCTCGTTGGCGATGGACAGTGCCGGGAAGATGTGTCCTCCCGTGCCTCCGCCGCTCACCAGCACTTTGAATTGTTGTTGATTATTTCCAGACATTTTTAGCAGGTATTTCGGTTGGATTCTCGGCATCGAGGCCTTCGATGACAGGAGTCTCCTCAACTTTGTTTTTCTTGTTTCCGTAATTGGCGATGGTGCGGCTCACACTCAGCATCACACCGAAGGCCAGACTGATCACGCCAATCGAGGTGCCACCCTTGGAGATGAGAGGCAGCGGCTGGCCCGAAACGGGGAACACGCCCACGTTGATGGCCATGTGGAACAGGGCCTGGAACGTGATGAAAGACGCCATACCGATGACCAGCAGCGAGGGTAGAACACGCTTGCTGCGCCGCACGATCATTGCCGCTCGGCCCAGCAGTGACAGGTATAGCAGCAGCACAAAGATGCCTCCGATGAAGCCGGTCTCTTCAACGATGATCGAGAAGATGTAGTCACTGAAGGCCAGCGGCAGTCGGCTGCACTCACGCGACTTGCCGATGCCCACACCAGGAATGCCGCCATGGGCTTGAGCCATGCGGGAGAACATCTCCTGCTGGTTCTTGGGGGTGATGGGGCGATATACCAGCGAGTCACTGTTCCACCATTCACGAAGGCGGTTTTTCCATGTGCCCGAGCGTCGCACTCCTTCAAGCTTCATCGGGGAACCATCCTCGGTAGCAGTGATCTGCATCTCCTTCTGTGTCTCGGTAAACATCTCGTTCTTCTTGTCGTTGTTGCTCTTGATGATGTAGTAGCAACCGAACATGATGCCGAAGAAGACCATCATGATGCCGATTTTCTTGAGGCTGGCACCGCCGATGAGCAGCATCGAGCCGCTGATGGCAATCAGCAGCAGGGTGTTGGTCAATCCGCTCAAGATCATCAATCCGCCGTAAACCGCAACGGCAATGCCGGCAGCCACGAGGCCGTTGGTGCTGATGTCCTTGTTCTTCTGGCTTTTGGCGAAGATGTAGGACAACAGCGTCACAATGGACAGTTTGGCGAATTCGGCTGGCTGTAAGGTGAGGACGCCCGGTATGATGGTCATCGCACGTCTCGCGCCATTGATGATGGCACCGAATTTCATGACATACACCAGGCTGAACACCGTTACCATCGCCAGCACAGGTACCATGAGGTACAGGAATTTGGGGTTGTTGTAATCTACGCGCAGCGTCAGGAATACCAGCACTGCGCCGCCGGCAAGAAAGGCGCACTGCTTGATCAGCGGCATGTACAAGCCTTCGTCGACGATCTCGCGGCTTGATGCGCTGTAGCTCTCGATGATGGAGATGATCACCAGGGTGATGTAGATGCCCCAGATCCAGGGATCTCCATACTTTTGCGAGAGTTCGCTGTATTTATTTGTCTTTACGTTCTGAGCCATAATGGGGTTGTTGAAAATAGTGTTATAAGTTGTTGGCTGTGAATGCGTTATTTTTTCATATTCTTGACACACTCCTTGAACTGGTTGCCACGGTCGGCCATGCCGTTGAACAGGTCGAAACTGGCGCAGCACGGCGACAGCAGCACGGTGTGGCCCGGCTTGGCCAGTTCGCGGCACTTGGCCATGCACTCGGCCATGCCTCGGGCATCGGTCACGACAGGCACCATGCCGTCAAAGAACTCGTGCAACTTGGCATTATCCACACCCAGGCATACGATAGCCGTGACCTTTTCTTTGACCAGGGGCTCGATTTGGCTGTAGTCGTTGCCCTTGTCGATGCCGCCCAGGATGAGCACGCACGGCTCGTTCACACTCTCGAGCGCATACCAGCAGGCATCGACATTGGTGGCCTTGCTGTCGTTGATGTAGCGCACGCCATCGACCGTATCGACATACTCCAGGCGGTGGGGCACGGCCTCAAAGTCGGCCAGCGCCTCGCGGATGACGTCCTTGCGGATGTCGAACACCTGGGCCGACAAGCCTGCTGCCATCGTGTTGTAAACATTGTGCAAGCCCTTGAGCGACAGTTGCTCACGCGGAATTTCCCAACGGTCGCCGCCAATGTTGAAGTGGAGCATGCCCTGACGCATCCATGCCGCGTTGCGGTCATCGTCATCGGCCGTGAAACTCAGCAATTGTGACTCAAGATGGTGCTGGCGCAATTGCTCGGCGATGATGGGGTCGTTCTTCCAGAAGATGAAGGAATCCTCGCCGGTCTGGTTCTGGGTGATGCGGAACTTGGCTGCGGCATAGTTCTCCATCTTGTAGTCGTAGCGGTCCAGGTGGTCGGGCGTGATGTTGAGCAGCACAGCCACATTGGCTTTGAACTCATACATGTTGTCGAGCTGAAAACTGCTCAGCTCAATGATATACACGTCATGATGCTCGGTGGCTACCTGCAGGGCAAGGCTGCGGCCCACGTTACCAGCCAGACCGACGTTCATGCCCGCTTTCTTGAAGATATGGTAAGTGAGCTTGGTGGTGGTCGTCTTGCCGTTGCTGCCGGTGATGCACACCATCTTGGCGTCGGTGTAACGGCCGGCGAACTCGATTTCGCTCACGATGGGGATGCCTCGCTCGATGATTTGGGCGACCATGGGGGCCGTGTCGGGGATGCCCGGGCTCTTGACCACCTCATCGGCGTTGAGGATCTTCTCGGGCGTGTGTCCGCCTTCCTCCCACGCGATGTCATACTTGTCAAGCAGGTCCTTGTAGGTCTGGCCGATGGTGCCGGCATCGCTCAGCCACACGTCCATGCCCTTGACTTTGCCCAGCACGGCTGCTCCCGCGCCGCTCTCGCCGCCACCCAGCACTACTAATCGTTTTGTCGTCATGATAGATTCGTTGTCAGTTGTTGAAGTTAATTTGTTCTGATTACCTGATCTTGAGTGTCACAAAGGTCAGTGCGGCCAGCAGGATGCTCACCAGGAAGAAGCGCATCACGATTTTGGCCTCGGGAATGCGATGGTCAGGCGTTTTTATCTTGTAGCCCCAAGTGATCTTCTCGGGGTCGATGGTGAAGTGATGATGCAAGGGCGTCATCTTGAACAGGCGCATGTTCTTGCCCTTGTGGCGCTTGACGTACCACACCTGCAAGATGACCGAGAGTTCCTCGATCAGGAAGATGCCGCACAGCAGAGGAATGAGCCATTCCTTGCGGATGAGCACGGCAAACACAGCGATGATGCCGCCCAGGCACAGGCTGCCCGTGTCGCCCATGAACACTTGGGCCGGGAATGAATTATACCACAGGAAGCCGATGGTGGCTCCGATGAATGCCGCGGCATATACTACCAGTTCACTGCTATCCGGGATGTACATGATATTCAGGTAGGATGAATAGATGACGTTGCCACCCAGATAGCACATGATGGCCAGGGCAACGCCGATGATCGCCGATGTTCCTGTCGCCAGTCCGTCCACACCGTCGGTCAGGTTGGCGCCGTTGCTCACTGCCGCGATGACAAAGATGGTCACCAGGATGAAGAGGATCCATCCGCCGGCCTGCTTGTACTTACCCATCCAGCCAGTGAAGTAGGCATAGTCGAAGTTGTGGTTCTTGACAAAGGGCAGGGTGGTCTTGGTGGCCTTTACAGCCTGCGACTTGTGGATCTCGACCAGCTCGGGGGTCTCGTTGCGGTTGGTGACGTGAACGTTCTCGTTCATCACGATGGCGGGGCTCAAGTACATGGTCAGGCCCACGATGAGTCCCAGACCCACCTGGCCCACGATCTTGAACTTGCCCTTGAGGCCGCGCTTGTCGTGGTGGAAGACCTTGATGTAGTCGTCGGCAAAGCCCAGCGCGCCGCACCACAGGGTGGACACGATCATGAGCAGCATGTAGACGTTGTTGAGTTTACCCAGCAACAGGCACGGCACCAGAATCGAGATAATGATGATGATACCGCCCATTGTGGGAGTGCCCTGCTTGGACGAGTTGCCGCCCAGTTTCTCCTCGCGCTCCTTGTCACACATCTGGTGGTTCTTGAGCTTGAAGATGATGCGACGGCCTATCACGATACCGATGAACAATGACAGGATGAAGGCGAATCCCGACCTGAAAGTGATGTACTCGAACAGGCGGGCACCTGGCACGTTATACTGCTGCAGGTAATGGAAAAGATGATATAACATAGCCTATCTTGTGTTGGTTAATAATCTCATTTGTTCTCACCCTCAAAGACCTCAAGCACTTGCTCGCGGTCGTCGAAGTGATGTTTCACGCCGTTGATTTCCTGGTAGTCCTCATGGCCTTTGCCGGCCACGAGCACCACGTCGCCCGAGCGTGCAAGTTGGCATGCGGTGCGGATGGCTTGGCGACGGTCGGTGATGGTCAGCGTGGTGGAACGGCGGTCATCGGGCAGACCGACTTCCATCTGACGCAGAATCTCATCGGGATCCTCGGTGCGGGGATTGTCGCTGGTGAGGATGACACGGTCGCTGCGCATGGCAGCCTCGCGGGCCATGATGGGACGCTTGCCGGCGTCACGGTTGCCGCCACAGCCGCACACGGTGATGATATTGCCGCTGGTGCCCACCACCTCGCGGATGGTGTCGAGCACGTTAACAAGGGCGTCAGGGGTGTGGGCATAGTCCACGATGGCCGTGTAACCGCGCGGTGAACGCATGGTCTGGAAACGGCCTGCCACGGGCACCAGCATGCTTATCTTCACGAGCACCTGTTGCGGGTCAAAGCCCAACAGCAGCGAGGCTCCGTAAACCGAGAGCAGATTGTAGGCGTTGAAGCGGCCGGTGAACTGCACCTCCAGCTGGTTGCCGTTGAGTTCAAGGGTGGTGCCGTCGAGGCGTGACTCGACGATGCGGCCCTTGTAGTCGGCCAGGGAGCGCAGCGAGTAGCGGTATTTGTCGGCACGGGTGTTCTGAATCATCACCTCGCCCACCTTGTCATCGGCGTTCACCAGGGCAAAGGCACCCTTGGGCAAGGCGTCGAAGAACATTTTCTTGGCTGCGATGTAGTTGTCCACCGTCTTGTGGAAGTCCATGTGGTCACGGGTAAGGTTTGTGAAGATGCCGCCGGCAAAGTTGATGCCCTCGATGCGTCCCTGCACACAGGCATGGGAGCTCACCTCCATGAAGGCGTACTCACATCCGGCCTGCACCATGTCGTGCAACAGGCGGTTGAGCGTGAGGTGGTCGGGGGTCGTCTGTTTAGCAGGCAACTCGGTGGTGTCGATGATGTTTTTCACGGTGGACAGCAAGCCGGCCTTATAGCCCATCAGGCGCGCCATCTCGTAGAGCAGCGTGGCGGTCGTCGTCTTGCCGTTGGTGCCGGTGACGCCCACCAGGCGCAGGCATTGTGACGGGTGGTCAAACCACTCGTCGGCCAGGTGCGACAGCGCGCTGACTGAGCTCTCGACCTGGATATAGGTGACCTCATCATTGAGCTGGGCAGGCAAGTCCTCGCACACGATGGCGCGTGCGCCTGCAGCGATCACGTTGTCGATGAAGCGGTGAGAATCCACTGCTACGCCCTTGATGGCGATAAATATGGCTCCCGGTCGTGCTTGACGTGAGTCGTTGATGACGTCGGTTATTTCGATATCAGTGTCCCCAACCACCTGAAGCGGCTTGATGGACGTGAGTAATTGTGATAATATTTTCATGACGAAGTTACGATTTAGGAATTCTTTAATCTCAGGTCAATGCGTTGCCCGCGTTTGAACTCGGCTCCGGGACTGATGCTCTGGTTCACCACCATGCCCGTTCCGGTGAATGAAACATTCAGGCCGGCGTCTTCGAGCAGTCGGATGGCTTCGCGGATGTCCAGACCGATTACACAGGGCACGCCTTTCTCCACCTTGACGGGGCGGGCATAGCGGTGTGAAGACTTGATGTTCAAGCCGCGCTGGATGTTGTTGATCTTGTTGTCGCCCTGTGATGCGAACAGGGTGGGGAAGTTCTTGCTTTCATCGCTCGAGTCCCCTTTCTTGTTGACAACGCCAAAGCCGGGTTTGGAACCGAGCAGGCCGTGGGCATACATCTTGCGGGCGATGTTCTTGAGCACCATTCCGCTGCTGGCTCCGGCGCCACGGTCGGCACCCAGCATGAGCACGATGCACGAGTATTTGGGCTTGTCATAGGGGAAGAAGCCGCAGAAGGCCAGACGCTTTCGCGCGCCGTACTTGCCGTTGATGACCTCAAAGGCGGTGCCCGTCTTGCCGGCGATTTCCACCATGGAGTCCTTCACCCAGTGCCTTGCCGTGCCGTGGTCACCCCACACCACGTCGTGGAGCATGGTGCGCAGTTTGCGTGCATTCTCGGGCGAGCACACCTGCTTGCGGATGTAAGTCACCGGAATGATGGAGTCAGGTTCTCCGGCACGCGACAGTTTCTTGAACAGGCGGGGACGAACATACTTGCCGTCGTTGGCAATGGCGTTGTACATGGCCAGGGTGCACAGCGGCGGGATGCGCGTGCCGTAGCCGTAGGCCTGGCGCGAGAGCACCACCTTGCCGCCCTCGTTGATGTTGGCGCTGTGGAACCACGGCGTCTCTTCGCCGGCGATGCCCGAGTGGAAGGGCTCAAAGAAGCCCATCCCTTTTAGGCGCTCCTGGAATGCAGGCGGGTTGGAGCCGTATTTCTTGGTGATGATCTTGGCCATACCGATGTTTGACGAGGTCTCGATGATCTCGCGCACCGATCGTGAGGCGGCGCCATGGGAGTCGGTGATGGGATTGCCGCCGGCATATACCCATGACGAACCAGTGGTCCATCTCTCCTCGATATTGTCGACGATGCCGTCCTCGAGTGCCACCATCATCGAGATGGTCTTCACCACCGAACCGGGCTCGTAGCCCAACACGGCATGGTTGATGTTCTCGACATACTCGCCCGGGTTGGTCTTGCTGCGCTCCAGGTTGCTGATGGCCTTGATGTCGCCGGTGGCTACTTCCATGAGCACGCAGGTGCCCCACTCGGCGCCGGTCTCGATGCACATGTTGTTGAGCTCGTTCTCGACGATGTCCTGCAACTGCACGTTGATGGTCGTGGTGATGTCATAGCCCTTGATGGCCGGCACACTCTCGGCCGGCACGATGGCATTGGTCAGCTGGATGTTGCGGGCGATGCCGGGCGTGCCGAACAGCAGTGAGTCGAGCGCGCTTTCCAGTCCCGTGCGGCCATGGATGCCCGTGCTGTCCAGGTTGCCGATACTGCGCGCCGCCATGGCACCGTAGGGCTTGGTGCGGCGCACGTACAGCTCGTAGTAGAAGCCGTTCTTGTTCTTGGGCAGATTGAAGAAGGGGAACCTGCGCAGGCGAGAATACTGCCTGTGGGTCACCATGTAGGGGAACAACCTGTAAGCATGGTTTTTGCGAACCTTCTTGGTCTTGTCGGCAGGATCCTCCTTGGCTGCATCAAGGATGTTCTTGCGGTCGGTCATGATCTTCTCGCGCCACTGGGTTGCGGTCATCGTCGTGTCGAACCTGGCCAGACTGTCGCACAAGGGTGCGATGTATTTCTTGAGGGTGTCTTCCTCGATGCCCTGTGTGAACCAGTCGATGCGAATCACATAGAACTGAAGATTGGCGGCGAGCACAGTGCCGTCGTCGGCAAGCAACTTGCCGCGTTCGGGCGGAATGAGGGTGATGCTGTCGAGCACGGCTTTAGCCTTGTCGTTCCAGGCTTGAGCCTGAAAGACCGTGATCTTGAGCATGTTCCAGACAATCATGAATGAGAAGAGCAGCATCATTCCCACCACGAGCGCATAGCGCCACAGGATATGTCCTTTGTTGTTCTGCTTCATTGTGTTTTGCTTTTAGTTTGAGTCGGGGTTATAGTGTGGTTATTTGGACTTGAGCTCATAAGGGGGGTCAAGGGGGGCATCCAAGCCCAGGTTGCGCTGATTCATGAGCTTCACCATCTCGCTCTCGCGGATCATGGAGTTGTACTGTGCACTGGCGTTGACAAGATCGGTCTGGGCGTTGGCAAGGTCGGTCTTCAACGACAGCAGTTCCTGGATGCTGCGTTGGCAAGCGAATTTGTTGCCGATGTAGGCAAGGGCCATGGCGACGATAAAGACGGCGTATACCCAATTGCGCTTGAAGAACTCAAGCGAGAGCATACGGCCCTGGAGAAAGTCCCTGCTGGCCTTCTTGCTGGTTGCGGCTGCTGTATTTTTCTTGTCGTTCATTGTTGTTGACGCTGTTGTAGTTTTAGATACTGATTGAGTGGTTACTGATTGTTGCTGTCGGCTTGTGGACCGATGAATTCGGCGACGCGTAGCTTGGCGCTGCGCGAGCGCGGGTTGAGTGACACCTCTTCGGCGCTGGGGACGATGACCTTGCCGGTAATGACCCGCCAGGGCGTGTTGACTCGGCCATAGAAGTCTTTCTCCTGCTTGCCCTCAACGTTGCCGGTTCGCATGAAGTTCTTGACCATGCGGTCTTCAAGCGAGTGGTAGGTGATGATGGCCAATCGTCCGCCGGGGTTGAGCACCTCAAGCGACTGCGACAGCAGTTTGCGCAGGGCGGTAAGTTCGCCGTTGACCTCGATGCGCAACGCCTGAAACACCATCGATAGCTCTTTCTTCTCCTGGGCCGGCTTGAGCAGGGGGCGAACGGCTTCGACCAGCTCTCCGGTCGTGGATAAGGGACGGGCCTTCATGATGGCGGCTGCTATGCGGCGCGACTGTCGTAGTTCGCCGTACAGGTAGAGCACATCGGCTAGTCGCTCCTCGCTGTAGGTGTCCAGCAGGTCCTTGGCGCTGAACGGGGCGGCGCGGTTCATGCGCATGTCCAGGGGCGCATCGGCACGGAAGGTGAAGCCTCGTTCCACGTCATCGAAGTGATGGAATGACACTCCCAAATCGGCGAGAATGCCGTCAACGCCGTTGATGCCGTAATAGCGCAGGAAGTTCTTCAAGTAGGCGAAATTTCCGTGTGCAAACGTAAACCTGTCATCATCCAGGCTGTTGCGTCGGGCATCCATATCCTGGTCCATACCCACAAGACGACCCTTCGGGCCCAAGCGGGATAAAATGGCACGACTGTGACCGCCGCCACCAAAGGTGGCGTCAACGTAATTGCCGTCGGGCTTGATGGCAAGCCCCTCAATGCTCTCATTGAGCAGCGCAGGTATGTGATACACAGTCGGTTCCATTGCTATCGTAGTTGCTATCGTAATTGCTATCGTTGTGTGCAGGTATCCCACTTTTTTGGGGACTTCAAAGGTACAACTTTTTTTTGAATGATTTGCAAATACAAATATCAAATTTACAATTTTGAAAATAAAAATTGTTAACAGGCCTTGTTAATAACTTTAATGATGCTGAAATTCAAGTGATTATGTGGTAGTTTACAAGTGTAAAATTTCCCCCTAATTTTATCGTTTTTTTGCCCGGTTTTTTTTGTTTTGTTCGGCAAAATTCAATGGAAAACGATATTTTAACAGATTTTACAGATTGTAAATACTTTTTCAATTATTTTTTTAATACTTTTGCCTGTGAATTACCAGCGGTCATGCAGATATTTGCTGGAATGATTCAAGTGATTTAAGGTGATTAGTGCAAAGCGCTAATGCTCTGTGTCTTCTCATCATCAACCAATATTCAGACATCGCGAATATGAGCACAGAATTGACAAAGCATCAAGGCTTTGATATGAATCTCATCAGGTGTAACGATACACCGTTTTACTATTATGACATGGGTGTGTTGAGAAATACACTCAACGAAATCAAGCGCCAGATAAAAGGCTGGCCCTACGTCGTGCACTATGCACTCAAAGCCAATGGTAACCCTCACCTGGTCAAGGAAATAGCATCGACAGGCGTTGGCGCCGATCTGGTGAGTGGCGGTGAGTTGCAGGCGGCTCTTGAAGCCGGATTCAAACCCGAAGAAATGAACTTCTCGGGAGTGGGGAAGACTGATTGGGAAATCAGACTCGGCTTGAGCTACGGGATTGGCAGCTTCAACGTGGAATCGCTTCCTGAACTCGAGGTCATCAATGAGCTGGCTCGTGAAATGGACCTGATGGCCAATGTCGCCATCAGGGTGAATCCCGACATTGACGCGCATACCCACAAGTACATTACCACCGGAACCGCCGACAACAAGTTCGGCATCAATATCGAGTCGCTGGATGAAGTGGTGGAAAAGGCGATGCAGTTGTCCAATATTCACCTCAAGGGACTGCATTTCCACATCGGTTCCCAAATTACTGAGATGAAGCCGTTTGCCATGTTGTGTAATACGGTTAACGTGCTGATAGACAGATATGAACGACAAGGGATTCATTTTGAGCTGATTAATGTTGGCGGCGGCTTGGGCATCGATTATTCATCGCCTGACCAGCATCCGTTGCCCGATTTCCAAGCATACTTCGACACGTTCAAGAACCGACTGAAACCTAGACCCGGCCAGATGATTCACTTCGAGCTGGGGCGTGCCATCGTGGGCATGTGCGGTTCCTTGATTTCACGAGTGGTCTATGTCAAGGAGAATCGCGACAAGAAATTCGTCATCCTCGATGCCGGCATGACCGACCTGATCAGGCCGGCACTCTACGAGGCACATCATGAGATTCAAAACTTGACATCGACAAGTGACAAGTTTGAGCTCTATGACGTGGTGGGGCCCGTTTGTGAATCCAGCGACACGTTTGCTCGCGACTGCAGGCTGCCGCTCACGCGCCGTGGCGACATGATTGCCATTCGCGCCGCCGGAGCCTATGGAGAGTCGATGTCATCGACCTACAACATGCGTCGCCTGCCAGGCAGTGCCTTTGCCAGCGAATAGCAGTGCATAGCAATACTGCAACTTGCTGCAGGCATTATCATTTAAGTGTACTTGTGACAACAGATTGTGAAAGGGTGATGGCCTCATCACCTTTTTTCTTGACTTTAATAAAAATGCGTTATTCTGCTGTTAAACAGCTTTTTAGGCCTTTTGTTCAAAAAAAAGACAAAAAATTATTACTGAAACCTATAGCAAAATAAAAAAATATAAGTACATTTGCCAAGAGTTACCAAAATTTGATCTCATGGAAAAAATTGACACTCTGGACAAGAAGATTCTGGAAATTGTAATGAATAATGCTCGTATACCCAGCAAAGATGTCGCTCAGGTATGCGGCGTTTCGCGTGCTGCGGTGCATCAGCGCATACAGCGTCTGATCGATGATGGCGTCATCACCGGTTCGGGCTATACTGTGAATCCCAAGATGCTGGGTTACTCGACTTGCACGTTCATCGGCTTGACCCTTGAGAGGGGCTCCATGTATCGCACTGTTGTTCCTGAGTTGCTGAAAATCAAGGAAGTTGTCGAGTGCCATTTCACTACGGGCCATTATACCATGATGATTAAGGTGTATGCGCGTGACAACGAGCATCTCATGTCGCTGGTCAACGATCACATTCAGCACATCGAGGGTGTTGCCGCTACCGAGACGCTCATCTCGCTGGAGCAGAGCATCAGCCGCACCTTGCCTATCTATTTTGATGAATAACTTCAACGCCGGGGTTTCAAATTACTGATGCCCAGCGACCTGAGTTATTCAAGGTCCTTTTTATGCCTATTTAAGAGGTAGAATTCCCTTTTTTAGATTTTTATTTGTACCTTTGTGAGCGACAAATAAGAATTGACCCTATCAATCATCATAAAAAACATTTCCATCAAATGGATAACAACCGATATTGCGTTATCATGTGCGGCGGTGTGGGCAGCCGTTTTTGGCCGTTTTCCAAGGCCGCTAAGCCCAAGCAGTTCATAGATTTCTTCGGCACCGGGCGCAGCTTGTTGCAGATGGCCTTTGACCGCATGGAGGGCATCGTTCCTGTCGAGAATATCCTGCTCATCACCAACGAGAGTTACGGTTCGCTCATTAAGGAGCAACTGCCTGATATCAAGGACAATCAGATCCTGCTTGAACCCGTTCGCCGCAACACTGCACCGTGCATCGCATGGGCCGCCCATCACATCAGGGCCATCAACCCGCATGCCAAGATGATGGTGGCTCCCAGCGACCACCTGATCATCAATGTTGAGAAATACAGGCAGAGTGTAATCAGCGCCTTTGAGTTCATCGAGAACAGGGATGCACTTGTCACTATGGGCATCAAGCCGAGCCGCCCCGAGACCGGTTACGGCTACATCCAGGTGGGAGAAGCCGTGGAGGGCAATTTCTCGGCAGTCAAGACGTTTACCGAGAAGCCCGACGAGGACCTGGCTCGCGTGTTGCTCAAGTCGGGTGAGTTCTTCTGGAACTCGGGCATGTTCTTCTGGAGTGCCGACAGCATCATCAATGCGCTCAACAACTGCGCTCCTGAGGTGAATGCCGTCTTTGAAAATGGCCTGGAGTTCTTCGGCACTTCCCGGGAACAGGAATTCATCAACGCCAACTTCGAAGCCTGCCCCAGCATCAGCATCGACTTTGCCGTGATGGAGAAAGCGCCTAACGTCTTTGTCGAGACCGTGGACTTCGGGTGGAATGACTTGGGCACTTGGCGTTCGCTCTACGACCATTCTCCCAAGAACATGGAGGGCAATGTGACGCAGAACTGTAAAGCGCTCATGTTCAATAGCCACAACAACATCGTGGCCATCAAGGGCGACAAACTGGTGGTGGCTTCGGGACTTGAAGGCTATATCGTTGCCGATGTGGACGATGCCTTGCTCATTGTCCCCCTGGAGGAGGAACAGAAGATCAAGCTCTATGTCAACGAGGTGAAATCCAAGTTCGGAGACAAGTATCTGTAATCAACACGATAAAACTAAAAAATAACTAACGGGACTCTTGCCGATTGCAGGAGCCCCGTTAGTATTATCTGATGAATCGGGTGACACTTTATTTCTAGTGTGGCGTGTCACCGGTAAAGATTACTGCGGCTGTTGAGGCGCGTTCTCGCGGGGACGGGCCAGCAGTTCAAAGGTGTCGACATAAATCTCGGTGGTGTAACGCTTCACCTGGTTGCGGTCCTCCCATGCGCGGGTGCGCAGGCGGCCTTCCAGATAGATTTGAGTGCCCTTGCGGATGTAGCGCTCGGCAATCTCGGCGTTCTTTCCCCACATCACGATGTTGTGCCACTCGGTGCGCTCGGGAACCTGCGCTCCGTTGGCATTGGTGTAAGCATGGTCGGTGGTTGCAAGCGTGAACGATGCTACGGGTTGATTTTGTGCAACATAACGCACGTCAGGGTCTTTGCCTACGCGGCCCAGCAATATGACTTTATTGACTGACATGATGATGAATGGTTTTGTTTTGGTTTTTGAGTTAATATTAATTATAAATAATGTGTAGTTCACTAATAGCCGCTGCCTTTCAGGGCCAGCCCCACGCGTTCATGCAGTCCGAACAACAGGTTCATCATGTGGACCGCATTGCCGGCATTGCCCTTGAGCAGGAGGTCGATTACGGCATGCACGGTGAGTTCGCCGCTGTGTTCGTCCTTTTTAAGACGGATGAGGCACTTGTTGGTGTTCGCTACATCGGCACCGACGATGGGCTTGTCGACCAGGAACACAAAGTTGTGGTCCTCGTAGTATTGCTCGTAGAGTTGCCTGATGGTCTCCTCATCGACACCGCACTTGAAGCGCGCTGCCACGGCGAGTATCCTGGGCTCGGCAATCGGCGAAATCGTCAGGTCGACAGGCTGCGCGAAACTTGACTGGCATTGAGACAATGCAAGCGCCACCTCGCGTTGCTGATCGTGGGCCCACTCGTCGGGATTCATGCCGTCGGGCGTCTTGCCCTGGTCGGGGAACGCGATGCCCCCCATTGCCACGCGCAGTGTGATAGGGCTGTTGAGCATGAGGTTGCGTGCCATGGGCATCAGTGCAAGCAGCGATGCTGCTGCGACATTGCCCGGGACGGTCACCAGTTGGGCGTCATGCACGAGCAAACGGCGTTGCATCTCGCCGAGGCCATATTTCCACACCGTGTCATCGCCATGGTCCAAGTTGTGGCATCCGCTTAGGTCGATGACCTTCAGGTTCTCAGGCACATCAAGCGTGGGCAACAAGGCCGACACCTGGGCACGGCTGCCGCAAACAAATACCACATTAACGTCATCAAGCGAGGCCTGGTCACTGACGGTGAGGTTACATTCACCGATGATTCCGGGGACGATGCTGTCGAGACGGGTCCCTGTATTACAGGAGCCCGTCACCCACATCAACTCCACATCAGGGTGGTTGATGAGCACGCGCACCAACTCGGCGGCACGCTGGTGGTCACATCCGACGATACCGACTTTAATCATGCACCTACAGGAAGCGGTTAACCGACGGTGAGGTGTGAATTCTTGGGCATGAACTGTTCAAAGACAGCCTGTGCCTGCTCGTGGGTGACACCCTCGGCAAGAATTGCTACTACCGTATCAGCGCCAGCGATGGTGCCCAGCACCTCGGCAGGACGGCTCATGTCGATGTCGTAGGCCAAGCCTGGAGCATAACCGTTGCGCGTCTTGATGACGGCAAGATTGCCCGAGAACTGCAGCGACACCAGGCCCACCTGCTTTGCAGCGTGAGCGTCGGTCTGACGCATACTCAGCAACCTGTCTTGTAACTGGTTGCTGTCAGGAATGATGTACATGTAAGTATTGCGGTCGGTAGCCACCTTTGAAATCTTCAAGGCTTTCAGGTCACGCGACAAAGTTGCCTGAGTCACATTGATGTTGTGCTCACGCAGCATGTCGGCCAACTCACTCTGGCTGCCAATGCAATTTGTCTTGATCAGATCGGTGATCAACTGTAAACGGTCACGTTTTCTTTTCACGAGTACTTTCTTTTTTCTTGGTTTTTTAGTTACTGTTGTAGTCTCCATTTGCATATATACTTAAATAGGTTAGCGTGGCAAAGGTAATGTCTTTTTGCAAATTCTACAACATATTTATAGACCTTTTTCAATGAAAATTCAGTATATTTTCTCTTTTCCTTGAATATTCATCATAATCGGTAAGGCCATTTCCCTCGAGATGGATATATAAATATATCGGTGTCTGTAAAAATAATCATAAAGATTGTACAGACACCGATAGTTGAGAGGGCTCTTGGGGGCTTACTTTTTCGGTACCATCCAGAAGGGGTCTTTTTGGAATTTTTCCCAAGCATCGAGAAGCTGGGGCTTCAGTGAGGTGAGGAATTGGAGGGTGCCGGGAGCAAGGTTGGTGTTGTCGTTACTGATCTGCTCAATGTGGTCGAGCAGGTTGAAACAGGCGGTGTACTGGCCATCGGCGAGCAGTGCCTCGGGCATGCCATCGGCTATTTCCTCGGGAGTGAACCACAGGGTGGTGCCCATGTTGGCCGCTTTCTTGCTGTTTTGCTGGATGGCTTCGCTGGGCACGAGGTGGTGTGGGAGCGAGTTGTTGATTCGTTTGCCGATTTTTTCAGGTTTCAGCTCATAGACGGTGGTGCTGAAGACGCGATTCACCCAATCTTTATTGTCATAAATCGAGCCGTAGGCCAATTGGCGCAGTCGTTTCAGGAACACTTCGCTGCTCATGATGATGACCGACTTGGCGCGGTTCATGAGCAGTGCCTCGAGGGCCGAGAACTTGATATTGCTGATGAATTTTGCCCTGTCTCGGATAAATGTCTTGCTGATGGCCTGAAACATTTTTTTCTTTGACAAGCAGCCGAGGACATTGGCCAGCGTGACGATGGCAAGGATGACCGATGTGACACCGGTCCAGAAACCGCTGCCGGTCACCAGTGCGAGCACGAACAGCAGGAGCATGACGACCTCGCTGATCACGCCGTAGGTGCCCAGGCGGCCGAAGGTGAGTTTGTTCACCCACTTGGGAAGCATCTCCTCGTTTGGTGCATACTCGCTCTTCATGTCGGGGCTCGACACGTCGCTGATGATGACCAGGTCGAGCGCCTTGGGGTTGGTGCTGCCCTCGGGTATGAAATGCGGGTGCAGGCGCTCCTCGGCCATCAGGATGGACTCGATGCCTTGATTGTCGGACACGCCACCATCCATCACGGCAAAGCCGCGATACTTGGTTTCGCCCTTTTCATTCTTCACCTCGGTCATGTACCGTTGAGGATTGTCGATCTTGCCGTAAAACTTGAAGTCCTCGGGGAACATCATCGGCTCAAAGCCGCTGGGGAAGCACGACGAGCAGGCGAGGGCTTCGCCCGGCGTGATCAGGCGGGCGTCATTGGGGTTGATGCGGTGGTCGTTGTTGCCGAAATAATAGGTCTTGCCCACGGTTGTATCGGCAACCCTGAAACGGAAGGGCAGCGAACTCTCGAAGTCGGTGGCCAGTGCCGTGTAGTCCTTGACGGGAATGTGGCCCATGTTCTTGAAGATTTCGCCCAGGGTCGTCTCGCCGAACAGATACTTGTCGTAGATGTCGGCCATGATTTTGATGCCCGACACTTCGGGGTTGGTCTTTTCCTGACTGAGCCCGTTGAGCGCGTGAGTCACCAGGTCCTCGTCACGCAGGAAGTCGAACAGGTCCTCGACCATCTTGTCGACACTCTCGTCGCGTGCACGCGTGAGCATGTATTTCATCGCGGGGATGGTACCGCCCGACACCGATGATAACGCTACCACGCAGTCGAGCAGTGTTTTCCCGTCATCGAGCTTGACTGAATTCAGGAAAGAAAGAGTTCCCAAGTTAAAGGTGGCGGCACGGTAACCGCCGCCGGAGAATGCCATACCAATGTTAATTGCCATGATGTAAAGATTTTAATGGTTTGACTCCCGACAAAGATAATCATTCCCGCCAACAATACCAAATATATCCCACGAAAACATACAAAAAGGCCTCAACTCCCTCGCGGGGAGCCGGAGCCTTTTTAAGGAGTGCGGATGCCTCACTAATCTCTAATCTGCGAGCAACGCGAGCATTCGTCCGTTTCCGTCCGTTTCGACCGCGCGTGTGCGGGTCAGGGGCCGGGCTTGGGCATGGTGCTTGCCCTGAGTTCTATCTCTCGCTCGTGATAATCACATCTTGAGCACGATAGGTGTTAGTAGACGTAGACCGTGAGCACCGTGGTGACATTATAAGTGCCGTAGGGGGAGGCACAGGTGCGTACATGAACGGTATTGGCACCCTGATGAAGGCCTGTGACTATCATCTTGTCACCCTCGAATGTGCAGGACACGTTATCTTCGCCTCCCACGGCCTGATAGTTTCCCATGCCGTTAATCAGGTCTAACAAGATGCTGCTACCCACATTGATGCGAATCACGTCTTGCGACAGATGGAATTCACGAGTGTTCTCATCTTCAAGTACCAGTCGCAGTCCCAAGCGGCTGTTGGAGTCGGAGGGCGCGCTGCCGCTCACCGTCAACAGATGGCTGTTCTCGGCCGAACTGGACCAGCAGCCGCCACGGCGCACGCGGGATGTGCCATTGGTGGCACCGTACAGCTGGTAGCCCTCGTAGTAGGGGTGTTCCTCTTGGTCCACCCAGTCCAGGCACCATTCCCACACATTGCCGGTCATGTCGTGAATGCCAAGTTCGTTGGGCGCCTTGGTGCCCACGGGATGGGTCATGTTGCTGGAGTTGCCCGAATACCAGGCCACCTCATCAACCGTGGCACTGCCGCTGTACTGGTAGCCCTGGCTCAGATTGCCGCTACGGGCTGCAAACTCCCACTCGGCCTCGGTGGGCAGACGGAAGCGCAGACCTGTCAACTCGTTCAAGTTAAGGATGAACTGCTGACATTCTTCCCACGTCACTTGCTCCACCGGGCATTGCAGGTCGCCCTTGAAGTTACTCGGATTGCCGCCCATCACCGCTTGCCACAGTTCCTGTGTCACCTCGGTCTTGCCGATGAAGTAATCAGGCACGCTCAGCCATGAGAAGCTGGGGGCCTCCCAATCATATTCGCGGTACTCATTGCTGACGATCGCGTTTCTCATGAACGTGCCGCCCTCGACGGGCACCATCTCAAATTCCACACCCTCGACGATGAAGTGCGTGACGGGTGTGACGATCACATTGAGAACTGCGGCAGTTTCACCATCCCCGTTGGTGACGTTAATCGTGGTGATTCCCGCTTTCTCACCTGTCACCGTGAAGCTGTCGCCGTTGAGCGAGCAGCTGGCATGACTGCTCGATGGGGTCAGTGTGCAGGTGCCTGTGCTGTTGAGGATATCGACCGTCTTGCTCTCGCCGGCCACAACCGCGATTACGGTCTCGGACAGGCGGAATTTAGTACTGTTCTCCTGGTCAAGGACAAGGCGCAACCCGAGAGAGCGGTCCCTCGTGTCAGGATTAAAGGCTTCCAGTGTTGTCACACGGCAATGCTCGGCCTCGCGCCAATAGTGACCACCACGCAGCACACGGTTATTGCCTGTGGCAGGACCGACGGGGTCGGTGTGCGCCTCGCTGCTGTAGCGTCCATTGCTGTAATGGTCAACACCCATATAGTGGATTTCCTCCTCGGTCAAGTCCTGGCACCACTCGGCCACATTGCCGCTCATGTCATAGAGTCCGAGTTCGTTGGGCGCCTTGGTGGCCACCGGGTAAGTCATCTGGCTCGTGGCGTTGTCGATATACCACGCCACATCATCAATGGTGTTGCTGCCGCTGTACTGGTAGCCCTGGCTCAGATTGCCGCCACGGGCGGCGAACTCCCACTCGGCCTCGGTGGGCAGACGGAAGTGTTTTCCCGTCATCTCGTTCAGCTTCAGGATGAACTTTTGGCATTGGTCCCAGGACACCCGCTCGACAGGCCTCTCGACGCTGCCGTTGTAGGAGATAGAATAGTAGGACGGATTGCAATTCATCACCGCCCGCCACAACGACTGGGTCACCTCGGTCTGGCCGATGCTGTAGGTCGATAGCGTTACCTGGTGGGCCGGTTTCTCATAACCGCGGGCCAGGGTGTCCTCGTCGCTAGCGCCCATCGTGAATGTGCCGCCCTCGACGGTCACCATCGTGAACGGCACGCCGTTCACCGTGAAGGTCTCGGTCGCCGGCTGTGTGTCAACGCCTGGCAACGATCCGGTCATCACAAAGCTGATGAGTGCCGTCACGTCGGTGATGTTGACAGTGCCGTCGTTATTGATGTCGGCAAGGTCCGTGTTGAAATTCTCTTGAGTGCCGCCACCCAACAGATAGCTGATGAGCCCCGTCACGTCGGTGATGTTGACATTGCCGTCGTTGTTCACGTCGCCGATGACGGTCACGCTATCGGCTGCATGAGCTCCTGCAGTAGCGGCCAACACAGCGAATAACATGATAAAAGATTGCAAGATTTTTTTCATGATGTTTTTAAGCGTTTGGTTTAGTTCGAAAAATAAAGCCACAAAATTAATCATAAACATTCAATTTCCACACATTCCATTCAAGAAAAGCATACCGCAACGAAATAAAAAGCCAACTGGTTCATCTTAACCCCGCCAAGGCGCGAAGCGATTATTAGGATTGCTCGCTTGGGCTCGCAAGAAATCAAAATAAATCGTTATATGTCATCCGCACAGTAGGGCCTCGCCTTGAAAAAAGGAAGACAATAAATACAATAAATACAATAAATACAATAAATACAATAAATACTATGCTCTGCCACCTGATGCCATAATTAAAAACAACTCAAACAACACAAACAACAAACCGCCACCCGCGGACAGGCCCCACGACATGTAGAGACGCAAAATTTTGCGTCTCGCTACGGCCGACATGGTTTTGAAGGGCCTCGCCTTGAAAAAAGGAAAACAATAAGTACAATAAATACTATACCCTGCCACCCGGTGCCATAATTAAAAACAACTCAAACAACCATTAAACAACTCAAACAACTTTTTTTTATTAATTCTGTTGTTCGAGTTGTTCAACGGTTGTTCAGGTTGTCTGATTAATCTGCTCGCACGGCTCGCACGGTGAATCCGAAGTAGCGGTAGCGGCGCCAGGGGCTTGGATGTGGACTATTGAAGTATATATATTGGCTTGCATTGCTTTCATCGACATAGACTGAAGCGGTCTTGGACCAAAGATAGCCGTAATTGCCAACTCTCTCGGGCAAAGAGCCATTCATGCTGCCCGCGAGCGGCAAGAGCATCGTGTTGCCATTGGTGCCGGTAACAAGGATGCATACATCTCCATTGCTGATGGTGTACCTCTGCCAGGTGCAGTTGTCCATGAGTTCCCGCAACTGATCTATTGTCGGCATGCGCCACGCCGGGCCCCAGTTGATGTAGGCCGCATCGTCGGCAAGTTCCAGTTCGGTCTTGTTGTCGACAATGCCTAGCTCGCTGTTGATGCAGTACTTGGTCATGGTTGTCTCCGAGCCGTTGCACCACTTGTAGGTGCTCCAGTCATAAACCTCCTTGGGCGTTACCTCGCCCCAGGCGAAGTAGTCGCCGTATTCCTCGGGACTGCTGGCACCGATATTGCATGTGGCCCACAGTGTGCCGCTGGGCAGGCCCAGGTCAACCCACTCGTGTTCGTCGCCCACGGGCTCATCGGGCCAATAACCTTTCATGATGTAACTTACAATGCAGGTCACATCCGAGATGTTGACGGTTCCGTCCAGGTTCACGTCACCTTGTTCGATGCCTTTCATCACGTTGTCTATCAGGCGGGTAACGTCCGAGATGTTGACTGCTCCGTCCTGGTTCACGTCACCACGGGGATACTCCTGGGCGTGGGCAGTGAAAGAGGCCAGCATCAACAATGCCATAACTAAAAATGAGCTGAGCTTGTTCATCATATTCTGGAATTTATCGGTTAATGGTTTATACTGTTTTTGCTCCTGCAAAAATAGTGTTTTCATTCCAATTCTGCAACGTTTCGGACAGCCTATATTAATCAAACAACGCGAGCATCACTGTTAAGGTTGTTTGAAAAAGTGGCGCCTTGGCGTGGGGCTGATGTTTAATTCTGATCGTCGTTCATCACGAGGTTGATCAGGAAGGTCACGTCGCTGATGTTGATGCTGCCGTCCTGGTTGACGTCGCCGCTGGGGAGCAGTTCGGTGCTGACATCTCCACCCATCAGGAAGCTGATCAGGAAGGTCACGTCGCTGATATTCACGTAGCCGTCCTGGTTGACATCGCCTAACAGGCCGGGCTCATCGCCCGTGTCGATGCCCTCGATGTGCTGGAAGTTGCTCCATGCCACTGCGTTCTGGTAGCGTTCCACGCTGCGCATGGGCACATACAGGGTGGCATTCTGGAAAACCTCATCGGTGAAGTGGTTGACGCTCTCGCCGCTGCATGCAGGCGGGGTGGTGGCAAGGCAGGTCACCTTGCTGATGCCCGTGATGCCGCTGAAGGCGCTGGGGCGGACCTCGAGGAGGGTCGAGGGCAGTTCCACTTGGGTAATGGAGGTGGCCTCACGGGCGGCCTGGTTGGCAATGACGGTCACGCCCTCGGGCACCTGGAGCACGCTTTGCTGCCAGCCAGTGGGCACACCCACCAGGGCGGTGAGTCCTGAGGGCGCATCACCCTCGGCACGAACTGGATCGGGTTTGGCCGTGAAGCCGCCGGTGGCATAGAGGCAACCGTCGTGGGCGGCGAAGTATTCACTTCCCTCGGCCACGTTGAATGCCCTCAACGACGTTGCTCCCACGCAGGGGTTACCGGTGATGGTGGTCACCGTTGTGGGGACGGTGAACGAGTTGAGGTTGGTGCAGCGGAAGTAGGCATTCATGATGATGGTCTTCAGGCCCTCGGGCAGATAGGCCGTGGTCATGGGAACGCGGGTGAAGGCCGCACCGTCAATCTCCTCGAGCATGCCGTTGCTGGTGACCGAGGTGAGGTTGACGCACTGGCTGAAGGCCTGGCGGCCCACAAACTTGACATTCTTGAGGTTGATGCTGGTGTAGGGGTTGTCCTGCAGCGCGCAGGTGTCGAGCTTGACCAACGTGCTGGGCAGGTTCACGCTGGTGAGGTTGCAGCTGCTGAAGCACATCTTGCCGATTTCCTCCATGCCCTCGGGCAGGGTGAGGCTGGTGAGGTTGACGCAGTAGAAGAACACGTGACTGCCCAGCTTTTTCATGCCCTGAGGCAAGGTGATGCTGCTCACCTGGCTGTTGCTGAAGCAGCTGCTGCCGATCTCACAGTCGGGGTTGGGGATGTTGACACGGGTGAGCAACGTCTCGTAGAAGGCCCCCATGCCGATGCGCGTGATGCCGGCATGGAAATTCACCGTCTTGAGCGTGGGATTGCCGTAGAAGGCGTAGTCGCCGATCTCGGTAATCTGGTCGGGGATGGTGATGGAGGTGAGGTAGGTGGTGCCGCTGGTGCTGAACTGTGTGGGCTTGGCTCCGGGAGCGAAGATGATTTTGGTCTTCTCCTTGTTGGTGAGCATGGTGTAGGTCACGGTGCCCTGGGTCGAAGCCAAGTGGGCAAAGTAGGGATTGCCCGACAGCACGGTCACGCCCGCCAGCTTGTTGTTGTCGAAGGCCCTCGGGTGAATCAGCTCCATGGTCGTGGGCAGTTTCAACGAACCCATCTCGGTATAGGAGAATGCGCCCGCATCGATGAAGAAGTAGCCCTCGGGCAACTGCAGGATGGCCTGCTCGTTGAGTGTGCACCTGTAGAACGCGTTGGCACCGATGCCCGCCACATCATAGGTCACGCCGTCGTGGGTCACCTGGGTCTTGAAATCGGACGAAACGAGGTTGCTGTAGCCAGCCCCGCTGTCGGAATTGCTCTTGGGAATAATCTGCACCCAGTTGGTGCCTTCGATGACTTCATACTTGAATTTTCCAGAAGTGAACTGTGTCTGGGCCAGCGCACACAGCGCCAGCAGCCCGATCGAGAGTAATGAGAATATACGTTTCATTTGGGTAACATAAGGCAGGTTCTATAATACTATTCAGGGCCCAATCGAGAGCAGAACCCGTTAAACTCTCCAGCAGGGCCCTTTTTCGTGCCAGCAAAGTCGCGCCTCGGTTCAGGCCGGTCATTCGGCGCTCATCACCAGGTTGATGAGCAGGCTGACGTCGGTAATGTTGATTTCGGCGTCCTGGTTGACATTGGCATTCACTTCGTAGAAAGCACTGGGCGTGCTGCCCATCAGGTAGTTGATCAGGGTGATGACGTCCGAGATGTTCACATCGCCGTCGCCGTTCACATCGCCGCACAACCGCTCGTAGGTGTAGCCTATCTCGGTGACGGGGAGTTCCACATTGGTGCCGCACCCCTGCATGACGGTTGCATTGGGGAAGTCCTCGCTGTTGGCATAGTCGATGAAACTCGTCCAATTGTCGGTGTAGGTCATCGCCTTGCCTCGAATGCCCGAGGTGTAGAACGGGGCGTAGTCGCTGCCCATGGTGCAGTTGTCATCATCCTCGGCATCAAAGACGATGGTCACGAGCAGGCTCTTGCCATAGGTGAAAGAGAACGGTTCCTGGATTTCCATGACAAGGTCTTGGTCCTCGCCGTAGCTCTCGAGCAGGTCCAGGTCATATCGGCCCTCGGCAACAAGCTGGCCGAAAGTGAAGAACTGCTTCACGCCATCCTCGTTGACAGCGAACTCGGTGGCATCGATTTCCTGGAGATAGACCTTGGCATTGCGGACAATCTCCTCGAAGGTTTCATTATGGAACTTGAAATTCAGGTGCTTGATGCTCACACCCTCCTTGTCGGCCATGACGGTCAACATGTCGGGGGTGAAAATCATCTGTACACCGGTGTGGGCCAGATAGAAGTTGGTCGGAGCCATGTCAAAGTAGGAGCTGTTGTAAACTTCGGTGGGATTGTAATAGTCTCCCACCTCGATCCAGCCAAGGAACTGGGCCTGGACCGTCATGGTCATCACAGCGGCAAAAACAAGAGATAATATTTTCTTCATAACTTAAGGAGAATAAAAGTTAACTATATGAATAACAACATATTTATGCTCGATTTCCATATCGGAAACAGAGTGGATATCAATCACCCACAAAAATACAAAAACACAGGAAAAAAATCCAAAAAGAGGTGAAAAAAAGAACGCAACCACCGATTCCGGCAGTCGCGTTTTATGTTGGCGGGAGAGGGCTCACTCCTCTCGCTTTGAAGTCATCAACAGGTAATCGCTATTCGCTCAGGATGATGTCGATAATGGTGTTGATGTCGGCGATATTGACCTCGCCGTCACCGTTGACGTCTCCGAGGCTATCATAGGCCCCATGCAGAACCATGTCGATGGCCGAATTCACGTCGGCGATATTGATTTCGCCGTCAATGTTCACGTCACCCTTCATGAGGTCGTCCACAATCTGCCCGAAATAGGGGTACCAACAGTCGTTGGCCCGATAGGCGTCGGCCGTGCCGTGAGGCACATGCAGCGTGCGACCGGAATAGTCAAAACCGTTATAACTGAAAACGTTGAAGAAATAATACTCGACCGTCAGGCTCGAGGGGTCGGTGATGTAACAGTACACATCGGCCAGTTGCCAGCAGCTGGTGAACGCAAAGACCCCGATAGTCGTGACCGAGCGCGGGATGGTCAAGCTCTTCAGGCCTCCGCAGTACAGGAACGCCTCCTCGCCGATGGAGGTGACAGAGCTGGGGATGACGATGCTGGCGATGCTGCCGAAGTAATAAAACGCCTGGGGGCCAATCGCTGTGACGGTGTTAGGAATAATCGTGCTTGCAGAGCCCCCGATCAAGGTATTGGTTGCCGTCTCGATGATAGCATTGCAATTGTCGCGGGAATCGTAGGCCGTGTTGCCGCTCTCCACGACGAGGCTCGTCAGGTTGTCGCAACCCGAGAATGGCCCCTGGCCGATGGCCGTCACTGTGCTGGGAATAGTCACGCTCGTCAAGCTCTTGCATTGGCAGAATGCAAGGTCACCGATGGTTTTAACGGAAATGGGGATGGTTATGTCCTCCAGGCTACTGCAGCTAGAAAACGCGCTGCTGCCAATGACTTTTACTGAATTAGGGATTGTCACACGCCTCAGGTTGGTTTCCCAAGAGAATGCCTCATCAGCTATACCCGTCGTACCTTCTCTTAACGTGATCTCTTGGGGCGACGGGCCCTTGTATGTATAAGCGACCAATCCGGCATACACAACTCCGTCGGGCTGGTTGTCAAGCCAGGGGGTATACATGAACGCCCAGTAGCCAATGGAAGTGACTGAGCCCGCGATGGTCACGCTTGTCAGGTTCGCGCAGCTACAGAATGCCCGTTCGCCAATGGTGGCGACCGAACTCGGGATGACGATGCTCGTCAAGCCGTGGCACCCCGCGAATGCTTGACCACCGATTGTGGTGACAGTGCCCGGGATGACCGTTTTTTTACAACCTGCAATCAAGGTATTGCTTGCCGTCTCGATGATGGCGTTGCAATTGTTGCGGGAATCGTAGGCCGTGTTGCCGCTCTCCACGGTGATGCTCGACAGATTATCACAGGAGATGAATATTCCCGCCCCAATAGATTGCACCGAGCTGGGGATGACCATGCTCGTCAGGCTGGGGCAATTCTCGAACATATTCTGGCCGATGGTGGTAACCGAGTTGCCGAGGGTAAAGGTCCTCAAGCCAGTACAGTTCCGGAATGCTTCGTCGCCGAGGGTGGTGACCGAGTTAGGGATGGTCACGTTCGTCAGGCCTTTGCAGTAGAGGAAAGCTTCATTGCCAATGGTGGTGACCGAGTTGCCGAAGTTCACGCTCGTCAAACCGTAGCAATTATAGAACGCCCCCTCGCCGATGGTGATGACAGAGTTGGGGATGGTTACGCTCGGCAAGTTATAGCAGTAGGAGAACGTTTCATTGCCGATGGTGGTGACCGAACTGCCGATGTTTACGCTCCTCAGGCCACTGCAGCTGGCGAAGGCTCGATCGCCCAGGGTGGTGACAGAGTTAGGGATGGTCACGCTCGTCAAGCCATCGCAGGAAGAGAACGCCCTGTCGCCGATGGTGATAATGGAGTTCGGGATGGTAATGCTCGTCATGGAGGAACAGCCGCTGAAAGCATTGCAGCCGATAGCTGTGACGGTATTGGGGATGACTGTGCCCTTGCAACCCACCGCCAATGTGTTGGTTGCCGTCTCGATGATGGCATTGCAACTGTTGCGGGAATCGAAGATCGGGTTACCACTTGCCACGACGAGGCTCACCAGGTTCTTACAGTAATAGAATAAATTCTCGCCAATGGAGGTGACCGACTTGGGGATGGTCATGCCCGTCAGGCCTTCGCAGCCAGAAAAGGCCGACTCCTCGATGGTGGTGACCGAACCCGGGATGACGATGTTCGTCAGGCTATTACTATAGCTGAACGCATGGCTGCCGATAGAGATGACGGAGTTAGGGATGGTTACGCCCGTCAAGTTGCGACAGTCCGAGAACGCGTAGTAGCCGATAGCCGTAACCGAGTAGGTGCTGCCGTTGTGGGTGACAGTGGCGGGAATGGTCACGTTGCCGGAGTATCGGTCGGGAGATATTGTGACTTCGACAGTGCCCTGGACATCGAGATAATTGTAGTAGATGCCGCCCACCTCAAAATCGTAGTTGGCGGCAGTGGCACTGGCCGGCAACAGCAGGGCCAGCAGCAGGAGTATGGTTTTAATCAAGCTTTTCATTGTCGTTTGGTGTTATTGCGTTTATTTTATTGTCTCAAAATCGGTCAGCATAACACGGCACGCACAGTGACGCCGCTGCAACGATCGGAATTGTTCCTGTAAGTGTATTCTGAATTGAAGTACAAGGTGAGGGCGACGTTCGCGTTGGATGAGTGAAGCGTGCGCGTCCAGTAGATGCCGAGATTTCCCGATTTGTAAAGGTCATCGTTGTAGTAATAGCCCGTGGCGGGCAAGAACAGGGTGTTCCCGTTAGGTCCGGTAGCCAGTTGACCAACCACACCATTTATCGTAGCTCTTTGCCACATACAGCTGTCGATGAGTTCATTAACCTGCTCAAGCGACGGCATTTGCCACGACGGGCCCCAATTGACGTAGGCGGCATCATCCTCGGGCTCCAATTCCGTCTTGCCGTCTTTAGAATAGTACTTTGTCAGCTTGTAATTGGCATACCACTTGTAAGTGAACCACTCATAGTTATCCTTGGGTGCGGTCTCGCCCCAGGCGAAGTAGTCGCCATTCTCCTCGGGGCTGTTGGCGCCGATGTTGCACGTTGCCCACAGCGTGCCGCTGGGCAGGCCCAGGTCAACCCACTCGTGGTCATCCTGTGAGGGAGAGCCGCCGCCCAGGATGATGTCGATGATGGCATTGATGTCGGCAATGGTAACCTCGCCATCGCCGTTCACGTCGGCGGAATGGAAATCACCGTTGCCGCTCAGGATGATATCGACGGTGGCGTTCACGTCGGCGATATTCACCTCGTCGTCGTTATTCACGTCGCCCTGAAGCCTGCCAAAGACTGTGAAGACATAGGTCTCACCATAGGCCTCGCAAGTGCCGGCCTCGTTAGTAACCCTGTAGCGAACATAATAGGTGCCTCCATCGTTAAAGGTATAATCCACCTCATCCTGATTGAATTGCAGGATGATATTTTCAAAGTCGGGGTCGGTTGCTATCTCCCAGACGCTATGGGCCACCGCATCGGAGGGATAACCTGTGAAAAGGATTTGTATTGGCGCCTTCCCGCCAAGTTCACCATTATTCAACTCGTAGATCAAATCTAAACAGTCCATTATAGAACGGCAATCCACAGCCTGAGTTAAGAAGTAATCGCTCTCGATAGTCTGGCTGATTCCCCAATACTTCAAGAAGCGATCGCCAGAGAGCACAAAAGAGGTGTTGCACAGCGGAGGCACAATCTCGACACCCTGATCCAGGGCAGGAAAACTCTCGACGACTTCATGCTCTTGCCATTCATAGTCATCAGACACCAGCGTGTGGTAAGTCAGCTTGATGTCGCGATCGACCACCTGTCGTGTGCCATTTACCGTATAGTAAGGGATGGCGTCACCATTGCCGTCAATGTTGAACGTGAGCAGGTCGCACGGGGTATCGTTGTTGACGGACATGTCATTCATCTCCAGGATGTAGTCGGTATAGTTGACTACCCAGCAATAATAGGTGTCATTGCCTTCCACGATTTTGTAGCCCGTATTGGGGATGACCTGACCGAGCGTGGACGTTGAGTCGTTCCAGCTGATGCCGGGAATCTCCTCGGCATTGTCACTTCCTGCAGAGCCAAAGCTGTACCATACCGGTTGCTCACCCGATGCCGAGTGGTAGCTCATTCCCACCCCATCGGTATCATAGACGACATAAATCATATTCAGACCGGAAGCCGCATTGGGAGCCATCTCAATGACCGGGAATTCCTCCACGCCGGTAAACACCAGCCGGCTGTCGCCAATCTTCAGGTCCTCCACAATCAGCCCGAAACAGTGAGACCACGCCCGTTCATTCTGATAAGCATTAGCCGTCCCGAAGGGCACATGAAGCGTGCGGCCCGAATAGTCGCCATCATGAGTATTACCATACCCGCCATCATAATAGAAAGTAAATACATCAAGCGACAAGCTCGAGGGATCGGTGATGTAGCAGTACACATCCATCAAGGCATGGCAGTTCATAAAGGCACTCTGGCCGATGGTTGTCACACAACCGGGAATCGTCACGCTCGTCAAGCCTTCGCAGCCATAGAACGCACTCTCACCGATGGCGGTGATAGAGTTGGGGATGATCGTGTTGTCACAACCTTGCATCAATGTATTGCTTGCCGTCTCGATGAGCGCGTTACAATTGCCACGGGAGTCGTATGCCGTGTTGCCGCTTTCCACGACGATGGCCGTTAAACCGGTGCAGCCGTTAAATGCCGCGCTACCGATGGAGGTGACCGACGTGGGGATGAACAAGTTCGTCAAGCTATGGCAGCTAAGAAAAGCCTGATCGCCGATGGTGGTCACAGAATTGCCAAGGTTCAAGTTCGCGAGGCTGCTGCAGCCACTGAACGCCCATTTACCGATGGTGGTGACGGCATCACCGATGGTCACGCTCGTCAGGTTCTCGCACTCGTCGAAAGCCGACTCCCCAATGACCGTAACCGAGTTAGGGATATCCACACTCGTCAGGCCATTGCAACAACGGAAAGCTTCCTCACCGATGGCGGTGACCGAGCCCGGGATGTTGAAGCTCGTCAAGCCGATGCAACCGCTAAACCCGTAGTTGCCGATGGCGGTGACCGAATTAGGGATGACAGTATTCTGGCAACCTGCAATCAAGGTATTGCTTGCCGTCTCAATAATGGCATTACAACCATCACGGGAATCATATATTGTGTTTCCGCTTTCCACAGTGAGGCTCGTCAGGTTATCGCAGAAACCGAACGCACCATTGCCGATGGACGTGACAGAGCTCGGAATGGTTACGCTCGTCAGGTTGCGGCAAACACAGAACGCTTCCTCGCCCAGGGTGGTGACGGAGCCTGGGATGGTCACGCTCGTCAAACCGATGCAGTCATAGAACGCATCGGTGCCGATTGACGTGACAGAGCTCGGGATGACCACGCTCGTCATGTTTTCAGAACGACCGAAGGCCCACTCACCGATGGCGGTGACCGGGTAGGTGATGCCATCGAAGGTGACCGTTTCGGGGATGACCACATCTCCAGTGTAATAATGAGGAGGGTAATCATAATCATTGAAGCCGTAAGTCACAGTGGCTTCGTTGCCGTTGATGTTGTAGTAGATGCCGTCTACCATGAAGTCAACGGCGTCAGCACTGGCTGGCAGCAGCAGGGCCAGCAGCAGGAGTATGGTTTTAATCAAGCTTTTCATTGTCGTTTGGTGTTATTGCGTTTATTTTATTGTCTCAAAATCGGTCAGCATAACCGGACCACGGGGGAGGACTACTCCTGCGACACGCGCACGGCACGCACCTGCAGGTCGAAGCAGCGGGCTACATTCACGATCTGAGCGCTCCAACTGCCCGAAATGATGGCCATGCCGCAAGCCCAATCTGTATAATTCTTATGAAGCGTGCGTGACCAATATTGGCAGTCGAGAGGCATATACAACGTGTTGCCATTAGGGCCAATCACCAAGGTGACCATCGCTCCGTTGAAATAAGCCTTATCAAACGTGCAGTTATTGATCAACTCCTGCATTTGCTCTAATGACGGCATGCACCATGCCTGTCCCAAGTTCACGGTGGCGGCATCGTCCTGGGGCTCGAGTTCCGACAAGTTGTCAACCGTGCCGTAATGGCTATCGATGCAATACTTGGTCATTACATCTTCGGTGCCGTCGCACCACTTGTAAGTGTTCCAGTAATAGTAATCCTTGGGCTCGGTCTCGCCCCAGGCAAACGCGTCGCCGACCTCACCGGGGCTGTCGGCACCGACATCCCTCGTCGCCCACAGTGTACCACTGGGCAGGCCCAAGTCAACGTAATCCTGCTCGGGATTGGGGGCTGTATAGGCAAAAGCATGTACCGGGATGACTTGCTGCCCCCCATCGAATGCAGGGCTCTGGATAGTCACGTTGCCGTCGAATTGGCCTAGCGTGGTCGCCGTGAACATAACCGGCAACTGTACACTGGAACTGGCCGGCACGACGATGGTGATGGTCGGAGCGCTATTGTCTCCCTGCTTGAACGAGAAAGGTGCATTGGTGCTGGCGGTCATTGTCAAGGGCATCTCGGTGCAATTGACAACGGACAGTTCACTCGAGCATGTTTCTCCAATGGCCGCTCCGCCCAAGTCAAGGTTCCCTTGATCGATATAGGCCTCGTTTTGCGACACAAGCACAGGACGCACAACACATCCCTCGTCGCGGGTGGCTCCGAAGCCGCCCTTATATTTCATCCCACGTGCATAGGCCGGATCGCCTGCTGACCAAAGCTCACGGGTCCAATAGCGACAGTTCCTGCCCGATACAACTTGACTAGAGCCTTTGCGATAACCTGCGGGTGGCAGGAAAATGGAGTTCCCGTTGGGGCCGGTGACCAAATAACCACCCACGCCGTTCACTCCCTTCCACACCCAAGTGCATTTCTGTTGCAGTTCACCGTATTGGCTCTCGGTGGGCGTGCGCCACGCCGGGCCCCAGTTGGCAAATGCCGCATCGTCGGCGGGGTCCAGCACGGTCTTGTTGTCAACCGTGCCGCAATCAAACCTGGTGCAGTACTTCGTCAATGAGTTTTCACTGCCGTTGCACCACTTGTAGGTGCTCCAGTCATAGTAATTCTTGGGTGCGGTTTCACCCCAGGCGAAGTAGTCGCCGTATTCCTCGGGGCTGTTGGCGCCCACGTTGCATGTTGCCCACAGCGTGCCGCTGGGCAGTCCCAGGTCAACATACTCGTGATTAACCTGGGAGGGAGAGCCGCCGGCCAGGATAATGTCTATGATGGCATTGATGTCGGCAATGGTAACCTCGCCATCGCCGTTCACGTCGGCGGCATGGAAATCACCGTCTCCGCCAAGGATGATGTCGAAGATGGCATTGACGTCGGCGATATTGACCTCACCGTCATGGTTCACGTCACCTTTCAAATCTGTTTCGGGCTCCATCTCCACAATCTGTCCGAAATAGGGATACCAATTCTCGTCGACTTGATAGACATCGATCGTTCCATGCGGTACATGAAGCGTACGGGCCTCGTTATTATTAGAATAGAAGGCTTGATATTCCACCAACACGCTCGAGGGGTTGGTGATGTGGCAATACACATCCATCAGGTCCCTGCAGTTATAAAACGCATTCTCCCCGATGCTGGTGACCGATGCCGGAATCGTGACGCTCATCAGGCCGGCGCAGAGGGAGAACGCATAGCCGCCGATGAAGGTGATGGTGTTAGGAATAATCGTATTCTTGCAGCCGGCAATCAGCGTATTGGTTGTCGTTTCGATGATCGCATTACAGTCCTCTCGGGAATCATAGTTCGGGTTACCGCTCTCCACGGCTATGCTCGTTAAGCCACTGCAGCCGACAAACGGGGCGGAATCGATGAAGGTAACCGAACTGGGAATGGTCACGCTCGTCAGACTTGAGCAGGAAGCAAACGCGCAGCCGCCAATGCTGGTGACCGAGTTGGGGATAGTAATCTCCGTAAGATTCTTGCAGGAATGAAACGCGTTGTGGCCGATGCTGGTGACCGAATTGGGGATTGTGATGTGCGTCAAGTCAGTCAATCCATCAAACGCATTGTCCCCGATGCTGGTGACGGTGTTAGGAATAATTGAATTCTTGCAGCCGGCAATCAGCGTATTGGTTGCCGTCTCGATGAGCGCATTGCAGTCCTCTCGGGAATCATACCATCGGTTACCACTATCTACCGTGATGCTCTGGAAGCCAGTACAGCCGTCAAACGCACGATAGCCGATATAGGAGACTGAGGCGGGGATTGCCAAGGCCGTCAGCTTTGAGCAATATGCAAATGCCTGCCTATCGATGTGGGTGACAGAGCCGGGGATAGTGATGCTCTTCAGGCCGCGGCAGCCCAAAAATGCCGACAAGTTGATCCTCGTGACGGAGCCCGGGATTGTCACGCTCGTCATGTAATTGCAGTAAAAAAATGCTTCGGGGTCAATGGCAGTGACCGCATAGGTCACACCATCGTAAGTGACCGTTTCGGGAATAGAGACCTCACCGCTGTACCTGTCGGGATTGGAGTTGCTGTCGTCTCCTTCATAGGTCACTGCAGCTTCGTTGCCGTTGATGTTGTAGTAGATGCCGTCTACCATGAAGTCATGGGCGGCGGCAGTGGCCGGCAACAGCAGCGCCAGCAGCAGGAATATGGTTTTAATCAAGCTTTTCATCGTTGTTATGGGTATTTCGTGTTGTTAATTGCTGTCGCAAAGTTGCATATAATCGAGTAAGAAAACAAATTTTTTTTCGACAAAAACACCCACCATCAGCAAAAAACCGAAAAAGTGTAAAACAATTAGACAACATATGCTCGCGTTGCTCGCCGATTAGAGAGTTTTTTGAACGGGCTTCGCCCGTGCTTAATGTTTAGTGTTTAGTGTTTAATGACGGGGCCACGGCGCCAGCCGTTTCATAGTGATTAGAGAGGCATCCGCCCCCCTGTTTTTCAAACAACCTGAACAACAGAATAATAAATAATAAAGTTGTTTGTGTTGTTTAATGGTTGTTCCTGTTGTTTGATTAATGTGTGCGGATGCCATCAGAAAAATCAGATTAATCAGTAGTTTGAAAAATGTGTGCGGATGCTATTCGTGTAATTCGTAGTTTCAAAAAAGTGTGATTCGTAGTTTTTTTTAGGAGGGATGAATGGATGAGAAGATGAGCCCCGAAAGCTGGCAAATGGCTCTCGGGGCTCGTATGATTTGAGTGTCGTCAAGCGGCGCTAGGCCCTTGGTGTACTAGTTCGAGGTGGCGCGCACGGGACGGATGGTATTGCCGTAGCAACGCTTGGTGTAGAAGAAGTACCAGTCTTCGGAATAGAAGGTGAAGAAGATGCCGCCGTTCGGCATCTCCTCGTCGATACTGGTTGACCAATACTGTCCGGACCAGCCCCTCTCGACGTTTTGACTGCCGGCGCGGAGGCCAGCAGCGGGCAAGAAGATGCTGTTGCCATTGGGACCGGTAATCTGCACGCCGTACACGCCGTTCCGCTGCTTCCATGAGCGGGCGGTGTAGTTGTACAGCTCTTCTAACTGGTCATAGGTGGGCGTGCGCCACGACGGACCCCAGTTCACATAGGCGGCATCGTCGGCAAGCCCCAGCTCGGTCTTGTCATCGACAAAACCGTTATAGCCGAGGAGTTCGTCGTTGCAGTACTTAGTGAATCCTGAATGTTCAACGCCGCTCTTGTACCACTTGTAGGTGTCCCAACTGTAATAATCCTTGGTCATGGTCTCGCCCCAGGCAAAGTAGTCTCCGTAGTCCTCGGGGCTGCTGGCACCAATGTTGCATGTGGCCCACAGCGTGCCGCTGGGCAGTCCCAGGTTAACGTATTGGTGCTCATCGGCGCCGCTGGTGATGGCAAGCGCATGAACAGGAATAACGGTTTGACCTCCATCGAGAGCAGGGCTCCGGAAGGTCACATTGCCGTTGGCGTCGCCAGGATTGCCGGCCGTGAACATCACAGTCACTGGGGCGATGGCATTGCCCGCTACCTCGACAGTGATGCTCGAAGCGCTGCCACTGCCCTGTTTCAGCATGAACGGCTCATCGGCAACGACTGTCAAGGTCACTGCCTGGTTGGTGTTATTGATGATGGTCAGTTGGTCGTAGCGTGTCACACCGTTGAACACTTGACCAAAGTCAAGACTTTGCTGCTTGATGTGAAGGGCACGCTCATCGGCCGTCGAAACGTGCACGGCACGGACGGTAAATCCGGCGCGGCGGCCGACCATCTGGGGGTAAAAATGCGGATCATCCGATTCGAAGCTTAAACCGTAGGCATATTGTGCTTGGTTGTAGTCGACCGTGCGCGACCAATAGTAGCCCCTTTTGCCCTCATGGGTCACCGAGGTGGTAGAGCGGTAGCCTGCCGCGGGCAAGAAGATGCTGTTCCCATTGGGACCGGTAACCAAGTTGCCGTTCACGCCTTTCCTTGTAGTCCAATGCCATGTGCAATTATTGCACAGCTCATCGTACTGCTGGGCAGACGGCATGCGCCATGACGGGCCCCAGTTCGCATAGGCGGCATCATCGGCGAGTTCCAGTTCAATCTCGTCGTAAATCCAGAATTTAGTGGGATCGTACTTCGTCATCGACCATTCATTGCCTTCGCACCACTTGTAATTGTTCCAGTTATAGTTGCCCTCCTTGGTCTCGGTCTCGCCCCAAGCATAATGGTCGCCAAATTCCTCGGGGCTGCTGGCGCCGATGTTGCATGTGGCCCACATCGTGCCGCTGGGCAGACCCAGGTCAACGTACTCGTGGTCGTCGGGGCTGGGGGCTCCTCCGCCCAGGATGATGTCGATGATGGTATTGACATCGGCAATGTTGATTTCGCCGTCGCCATTGACATCGGCAGCGGTAGTTGACTCAGAACCATCCAGGATGATATCGATGACGGCGTTCACATCGGCAATATTGACCTCTTGGTCGCCATTCACGTCACCGTAGATGCTCTGAGCGTGGGCTGCGGCTGGAAGCATCAGCACTCCCAGCAGCAAAACGAGTATTTGCAGGATTTTCTTCATAATACAATAGATTTATTAAGTTTATAGTGGTTTTTATACCCGCAAAGTTAATGGTTTATCACGAAAAAGTCAAGAAAAACTAAGAATTATACGAATAAAACGAAAGGCTTCGGCACGCCGTTGGTTTTGAAGACAAGAAGTACAAGAAAGACAATTTATTGGTTATCAGTAAGATAAAACTTCTTGTCTTCCCAACTATCAGAGCCGAAGCCTCTCTAAACTGCGAGCAATGCGAGCATCACCTGGTGTTTGAACAATAATTGCAGTCGGTGGAGCGGCCACGCCAAGGCGAGGCCCTACTGTGCGGTTGCCTCACTAAACACTATGAAACGGCTGGCGCCGTGGATAATGGATAAGGGATAATGTTTAATGAACGGCTGGCGCCGTGGCCCCGTCATTAAACACTAAACACTAAACATTAAGCACGGGCGCAGCCCGTTCAAAAAACTCTATGCACGGGCGAAGCCCGTTAAAAACTCTCTAAACTGCGAGCAACGCGAGCATTCTTCTAATCCCAATTATTGCTCATCACGAAGTGGATGAGGGCGGTGACGTCGCTGATGTTGATGTCGCTGTCCAGGTTCACATTGGCGTTAGTCGGGTTGATGCCCGAATCATGGCCTGTGAGCAGGTAGTCGATCAGGACCGTCACATCGCTGATGTTCACATGGCCGTCATCGTTCACGTCGCCGCGCAGGACGGCACTTCGGTCGGTAAAGTAGCCGGGAGCGGTTGGGCCGCCGTCGATGCGGGCGTAGGTCTTGTCGGTGTAGTCGGGATTGTAGGTGGTGCCCTTGCCGCCCGTGAGCTTCTTGCAGTCCCGGAACATGTTGGTAGAGAATGCGACATCCCTTGTAAACCAGCCCCTGCTGACATAGACGGTAGTCAGCCTCAAGCAGGACTCAAACATCGAGCCCATATTTGTCACACTGGTCGTGTTGAACTTGGTCAAGTCGAGGCTCGTCAAGTTGCGGCAACCGCCGAACATCAGTGCCATATTGGTCACTTGAGACGTGCCGAAGTTACTCACATCAAGGCTCGCCAGACTCTCGCAGTCACAGAACATGTAGCTCATGTCGGTCACGAGATCGGTGTTGAAGTGGCTGACGTCAAGGCTCGTGAGGTTTTCTAGGTCATAGAACATGGCGAACATGTCGGTCACGCTGGCGGTGTTGAAACTGCTCACGTCGAGGCTTCGCAAGTTCGTGCAGAATTCAAACATGGCACTCATGTCGGTTACCTGCGAGGTGTTGAAATTGCTCAGGTCAAGCGTCTCCAAGCCAAGACAGGAATCAAACATGGCCGACATCGTTCTCACATTAGAGGTGTTGAAACGGCTCAAGTCAAGGCTCGTCAAGCTATAACAGTAATAGAACATGTAAGCCATGTCGGTTACCGCGCTGGTGTTCAGGTGGTTGATGCCGGTAATGGTCTGCAGGTGATACATGTCGCCAAACCATCCGTGTGTCGAAGTTGGGCGAGCATTGGCAAACGACGAATCAAAAACTACGGTGGTCACATTGTTGTAGTAATCGGCCCAGCCGGGGACATCGGCACCGGTGTTCAGGTCGAAGGTGGCGCCGGGACGCGTACTGCGCAGGTTGTCGTAATAGAACGTGAGCGTCGTGTTAGATGACGTGTAGCAGGCATAGGCCTCGGCAGCGCTGGCACCGAGGGCACACATCATGGCCGCAACCAGGACGACCAGCCGTAAGGGTATGGATGTTTTCATAACTATCTGCGTTTAAAGGGTGAATAACGTAACGTGTCGCAAATTTAGTGAAAAATTCTGTATTTTACCCACAAGAAGCGCCTAATCCTTGTTCGACGACATCGGCAGGTCATCTTGTAAGCTGAAATCAACCGTTGCGATAAAGAAGCAAATCCCTCACACCCCGCAAGGGCATGAGGGATATGGCCTGATGTTGTTGAAAACTTAGTTCCTGTTCAAATTCATCAGATGGTTGATCAAGGCTGTCACATCGCTGATGTCAGTCACGCCATTGTCATCGAAATCGGCAGCAGCGGGCAGATCGCCGTTGGTGAGCAGCAGGTTGATCAGAGTGGTAGCGTCGCTGATGTTCACCTGGCCGTCGCCGTTCACATCGCCGCGGATGAAGTCAGGCTTCTCGGTGAAATAGCCGGGGTTGTCGGGACCGCCGTCGATGTGGGCATAGTCCGCATTCACGTGGTTGGCGTCGTAGGTCGTGCCCATGCCTCCCACCAGGTTGGTGCAGTCATTGAACAAATTTCTGGAGAAGGCTTGAGCCATCTCGCTCAGCACCCAGCCGTCTCCCACGTAGATGGTCTGCAGAGCACTGCAGCCCTTGAACATCTCGCTCATGTCCGTCACATTGGCGGTGTTGAAACTGCTCAAGTCCAGCCTCTTCAATTTATAGCAGCGGTTGAACATGGCATCCATACGCGTCACCTCGCTGGTGTTCAAGTAGTTCATTCCAGTGATGGATTCAAGCTTCCTCATTTCGTAGAACCAGTAGCGGGTGAACGCCGGGCGGTATTCGGCGAACGAGGGGTCGAAGGCCACTCGGGTCACATTGGCATTAGTGCCATCGTTAGCCCAGCCGGGTTCGACAGCGCCATCGTTCAAGGTGTAGGTCGTACCCGTTCGGCTACTGCGATAGTAGTCGTAGTAGAACGTCAGCCTCGTGTTCTCGGGCGTGTAGCAGGCATAAGCCTGGGGAGCGACATAGCTCAAGTAGCCCGGGTCGCTGGCACCGCCGTCGATGTGGGCGTATTCCTTGTCGATATGGTTGTTGTCGTAACTCGTGCCCTTGTCGCCCGCCAGGTCGATACAGTCATTGAACATTTTCCCGGATTCGGTTACAGCCGCTGTGCTCCATCCGTCGCCCACATAGATGGTTTTCAGGCTCACACAGGCATGGAACATAGAATCCATGGCTTCCACATTGGCCGTGTTGAAGGTGCTCAAGTCAAGGCTCGTCAAGTATACGCAAAGAGAGAACATGTTTGACATACTGGTCACCTTGGCAGTGTTGAAATGACTCAAGTCGATGCTCCTCAAATCATTGCAGTCACGGAACATGTAATCCATGCGAGTCACCTCGCTGGTGTTCAGATACTCCATGCCCTCGATGGGTCGAAGCAACCACATGCCGCGAAACCAACCGTAGGTGGTCGTCGGGCGGGCCTCGGCGAACGACGGGTCAAAGACCACCTTGCTCACATTGGCGCTGGCGCCATCGGTGCGCCAGGCGGTTTCGTTGTTTTCGGTGTTCAGGTCGTAGGTCTTGCCAGGGCGAGGGCCGCGTCGGTTGTCGTAGTAGAACGTCAGTATTGCATCCTCGGCCGTGTAGCAGGCATAGGGCGCAGGATTGATATCGCTCAAGTAGCCCGGGTCACTCTCGCCGCCGTCGATGTGGGCATATTCTGATCCGATGTGGTCCCTTGTATAGGGTGTGCCTTTGCCACCCACCAGGTCCGTACAGCCATAGAACATATCGTCGGAATCGTCCACAGCCGCTGTGCTCCATCCGTCGCCGACATAGATGGTTTGCAGATTGACACACATCGAGAACATATAATCCATTTTTTCCACATTGGCGGTATTGAAGGTGCTCAGGTCAAGGCTCGTCAGTTTCTGGCAGTAGGAGAACAAGCCGGGCATGTGTGTCACCTTGGCAGTGTTGAAATGACTCAAGTCAATACTCGTCAAGTCGCTGCAATCGTAGAACATATAATTCATAAAAGTCACCTCGCTGGTGTTCAGATACTCAAGGCCCTCGATGGATTTCATCCACTGCATACCGTAGAACCAACCGTAGGTGGTCGTCGGGCGGGCCTCGGCGAACGACGGGTCAAAGACCACCTTGCTCACTTTGTCGTTGGTGCCATCATCTCTCCAACCCGAATTGTTTCTTCCCTCGTTCAGGTCATAGGTTTTGCCCTGGCGCGTATTGCGTTGGTTATCAAAGTAGAAAGTCAGGGTCTTGTCCGCCGTCGTGTAGCAGGCATAGGGCCCAGGAACGATATTGCTCAAGTAGCCCGGGAAGCCACCTTCACCGTCGAGGCGGGCATAGGCCTTATCCACATGGTCGGCATCGTAGGGTGTGCCCTTGCCGCCCAACAGGCTGGTGCAGTTATAAAACATGTCGGTAGATCTGGTAACAGCCCCAGTGCTCCATTCGGTACCGACATAGATGGTCGTCAGATTGTTACAAACATTGAACATATACTCCATGGATTCCACCTTGGCCGTATTGAAGGTGCTCAAGTCAAGGACTGTCATGCTGGAGCAACGGGAGAACATGCCCGTCATGCTTGTCACATTGGCCGTGTTGAGATGGCTCAAGTCAATGCTCGTCAATTTATAGCAGGCATGGAACATATAATCCATACGCGTCACCTCGCTGGTGTTCAAGTAGTTCATCCCGTTGACGGATTCAAGGTTATGCATTTCGTAGAACCAGTGGTAGGTCGACGTCGGGCGGGCAGCGGCGAACGAATGGTGAAAGGCAACATGCTTCACATATGCACTGTTGCCATCAGTTATCCAACCGGGCTCGGTGGCGCCATCGTTCAAGTCATAGGTCGTACCTACACAGATACTGCGCTCGTTGTCGTAGCAGAACGTCAGCGAATTGGCTGCCGGCGAGTACCAGGCATAGGCTTCTTGGGCGCTGGCGCCGAGGGCGCACATCATGGCCGCCACCAGGATGACCAGACGAAAGAGTAATGAATTCTTCATATTAAAGGCAGATTAACATGTGAATAATGAAATTTGTCGCAAATTTAGTGAAAATTTTTGTTTTTTGCCCTCGAGAAGCGCCGAATTCTTGTTCCGCGACATCGACGGGTCATCTTATATGCTGAGACTTGGCCAACACCTTTTTCAAACAACTGGAACCCCAATGCTCGCGTTGCTCGCAGTTTAAAGTTTAGTGTTTAGTGATTAGAGAATCATCCGCGCGGATCTTTCAAACAACATGAACAACGATAAACAACTTTTTTATTAATTATTATGTTGTTTAGGTTGTTAACAGTTGTTCCTGTTGTTTGAAATAGTGTCGGCCACGCCAAGGCGAGGCCCTACAGTGCGGATGCCTCACGATCATTGCCTATCCAAACATGTATGAAATTGCGCTTATTTAATCGCTGATTTGGGAAATAAGTGTTACTTTTGCGGTTCCAATCTAAAAAGAAGACTCTATGATTAAATTCTGCGTGCGTTTAGTGCAACGATGGTTGCCGGAACCGTTTATTTTCGCCATACTGCTCACCTTCGTGGCCGCGTTGGTGGCTATGCCGTTGTGTCACCAGACTCCCCTCGAGGTGGTTGAACACTGGGGTGGCGGCGTATGGAATTTGTTGGCGTTTGCCATGCAGATGTCTCTGGTTCTTGTGTGTGGATCGACCTTGGCCGCAGCACCTGTCGTCAAACGAGCCATCGGCGCTATGGCTCGCGTGCCCCAGAGTGCTCCCGCTGCAATAGCGCTGGTGACTGTCGTGTCGGCATTGGCCTGCTGCCTCAACTGGGGCTTTGGCTTGATTGTGGGTGTCGTGTTCGCTAAGGCAATAGCACGTCAGCGCTCGGATGTCGACTATCGCCTTCTTATCGCATCGGCCTACAGTGGCTTCGTCGTGTGGCATGCCGGTATCTCTGGCTCCATCCCCCTGACGATGGCCACGCCTGGCGAGTCACTCTCGATGGCTACCAATGGTGCGCTGACCGATCCTGTGCCATTGGCGCAGACCATCTTCGACTGGCACAATCTGGTGACCGTGTTGTTTGTGATCATCGGCATCACCGTCGCTAACACCCTGATGCACCCCAAGAAAGGTGCCGTCACCATCGACCCCGCGCTGCTGAAGGACGATGATCATGTCGCCGCCGACGCCTCCACTCAGACCAAGACTCCGGCACAGCGACTCGAGCAAAGCAGATTGCTCTCGTGGCTCGTGGCGCTGATGCTCGTGGCCTATCTCGTGATTCATCTGGGCGTGCGCGGTGCCGGACTGGACCTTGGCGGAGTAATCATGATATTCCTCGCGCTGGGACTCTTGCTGCATTCCACACCGGTTGACTATGTGCGTGCCTTCGGAAAAGCGACCACCGGTGCGGCCGGCATCATCTTGCAATTCCCCTTCTATGCCGGTATCATGGGCATCATTACAGGCATCGGCGTCAGCGGTATCAGCCTGGGTGGCGTCATGGCCGAAGCCTGCATCCGAATCAGCAATCCTGTCACCTATCCGTTGCTCACCTTCCTTTGTGCCGCAGTGCTCAACATGTTTGTACCCAGTGGCGGCGGTCATTGGGCTGTGCAGGCGCCGATCATGTTCACCGCCGGAGCCAACCTCGGTGTGGATCCCGGCTTGACGGGCATGGCCATTGCATGGGGTGATGCATGGACCAATCTCATACAACCATTCTGGGCCCTCCCGGCTTTGGCTATAGCTCGCCTTGACGCCAAGGACATCATGGGCTACTGCCTGATTGATCTTCTCGTTACCGGTGTCATTATCTGTGCTGGCCTGCTGGTTTGGGCCATGTAGAGGCGCAGGTTGGCCTATGCTGCCAAATACACGGTTTTTTGAGGAAAAAGCTGTATAATTGCACCTGATCATGACACGGGAAGAATTGATATTAGACTGCCGTTATTACAATGGCGAAGACGAAGTGCCAGACGCGTTACCCGAGGGAAAAGAAATCTTTTGGGACTATGAACGCGTGTGGACAAAATGGATTCTGGAAGAATCTGACAGTCTTCAAAAAAACATCGATTACTATACCCAAGAGTATGATTTGCCGAATCTACTTCCCGAGAGCGACGGCACGCCATTAGGGCTAAAAGCCTTGTTGTTCAATCGCTATGACCACTGGAACGGGTTCATGGGCGGTTCGAGAGAAGCCTATGCCCAAGAATTCAAAAAATGGTACCTGAGTAGATATGTCTCAAACACCAAAACCCATCGCCAACGGTTGAATCATCAATAAGCAAGTACTCGCAACTTTAGTATGAAACGTCATTGTAGATACGCAAAATTTTGCGTCTCCATGTGCGAATTGCGGTAACTCTACACGGCGAGAGACGCAAAATTTTGCGTCTCTACAGGTTAACAGAAAAGAGGGCGACCGTTTATGGACGCTGTTATTGCTGTTTACTTGAAAATCTTTTGGGCAAACATGGTCAAGTAGATGCGCCAATTGCGCCAGATGTGGCCTCCGTCGGTTTCCACATACTCATAGTTGTAGCCCTTGGAATCCCAGTAGTTGCGCAGGTCAACGGTACTCTGATAGAGGAAATCGGTCTTGCCCATGCCCATCCAGTAAAGTTTGGGCTTGCTGCTGAACAGACGTGCCGACTGCTGTGCGAAGTCGGGGTCGTTCTTGATTTGCTCGGCGAAGGGCTGGTTCCTGAAGTCTTTGCCCAGGTGCAGACCGGCAGAGAACAGGCCATAGTAGTCGAACGTCGTGGGGTAGGCCAGGCTGATGGCAAAGGTGTGCCCTCCACCCATCGACAAGCCGCATACGGCACGTCCCTCGCGTTTCTTGACGGTGCGGTAATTGGCATCGACATAGTTCACGATATCCATGAAGCTGGCAGGAATCGTGGCAACGGCAGGTGTCGTGGGGCCTGTGCCGCTGTTCCCGAAGCCGGGGGTGTACATGCCAAATGACCACTCGCCCGGTGCTGCCTGGCAGTTGGGGTTGCCGTTGGGCATGACGACAATCATCGGTTTTGCCTTGCCGGTGGCAATGAGGTTGTCCAGAATCTGTGCGGCGCGGCCGAGTTCGCTCCAGGCATTCTCGTCACCGCCTGCTCCGTGCAAGAGATACAGCACGGGATACTTGCCACCCTTGTCATAGCCTGGCGGGGTGTAGATGGTCATGCGGCGTTGCATCTTGAGCGTCGGGCTGTTGTACCACACCTTGCACAGGTTGCCGTGGGGCACCTCGTTCACACGATAAAGGTCACCCTTGTCGCCCTTTTGTTCACTGACAATGAAAATGTTGGTGAACGATACAATGTCGCGGTTCACATAGATGTTTGCGGGGTCTTTCACGCCCGTCATGCCGTCGATGTTGAACGTGTAGCTGTACAGCTCGGGGGCCAGCTTGCAAGTGGTGTAAGTCCATACGCCTCCAGGCCCCTCGGTCAACGCAGCCACGCCGGGGACATCAACCATGCCGCGACCCGGTATCTCGACGGAGCGCGTGGGCAGGAAGTCACCAGTCACCTCCACCTTGACGGCCTTGGGGGCAAACAGGTTGAAAGTCACCGTCCCGTCAGGGTTGACGACGGGAGATTGAACGTTGGCATTATTAAAGAGTTTCTCCTGTGCCGTGGCGCTCATGCAGCACATGGCCGCAAGGGCCATCATCATGATTATTCTTTTCATACGATTACTTTTTAAAAAATAATGGTTATCAAACTTTAAATCAAATTCACCCTATTCACAACAAGTACGCAAATTTCGCAATAATCCCTGGAGCACGCAAGCATTTTCCCCAAGAATTAGCGAATGAATGAACGAACAGACGAACGGGTGCCATCACCATCCCAAAAATATCATCAGTACAACCATCCTTTTTTTCCGTTATTTATACCGGGCAGTGCGCGAGTCGACAATACATCCTTTCCAGTTGAGGCCGAAAGCAAAATCGTAGGTGTTGCCGTCGCTGTCGGTAAACGGTATCAAGTCGCGAGGTGTATCTTCGCTTTGTGCCTCTACAGTCTCCATATTGGCTGGCATCTGATAGGGCAAAAGCCCCTGTGGCTCAAATGCTCCGGCGATGATGTCAAGTTTCGCTCTGTTTTGGACACCAAAGCAGAGCAGGATGGCATCGGCCACCTTTTCAAACTCAGCCAGGATGACAGGACGATTCATGTTGACGCACACAACGACAGGCTTCTTGCCCATCAGCCGTCGTGTCTCGAGCACAAGGTCAAGGTCTCCCTCGTTGACGACAGTAACGGTTTTCCCGCGATAACTGCGGTCGCTGCTCGGCTCGTAAGGGTCGCCTCCCGCAAGGCTCGGCTGGCGGGCCGTCGTTGCGGTATAGGGACGGTATTGCAGGCTGACGGGCAAATACCCATTGCCGCCGTTCTTCACATCTTCGGTCGAGTAACCATAGCATGCTTGCGGATCGTCAATATCTACGATGGCAAAGTCGGCATCAGCGGGATTGTCAACCACGGTGAAATACTGTTCAACAAGTTCTCGCTTGATGGGGTAATCGGTGTGTTCCTCATAGCGTTCTTTCCAGAAGCCTATCATGGCAGGATAATGGCGCTTGGGCAGATAGACGCGCTTTTTTTCTTGCATGGGTAATGTTCCTTGATGGTTCTTGACCATCACAATAGAGCGCAGCTGCGCCTCATAGCCTTCGCGCATGAACTCGGGATTGCCCACTATCTGTTCGGCCTCTTGAGGGTCCACATAGGGGTTCTCAAACAGACCTAACCTGAAACTGTTGAGCAGCAGCCGCCTGGCACTTGCCTCAAAGCGCTTTCTGGCGCTTTCCTCGCCATAGTCGCGCACCCACATGGCATAGGCATCAAGGATGGGTTGTTTGTCCTGGTTGCCGCCAAACTGATCCACACCGGCAAGCAATGCCCGATAATGCCGCTCGGCTATCGTCAGCGATTCAACGCCCCAGGGCTTTCCCTGATTGGTGTCGATGGCGTTATAATCGCCCGTGACGCCCCAGTCGGTACACACCACGCCATCAAATCCCGCCTGTTCCCGCAGCAGCTCGGTGATGATATATCGGCTGTAGTTCATGGCTACATTCTCACCATTGGGAGCGATGTCCCAGGGGACAGTATAGAAGCCCATCACTGCACTGGCACGCGATGTGGGGCCAGCAAGGCGGAAGGCACCGTCAACAAACGGTTTCATTCTCAATTCGAACTGCCCGTTGGGATAAACGGCATATCGGCCAAAGGAGCAATGTGAATCCCTGCCGCCTTCTTCTGAGCCGCCACCGGGCCAATGCTTGACCATCGCGTTGACACTGTGGTAGCCCCAACCGCCAGAGATGTTCGCAGCGCCGCTGCTCGTCTGGAAACCGTCACAGTAGGCGCGGGCGTAATCGGTGACAAGTGTGGGGTCCTCGCTAAAGCAGCCAGATGCTCTGCGCCAGCGGGGCTCGGTGGCAAGGTCAACCTGTGGCGACAATGCCGTGGTGATGCCCATGGCGCGATACTCCTGGGAGGCAACTTCTCCAAATCGACGGACCAACTCCGGGTCCATAATCGCACCCATGCCTGTGGGCCGCGGCCATAACGAGATGCTGCCGCCAGCACCAGCCAGAAACTCGTCGTTGGCTTCCGGCTCGTTGCGCGGGTCGCTGCTGTTGTTTGCCGGCACTCCCATTCCCAGCCCTTCGACAAAGGCCTGTACGTTGTTGCTCCATCGTGCAGCAGCGGCTGGACTTTCAACACGGGTAACCAGTACGGCACGCATGTTGTCCTGGCTAAGGAATGTCCGTTGTTCATCGGTGAGATCGCTGGCCTGCGCTCCGCTTTCGTCAAATTTCTTGCCGCCATACACTGCGCCCCACATTTGCGGAACGGCCTGGTGACTGCTGTAGAGCATGAGACCTGCAATTTGTTCTATCGACAAGCGCGAAGCCAAATCGTTTGCACGCACTTCAGCATCGAGTCGCCAATCCTCATAGGGTAATAATTCCCCCGTACGGCTCAAATCCTTGAACACATGTCCGTCAATGACCAAAATATTCACACCGCTGTTAGGGGAATAGCCCAGGGTCGGACCACCGACCTGTTTTACCAGATTATAACTTTCTTTCTCAGTGATGCTGTATAATCGATCATTCTGTTTGATTAAATCACTCTGGACGTCATGTTTATTTTGGGAATGTACAGCCATTGTCAACAGCAATATAAGTAAAAATGTGACCTTTGATTTCATTTTACTTTTAATTAATGATTATGAAGAGCAAAAATACAAATAAATTCCGAGGCAGCAATATCAAGACTCAACAACTTGTGATTTTGTAAGCTCATGCAATCGCTGTAAAATCCCGATTGCCATTTCTGCCATCCACCCGTAACTTGCACGTTTTTCAGTAAAGTCAACTTGACACATTCACCCTTCAAAAGACACGTTTTTTCAAAAAAATATCTTAATTTTGCGTCAAGTATTTATCATATAACCATTTAGAATAGTAACTATGGCCGACAAAAAACAAGACAACCGAGTGCAACCACGCATCAAGAATAAGGGTGTTATCGTAGACCTGTTCGTTCTATGGCTCGCATTGACCGCACTTTCATGTGCCGCAATCAATCTCCATATTTCGCTGAACAAGCTGGAGCCAAAAGAAGAAGAATGACCCAATCCGGCAAAAGGCATGGTATTTGGGCAAAAAGCAGCTCACCGATGACCTCGGTGAGCCTTTAATCTTGGATATGGCTTTATACCGCTTCTTTTGACTTGAAAAGTAACCCGCATAGGCGGTAGCACAGATAACAACTCAAGAGCATTATGACTGTGATGACACCTATGAATATGGCGCCTGAAACATCCAATGGACCGAACGCACCAGAGAATAGGATTAATATTGCGTCAAAACACAGCATCGCCAATGTCGTCAGGATGGCACTAATCATGAGCAGCACACTCGCCCACTTCTTGTTTGGGTATATCAATCGCGGTGAGCACATCAGAACGACGCAAATAGGCCCCACTATACGAGTATAAGAAATATAATTCAACTGTACCAAGCAGGACCAGATGAATCCCAATACCAGGAAATATATCCCAATGCTTCGTATGCTTTTTTCTGTCTTTTCCATCATTACTTAATTGTTATCAATACATCAAAAGAACCGTTCCTATTTTCCTATGGGCTATTTGTCGACTGTAGCGAGACGCCAGATTTTGCGTCTCTACATGCCGTGAGGCCTCGGGAGGGGTTTATCATGATTCAGTTTTCGTCATTTGTCTTTGAACAGGCGCAGGATGGTCCTCACAAAGTTCTCCTCGGTGGGTTCTCCCTCAAGCCGGCCGAAATTGAGGTGTGAAAAGCCATCGGGGTAATCACTGCCGGACGGTGCCTCACTGGCACTGTCATCATCTCTTATTGCTATACCACCCACGACATAGGGGTCGTCAACGCCAGATTTGTCAAAGAAATTAAAGGTCTTTTCCAGTGTGTAGTAACGGCTCAGGCCGTTTTTCTTGTCTAATACGTAGGCGGCATACTTGCATAACGGGGAAGTACTTGGCTCTGGCATGCGGATGACATGAACCGTGATGGAATCGTCCACTTGATGCGTGCTGATGGATAGAGAGTCCAGGTCGCATTCGTAGTAGGTGATAAATAGCGAAAAACCCAACTGCAGGTTAAGCAGCTCCAGGTCGATCAGTTGCTCTTCGCTAATGACACCGTCAGCATATCCTGCCAGCCGCATAGGCAAGATCCTGAATTGAAACTCATAGGCGCTCAGCGTATCACCCTTGTTGATGTTGGATATGACTTCATCAATATATTGGATGGTAGACTCTTCTTGCCCTTGCTTCAGTTCCTCCAGGCACTGGATGGCTTTATCCCGGTTTTTCTGGGTGCCCCAGCCGTTGAGGTAGCACAAAGACAGCGATTCAAGGGCATCAGGATAACTTTGTTCAGCCGACTGCTTAAGCAGGTCAAAACACTTTTCCCAATTCCTTTGAACGCCATCTCCAACCAGGTATTGCTGGCTCAATGCATATTGAGATAGAGGATCTCCTCCGATAGCGCCCTGCTCGTAGTAATCGATAGCTTTGGCCATATTCTCTTCGGTTCCTTGCCCGTATTTGTAGGCTTCTCCCAACATGCCCATGGCACTCACATTGCCTTTCTGGGCAGAACTCTTGAACCAGCGGAAGGCTTCGTCATAATCAGTTTCGACGCCATAAGCGTTTTTATAGCACATTCCCATCCACAACTCGCCGTAGCGGTTGCCCTTGCCGGCGGCATCACGGATGAGCGATACGCCCTTCTCAACGTCCAGTTCAACACCATCACCGAAGAGATAGCATATCGCCAGATCAACCTGGCAATTAAGATTACCGGCCGCCATGGAGTCACGCAAGGCCTCGATCGATTGCGCCTGAACCGCAAGCGAACCCATGAGAAGGGCTGCAAATAAAAGAAGCTGTTTCATATCTGTATCCTGTTAAATCGTTCAACAATGCGGATATACCTCGGTTGCAAAGTTACGGACATTTACCGAATCCAGCAAATAATCGCATTTGATTTCGTCTATAGCAAACCACTGTATTTCAACCGTTTGAAAATCATAACCCAGCATGACAGTATTTGACACTAACACTATAACCGCCTGATTTCCATAAATTTCTAATGCTGGCACTATGCCATCGTGCATCAACAGGTGCCATTAGGCACCAATCTCGGTTGTCAATTTTGACAACCACCCATAAAGAGTATTTTATCGCGTTTTCTTTATTTTGAGCTATTATATTTGTTTGAATTTGTTGGAAAATGTGTAACTTTGCGCCAAAAGTCGGCAGTAAAATGTGTGTAATTACTGAAAAAGTGGGCATTAAAACGTGTTTGCATGTATAAACGTAAGATAGAAAAGGTATTCCAATCGTGGATAGATGACAGCTCTCACAAGCCCCTGGTTGTGAAAGGTGTTCGTCAGTGTGGCAAAACCAGCAGCGTGATGGATTTTGCTAGCAAGCATTTTAAAAACGTTGTCTATCTGGATTTTCGTGAACATCCTGAGTATAAGAAATTCTTCACACCAAATCTGGATGTGGATTCTATCATCATGCGCATCACTGCTGCAATGCCAAGCGTAGAGGTTGAGGCAGGTAAGACTTGCTTTGTCTTTGACGAGATACAGGATTGTCCCAGAGCAAGAGGCTCGTTGAAGTACTTTCACCTGGATGGGCGCTATGAAGTTATCTGTACAGGCTCTCTGCTTGGTGTCAACGGTTACAAGACTCCTGGAGAGAGAGCCGAGGAAGAAGAAGCCTCTATTCCAGTCGGGTTTGAGGACATTGTCAATATGTACCCCATGGACTTCGAGGAATGGTTATGGGCTAACGGCATCAAGGACGTGCACATTGAGTACCTGAAGAAATGCCTGAATAACGAAACTCCTGTTGAAGAAGCGCTGCATGACCGCTTCAGTGACCTGCTGAATCAATATATCGTTGTGGGCGGTATGCCAGAGGTTGTAACTACCTTCATTGAGACGAAGCAGATCGGAAAGGTACTTGCCGTGCAGAGGCGTATCGTTGATGATTATAAAGCAGATATGGTGAAGTATGCTCTTCCTGCTGACAAATCACGCATTCGTGAGTGTTTTGAGTCGATACCCGCACAGTTGGCACGCGAGTACAAGAAATTCAGCTACACTGTGGTGCGTCCCGGAGGACGAGGACGTGACTACACGGGGAGCCTACAGTGGATTGAAGACGCGGGTATCATTCGCCGATGCTATAATACGTTAATCACAGAGTTGCCTCTTGACGGGAACAGGATCCAAAGTGAATTTAAAGTGTATTTGGCCGACATTGGTTTGCTCATATCAATGCTGGAAGAAGGGACCCAGTCAAGCATCTTGGAGGGCAATCTGCTTAGTTATAAAGGTGCCATCATCGAGAACCTTGTAGCCGACATATTCGGCAAGATGGGTCGCAAACTCTATTATTATCATAAAAATAGCGGCGTGGAACTGGATTTCTTAATCCGTTATAAGGGCCTATGTACTCCTGTGGAATGTAAGGCAACAACAGGTAATGCCAAATCCCTGCGAACAGTATTGAAACATTCCGAAAAATACCACGTCACAAGCGCTATTAAATTGGGTAACTACAACATCGGGCGCAACGAAGGGCTCTTGACAATGCCATTATATCTGGCATTCCTGCTGACTGAGGTATAAATGGGTGTTCCATTCCTGTGGCGGGAACCTTGAGGTTGATTCCTCGGCAAGCAGATGGTAGGGGAATAGGCCAATAGTTGACACAACGAAAAAGCCAAATGGCTTCATTACTAACCATTTGGCATTCAATTTCGTGACCACGGTGGGCTCTTATTCTTATCAGAGAATGACAGTAATTTGCGCCATAACCGTCTGATTTTCCATAAATTTCTAATGCTGGCACTATGTCATCGTGTGTCATCGGGTGCCATTAGGTGTCAATCTCGGTTGTCATTTTTGATAACCACATTTAGGGTGCTGCTTGACCCCTAAAATTACATCAAAAGCACCGTTCCTGTTTTGCTGTTTACTTTAATCGGTGGGTTATTTCATCTCGGCATCAATCCAGCCCAGAAGCGATACCAACGAGGCATTCCAGTTGATGGCAATTTCGTTGGGGCCGCCGGCGAGCAGTCCGGGCATGGGGGCATCAATGCCGTCGGCCGTCGAGATGCGATGGTGGATGTTCCTGGGGGGCTTGTGGCCATAGCCGGTCACATAGCAGTATCCGGTGGCATTACGGCCTAAAACATAATCGGCATTCTGGAGGGCTGCTTCAAGATATTTCTTGTCGCCCGTGGCACGGTAGCAGTACAGGTGGGCAAGACCACTGGTGCAGAAGCACTCTGACAGGCAACCCCAACCGTAGTCATTGGCATGATTGCCGGCGGGCGTATTGAACGACGAGGCCTTCAGGGTCGAAAGCTGATTGTCGCAGAAGCCCAACAACTTGTTGAGCATGAGGTCACGCATGCCGGTTTTGTCGTCGCCGCAGGTAATCCATGAATACATGGCAAGTCCGGTGACATTTCCCCAACCGGGTTGTGAGAATCCGCGCTCACGCAAAG
>ONGE01000042.1 GCA_900317325.1 uncultured Prevotellaceae bacterium
ATTCGAGCGCATTCTCGAGTACGCTGACCTCGATGATGACGAGCAGGAGGCCTTCAGGGCGTTTCTGGATGTCACGAGTGACAGCGATGCGGATTTCTCCGATTTCCGTGAGCGTTACTGCGGCCAGTGGGACAGCGAAGAGGAGTTCGCCCAGCACCTCGCCGATGAGCTTTGCATGTTCGACAATGTTCCCGAGAGCATTACCCGCTTTTTTGACTTCAAGGCTTTTGCCCGTGAGCTCTTCATGTCAGACTATGACATGGGCGATGGCGGTCACGTGTTCCGCACTTGCTAAGACAGGGCCGCACCCAGCGAGAGAGGCCGCCTTCGGGCGGCTTTTCTTGTGCCCTGTCGGAACCTGCCCCGGGCTCCAAGGAGACCCAGGGCTGAATCGACACAAAGTTAGTTCAAAATTTGAACGCAATTTGTTGATATAAAGATGATTATGTAATTTTGCGTGAAGATAAAAAGAGAGCTTATGGACCGATTTCTGCTATACTTCAGATTTGAACCTTACCTCGCCCAATGGTACATCCATGAGATGGGCGGGACCTCGCCGGTGGAACTGCCACGTGGCTCGGTGGAGGCAGACATCCTTCGTCTGTTCCTGACTAAGCGTCCCGATGACGTTCCAGTAGACACGGGCCAGGATGCCAACCTTGCCATAGTGATCCCTGCCTTCAAGGAGAAAGAGGCCATCACATACAATTACCTGGATGCTTCAGCAATCCATTGTTTTCACAGCTGCATCCGTTCCCGCTTTGACGTGCAACTGTGGCAGGATCTCCACAAGATTCATCCGAGGATGACACAGCTGAAGGATCTCGTGGAGGCATGGATGGTAAACCACGGCATCGAGTTCAACGACACGAACTGGTGTGCCGTGACCAAACGCTACCAGCGCAAACGTGATATATACAATAGAAGAGAAAAAGCAAAAAATGTCAAAAAAAAATGCCAGAATAACGATACCACCTTGTCCTCAATGTCGGAGAAGTCGTAATTGTCGTAAATGTCGGATTTGCCGTAAATGTTGGACAAGCCACACCGCCAGAATCATCATCAAACAACCTTACCAAGCGAACACGATATGAAAACAACATGCCAATCCCTCCCGGGCATCCTCTCAGTTGCCTACCTGCCCGTTGACAGGGTCCAGCGTCACTGCGACCTGAAATGTCTCTCGTCAATCCCCGTGCAGGTGTTCACCACGCCAACGCAGGTGCCGCTCAAAGGCCCGGCAACCTGCGAGACGGTTTCACGGTACGACAACAACGGACGAGTCGAGACCACCACGCTGCGCTTCCGCTCCCTGGATCCCATACCCACCACCCACCCGTTGGCGTTCATCGTCACCGATGCGAACCGCCAGCGGTACCTCGTCGGCCTCCATGAGCCGCCATACCCGATCGTGAGGTTAACTCAGACGACAGGAATGCCCAGCGGCGATCCTGCCGTGATCTCCTATGAAGTGACCTTCACGGCGCTAAAAGCCCTGATTCCATTGGGATAAGCGTCTTTTAGTGCCCTTTATATAAGGAGTACTTTTGTGCCAGTAATCTAATCCTATCATTACTATGGCACAAACACAATATCACCTCCACCTCAAGGGGTATGTGGGAGGTTATGACTTCGATAGAAACTATGTTGACTATGTGCTGGCCCGTAACGAGGGCAAGCCGGTCAACGTGTTGATCGACAGCCTCGGCGGTTCTCTGGCTACCGCCTTGTCGATCGCTTCAGCTTTCAAGAACCATGGCGATGTAACCGTCCATTTCGTGGGCATGAACGCCAGCGCGGCCACCATTGCTTCGCTCGGTGCCAAACGCATCACGATGGACGCGTCGGCCATGTACCTTGTGCACAAGTGCAGCGCAGAGTTTTTCGAGTGGGGCAACCTCAACGCCGACCAGCTCGCAGCGGTCCGTGACAACTGCGAGGCGGCGATCCGTGACCTGAACAAACTCGACAACAATGTTGCCTCGATGTACGCATCCAAATGCAGCAAGCCCCATGCCGACCTGCTTGACCTCATGAAGGAAGGCGGCTGGCTCTCTGCCAAGGAGGCTTTGGAGTGGGGCTTCGTGGATGAGGTGACCGACCTGGGCGAGACCAAGCCGGTACTCACCGATGCCGTGGCCTCTGCACTGGCTGAGGCTGGCCTGCCTATCCCCAACGTTCCCACCGAGAGCAAGGAAACGCTCTTCGCGCGGTTCCTAGCCTCAATTGCCTCCCTTTTCAAAACCGTCAAGGCCGAAGTCGAAACGGCTCCCGCTGCCTCCTCCACAAACCAGGAAGAAGTTTTTAGTAATCATAACGAACAAACCAAACCTAAAGCACAATCCGATCCTATGAACCAGTTCCTCCCGCTCCTGGGCAAGGCCCTCAACATCGAGGGCTTTGCCGTGGGCGAGGAAGGCTCCTCCCTCTCTCTTGAGCAGCTCAAGAACGTGGAGGCCGCGCTGTCCGCAAAGGACCAGCGCATTGCCGAACTCGCCGATGAACTCGCAGCGGTGAAGAAGTCGCCCGCCGACAGCTCCACCGCGGTCATCAACGAAGGCACGTCGGACAAGCACCAGCCCCAGGACGGGGTGCAGAGCTATGTCGAGACCTGCAACCAAGCCAAAGCATTGTATAACCTTGTTCCCTAATCCGAAAGAAAAACATGGCAGGACAATTAGTATTCACCCCGCAGCAGTTCCAAGAAGCTGCGACGAAGTACCGCAGGGAGCTGCTCATGCTGCCTATCATCGGCTGCTATGAGACCCTGCAGTACATGACGGGCCGCCCGGGCATCCGCTACAAGGAGAACGTGGGCGCCATCAGCGGTGACGCGCAGTTCGCGCCCTACAAGCCCTCTCGCTCCACCGACTTCAACCTCAACGTCGACTACCGCACCCTCGAGACCTACTTCGGCTCGGTGGTAGCCAAGTTCGAGCCCAACTCGGCCGTATCCACCATCCTCGGGGCGACCGGCGCCACCAAGGGCGACGGGCAGATGCAGGCCCCAACGGCGCTGCATGTGCTCGCCCTAATCGCAAAGGGCCTCTCTGGCCACTTGAACGATGCCCTCTGGAACGGCGTGCGCAACGCCAGCGGCGACACTACTGCCGACCTGTTCGACGGCTTCGACACCATCACGTCGAATGAGATCACCGCAGGCAACATCAGCGTGGCCAACAAGAACTACATGAAGCTCACCGAGGAGATCACCACGGCCAATGCTGTGGACATCGCCAAGGAAATCCTGTTCTCGCTCGACCCGAGACTGAGGGCCCAGGATCTGATCATGTACTGCTCGCAGGACTTCGCCGACAAGTACAACGAGGCCTACCTGCTCACGCACGGCGGCATCGTGTACAACAACAAGTATGACCAGACCACTGTGGAAGGCAGCAACGGCCGCCTGACCATCGTTCCTCTCTACAACAAGATGGACAGCAAGTTCATCCATGTCACCGCCAAGAGCAATATGCTCGTGGGCTACGACCAGATGAGCGACGTGGAGTCCATCCTGGTGAAGGAGTACGAGCCCTTCATCCTCTCGTACATCGCCACCATGTTCTTCGGCGTGCAGTTCGAGTCCATCGACTACCGCCGCATGAAGGTCATCGAGCTGGCAGCCTGATGACCGGCAATCATGTTTAACCCTCAACAACGACTAGAATAATGGCAACCGTTTGTTCAACCATCCAACAGTCGCTCGCCTGGTGCCAGGGAACTCCCGAGCTCCCCGGCATCAAGCGTCGCATCTACTACATCAGCAAGGACCAAATCGTGTCGTGGCCCACGCTTACTTATGACGCGCTCGGCCGTCTGACCAGCGCGGCCTACTCGGGCAGCTTCGTGCTCGCAGCCGACGCCACCTGGAAGTTCATCGACATCCTGACCGACAAGTCGCAGTTGACCAGCGACCCGCAGGGCGAGTTCCCCAGCCAGACGCAGCTCAACAAGCTCGTGGCTGTCCATCCCAGTGTGGGCGTTGAGGCTTCGGCCCTGTCCGCATACGTCAACAACAACGACTGCGTCTATCTCGTTGAGACCGTCCGCGGCAAGTTCCGTGTTGTCGGCAGCGAGAAGTGGCAGGTGAAGTCCACCGTTGCCCAGGATCTGGGCCAGGGTGCCACCGGCACGACCAGCACCACCCTCAACGGGTGGCGGAACCATCATCCCGTGGAACCCCCATGATGGCGGCACCAGCGGTAAGGACAACGGACTTGATGATGGCAGCAACACCCTGAATCCGTCCAACAACCTCAACCCTGCGCCTGCAAAAAGTTCTGAAGGCGACGATGATGGAGGCGGTGACGATGATCCTAATGCTTACGCCGCAAGGTAATCCGTAATGGATGACGATAGCAATGACACCGGGAGAACTTCGGTCGACTTGAAAGGGGTCTTGAACGACATCACCTTCCCGACAGCCGACCTGGGTTCTCTCGATGTCTCGTTGCCGAGCGTCGAGACGCACCCCGGGCAAAAGGATTTGTTCGAGGTGCAGAAGCGCAAGTCGTGGGACAAGTCCACCGAAGCGCGGTGTGACTTCTCCTACAGACTGCGCCTGACACGCCGCTCGGACGTGAACTTCATCTCCATCTGGCAAAAGACCGTCTACGGACGGACGCTCACCGACATTAAGGGCGACCCTGACATGGTGGCGTTTTTTGCCGACAACATCTGCCCCGTGATCAAGGAGATGCTGGGCTATAACCTCCACTTGGGTTCCTGGTGCATCTGCACCTCACCCAAGAGAAGGCATAAAGTCAAGAACTTCGCTACGCTCATCAGCGAGAGACTGGGCCAGATGCTGGAGATTCCGTTCTACGAGGATGTGGCATTTTGCCACACCAAGCAAAGAGTGAACGCGGTTTTTGAGTTGAATGTGCTGCCCAAAGAACCCAACGTCATTGTTTACGATGACTTTGTGACAACCGGGCAGACACTGGCGGCCATGAGAAGGCTTCTCCAGCCGCTAGGCAAAAACCTTGTTTGGTTTACAAATGTAAATAATAAATTATAGAACGCAAACAAACTATGAACCAGAAGTTTACCGAGAAGGTGCAGGCATGGCTTGCCCAGGACGCTGAGCAACGCGATTACGCCCAGGGCGCACTCCTGTTGCTCCAGCTTACGGGCAACCAGATCATGTACCGCAACCTCATGGTTAACCCGAAACGCAGGGCCGAGTTCATCGAGTACCAGCTGAAGAAGCGCCTGTCGTTCCGCCTCAACCAGGTCACTCATGAGCAGGTCGAGGCGATGCAGGCAGAGGTCGATAAGATTGTGGTCAACCGCAATCTTGAAGTCAAGCAGCAGCAACCTGCCAATGAGTTCAAGTCGGGCAAGCGTGCAGACCACGACCAACTGCCCGATGAGATCCAGGCCCTCTATGTGGATAACCTTGGCATCGTCCAGAAGATGCGTGAGCTGCACCTGAAACTGCGCTCGCTCTCCCTGGAGAATGCCACCTGTCCCGACAGTGAGCGCTACCCGTTCCTCAAGGAACTCATCGCCCTTGATAAACGGCTGCACTCCAACTGGGAGCAGTACGACCACTACACCGGCATGGACGGCGAGCAGCGACTCACCGCCGATGTCCGCGAGGAGAGCAAGAAGGCCGTCCGTCTGATCAACCTTGCCAAGGGACGCTACCGCAAGAATCCCACCGAGGAACTGAAGGCTCAGATCCTCGCCAACTATGCCAAGGTTATCAACCCGACGGAGAAGCTGACCAAGGAGCTCAAAGAGTTAGGTATCTTATAAGAAAATGCCCTAACGACAACTTAAGCGCTGTCATTAGGGCTAGCCAGGCCTAGCCAGTTTAGGAATCTATCCCTCATGGCTCAGACAAACAATATGATGTTTGCCTGGTCCTAATACCTCCAATTGAATAACAAAGGTAATACAATTCTGTGAAACGCACCGCCGACATATCGGATTTTTTGCAGCCGTTGAGAGATAAACCATACCAGGCTTATCTCTCCAACGCCCTGCAGGTGGCCGACGTACTCGACTGGGTACTGCAGCAACTCGGCAAGTCCGAGGTGTGGCAGACCTCATTCTCAATCTCCGAAGAGTTCATCCGCAGGCTGTTCTTCATCGAGAAGTCTGGGCTCGTCACCCGTTTCAACCTGGTGCTCGACCACAAGGCCACCAACAAAACCCTCAAACTCTGGGCGTTCATCACTCAGGTCATCAACACGACCTACCTGGCTGACAACCACAGCAAGGTCTTGCTCGTGCGCAGCCAGAAGGGCGAAGTGGTCAGTATCATCACGTCACAGAACCTCACACGCGGTAACCGATGTGAAAGTGCCGTGGTGACAACCGACCTCGACATCTTCCGCACGCTCCATGCACAGATTCAGGATTTAATCACAAATCATTCCGTTCCGCTCAATGAACTATTCGCAAGAAGAATTGCAGCAGATTGAGCAGTTCGCCTCAATCTACCTGAAGATATCGGACATGGCGGTGAT
>ONGE01000022.1 GCA_900317325.1 uncultured Prevotellaceae bacterium
GCATATCCGTCCCAATGGCGACATCAATCAGAACGGCGAGACCAACATCAGCGACGTGACGACCCTCATCGACCTCATCATGAGCGAGTGAGGTGCCCTAGCCCTTCCGCTTCACAGCGGAGGGTGAAGAAATAGAACAACGTCAAGAATACCCAATTGAGAAAAGAGAGATGAAAAACATAAGGATAAAATAGTGTGATCAAGATTCATCAAAATCAGGTGCGGCGCCACTGGTCAAGGCCAGAGCGCCGCACCGTTATTTCACGACACGAATGGTCAAAATAATTTATTCTTGATCATTCATGGCCTTTCATGTTAAAAAGTTGTCGGTATTGTCTATCAATAGTCCCTGTTGTCTGACAAAAACGGACGCGGATGCCCTCAGAAAAATTCAGAAAAATCTGTTGTTTGAAAAAGAGGACGCGGCAACCATAGTATTTGTTGTATTTATTGTTTTCCTTTTATCAAGTCGTTTTCAATCCAGCGGGCGACACTGTCCTCGGTGTTGGGGCCGATGACCTCGCTGGCCGCAGCTTTGACCTCGGCAAAGGCGTTCCCCACGGCCACGCTGTGGTCGGCAGCCTGCATCATGGCGATGTCGTTGCGGTTGTCGCCGAACACGACCACCCTGTCGGCACCCACCTGCTTGGCCAGTTGGCGGATGGCGCCCGCCTTGCTCGTCCCGGCGGTGAAAATCTCGAGATAGCCTTCGCTCTCGTTAAAGATGTCATGATACAACATCACCGAGCACGTGGACACATTGGCCTTGAGGTCGGCGGCAATGGCATCGAGCACGGTAAACTTGTTCATGGTGAAAATCAACAGGGCCTCGTCATCGCTGTGACGATAACCATCGTCGTCAAGGAAGAATCTTTTCAGGGGCAGATGCTGCCGTGCAGCGATAAATCGCTCTTCCTGCTGCGACATGGCTCCGTAGTGGTGAGTGTGAAGCAGCCGGTCGCCATGGCGGCGGTAGATGAAAGGGTGACTGTCGTAGCGGTCGAACACGTCGGCCACGGCATTCACCGTCGTGTCGTCGATGCCGCGCGTGTGCTCATAGTTGGCAGTAACGGGATTCCACATCGCTGCACCGCCGATGACGATAAAAGGCAGGGTGGCATGCACCTCTTGCATCAGCGGCACGACCGTGGCGGGTGTGCGGGCCGTGGCAATGGTGAACAGGCCTCCCAGCTCAACGATGACGCGGTTGAGGGTAGCAATAGTGCCTGCCGACAATTGTGAGTTGTCGTCAAGCAACGTGCCGTCAAGGTCGCTCACGTAGAGCGTCTTTGTTTCTCCTGTTTTCAAATGGGAATATCGCTATCAGCCTCTTTAACCTCTAACCTCTAACCTTTAACCTGTAATCAATACTGCTCGTCGGCATTGGGGAAGTCGCCGCTCTTGACATCGGTGATGTAGTTGCCCACGCTGTCGATGATCTGCTCGCCCAGGTTGTTATACACGCGCAAGAACTTGGGCTTGAATTCGCGGTTCAGACCCAGCATGTCGTGCAGCACCAGCACCTGGCCGCTGCAAGCACCACCGCCGCCGATGCCGATGGTGGGCACGTTGATGCTCTGGGTGACCTTGGCTGCCAGTGTGGCAGGAATCTTTTCCAGCACGACGCCGAAGCAGCCGATTTCGGCCAGCACCTTGGCGTCGGCCAGCAGGCGTGTGGCCTCGGCCTCGTCTTGGGCTCGTGTGGAATAGGTGCCGAACTTATTGATTGACTGCGGAGTAAGGCCCAGGTGACCCATCACGGGGATGCCGGCACGCAGTATCATCTCGATGGCAGCGCGCATCTCGCGGCCTCCCTCGAGCTTCACGCCGTCGGCACCGGTCTCTTGCATGATGCGCACGGCGTTGCGTTGTGCCTCCATCGGGTCGCCCTGATAGGTGCCGAAAGGCATGTCAACGATGACCATGGCGCGCTTCACGGCACGCACGACTGTGCGGCCATACACGATCATGTCGTCGATGGTGATGGGAATGGTGGTGGCATTGCCTTGCATCACGTTGGAGGCGCTGTCGCCCACCAGGATGATGTCGATGCCGGCTTGGTCCACGAGGGTGGCCATCGTGAAGTCATAGGCAGTGATCATTGCGATTTTCTCACCGGCAAGTCGCATGTCGGCGATGCGCTTGGTCGTGACCTTGCGGGGGTCTGTAACAGTATAGGTTGACATGATTTAGTCTATTTGTTTAGAATTTGTCTAAAGATTCTGCTCTTAATGCCTTGCAGCAAAAAGCCATTCGGCATTAATGGCTGCAAATGTACTTGTTTGCCCGCAATAGACAAAATTTTGTGCAACGATTAAACCAAAAAAACCTTAAAACATCTAATAATTCGGTTTTTATTGCTAATTTTGGCGCGCAAATTCGATAACAATCAAACATAAATTAAATCAAAAGAAAAAAATGAAGAAATTATTGTTTTCTCTCGTGATGATGGCTTTTGCCGTTAGTGCTATGAATGCTCAAGCAGTTGCTGCTGCTCCTCAGGCTCAGAAGGAATGCTGCAAGGATCACAAGGATGGCCAGAAGTGTGACAAGCCTGCCGATCAGCAGTGCCCCGATTGCAAGGCCAAGGCTGCTAAGCAAGAGTGCAAGAAGGCCGAAGGTCAGAAGTGCGAGAAGGCTGCTGGCATGAAGCATGAGTGCAAGGAAGGCATGAAGAAATGCGAGAAGGCCGAGGGCCAGAAGTGCGAGAAGGCTGCTGGCATGAAGCACGAGTGCAAGGAAGGCATGAAGAAGTGTGAGAAGGCCGAAGGCATGAAACACGAGTGCAAGGACGGCATGAAGAAGTGTGAGAAGGCCGAAGGCATGAAACACGAGTGCAAGGACGGCATGAAGAAGTGCGAAAAGGCCGAAGGCATGAAGCACGAGTGCAAGGAAGGCATGAAGAAGTGCGAGAAGGCCGAGGCTGCTAAGCACGAGTGCAAGGATCACAAGGATGGCAAGTGCGACAAGCCCGCCGATCAGCAGTGCCCCGATTGCAAGGCTAAGGCCGCTGCCAAGAAGAACTGATCAGTTCTTGCCGAGACATCTATCTCACGCCAAACCACTAACACCGAACAGTGGTTTGGCGTGAGTTTTTTATTTCGTCGTCCGATCCATGAAATACTCCCGCCGATTCAGTCGGCCTGAATGGAGCATTTTTCGCCTGTTTTACGGTTGAGAGGCATTTAGATTTTTTGGGCATAGTCATATTGCTAATGTATTTGTAATCAGTATTTTATAACCGATAAGAAGTTAGATTTTTGTTTTGGGGTATTGTCAAGGTTCTCACATTCTAATAATTTTGTGAAAAATTGATTTATGTTGATAAAGAACTATTGACCTATGAAACAAAAAATGTCATTAATGATTCTTGCCGCTGTTGCACTGCTCATGGGTGCAGGGAGCGGCAACGTATGGGCCCAGGATGCGCTGCAAGTCACTGCCAGTGCTCCTCAAGTGACCCAGAACTTCGACGGCATGTGGGACAGCGATGCCCAGGCCGCTACACTTGACCTGCCGCAGGGATGGCGCGTAGATCGCCAGATGAATGCTCCGCGCACGGTGGGCAGCTTTGCTGGCGCTTCGACCAGCGTAATGTACACGGGCGGCGTGAGTCTGGCCAGCAATGCCAAGAACGGCACCTGGAACTTTGTTTCCAGCAGCGATGCCAGCGACTGCTCGGTGGGCGGTCTGTCAACCACTGTTGACGGCGGTACCCGTTGCATCAATGTGATGACCTGTCTCCATAATAACGGCGACGAGGCTGTCACTAAGTTGACTCTTGGCTACGACATCGAGAAGTACCGTGACGGCGACAACGCCGCAGGTTTTGCCGTTCAGCTCTACGTTTCCACCGACGGTGTTAACTGGAGCAGTGCTGGCGAAGACTTCTACAACTACTTCGCTCCCGATGCCGCTACCCAGGGTGCAGCTGTGGTTCCCATCAGTACCACTCCCGTCACTGGCAAGCAGCTCATGGTTGACTTCGCTGCCGGTGCCGACCTGTACTTGGCATGGAACATCAGCGTTGCCAGCGGCACCAGCCCCAACAAGGCCATGGGCTTGTCGATCGACAATGTGGTCATCGACGCGACCTATGCCTCGCAGGACCAGGCTTGCTACATCTATGTCGAGGATGTGACCAAGTGGGCTGCCATGTATATGGCTGCTGACGGAGGCGTAGCTCAGGCTCCCGCCAGCGGCGCCGTGGTCAATGGCGTGACCTACAAGGTGTGGGCTCTTGAGATGGACGCTAATGAGCATGCGCTCGTCTTTACCGACAACAATGGCAATACCTTGAACACCAGCATTACCGCCAATCGCGATTATTACCTGTGTGTGACCAAGGAGGAGGTGACCGAAATCACCGACCCGCAGAACTACGAGGGTTATGTGGATCCCACGCGTCCCCCGTTTGTCGCATCGGGTATCTTCCTGCGCGGCGAGGTGAACAGCTGGGGCGCAGCTGCCGATTGGGAATTCAGCGACGAGGGTAACGGCACCTATGTGCTGTATGACAAGGCCCTGAGCGGCCAGTTCAAGGTGGCCGACTCGAGCTGGTCCAGCGCCTGCAACTATGGCAGCAACGGCACCAGCATTCAGATGGGTGTTCCCTATAACCTTGTATTGGGTACCAACGATAACATCTCGTGCGGTGGACTCTCCTTCGTTTGCAAGCGCATCGTGCTCAACATCAACAATGGCACTGCCACGCTGCTGCTCGAGAGCGATGACGATGACACGGGCCTGACTGCTGTCTATGTCATCGGCGACAACAACGGCTGGAACTACATGGATGCTTCGGGCAAGTTGGATCTTGTCGAGGACAAGACCTTCAAGGGACAGGTGACCATGCCTGCCGTGGGCGACGGCTACAGCCACTGGCGCATCTACCAGCGCCTGGGTATGGGCGGCGTGTGGGGCGCTGAGAGCGACCTCACCGGCGACAACACCAGCGGCACGCTCGTCAAGGGCGCCACGGGCAAGGTTTCGACCGCTCCCGGCACCTATGACGTGACCTTCAACCTCGCTACAGGTGAGTACAGCCTCACTCTGGCTGCCTCCACCCCCACAACGATGACGCTGCAGCCTGCCAACGTGGTGCTCGTTCCCGAGTTGCCCGAGCAGGTCAAGGTGCTCTCGCTCAACAATAGCCTCATCTATTATAATGATCAGGACGCTGTGTTCAACGGCATTGCCCAGGCGATGGGCAAGGATGCCAACTGGACCAAGCACACCCTGCTGGGCAAGTCGCTCTTGACCCATTGGGAAGAGGGTGACGGCGTGGCCGAGGACGGCAACCCCGGTGCCAAGATGCTCGTGCGCAGCGAGGCGTGGAGCCACATCATCCTGCAGGAGCAGAGTTCGCTGCCCCGCACCAATATCGAGTCCTTCCGCGCCAACGTGAAGCGCTGGGTGGACTACATCCGCGAGTATTGCCCCAACCCCAACGCCATCATCATCGTGCCCGTCAACTGGGCCTACAGTGGCGACTGGGCCAACTACACGGCTTTCAACGATACCTTTGTCAAGAACTACCAGGATGTGGCTCTCGACTTGGGCGTGACGCTGTGTCCCGTAGGCGTGGCCTATCAGGAGGTCTATGACCTCGAGGGCAGCGAGGGTACCCTCACTTGGTTCCTCGATGACCGCCACCCGACTCTCAAGGCTACCTATATGGCTGCCGCGATGGAGTACGGCCTCATCTACGGTGAAGACCCGATGGACATCACTTGGGCTCCCAACGGCTTGAACGCTGCCGATGCTGCCGCCATGCGTGGCTATGCCAGCCGTGCCTTGAACGGCTTCACCAACTACGTTGATCACACTGCAGGTCAGGTTCATTACAAGGTGACTGTGCGCGACCAGTTCGGCATGGAAATCGAGGCCCCCGAGCCTGTAGTGATGACCTTGAGCGACGGTGGTGAAATCAATGCCGACCAGGTGTTCACCAGCAACGGCGTGAATGGCGAGTACACCGTTACCGCCACGACGGGCAGCTTCACCCAGAATGCGACCGTCAAGGTGGCTACGGCGCTGACCGAGGTGGTGACCTATCCTGCCATCGAATTGGATGAAACGACGTTGAGCGCTACCCAGAACTTCGACGTGATGGGTGACGAGGCCACTGCAACGCTGCCTCAGGCTTGGCGCATCGACCGCATCCTCACTGCTCCCCGCACCGTGGGCCGCTTTGACCAGGCCGATGACCAGACGATGTACAGCGGCGGTGTGAGTCTGCCCAGCAATGCCAAGAACGGCACCTGGAACTTCGGTGACAATGCCGGTGATGACCGCGCTTTGGGCGGCATCTCGACGGGCGTGGCCGGCGGTACCCGCTGTGTCAATGTGTATGCCCACCTGCTCAACACGGGTGATAAGGACATCGAGAACCTCAACGTCGCTTACAACGTCGAGAAGTACCGCAAGGGTAACAACAGCGCTGGCTTTGCAGTGCAGCTGTATTACTCTATCGACGGCCGCAACTGGACCAGTGCCGGCAACAATTTCTACACCTACTTCGCTCCCGACAGCGAGACGGCTGGTTATGAGATCGTCCCCGGTGAGACCGTACCCGTCAGTGGCATGCTCGGCACCAAGATTTCGCGCGGATGTGACCTGTATCTGGCTTGGAACATCAGCGTGGCCAGCGGTGACGCCGCACAGGGTGCCATGGCCTTGAGTATCGACGACTTCAGCATCAAGGGCGAGCTGCCCAAGATTCCCGCTTCGCAGCACTACATCTTCGTCAACGACCTGACAGGTTGGGATGCTCTGGGTCTGTATGCTTGGGGTGACAGCGAACTCTTCGGCGCATGGCCCGGTGAGGCCAGCGTGGGCGATTCCATCGTCAACGGCATCAACTACAAGGTGTTCCTGCTCGACGCCAACAGCGGCAATTATCACTTGATTTTCAACAACTGGAACAATGGCTTGCAGTTGCCCGACTATGACATCGTGGCCAACCGTGACTACTACTTCGTCATCACTTCCTCCGAGGTGAACGAGTTCCAGGCCACCGTCATCGAGAATGTTGTTGACGACGAGCCTCAAATGCAGTTGAGCGGCAAGATGGTGACCTATCCTGGTGCCATCACCGTCTATAACCTGCAAGGTCAGGTTGTCGCTACCGGCAAGGGCAACGTGGGTCTCTCGCACCTGTCGCGCGGCATCTACATCGTTCATGGCCGCGACGGTAGCCATGTTTCGACCATCAAAGTCACCATTTAATTCATAACCAAGATTTATCAATCTGTTTTTGCGATAAATGGCCGCAACCCGTCGACAGGGCTGCGGCCATTGTTGTTCCTTGGCGGCAAAGCAAGGTCTCAAATCATTAGGGTGTCCGGTAAAGACATTGAACATGGGCATAATTCACTATATATGAGTTGAATAAGCATTTCTGTTGTATCATGGGCTTGGCTTTTGCCTCGTAGAGGCAGGTCGGGTGGAAGACTCGACTTTTATGAAAAACACCATGCAAGCTCATCGAAGATGAGCGCAGCTTGGTGGCTGCCATATCCAGTGGAAAGTGCGTCGAAGACGAACTTCCACATCCGCCCTAAGCCAGTCAATCATAAAGTTCCTCTTCGAGGCACTTGCAATGTTCAGTTCATTCAAGAACTAATTCACACTCTACACTGCAGGCTATCGCCCGCAGTGTAGAGTGTTAGTTTTTAGTTTTATGCGGATTGTTGCCCGCAGTGGAGAAGTGGAAAGGTGGAGTGAGAAGTGGGGGATTGAGTGTCGAACGAGTAGAGACGCAAAATTTTGCGTCTCCTGAATGCGGATGCCATAGTATTTATTGTATTTATTGTTTTCCTTTTTTCTTAGCGTCTTGGCGTCTTAGCGTGAGACTTGTGTGCGGATGCTCAATGAAAAGTTGTTCAAGTTGTTCAGCGTTGTATTGGTTGTTTGATGAAAGGTATACGGCTGCCAGGAGTGAGGTATCAAATTTCCTTAATATTGTCCTAAAATGCGTTAAGGTTTTGCCTGTGTGGGCAAAATGTCGTAATTTCGCAGGGTTAAAACAACACCAAGGCACCTTTTCACAATGAAAATAGGGAATGTAGATTTGGGCGATCGCCCCGTGATGCTGGCACCCATGGAGGATGTCACCGATCAGTCGTTCAGGCTTATTTGCCGTGAACAAGGAGCCGATTTGGTCTATACCGAGTTCGTCAGCGCCGATGCGCTGATACGCAGCATCGAGCGCTCTTTCCAGAAGATGGCTATCGCTCCCGGCGAAAGGCCTGCCGCTATCCAGATCTATGGTCGTGACGTGGACTCGATGGTCGAGGCCGCACGCATCGCCGCCACCGCCAAGCCCGATTTCATCGACATCAACTGGGGTTGCCCCGTGAAAAAGATTGCTGGTAAGGGCTCGGGTGCGGGAATGTTGCGCAACGTGCCGTTACTGCTCGAGATTACCCGTGCCGTGGTCAATGCGGTCGATCTGCCTGTGACGGTGAAAACGCGTCTGGGTTGGGACCATGACCACAAGATTATCGTCGAGTTGGCCGAGCAGCTGCAGGACTGCGGTATCGCCGCCCTCACCATTCACGGCCGCACTCGTTCCCAGATTTATACCGGCGAGGCCGACTGGACCTTGATAGGCGAGGTGAAGAATAACCCGCGCATGAAGATTCCCATCATCGGTAACGGAGATGTGACCACGCCCCAGCGCGTGAAGGAGTGCTTTGACCGCTATGGCGTCGATGGCGTGATGGTGGGCAGGGCCAGCATCGGCGCCCCATGGATTTTCAGGGAAATGAAGCAGTATCTGCTCACGGGCGAAGTGCCGGTTATCAGCAATGAGGAGAAAATGGCCCTTGTGCGCCGACAGATTGCCGAGAGCATCGACCGCATCGACGAGTACCGCGGCATTCTGCACATTCGCCGTCACTTGGCAGCAACACCGTTGTTCAAGGGAATACGCAACTTCCGCCCCACGCGCATTGCCATGCTGCGGGCCGATACTCGCGCCGAACTTGAAGCCATTCTTGATGACATTGAGAACAACATATTGCCAAATATTGAAACACAACATGATGAAAAAGGCACTGATTAGTTTGATAGGATTATTTGCTGTGTCGCTGATGGCGGGAGCTCAGGTTTCACGCCATGATGTCAAAGTGGGCAATTTCTCGCGTCTGGTGCTGCTCGACAACATCAATGTGAATTACTGCTGCAATCCTGATTCGGCGGGATATGCCGTGTTCACTTGTAATCAGGAGACTGCCGATCATCTCTTGTTCACCCTCTCGGACAAGGGGCGTTTGTCTATTCAGGTTGATGATGAATATGAGCGACTCGGCAACCTGCCCACGCTCACGTTATACTCCTCCTCGCTCGACGAGGTCGAGAACTCCAGTGACAGCACCCTGCGTGTATCGGGGCTGCAGCCCATGAAGATATTCAAGGTGCGCCTCATCGATAACGGTAAGATTATCGTGCGCGGCGTGCGTGCTTCCCAGCTCGAGTTGCAGATTTTGAGCGGCAAGGGCAAGATCATAGCCGACGGCTCATGCGATAACTTGTTGCTGCGCCTAGTGGGAACGGGCGAGATTCAGGCCGACCAAGTGACGGCGACCGACGTCTCGTGTCGCATCATGGGAACCGGCACGATGGGATGTAACGTTGTTGGCGGAGCCCTCAAGGTGAGCGGCAGCGGTACCGGTAAAGTCTATTACAAGGGTAATCCCAGCAAGGTCTCGGTGCGCAAGCTCGGCACCATCAAGGCCATCCCCATGGAATGACATCTTTAACCTGTAACCTTTAACCTGTAACCAATTTTTTTAACCTATAAATATTATGTTCAGCAAACAGACTTATATCGGTCGTCGTGACGAGTTGAAGAAGCTCGTGGGTGACGGCGTGATTTTACTCTTCGGCAACAACGAGTCGCCGTGTAATTATCCCAATAACGCCTATGGCCCGTTCCGCCAGGACTCGAGTTTCCTGTACTACTTCGGGCAGCAGCGCGACGGTCTGGTGGGTGTCATTGATATCGACAACAACAAGGAGATGCTCATTGGCGACGATATCGACATTGAGGACATCGTGTGGTATGGCTCGGTCGACAGTGTGGCTGACATGGCCGCCCAGGTGGGCGTCGAGGGCTCTGCACCGATGAAGCAGTTGCAGGTCATCTGCGACGAGGCTCGAGCCAAGGGCCGACGCATCCACTTCCTGCCGCCCTACCGTCATGATACCAAAATCCAGATCATGGACCTGCTGGGCATCCATCCTGACAAGCAGGCCGAGGCCGTGTCCCATGACCTGCGTATGGCTGTCATCAACATGCGCTCGGTGAAGACCCCCGAGGAAATTGTGGAGCTGGAGCGTGCCGCCGAGGTGGGCTATCTGATGCACACGACGGCGATGAAGCTCATCAAGCCGGGCGTGACCGAGAAGTTCATCGGTGGTCAGATTGACGGCATCGCATTGAGCTATGGCGCTAAGAACAGTTTCTCCACCATCTTCTCGCAGCATGGCGAGATTATGCACGGCAACCCGTCGATGGCTCCTCTCGAGGCTGGACGCCTCGCCCTGTGTGACTGCGGTGCCGAGACGATGGAGTTCTACTGCAGTGACAACACCCGCACGATGCCTGTGAGCGGCAAGTATGACCAGCGTCAGCTCGACATCTATCGCATCGTCGAGGAGTGCCATGACCACGCGCTGGATATCTCGAAGCCGGGCATGAAATACATGGACGTGCACTTCTCGGTGTGCCGCTTGATGACCCAGCGCCTCAAGGAACTCGGCCTGATGAAGGGCGACGTTGACGAGGCTGTTGCTGCCGGTGCCCATGCCATGTTCCTGCCTCACGGCTTGGGTCACATGATGGGTATGGACGTGCATGACATGGAAGGCCTGAACCAGATTTATGTAGGCTTTGACGAGGAGACTCGTCCCAATCTGGAACAGTTCGGCACGAACTGCTTGCGCATGGGACGCCGCCTCCAGGAGGGCTTTGTCGTGACCGACGAGCCGGGCATCTATTTCATTCCCGCCCTCATCGACGACTGGCGTGCCAGCGGACACTGCGCCGAGTTCCTCAACTTCGACATGTTGGAGACCTACAAGGACTTTGGCGGTATTCGCATCGAGGATGACATCCTCATCACTGCCGACGGTTGCCGCTTCCTGGGCGAGAAGCGCATCCCCTATCATCCCAAGGATGTCGAGGATTTCATGGCGGCCAACTGACATGCTTGCTTCCTGACAGCTTGAAGCATCAGGGCAAAAAACAGCACGGGCGGTTTCAATCGAAACCGCCCGTGTGTATTTGAAGCAAGAAGTGTGGATTACTCCTCGTCGCCGCCTTCGGCCTCGGCCATGGTGGTGAAGACGTTCTGCACGTCTTCGTCCTCTTCAAGGGCTTCGATGAGGGCTTCAACCTCAGTGCGCTCGGCATCGGTTACCTCCTTGTAGTCGGCAGGCTCATAGACGAACTCACTGCTCTTGATCTCGAAACCGTTCTCCTCGAGGTACTTCATGATGTCGCCGTTGGACGCGAAGTCGCCCGACACGAGCATTTCCTCCTCGTCGATGGCAAACTCCTCGGCACCGCAGTCGATCAGCTCCAGCTCGAGCTCATCGGGGTCAACATCGGCTTTGGGAGCCACGTGGAAGTAGCACTTGTGGCTGAACATGAAGGCCACGCTGCCCGAGTTACCCAGGCTGCCGCCCTTCTTGTTGAAGTAGTTGCGCAGGTTGGCAACGGTGCGGGTGGTGTTGTCGGTAGCGGTCTCTACCAGCACGGCAATGCCGTGAGGGCCGAATCCCTCATAAATCACCTCCTTGTAATCACCGGCATCCTTCTCACTGGCGCGCTTGATGGCGCGTTCGATGTTCTCCTTGGGCATATTGGCCGTCTTGGCGTTGGCGATCAACGCGCGCAGGCGGGAGTTGCCTTCGGGATCAGGACCACCAGCCTTCACAGCGATGGTGATTTCCTTGCCGATACGTGTAAACGTGCGGGACATGCTGCCCCAGCGTTTCATCTTTCTTGCTTTGCGATATTCAAAAGCTCTTCCCATTGTTTATAAAGTATTAAGTTATGAATTTACGTTTTTTTTAGTCGTTAGCCATTAGCCATTAGCTGTTAGTCTCTGTCACTCCTAATTCCTAATTTCTAATTCCTAACTCCTAACTCCTGCCTCACCTCAGCTTCGCTCCCAGTTGGGTCTCCAGGTTCTTGATGATCTTGTTCATGATGGCGTCGATCTGCTTGTCGTTGAGCGTCTTCTCGTTGTCCTGCAGAATCATGCTGATGGCATAAGACTTCTTGCCGGCCTCCAGTTTCTTGCTCTCATAGACGTCAAACAAGGTCATCGACTTGAGCAGTTTCTTCTCGGTAGACTCAACCACGCGGCGGATGTCGTCATAGGTCACATTGGTGTCCACCAGCAGGGCCAGGTCGCGGCGCAGCGGCAAGGTCTTGGGCAGGTCGCTGTACTTGATGTCCTTCTTCATCGCCAGCTTGCAGGCGAGGTTCCAGTTCACTTGAGCATAGTAAACGGGCTGGTCAACGTCAAATTTCTTGGCCAACGCCTCGTCCACAACACCCATCACGGCGATGGTCTTGCCGCCACGGTTGCTGTAACGCAGGGCTGGATTGAGTATCTCGTCCTCATGCTGCTCAACGACCAGGTCGCTCATGTTCAGTCCCATGTTGACGAACACGTTCTCCAGATCGGCCTTCAGGTCATACACGTTCAGTGCCCTTACCTTGTCGGCCCACGACTCGTCGTGGTTGTTGCCGGTGAGCCACATGCCCATCTGGGTGCTCTCGCTGTAGGGAGCGAGGGCTTTCTCTTCCTGGCTGATGCTGCCGTCATGGCTATAGACGTTGCCGAACTCATACAGGCGCAGGTTGGGATTCTTGTGGTTGATGTTGCGGGCAATGCTCTCCAGACCGCCGAACAGCAACGTCTGGCGCATCACGTTCAAGTCGCTGCTCAGCGGGTTCATGATGTGCACACACAGGTCGGCGGGATAAGTCGTCAGGCCCTCATAGTAGGCACCCACGGTGAGCGAGTTGTTCATGATTTCGTGATAACCCACGCTAGTGAGCTGGTTGCTCACGATTTCCTGTTTGTCTTCACGGAAGTCCACTTCGGTCTTGTTCGACAGGCTGCCGTGCACCTCGTTGGTCAATTCAACATTGTTGTAGCCATACACGCGCAGGATGTCCTCCACCACGTCACAGGGGCGGCGCACATCAACACGGTAGGTAGGCACGACGAGTTGCAGTTTCTCCTCGTCTTCGGCGGTGATTTCCATCTCCAGACTCTTGACGATATCGCGAATCTCGTTATGGGGAATCTCTTTGCCGATCAGGTTCTTCACATAATCGTAGCGCAACTCAACGGGGAAGCCGGGGAAATCGTGGGCCTTTACATCAACGATGTCGCCACAGATCTCACCACCAGCCAGTTCCTTGACCAGCATAGCGCAGAGTTTGAGGTTATAGATGACCTCGTTGGGGTCGATGCCGCGCTCAAAGCGGAACGACGCATCGGTGTTCAGGCCGAAGCGGCGCGCCGTCTTGCGGATCCACGTGGGGTGGAAATAGGCCGACTCCAGGAATACGTCGGTAGTTGTCTCCTTCACGCCCGAGTCCAAACCGCCAAATACGCCACCGATGCACATCGGCTCCTCGCCGTTGCAGATCATCAGGTCACGGTCGGTCAACGTGCGCTCCACGCCGTCCAGAGTGGTGAACTTGGTGCCCGCAGGGGCAGTCCTGACCACCACGCGGTCGCCCTTCACCTTGCTCAGGTCAAAGCAGTGCATGGGTTGACCCATTCCCAGCAAGATGTAATTGGTGATATCGACAATATTGTTGATGGGGCGCTGGCCAACAGCAAGCAACAGGTCCTTGAGCCACTTGGGACTCTCCTGTACCTTCACGCCGCGCACGGTCAAGCCAGCATAGCGGGGACAAGCCTCGGCATTCTCGACGGTGACGGGGATGCCGCAGTCCTTGCGGTCGATGGCAAACGCCTCCACACTGGGCTTGTGCATGTTCACCTCCATGCCGTGACGCTTCATCCATGCCGCCAGGTCGCGGGCCACACCATAGTGCGAGCCGCCGTCAATGCGGTTGGGCGTCAGGTCCACCTCGATGAGGTAGTCATCTTCGATGCCATAATATTCGGCGGCAGGGGTGCCCACCACAGCGTCCTCGGGAAGAACGATGATGCCGTCGTGGCTGGTGCCCACGCCAATCTCGTCCTCGGCACAGATCATGCCCAGCGATTCCTCGCCGCGCATCTTGCTGCGCTTGATGGTAAACTCCTGGTCGCCGTCATAGAGCTTCGTGCCCAGGGTAGCGACGATGACCTTCTGTCCGGCAGCCACGTTGGGTGCGCCGCACACGATCTGCACGGGCTCATTGCCATCGCCCAGATCGACGGTGGTGATGTGCAGGTGGTCACTGTTGGGGTGGTCGATGCAGGTCATTACCTGTCCTACGACCAGACCGCGCAGTCCGCCCTTGATGGTTTCAACTTGTTCTACTGCTCCCACTTCCAGACCCAGCGAGGTCAATGCCTCGGCCACCTTTTCAGGCGTCAGGTCGGTGTCAATATAGCGTTTGAGCCATTTATAGGAAATATTCATGATTTTGAATAAATTAATTTCGCTTAAAAACGTGCAAAATTACAATAATTCCCGTGAACTTCCAACATTATAAAAAGAAATCAGTTCTCACCTAGCACGAAATACCTTCAAACACTACTTCTTCAAGCTGGAGTAAACACACTGCTATCACAATATTTCCCCAAGAAAATGTGGTAAGTATTTGCCATTGTTGCAAAAAGTTGTAAAACTAAGGCTATACAAGCTGCAAAAAGATGTAACTATGCTCCAACGAAAGGTAAGCGAGGATATCACTAAGGCCCCCAAATAATTACCCCTGGCACCGCCAAACGGTGCCAGGGGCAGTTGTGGTATATATATCGTCGTGGGGATTACGCCCCACGTAGCCAAAGGCTCATAGAAACTCTCTCTAACCTCTAACCTTCAAATAATTGCCGTGCTCGGCAATTATTCTTGAATCAAGTATCGATAGTAGCATAGGTCGCGTTCTCCTCGATGAACTTGCGGCGCGGATCAACGTCCTCGCCCATGAGCATCGAGAAGATGCGGTCGGCCTCGGCAGCATCGCTGATGTTGACGCGCTTGAGCAGACGGTGCTCGGGATCCATTGTGGTGTCCCACAGTTGTTCGGGATTCATCTCACCCAGACCTTTGAATCGCTGCACGGTCACGCCGTCCTCATTGCCGTTGGCATAGGTGTCGATAAACTTGCGCAACTGCACATCGTCCCAGCAGTACTCCTCGCGGCCGCCCTTCTTGGTGCGGGCACGGTACAGGGGCGGGGTGGCGATGTAGAGGTAGCCGTTCTCGATGATGGGTCGCATGCGACGGAAGAAGAAGGTCATCAGCAACGTGTCGATGTGTGCGCCATCGACGTCGGCATCGGTCATGATGATGATGCGGTGGTAGCGCAGTTTGCTCAGGTTGGCCTCCTTGGGATCTTCCTCGGTGCCGATGGTCACGCCCAGGGCACGGAAGATGGTGACAATCGAGTCGCTCTCGAACACCTTGTGGTCCATCGCTTTCTCGACGTTGAGGATTTTACCGCGCAGGGGCAGGATGGCCTGGAACTTGCGGTCACGGCCCTGCTTGGCGCTGCCGCCTGCCGAGTCACCCTCGACGAGGAAGAGCTCGCTCTCGGCGGGATCCTTCGATGAACAGTCGGCCAGTTTGCCGGGCAGGCCACCGCCGGCCAGCGGCGACTTGCGCTGCACCTTCAGGCGGGCGTTCTGTGCGGCATGACGTGCCTGAGCTGCCAGGATGACCTTCTCGATGACGGTCTTGGCCTGGTTGGGATGCTCCTCGAGATAGGTGTTCAGCGCATCACGCACCGAGGTCTCGACGGCGCCGATGACTTCGGTGTTACCCAGCTTGGTCTTGGTCTGACCCTCGAACTGAGGCTCCAGCACCTTGACCGAGATGATGGCGGTCAGGCCCTCACGGAAGTCCTCGGGCTTGATCTCTACCTTGGCCTTCTCGAGCATCTTGTTGTCCTCGGCATATTTCTTCAGGGTCGAACCCAAGCCGCGGCGGAAGCCCGTCAGGTGGGTACCACCCTCGATGGTGTTGATGTTGTTGACAAACGAGTAGATGTTCTCGTTGAACGAGGTGTTATAGGTCATGGCGACCTCAACGGGGATGTCGCCCTTCTTGCTCTTGATGTGGATGACGTCCTGGATAAGCGCCTCCTTGTTGCCGTCGATGTAGCGCACGAACTCGTCGAGACCGGTCTCGCTGTAATAGGTCTCGCTGTGGCAGTTGCCGTTCTCGTCCTTGTTGCGCAGGTCGGTGATGCTCAAGGTCACACCGGCGTTCAGGTATGCCAGGTCGCGCAGACGCTTCGACAGGATGTCAAATTCATATACGGTAGTCGAGAAGATATTGCCGTCGGGGTGGAAGATGATGGTCGTGCCGTGATCTTCTTCTCTGCAGTCACCGATGATCTTCACCTCGCTGGTCGGCTTACCCAGGCTGTATTCCTGCATATAGACCTTGCCGCCGCGGCGAACCTCGGCACGCAGATAGTCGCTCAATGCGTTCACGCAGCTCACGCCCACACCGTGCAGACCGCCCGACACCTTGTAGGAACCCTTGTCGAACTTACCGCCGGCATGCAGCACGGTCATGACGACCTCGAGCGCCGACTTGTGCAGCTTCTCATGCTCGTCAACGGGGATACCGCGACCGTTGTCCTTGACGGTGATGCTGTTGTCCTCGCCGATGAACACATCGATGCGGTTGCAGAAACCGGCCAGCGCCTCGTCGATCGAGTTGTCAACAACCTCGCTCACCAAGTGGTGCAGACCCTTGATGTGCGTGTCACCGATGTACATCGCGGGACGCTTGCGAACGGCCTCAAGACCCTCCAGCACCTGGATGTTTGACGCTGAATAATTCTTCTCTTCCTGTTCTTCGATATATTTTTCTTCTTCTGACATAAAAATGTAGTTTTTTTCGTGTTTATACCCTCTTAAAACGTGGGTGTCTAAAAACGTACAAAATTACAAAAAATCGCCCGTTTACCCAAAGTCTGAAACCTTAAAAAATACTAATTTCCACCGCCCCTTCAGCCTATGAGATAATCCCGTTTTTTCCGTATTTTTCGTGATTTCTGCCGATGAGTTTGCCAGCAGCATTTTTCTTTGTCAGGAGTGTGGGGTTTCACAGCAATTTCACTAATTTTGCACTGATGAAACTGCATGAGGAATTCATAGAGCAATTACGTGGGCTGTTGCCCGACGAGTGGGAGGCGCTGGCCGATTCGATCACGACGAGTGAGCCCAGTGTCGCCGTGCGTGTCAACGATGCACGTGGGGTAGGGGTGCCCGATGGTGCCCGCCATGTGCCCTGGTGTCGCGAGGGCTTTTATCTCACTGACCGTCCGGCTTTCACCTTCGACCCCGACTGGCATGCGGGACGCTATTATGTGCAGGATGCCTCGTCGATGTTCATCGCCCATGCCATCCGCAGCCTCATCCATGAGCCGGTGCGCTATCTTGACCTGTGTGCCGCCCCAGGTGGCAAGACCACGGCAGCGATTCAGGCCTTGCCGCAACGCTCGCTGGTGGTCGCCAACGAGATTGTGCCGCCTCGCGCCCGTGTCTTGGCCGACAACATCGTCCGTTGGGGCGACCCGCGCTGCGTGGTGACAAGTAATGCGCCCGCCCAGTATGGCAAGTTAACCCACTTTTTTGACGTCATCGCTGCCGACGTGCCCTGCAGTGGCGAGGGCATGATGCGCAAGGACGACGAGGCGGTGGCCCAGTGGTCGCCCGCCTTGGTCGAGCAGTGTGCCCAGCGCCAGCGCGAGATCCTCACCGACGTCTGGAAGGCCCTGCGTCCCGGCGGACTGCTCATCTACAGCACTTGCACCTACAACCGCCAAGAGAACGAGCTGATGGCCGATTTCATCGTGCATGAGTTGGGCGCCACCTCGCTTGAAGTGCCCATCGAACCGTCTTGGAACATTCATCCCGCCATCAGCAGCGAGTGCCATTGCTACCGTTTCATGCCTCACCGTGTGGACGGCGAGGGCTTGTTTATGGCGGTTTTCCGTAAGGCTGGCGATGTCCCGCGGCAGGACATCCGTGTCAAGGATAAAAACGCAAAAAAAGCCGATGAAATCGGCAAGAATTGGCTCTCACGTCCCGACGATTATGTGGTCGAACAACAGGGTGACTTGTCGATCGCTGTGCCGCAGGACATCCGTCGCGAGGTGACGGCGCTGCGTGCCTCGCTGAATGTGCTGCACGCTGGCGTGGAACTGGCTACCGTCATGGGCCGCAAAACGGTGCCCCATCATGCCCTGGCTATGTCAACAGCGAGAGCTGTCGATGCCTTCCCCGTTTGCGAGGTGGATTATCTCGCAGCGTTGCGTTACCTGCGCGGCGAGAGCATCACGGTTGACGGCCCGCGTGGCTACGTTCTCGTCGCCCATCAGGGTGCCGTCCTCGGTTTCGCCAACAACCTGGGCAACCGTGCCAACAACCTCTATCCCAAGTCCCAACGAATCCTCAGCACCCATCTCCCCTCAACCAAGCCATCAGTCCTCTAAAAACCAAGCCAATCACAGTTTAAAACAAACAACTTGAACAACTGTTAACAACCTCAACAACAGATTAATAAAAGTTGTTTTAGTTGTATGATGTTGTTCAAGTTGTTTGAAAATTGTATGCGGATGCCTCTTTAACCTTTAACCTCTAACCTTTAACCTGCTCGCGCAGCGAGCACTCACAGATTCAGGTAGCTTTTCAGCGCTTCGACATATTCCTCAAAGGCTTTGCGGCCTTGTTCCGTGACCTGGCAGGCGGTGCGCGTCTTCTTGCCGACAAACCCCTTGGTGACGGTGATGTAGCCGGCCGTGGACAGTTTGTCGAGTTGCACGCTCAGGTTGCCTGCCGTGGACTCGGTCTTCTCCTTGAGGTAGACAAAGTCGGCCTCGTCCACGTTCATCAGGATGGACATCACTGCCAGCCGCAGCTGGGAGTGAAGAATGGGATCCAACTCTTTCATCGCTGCAGCTTGGCTTTATGGTTAATGATGTGTCCGGGAATGATCATCATGCAGATGAACGCAATGATGAACAGCGGCAGAATCAGGCTGGCATACAAGGGAACCTCGGCCGCAATGCAGCAGACGATGAAGATGCCGCAGGTCAGACCGATGGCGCCGCCTATCACCAGCGACTTCTCCTTGATGACAATGCCCTGGGCCATCTCGGCCATCGGCACGATAATGAGCGCGAAGGCAAACATCATCTTCCATGCGTCGTAGCCTTTGAATAGACTGAATCCCAGGCAGAACAGTGTCGCAACGATGGCCGAGCAACCCACAATGGTCCAAATCTGTGAAGTGAGCTTGTCCGAATAACTCTTCACGCCTGATTTCACTCTTTGCTTTTTGTCCATAATCGGGGTAGCGATGCCGCCGATAACACCGATGGCGAACCACAACCAGTTCCATAACGGATTGTGGGTTTTTGCTAACAAAATCCATACCAGGGCGGCCACTGCGACCGACAGGTAACCCCACATCAGCATGATGTTGCCGTCACCCACATAGCGATCCTTGGTGCGCTGGATCATCGCGGTAATCAATTCGAGACTTTCTTTCTCGGTCATTTTCTTCTCTTCCATAACTTGAATTCTTTAATTTGGCTATAAAGCGGTTTACAAAATAAACTTAAACTCTCCGAAAAAAGAACAGCACGCGCGATTACCGTTCTTATTTCACGATGCAAAGATAAAGCGGTTTATAATATAAACCAAATATTTCCCTATTATTTAACCTTCTTTAACAAAATTGAATCAACAAGGCGAGGCCGTACAAAAACAAGTGGCAGAGCCCCCTCTTTAACCTTTAACCTCTAACCTCTAACCTTCAAGCGGCCCAAGCCGCTTGAATAAAAAGTAGTGGCCAGAGCACAGTCTCTAACCACTAAACTCTAAACTCTAAACTTCAAGCGGCTCCACGCCGCTTGAATAAAATCACCCTACTTGGCAGCCGGGCTTCACGGGGCCGGTCGGGCCGATGACCACGAGGCGGCCGCCGGCATCCTCGGCGCTCAGGATCATACCCTGGCTCTCGATGCCCTTGAGTTTGCGCGGCGGGAAGTTGGCGATGAAGCACACCTGCTTGCCAATCAGTTCCTCGGGCTCATACCACTTGGCGATGCCGCTGATGATGGTGCGCCCTGCCATGCCGTCGTCGATGGTGAACTTAAGCAGTTTGTCGGCCTTCTTCACCTTCTCGCACTCCACGACGGTGCCCACGCGGATGTCCAGCTTGGCAAAGTCGTCGATGGTGCATGACGTGGTGACGGGCTTGGGTTTGAAGTTGTTGATGATGTTCTCCTGCTTGATGCGCTCCAGGCGATCGATCTGTGCTTGGATGACAGGATCCTCGATCTTCTCGAACAGCAGCACGGGCTGCTCCAACTGGCGGCCGGCGGGCAGGATGTCGATGTCGCCCAGGCGGCTCCACTCGGCTCTCTCCATGCCGATCATGCTGCGCAGTTTAGCAGAGCTGAAAGGCAGGAACGGTTCGAAGGCGATCGACAGGTTGGCGGTGATCTGCAGGGCCAGATTCATGATGGTCTGCACACGTGCCATATCGGTCTTGGCGAGTTTCCAAGGCTCGGTATCGGCCAGATACTTGTTACCGCAGCGGGCCAGATCCATGGCGTCCTTCAGCGCTTCGCGGAAGTGGAAGTGCTCGATGTGGTCGCTCAGCACGGCCTTCACGTTCTTGAATTCCTCGATGGCGGCGCGGTCGATGTCGGTGAGCTCGCCGGCCTCGGGAACGATGCCCTCACAGAACTTGTGGGTCAGCACCAGGGCGCGGTTCACGAAGTTGCCCAGGATGGCCACCAGCTCGTTGTTGTTGCGGGCCTGGAAGTCCTTCCAGGTGAAGTCGTTGTCCTTGGTCTCGGGAGCGTTGGCGGTGAGCACATAGCGCAGCACGTCCTGTTTGCCGGGGAAGTCGGCGAGATATTCGTGCAGCCATACGGCCCAGTTGCGGCTCGTCGAAATCTTGTCGCCCTCGAGGTTCAGGAACTCGTTGGCGGGCACATTGTCGGGCATGACATAGTCGCCGTGGGCCTTCATCATCGTCGGGAAGATGATGCAGTGGAACACGATGTTGTCCTTGCCGATGAAGTGGATCAGGCGCGTGTCTTGCTGCTGCCACCACTGCTGCCAGCTGCCCCAGCGCTCGGGTTGGGCGTCGCACAGCTCCTTGGTATTGCTGATGTAGCCGATGGGAGCGTCAAACCACACGTACAGCACCTTGCCGTCAGCTCCCTCGACGGGAACGGGGATACCCCAATCCAGGTCGCGTGTCATTGCGCGGGGCTGCAGCCCGTTGTCGAGCCACGACTTGCACTGGCCATACACGTTGCTGCGCCATTCCTGATGGCCCTCGAGGATCCACTCCTTCAGCCAGCCCTCATACTCGTTCAGGGGCAGGAACCAGTTGGTGGTGTCCTTCAGGATAAGCGGATGGTCGCTGTCCTTGGCGTGCGGGTTGATCAGTTCGGTCGGGTCCAGGTCACGGCCGCAGCCGTCCTCACACTGGTTGCCCTTGGCTGCCGGATGGTGACAGTAGGGGCACTCGCCCTCGACGTCGCGGTCGGTAAGGAACTTGCCGTCCTGCTCGTCATAGAACTGCTTGGTCACCTTCTCGATGAGCTTGCCGTCGTCATACAGTTTGCGGAAAAATTCGGCGGCAAACTGGTGATGAATCTTGCTGGTCGTGCGGCTGTAGATGTCGTAGGAGATGCCGAACTCGTCGAATGAATCCCTGATCAGGGTGTGATAACGGTCCACGACCTGCTGAGGGGTGATACCCTCCTTGCGGGCGCGCTGAGTCACGGGCACACCGTGTTCATCGCTGCCGCCCACGAACAGCACGTTCTCGCCCTGCAACCGCAGGTAGCGCACATAGATGTCGGCGGGCACATATACGCCAGCCAGGTGGCCGATGTGTACAGGTCCGTTAGCGTAGGGCAGCGCCGTCGTCACCAGCGTGCGAGCAAATTTCTTCTCTTTCTCCATTGTATCTTGTCGTTTAATTGATTGTTATCCTATTTGAGGGTGCAAAGGTAGTAAAAAAGTTTCTAGTTTCTAGTCCCAAGTCCTTAGTTTCTGATTCTGCGACTGTTCAGTGACCATGAATAGCCCTTCATGTGACTCAATCACAATAATTATAAGATTTCTATAAAAAATCTCGCTTGACGTGGTAATGAGGTGGGGCACAGTGGATTATATAAACAGAGCCGCGACCTCACACAGGTCGCGGCTCCGAATGAATGACGTGAAAAAACTTTGAAGATTTACTTCATCACCTTAACGGCCTTGGTGGTACCGTCGGTGTAGGTGGTAACGACGATGGTCATGCCGTCAGCCTCCTGTATCTCCTGACCCATGATATTGAAGTAGCGCACGCCGGCTATGTTCTTGCCGTCCATGAGTTCATCGAGTCCGAAAGTACCGCGCGCGATCACCATGAACATTTCACCGGTCTCAGGATCGGTGAGAACACCGATTACATAATTGCGGCCAACAGGCACGTTCCAGAAATTCTCGTTCTCGATCAGCGGGTTCTCGTAAGGATCGCCGTAAACAGGGATCATGTCAGCTTCCTCAGCACCGTAGCGAACACCGTCTACTACGAAGTAGAAGGGAACGTTGGGACGCTCGTCATCGCTCATGTTGGGGTTGCCACCGAAGATCGAGTAACGCAGAGCAACGTTCGTCTGATAAAAACTGATGGGATCTTCAGGATTGACTTTCACCAGCTGTTCCCATACCTCGTTGCCGTCCTTGTCGAGCAGTACCAACCAGTAACCTACACTGTGTTGATCTTCCTGGTGGGGAGGCATGAAGATGACCAGACCCTTGCTGGGATCGTCCACCTGGTGGTAGATGACCTCCTCGATAGCCTCCTCGGTCTGCTCAGCTACGTTCCAGGTGTTGCCCTGGGCCCATACGGTGCCAGTGCCGTTGTTGAAGAGGTCATAGAGGGCGCCGTCAAATCCGTTGTTCACGAAGGTGTTGTTGCCGGGGTTGTAGTCCTCAGCCTCGGGATCATCGATTTTACCCAGGTTGACGTTGGGTTCGCCGGTCACGATGGTGATGCCCCAGAAACCGCCTTCCATCCAGTTGCCCTCGATGTAGATGTTGCTGCTACTGCTGCTGTCATAGATGCTGATGCAGCTACCGCCGTTGTTGGGATTGGTCTCGTAGTGGTTATCGATCATCGTGTTGTTGCGGATGATGGCATCCACGCCACCGATGGTGGTGATACCATAGCGGTTGTCGGCAATGTAGTTGTACTCGATGACGTTGATGCCAGTGTGGCCCAGACCCATCATGTTGCTCAAGCCGATGCCGCCCGACATGGTGAACTGGCCGCCAATCACCTGGTTGTCGGCGATGAGGACGTCATAGGGACCGCCAACGGTCAGGTTGATCTGAGGCTTGTTGCGGTTGCTGGTGGTGTTGTGCCAGAAGAGGCAGTTGCGGATGATGATGCCCACGGGATTGGTGGCACCGTTGCCGATGGCGTTGACGGTGTTCTCGATGAAATAGCAGTTCTCTACAACGTTGTTGTCGCACGAGGCATTGAACGACAGGGCACCCGAGCTGGAGCTCTTGCCGTTGTGCAGCGTGAAGGTGCAGTTGTGGGCATGCAGGCTGGAATTGATGCCACCAAACACTACGCCCACATACTCAAAGGTGACGTTCTTCAGTTCGGCGTTGCCGTTCTCGCCCAGCATCCAGAAACCCTTGGGGTTGCTGCCCTCGGCGTCGCGGGTAACGACTGCGGTGTCGGCGGGAGCGAAGTCGGCGTTGCCGTCAACGGTAATCTGCACGCCGTTGGCCATCTTGATGACGGCGTTGTTCTCCAGTTGCAGCACGTCGCCCTCGCTGATGGTGAAATTGGCGCTCACCAGGTAGGAGCCGTCGTCCTGAAGGGTCACGCCGGTGCCCTCGATCTGGCTCAGGGCATTGAAAGTGTAAACGGTGCCGTTACCTTCACTGACAAAGGATTGGGCCATTGCTCCGGCTGCCATAGCTGCCAGAACCAAGAATGCGTAGATTTTCTTCATGTTGTGTTGATAATTAATAGGTTAATAGAATGAATTGATGTGCAAAGGTACTAAAATCAATCGGAATATTTATTTGTATTACCCTCATTTTGCATTCAATGATGTGGTTTTTGACCGATCTCGGGCTAAAACTTGCTGATACAGATAGAAAAACTGCCTTTGCTTTTGTGATATGTGAAAAATTTGTTATAATTTTGTAACCGAAAACAATAGCAATAATTCAAACACTTGTTGTTCAATGGATTACTCCTTAGTTGACTTTCTTGCACTGATTGGTGCGGTGTGCCTCTTCCTCTATGGTATGAAAATCATGAGTGAAGGTTTGCAGAAAGCCGCCGGCAGTCGTTTGCGTTCTATCCTGGCCTGGATGACCAAGAATCGTTTCCTTGCTGTTATCACTGGCGTTGTCATTACTGCCTTGATTCAGAGTTCATCGGCATCGGTATCGATGGTGGTGAGCTTCGTGAATGCGGGTCTGATGCCGCTGGAGCAGTCGCTCGCAGTGAGCTTTGGTGCTGCACTGGGTACCACGTTCACCGAGTGGATCATCGCCATCTTCGGCTTCAAGGTCAAGATGTCGGCCTTCCTGCTCCCCTTGTTGGCGTTTGCTGTGCCCATGCTCTTCATCAAGCGTAACAACTATAAGAATATCGGTGAGTTGCTCATCGGTTTCGCCTTCCTGTTCATGGGTCTGGACGCCATCAGCGCCAATGTGCCTGACCTGTCCAAGTCGCCCGAGGTATTCGGTTGGTTGCAGCAATACACGTCGATGGGCTTCTGGTCCATCCTGATCTTCACCCTCGTCAGCTGGGTCATCACGATGATGATTCAGTCGAGTGCCGCAACTTTCGCCATCGTGCTGATCATGGCGGCCAAGGGATGGATTTCGTTTGACATCGGTTGTGCCATGGTGCTGGGTGCCAGCATCGGTACCAGCATCACGCCCCTGCTGGCTTCGCTGGGTGGTAATGCCGAGGCCAAGAAGGCAGCACTGGGCCATGCGTTGTTCAACCTGTTCGGTGCCGTCTGGGTGTTGATCATCTTCCAGCCCTTCGTGCAGCTGGTGACTTGGGTGGTCAAGGATCTCTTCAGCCTGGGCGACCCGTGGGCGTTATACAACAGCGTAAAGGCGGGTGGCGGTGCCGAGGGCAACGCCCTGGTGCAGGAACAGGTGGCGATGTCCATCGGCATGACGATGTTCCACACCATCTTCAAGATATGCAACCTGTTGATCATGATTTGGTTCACCAAGTTGTATGTGAAGCTCCTCAATGCTATCGTCAAGAGCAAGAAGAAGGAGGACGAGGAATTCCAGCTCAAGTATATCCAGGGCGGTCTCATGAGCGCCAGCGAGTTGAACATCGCTCAGGCTCAACGCGAGATTGTCGTGTTTGCAGGGCGTGTTGAGCGCATGCTGGGAATGGTCAAGGAGCTTGTCCACACCAAGACCGGTACCCCCGAGTTCAACAAGATTCTGTCACGAATCCAGAAATATGAGGACATCACCGACCGCATGGAGTTTGAAATCGGCAGCTATCTGAACAAGGTGCTTGACGGACGCTTGAGCAGCCAGGCCAAGGCGCGTGTAGCCAGCCTGCTGAGCATCATCAGCGAGCTCGAGAGCATCGGCGACAGTTGCAATAACATCGCCAAGGCGCTCGTGCGCAAGGAGGAAGCCGATGCCCACTTCAACGAGTACAACTATGCCAACATCGACACGATGCTCACGCTCGTGAGCGAGGCCATGACCAATATGCTGGCCGTGCTCAGCGACATCGACAACGTCACTGCCGAGGACCTCATGCGCAACTACAACAAGGAGCGCGAGATCAACAACTTCCGCAATGCATGCCGCACCGAGAATATCGAGAACGTCAACCAGAAGAAGTACCCCTACAAGGCCGGTATCTTCTATATGGACATCGTTTGCGAGGCCGAGAAGTTGGGCGACTTCATCGTCAACGTCATCGACAGCATGGAGGACATCATGCGCCGCAGCTCTTCGGTCACCAGCGGCCTGCCCATCGGCGAACTTAACCCCGAGAAGACTGCCATGGGTAGTAAATGATAATGTACCGGAAGGATGGTTTCTTCAGGTACGTCTCGCACATCATGTGCATAGAATAACCGAAGGGCACCGTTAAAACAAATATTTGCGGCCAGATGTCATTCCGACATCTGGCCGCAAACTGTTACAATCAATTATGAACAATATAGAAGCTAACGCTGATGGTTTTTCAATGCCAGCAGCTAAATCATTGCGGCATAGTTTACTTGACTGTTACTATGCTGGCTCTGCTGATTGGCACAGCCTCCAGTGTCACAGGTGGAGCAACTTGTCGATGAGCATCACCGCGTCGGTGATGTTGATGTTGCCGTCACCGTTCACATCAGCCTTGCCGAGATTAAGCTGTGACGCATCGTTGTTCAACAGGTAATTGATGACGAGGGTGGCGTCGATGATGTTGATGACGTTGTCGTCGTTGACATCGCCTGTGAGCCCCTCGAGACTGGGGTCAGGCTCAAAATTGATGACCATGTCTTGATAGCTATTGAATTGCAGACCTCGCACGTCCAGCAAGGCGATGTCAAAGTAGCCATCGTAGATGCCGTACCATCCCCAATTGACGTGAACCAGGCCCTCCTCGTTATAGCCGTCGATAATGAACGAGTGACCGGCGGCCATCAGGCCCACCGACGGATCGAATTTCAAATAGACGCCCTGATAATACAAGGGGCGTCGATGGCTCAACTCGTTATAGACCATATCCATCCATTCGGGCTCGCTGTAGTCGCTGCGCACGACTATGGCGGCATCTTTGCTGTAGCCGAAGTAGTTTTGGGCACCCGCCAGGCCGGAATGGTTGCTTGACCCCGACTCGTTGGTGGCATAGGTCATCCCGCTGATCAGTCCGCAGACGTAGGACAACAACGCAACGGCACGCCCTTGAGCCTCGGTGTATTGGCCCTCGGGGTAGCTGTCCAGCATATTGTCCCAGTCAAAGGTCGCATCAAAGCTGGTGCTGGCATTCTTGTCGCCGATCATGAAATTGGCCGTACCGGCGGCATGGTCGGGAAAGCGGTGATAGCGTACGATCTGAGCCAAGGCAGTGGCAACGCAGCCCACACAGCAATGCACCACATCGGGCGTGTAGTCATCACAGATCTCGCCATAGCCGGTCGGGCACCAGTAACTGTAGGGTGCGTCTTGACCCCATTGCGATGTGATCAGGGCATCAACTTTTGCGGGATACTTGGCGGGGTCGGGTGGGGTGGTCGTGAAGCCGATGTCTCGGCCGGTGACGATGCGTGACACTTCCTCGATGCTCTGGCAGTACCACTCAAAACCTGGATTGGCCTGTGCGACACCCGATGCGCTACCATTGCCCACAGCCAAGACGGCCGGCATGCGGTCGTCGGCCGATATTATGGCAAATTCACCTTGACGGGTTTGATAGAGAGTGTAGGCACTGGTTACCCGGGCCTCGGTCAGGGGCGAGGAGGCATTGAAGCGATGGCCGCCTGCGGTCATTGTCATCAAGGCTTGTCGGGCCGTTTGCAACATGGCATGCTTATCACGCGGTGCGCTCCATGCTGGTGCGTTCAACAAGAACATGGCCATCAGGAACGTGATGGGTTGTGTAATTTTTTTTAACATACTTGGAATTTGGATGGTGTTAATATTGAATAAGTTAGCATTGGCAAAGTTAATGTTTTCAATAGTGGATTTCCAAATAAAAACTGTCAATTTCTGTGAAAAAACATAGTATCAAGACTAAACCCTGTAAAATACACACACTAACCAAAATCAATAAACCCGATTTGACCTTTTTTCGCTTGCATTTAATTTAACGATAGTCCGCCAAGGATAAAACATTGCCGCTCAATCTGTTGTCTATGTAGAGACGCGAAATTTTGCGTCTCTGGGTCCACATTTGGTAATGTTTATCGACTGGCGGCCTGTTGTTAATCATCGAGGCGATGTCCCGTCAGGTGACATCGCCTCGATGTAGTAGTTACCGATTTGAATGATTCTATTGGATTTCTCGCGCATAGCGCGATCAAAGGACTATTTCTCGACCTTGAAGTCGCTCAGGGTGGGGCCGCTATCGGTCATGGTGACAGTAGCGCTGATGGTGGGCATGTCGTCATAGTGCAGCACCTTGCCCACGACGAAATTCACGCCGGGGGTGACGTGGACCGTAAGCGGGCCCTCGATGCTGTAGGCAATCTGCTCGCCGATGTAGATGGCGTCGTCCATAAAGCCGCCCATGTCTTCCATCGTGTTGGTCGCCTTGGCGATTTCCTGGCCATCGGCAAAGAAAGTGATTTCTTGACCGTCGATGCTGTAGGTGAGCACCTTGCGCAAGGCTTCCTGCATCTCGTAGGGGTCAATCGAGTTCACGATATGGGCATAGCCATCGTCGTCAAAGCGCAGCAGGTAGGGACGCTCGACATTCACGCCGGTACCCTCCATGTCGCTGCCCAGGATCCACAGGTCGCCCGTGGCGCCGTCATAGCGTGCACGCGGCATCCTGCCGTGACGCAGTTGGGGCAGGGCGGTCTTTACATCACCCTTGCCGACGACGATGCCGTAGCCCTCGCTAGACACTGTGTCGCCGCAGTTGAGCAGACTATACACGGCTATACCCGTCGTCTTGTCATCCATGACAGTCTCGTAGCGGTCGTCGAGGTTGACTTGCTTCATCAGGTCATACACCGCTTGGGGCGCGTCACCAGGGGCAACAGCCTCTTCCATTGTTCCGTTCACGGGGCTCTGATTGTAGCCCTTGTTGCAGCCGGTCATCATGCCGCACAGTGCAACCACTGCGGCAACAGCCAACCATTTTTTCATTTGTTTCTTCATCTTATTTCAAGTGTTAAAATTGTGTATGCTTTACCGCCGGCAAAGATAGTGTTTTTTCTTTCTCACTGTCATCTTTGATCAAAAATCGTGCCACGGTGATGAAAAAAAGAGGATTTTCACTACTTTTGTGCTTGGTAATAATTTCCCGTTGACTATGAGCCAAGAAAGAATCCCCGACAGTGTGAAGATGGTGATCATCAGTGACCTGCACGTGATGGCACCGCAGTTGCTGGTGAACGATGGACCGGCATTTGAGGATTATGTGTCGCGTGACCGCAAGATGCTGCGCGAGAGTGTCGAGATTCTGGACACGCTCGTGGGCGATATCCAGGCTCTGGAGCCGGACATTGTGCTGGTGACTGGCGACCTGACCAAGGACGGCGAACGTGCCAGCCACGAGATTGTGGCCAACCATCTGCACCGCCTGGTCGATGCAGGCATTCAAGTGCTTGTCGTTCCCGGTAACCACGACATCAACAACCCCGATGCCCGGTTCTACGACGGTGACAAGACCGAACAGGCCGACACCATCACCCGTAACGACTTTGCCGACATCTACCGCGATATGGGCTATGATGACCGCTCGCGACGCGACCTGGACACGCTGAGCTACTGCCGCGATGTGGCCCCGGGCCTCACTGTCCTGGCCATTGATGCTTGTATGGACCGTCTCAACACTTTCGTCTCGCGAGGCGACTCACGCGACCATTGCAAGACCAGCGGACGCCTTGAGGCATCGACCCAGCAATGGCTGGTGGAACAAGCTGCAGCCGCCACCGCCGCGGGTAACCGTGTCATCGCCATGATGCATCATCACCTGGTGCCTCACTTCCACATGGAGAACACCCTGGCAGCCCCTTATATGGTCGATGACGCAGGCCACATGAGCCAGGGGCTGATGCAGGCGGGAGTACACGTCGTTTTCACGGGACACCTGCACATTAGCGACATCAGCCAGATGAGTACGCGGCAGGGCGAGATGGTCGAGATTGCCACAGCAGCTGCCGTGGGCTATCCCTGCCAATGGCGCATCGCCACGTGCAACCCTGCAGGCGGTAAGCTCCAGCTGCGCACCTGTACGTTGCACACCTTGCCGTCCGACCCCACCTTCAGCGAGCGTGCCCGCGATGCGTTCGCCAACAGCATTCCCACCATGACCCACGGGGTGCTCGAGCGCTACTGGCCCGAAATCAGCCAGGCGCTTGACAATTATCGCAACAAGCATTCCTTCATGGCACGGTTCGTCAAATTACCCGACACCCCCGAAGCCATCGCCGAACTCTTGCTCAAGCACCTGCAAGTACCTGTCACAAAGGCTTACATCACTTTTGCCGAAGGCAACGAGTGGGGTGTTGACAGCCAAGCCCTCATCAACCAGCTCATCGACGGCATCGACAAGATTGTGAACGAGACCGTCACCGGCATCTTGCGACCCATCGCCAAGGCTGCGCTGCACCTGCGCATCTATGGCATTGCACGACTGGTGCTGCGCAGCATCCTCGAGGATCGCAACGACATCGGTACCGAGCACGAGTCGGTCATCAACGACCACACGGCCATCATCAATCTGTAAAAGCTTTAAATCTTAGTAAGTTAGCGACCTGATAACCAGTAGAGACGCAAAATCTTGCGTCTCTGGGACCGCATTGGATAATGTTTAACGATATGGAGACGCAAAATTTTGCGTCTCTGCATAGCGAATCAATTGAGCGTCAACGCTTTGTTTTTGTCAAACTCAAGTTAATATTTTTGTTGTAATTTAGGTTGTTAACCGTTGTTCATGTTGTTTGAAAAACGTTTACCGCTTTAGTGTGAGGCACGGGCGGGTATTGACGTAACAAACAGAACCTCACGCTAATTCGCGAAGTTTTAATGAACGAACTATACGAATAAATCACGTTTCTTTCGTGAAATAGTCTATTTAGCGCGATTAGCATTAATAATGCTTTCAAGGTCAATTGCTATTTTGTTTCCTAATTTTTTTTGCGCTCTGGGCGCCTCTCGTTGTTCATTTTTCTGCTGAAATGATGCGCAAATGGTTGCAAATAATCAAATTTTTCTACTGAAATGCATAGTTTTGGTATCATTTTGTCTATTTTATTGCTCATTTGTTTGGCTTAGTGCATTTTCCTGTTTATTTTTGCAAAGACGTTAAAATTAGCATCTTATCTAAAATCGTGGTATTATGAGTGCCCCCAAAATTGAACTAACTTCCAGAGAAAAGGAAGTACTTGAATTGCTGTCCAACGGATATAACAGCAAAGAAATCGGAGAGAAAATTTTCATCTCATCTAACACTGTGGAGTATCATCGCAAGCAATTGTTGCGAAAGACTAACTCTCGAAACGTCGCTGAACTCATCGGTAAAGCTTACCGCACAGGATTGTTGAAAATTAACGATTAACGAACTTTATTTTCAGGAGCTATGCTGTCGAGCGTAGCTCTTTTAGTTTAACACTCACAACATATCAGTCTAGTCAAGGCTACCTCATAAGGGCCTTTTTTTGTGCCCTACCTCAAGGGCATCCACCCTGACTGAAACGTCATTTTACATTTCTTCGTGTAATTGGCTTCGCCGAGCTGAAGGCTCGTTATATTTAGCATGAGCTCGATGAAAATAAATCGTTGACACTCAGTTTGTTGTCTATGTAGAGACGCAAAATTTTGCGTCTCTGTGTCCGCATTTGGTCATGCTTAACGATTGGTGACGCATGATTTTGCGTCTCTACTGCCATTTGGCCACCAAACCACTGAGATATAGACTAGCATTTCGTCAAACTCACGTTATTTAGCGAAATTCCCATTAAAAACTTTCAGGGCCAACTGCTGTTCGTTTCCTGAAAAACAGTGCCCCCGAAAAGTCGGATGAAGACTTTCGGGGGCACTTTGTTTAGTGTTTAACTGTCGTTTGATTACTGGAATGCGTTCTCGCTAAGGCCCTTGCCGCCGATGGCGAGATCCTTCATGTATTCGGGAACAGGCTTACCCAGATACTTGTCAACATACAGCTTGGCAAGGTACTGGCCGAGCATGAAGCCGTGGCCACGCAGACCGGTCAACAGACCCACCTCGGGATCGATGATGTAGCGCGGCTCGATGTAGTAGCCGGCCCATACGGCATGGAAGCCGACCGATGCCAGGTTGGGAATCCACTGGGCGAACATCTCGCTCACGATCTTGAGGAAGGCCTGACTGTTGTACTTCAGGTTCTGGCGTGCCTCATAGGCGTCGCAGTCGGGTGATGCACAGCCGATGATCTGGCCGGTGTGCAGGAACTGCTGACCGTAAACGGCATTGAAGCCCTTGTAGTGACGGCGGTCGATGATCATGTCGAGCGAGTCGCCGTTGACACCCATGTTGGGCAATCGGCGCGTGATGAATGCCTGGTGCTTGACGGGATAGAGCTGGGTGTCGATGCCGAGCATATCGGCAAACTTCTCCGAGCCCCAACCCATGGCGTTGACAAAGTGGCCGCAGGTGTATTCCACGTAGTGCTTGTCGTGACGGCGAACCAGCACACGGTACTTGTCGCCGACGCGCTGAACGCTCAGCACCTCGCAATCCTCGAGCACCTCGCCGCCATGCTGCTTGCCCACGTTGCGAACATACTCGATGGTGCGGCCCGGTGTGGCCTGCCAGCAGTTCTCCGAGATCAAGGCATGGCTGTAGATGTTGTCGTTGGGATTCCAGTAAGGCGAAATCACCTTGGTGAAGTCCTTGCGGTCGATCATATAGGCCTCGCTCCAGGCGCGTGAAGCGTCAAGCGAGCGGTAGGTGGCGTCGTCATGAACGAGGTTGACATAGCGGGTCATCTTCAGGTCGATGTTGCAATGTGCCTGGTCGTCGCGGAAGATTTCCAGGTTGTGCATCGCGATGTCGCTGATGTCGGGGTTGGAGAAGGCGGGGCGACCGCCACCGATGCAGCGCCACGTCGAACCGCGGTCGTAGTTGACCAGGATGACGCGTTTGCCGGCCTCGGCAAAGTAACGGAAGGCTGCGCTACCGGCCATACCACCACCAGCAACGATGATTTCGGTCTCGGCCTTCTCGATGATGGAGCCGTGTTCAAACACGAAGGTCTCCTTCGTTTCTCCGTTATAGACATCGCCCAGGGTGACTTGGTTGGCCAGCGGGGCACGCGGGGTGCTGTCGCCGGTTACCTCGATGCCGTGGGCACGCAGGATCTGCTTGGCGCGCGACACGCAGCGCTTGCCGCGGCAGGGACCCATACCCATGCGGGTGGTGTGCTTGAGCTCGTCAACCGAGATATACTTACGGTCGCCCACCAGGGTCAGCAGGGTCTTCACGTCAACGTCCTCGCAGTGGCAGACGAAGGCTTTGCCTTCCTCGGGATTGGTCAGGGGACGCAGGTTCAAGGGCTCGGGATAGCGCTCCTTGAGGATGAAGCCCTTCACGTTGTTCAGCTCGTCGGCTTTGGTAGCCTGCACGCGGGCCACATTGGTCTTGTTGTCTTTCTTGAGCACCTTCTCGATGACTCCCTCGCCCACCTTGGCGCCGTTGTCATCAACCAGGAACACTTCCTTGCCCTCTTCAACATCATATTCCACGGGCAGGAAGATAACATTCTTGCGCTTGTCGTAGCCGAAGATGGCCAGACCGGGACAGCGGTTCACACACTGCATGCAGCCGATGCACTTGTCATAGTCAACGATGGGCACCGACGATGTGGTGGGCTTGGTGATGGCACCCTGCGGACAGGCAAAGGTACACGGGTTACAAGCGAAGCCGTACAGGCAGTTGATCTGCACATAGGGCTTGGCGGCCATGCGCTCCTCGCTGGGAACGCGCGGCTCATCGAGCAGGCGAACGGGTCGCTGCTGCGAGTCGATATACTGGCGGGACACCTCCAGATAGTCCTCATAGGGGAAGCGCATACCCAGCTCCTGGGCCACCTCATAGGCCACCTGCCTGCCACGCAGCACGGCACTGGTGCCCTCGCCGATGCGAACGGCATCGCCGGCACCATACACGTTGCGGCCGAACACCGAACGGCCCTTCACGAGCAGCTGGTTGTCGGGAATCAGACCCGTGCAGATGTTGATGATGTCGATGTCGTCAATCACGCGCTCGGTGCCGGGAATCGGCTGGAAGTTCTTGCACTCGGCAATCACGGCACCGGTAACGCCGGTGTAGTCCTCGTTGGGGATGGCGCGGATGAGAACGTGAGACGTCATGATGGGGATACCCAGACGGCGAACGCGGTTGGCCTGAACGGGGAAACCGCCCTCGTGGTCCATACCCTCGATGATGGCCTTGATCGTGGCACCGGCCTGCATGGCCTGGTAACTCGTCAGGTAGCCGATGTTACCGGCACCCACCGTGAGCACGCGCTTGCCCAGCAGGGTGTGCTCCTGATTCATCATCTTCTGGAACACCGCTGCGGTGTAAACGCCCGGCACGTCATCGTTCTCGAACACGGGCATGAAAGGCACGGCACCGGTGGCCACCACCAGATGGTCGGCGTCGATATAGCTCACCTCCTGAGTCACGATGTTCTTCAGGGCGATGCGGCGACCTTCGAGCAGGTCCCACACGGTATTGTTCAGCAGGATACCGTCGTGGTTGTCACCCGCCAGCGTCTTGGCGATGTCAAAACCACGCATTCCGCCGAACTTCTGCTCCTTCTCAAAGAAGAAGAACTGATGCGTCTGCATATTGAACTGGCCACCCTCGGTAGCGTTGTTATCTACCACAATGTTGGGAATTCCCAGCGCAGTGAGTTGTTCGCGGCATGCCAGACCGGCAGGACCGCCGCCGATGATGGCGACCGTGGTCTTGTAAACCTTGGTCTCGCTGGCGGCACGGGTCTTGCCCTCGGGCATATAGTCCTTGGGAATCTCGCGCACCTCTTTCACGCCGTCAACGCTGGTGATGCAGATGCGGCGCACCTGACCGTCAACAAGCATCTCGCAGGCACCGCACTTGCCGATGCCGCACTCCAGACTGCGGTTGCGACCGGTCGTACTGTGGCTGTGAACAATTAATCCTGCTTGATGAAGGGCGGCAGCGATGGTTTTGCCTTTCTGACCGCGAACGGTTCTCCCTTCAAATTGGAATTCTACATACTCTTCTTTTGGAAGGTCAAGAATAGGATGGTTCTCAATTTTATACATGATGAATGGTTTATATGGTTATTGTTTCTTTTTCAGCGATTTAACCCCCACCAGGGGGCGGCTGTCAAGTAAACGCCTTTTTTAATGCTAATGTAACCCTAGCCATGCATCTGCCACTAACGGGGAGCAGAACATGGCCAAAGAACAACCGCAAATTTACATATTATTCTATTACAAAGGACAATATTACAGCATATTTTTACTAGAAAACACGTCAAATCGGCCTTTTGTCACATTCAACAAGTCGCGATGAATCACTTCAAATCCACCGTCCTGAAGCCCACCTCAATGCACGCCCACACCCTAGCCTCTCACGTTATTTCGTGTAATCCACAGTTTAATTCCCTCGTCAACCCCCACTCGCGCAAGCCCCAAAAATGGTTGTTCAAGTTGTTTATCGTTGTTCAAGTTGTTTGAAAAAAGTAGCGCGTCTGCCCCTCATAAGAGTCAGCAAAAACAAGCCCGGCTGGATTGTTGTGGTTCCAGTCGGGCCATTTATAATTGAGCAGGTATTCGCTTTACTTGGCAGCGGCGAGGAGCTCAGGGGTCAGCGTGGGCATGGCACCGTTCTGGGTGCAGACATAGGCGCTGACCTTGACGGCCAACTCGTGGGCCTCGGGCACGGGCTTGCCGTTGAGGATGGCGGCGCAGAACGAGCCTGTGAACGAGTCACCGGCGCCGACGGTGTCGGCTACTTCAACCTTCGGGGTCTCCTGGAACGACATCTGGCCACGCGTGAAGACGTACGAGCCGTTGGTGCCGCAGGTGAGCACGAGCATGTCGAGGTCATACTTGCCCAGGATGAGCCAGCACTTGTTCTCGATGTCAAGACCGGGATAACCGAACATGCGTCCGATGGTCACCAACTCCTCATCGTTGATCTTGAGGATGTTGCAACGGCGCATCGACTGTTGGATGATCTCCTTGTTGTAGAATTGCTGACGCAGGTTGATGTCGAAGATCTTCATGCAGTCGTCGGGGGTGGCGTCGAGGAAACGGTGGATGTTCTCGCGCGACACGACGTTGCGCTGAGCCAGCGAGCCGTAGCACACGGCGCGGCAGTTGGCAGCGATTTCCTCAATCTCGGGCGTGAAGGGGATGTTGTCCCATGCCACGTTCTCCTTGATGTCGTAGGTGGGGATTCCTTCCTCGTTGAGCGTCACCTGCACGGTGCCGGTGGGATAGGGCACGCGCGGCATGAGGTACTTGAGACCATGCTCCTCGAGGGCTTCGATGGTCTCCTCGGCGAGCTTGTCCTCGCCCAGTGCACTGATGGCGATAGCGTTGTCACTGCCAAGGAACTGGCCTGCATGATAGGCGAAGTTGGCGGGAGCACCACCCAGTTTCTTTCCTTCGGGGAGAACATCCCACAGGGCCTCGCCCAGGCCCACTACATAACGTTTTTCACTCATAGTTATCAGTTTTTAGTTTGAGTTTTGAGTTGCTTGATGTAGGTGAACAGGTAGATGACACCGATGGCCATCACTGCTACAGCGCCTACCTGGCCGACAGCGTCGCTGGCGAAGCCCATCAACAGCGGGAAGATTGTGCCGCCGAACAGGCCCATGATCATCAGGCCAGATACCTCGTTCTGCTTCTTGGGCATCGACTCAAGAGCCGTTGCAAAGCACATGGAGAACACGTTGGAGTTGCCGTAGCCCACGAGAGCGATAGCAGCGTAGAGGATCCACTTCTCGTGGCCGAAGAACATACCGCACATCGACAGGGCCATCATGATGACGCTGATGATGAAGAACGTTCTCATCTTGAGCACGCGCAGGAAGAATGAACCCGTCAAGCAACCGATGGTACGGAAGATGAAGTAGAGCGAGGTGGCAAATGCGGCCTCGTTCAGGGTCATGCCCAGGCGCTCCATGAGGATCTTGGGGGCGGTGGTGTTGGTACCCACATCGATGCCCACGTGGCACATGATGCCCAGGAACGAGAGCAGCACGATGGGCTCACCGAGGAGCTTGAAGCACTCCACAAAGGTCGAAGGCTTGCCCTCGATTTTTTCCTCGTGGATGGGGGTGACAGCCAGCAGAACCGTTGAGAAGGTACCTACTACAAAATAGATTGCGAACAGCACGCGCCAGTCGAGTCCCAGGCTGGGAATCACCGCTGTGGCACCCCACATGGCCAGATAAGGCGCGAGGAACGAAGCGATGGCCTTGATGAACTGGCCGAAGGTGAGCGTCGATGCCAGGTTGCCGCCACCCATCACGGTCGATACCAGCGGGTTGAGCGAGGTCTGCATCAGCGCGTTGCCGATGCCCAGCAGCGAGAAGGCGATGAGCATCACAGGGAAGCTGTTGCCGAACAACGGAATCATGAGCGAGAGAATGGTCACTACCAGTGACAGAAGCACCGTCTTTTTACGGCCGATCTTGTTCATCAGCATGCCCGTGGGAACGCTGAAGATGAGGAACCAGAAGAATACCAGCGACGGGAAGATGTTGGCCACCGAGTCCGAGAGCTGGAGGTCTTCTTTCACATAGTTGGAGGCGATACCCACGAGGTCCACGAAGCCCATACAGAAGAAGCACAGCATGACCGAGATGATCGCGATTTTGTTTGTCTTAGCCATTGTTATTTAGTTTTTTAACGACTGATTACTCAAATTTAATATAACTATTCAATCTAACCGATTAATAATTAGTTAAATTCGTGTAATTCGTAGTTGTAGTTAGTAGTTAGTAGTTGATTTGGTAGATCGTGGCCTTGCCGCCCTTGACCTTGAGGTTGGTGTAGGGAGTGGTGGGGAACACGAGGTTGGTCATCGCCATCTTGCCGTCGGCATCAAAGGCCTCGATGCTGCAACGGTCAACGAAGATGCGCAGCTGCTTGATAGCACCGTAGGTGGGAGCGACGGTCTCAACGGGGAACGCTTCGCTGAACGAAGCATCACCGCTGGCGGTGCGGTCCATGGCAAAGGTCTGCTTGGCCGCATCATATTTCATCACCACCTGCTCGCCATTGGCGTTGGACAGGGTCAACTCCATCGAGTTTTTCACATCCACAACGATTTCGCAGGTCTCGGTCGGCTTCTTCACCTTGGCGCCGCGCACGGCGAGCATTTCGGGTGAAGGCTTCACGCTCACGTAGGTCTCCTCGCCGTCGGTGAACAGGCCCAGGTCGCGGGGAATCGAATTGGCACTGCGGAACTGACGGGTGGGCACCTGGTTGGCATACTGCCAGTTGGACATCCATGCGATGACCACGTGGCGGCCTGCAGGCGCATTGTAGAACGATACCGTGGCATAGTGGTCCTTGCCGTAGTCCATCCACTTGGTGACCTTGGGCATCGACTCACAGGTGAACTTGTGGCCGTCGAAATCGCCCACAAAGTACTGCGTGGCCGAGCCGCCGAAGGGACCACCGGGGTTGATGTTGCACAGCAGCACCCACTTGCCGTCGATCTTCATCAGGTCGGGGCACTCCCACACACCACCGTGGTTACCGTATTCCTTGCCGAAGGAACTCTCATACTTCCAGGTCTTCAGGTCCCTGGAACTGTAGATGTTCATCTCCTGTCCAGCGGCGAGAATCAGGTTCCAAGCGTTGATGTCGCTGTTCCAGAACGGGTTCGGGTCGCGGAAGTCGGGCACATCGCTCGTCAACACGGGGTTACCCTCATATTTCTCGAAGGTCATACCGTTGTCGTGCGAAACGGCGATCGACTGCGTCTGGTTCTGTCCGGCGCTGGTGTAGATAGCCACAACATCGTCGCCGTCGGTCACACAGGAGCCCGAGAAGATGGTTCCCAGGGCATCAGGCTCGATGGCGATGGGTTGGGGAGTCCAGTGAATCAGGTCGGTCGAGGTGGAGTGGCCCCAAGTCATGTTTTCCCACTGCGAACCATAAGGGTTGAACTGATAATACAGATGCCACACACCATCCTTGTAGAACATACCGTTGGGGTCGTTCATCCAGCCGTAGGCAGGGGTGTGATGGTAGGCAGGACGGAAACGCTCGCGGTTGCTGTCGTCGAACGTGTCGGTCACCCGCATTTCACGCCAGCAGACAAAGTCCTTCACGGCACCCGTCGTGCGGCGGTCGCCATGGAAGGAGATGTCAACAAGCACCTTCTTGTTGCCGAAGCGCTGGATGTCCAGCGGCACATAGTAGTCCACCTTGTCCACGGCAAAGCGCACATTCAGCGTCTGCACCTGCTCGTTGTCCACGATGACGCGCACATAGGCGTTCTCCTCTTTCTCCTGCACGGGCAGCAACAGGTACTTGCCCGTAGCGTCAACCCGCAGCATGGCGTGGTTTTCGCTCAATAACTGGGGGACCAGTGCCGTGGCCGAGAAGGCCACGAGCACTGCCGCCAGTATAGTGAATAGTCTGTTCATCATTGTAAAGAGACTGATTTTTACTGTTTACTGGAACACTTTCAGGTCCGAAATGGTGATGTTGCCACCATAATTGTTGATGCTCCAGCAATTCTTCTGGATACCGTAGATGCGGTTGGTATAGGCGCAAACGTCATTGATGTACATCACCATCACCGAGTTGTCGGTGTAGATGTTGATGTGATAGACGTTGTCGGCGGGACGCTCGAACCAGTAGCCGTCGATACCCTCGATAAAGCCCTTACCGGCTTTACCTTCCTGCTCGAAGTTCACCTTGCGGTTATTCTCGGTCTCGGGGTTGACCATCATCGTGTAGTAACGGTCGCTGTCGGTTCCGCGAACCAGCGAGATGCCGAAGCGGTCCCAGTTGTTGGACGTGGTCACCGTGAACGAGATGTGGTTGCTGGTGCCCAGGCGGTTGTACATCACAAAGGCGTCATCACCCGAGAGCTTACCATTGACACCGCTCATCTGGGCGCCATTGCTGGCCATCACCTTCACGTTCTGCTCCTTGTTGAACTTAGCAGCGATTGCAGGAACCTCGCCCACGGTCAGCGTACCATCGGCATGCTGGATGATCTTGTGGCATACCAGCGCACCCGACCAGTTGGGCTCGCCACCGGCGCCCACGTTGATGTTCTTGTCGTGGATGGTGTTGCCGGTGCGGTAGGGGCACCAACCCCAGATGTAGCGGTCCTGACCGTTGCTTGCCGTCTTGCCGGCATAGAAAGCACGGGTGTCGAGCACGCCCTCATGGCCGTCACGGGGCCAGTTGGCACCGGGATCGTTGAAGCAGGCCTTCAGAGCATCCCATGTGGGTGCCATCATGTACTTCACCTTGCGGCTCCACGAGGCACGATAGCCCTCGCTGTAAACGAGATACCACCAGTTGCCCATCTTGAAGATGTCGGGGCACTCACACATGCGGTCCCAAATCATGGGGAAGTTGCCGGCGTGTTCCCACGTCTTCAAGTCGCTGGACTTGAACTCGGCGAACTTCAGGTTGCTGGAGATGACCATGTGGTAAAGGCCGTCGTCGGCAACAAAGATCTGCGGGTCGCGGAAGTCGTTGTCCGAGTAGCCGTAGGTCGAGCCCTTCAGCATCCACAGGGCATCCTTGGACCACTCCTTGAAGTCCGACGAGGTGGCCCTCATCACGGCTTCGCGGCCATAACGGTCATGGCCCGTGTAATAGATGTAGTACAAACCGTCCTTCTCATTATAGATACAGCAGCCTGTACCCAGGGCAGCATCCTGCTCGTCGGGAGATGTACCGGTCGGCAGCACCTCGCCCAGGGACTGATAGTAAGCGCCGTCAACAGTGGACACGCCCCAGAAGGGGTGGTAGTTGAACGCGGCATTGTTGTCAAACTCCTGCAGGTAGAGCACCTTGAAGTGGCCAGCCTTGGCGTCATAGAAAGGCATCGGGTCACCACAACGGCCGATGGCCGGGTTGTAGTAGGTCTCGAAACCAGCCTCGTCTACCGAATTGAAGAATGCGGTGTTGTCCCAGTCCTTTGAAGGATCGGGGCCGTAGCTATCCTCGCTGCATGCCGACGAAACGAGCATGAAGCAACACAGCATCAATGCGCTGAAAATATTCTTGTACTGTTTCATGAGTCAATTACTTGGTTAAATAGTTGATAGCATTCTTGGTCATAATCGCGATGTTCTTGTGGTACTTCTCGGTATAACCAGCCTCGTAGGTATAGGAATACCAGTCGTAGCAGCCCGAACCGATGCAGATGATGCCTCCCTTGCCCTCGCGAGCGGGATACTCCCAGAGCACGATAGCGCCGTCACCGCCTACACCCAGGACCTTACCGCCGGTGCGGCTTGTCCAGGCGTCATAGTTGTCATAGCCTCCCCAGTCGGTACCGATGTGGTACTGGGCGGTGGAGTTGGTGATGTGGTAACCGGCATCGGTGCAGTAAACCTCGTTGAGGTTGTCACCGGTCACAAGATTCTGATAGATGGCATGATCATTCTGACCGTCAAAGATGCGGAATGTCCACGGACCACCGACCAGCTCGGCATAGGCCTCGTCCTGACCCCAGCAGTTGTTGGGGGTCGTCCACTCGTCGTCACCGGTCGTGCCGATGAACGACGGCAGGTTAACGGCATAGCGGGTGAGCAGGAACGCTCCGCCGTTCTCGTAGAACTGGCGCAGCTCGTTCAGCGTGTTCATCGCGTCGGTACCCTTGGCGACGAAGTTGTCGTGACCGTCAACACCGCCATCCACGTGCCAGTGCCACCAGATGAGCTTGCACTCCGACAGGTCGAGCGTGCCGGCGCGCAGGTCGGCAAACGAAGCATACAGCGAGCTCTCGACATTACCCAGCATCCACTGGCATGCGGCCTGAGCCTCGGGATCGAGTTCGTTCATCGTGGGGGCAGAGCCCAGGAAGAGGGCCTTGGGCTTGCTGATGGCGATAACCTTGACGGTATAGACGCTCTCGGCCGAATTGTTCTTCACCGTGTAGGTCACGGGCTGTGAGAAGTCCTGAGCTACACCCGACGACGGGGTGATCGTAGCGTTCTTGCTATAGGTGATCGTCGGAACCAAGTTGGTGATGTCGAGCGTTGCAGGAACATAGACGACAATCGACTTGGTCTCCTGGTCAATGCTACCGGTATAGATGTCATTGATCACAAACTCGTAGATGCGGGCCTCGTCGTGGAGAACCGACAGCGTCCAGTCCATATAGACGTCACCGTTCTTGACGTGGAGCACCTTGGCAGCGTCCATGTTGATGGTTTCTCCCTCGCGAATGTTGCACACGGCACCGTTCGACATCTTCAGGGAGGTCACCTTCATGGCCGAGGTCTCATAGACCTCAGGCAGACGGACAACAATCGAGCGTGAAGGCAGGTCGATGATTCCCTCGTAATTGTCCAGCTTGAGCTGATCAATCATGCAGTTACCCTTCAAGTCCAGGTCGCTGATGTTGTCGTCCGAGCATGAGCTGAGCATTGAGGCGAGTCCGCAGCAGGCAAGACACGCACAGAATATATATAATATCTTAGCTTTCATAATCATTATTTTTTTTTTCTTCGGGATTTAACTATCTTGCTGTGATTACCAGTTGCCAATGTTCTGTGTGTAATGACCGTTGGAGGCCGAAATCTGACTGAACGGAATGGGCAGGTACTCGTCCTTGTTGGCCGTGAAATGGGCCGAACTGTAGATGGCACAGTGGTCGATTTCCTCCGAGTAGTACTTGTTCAGCACACTGGATGCATCGCCCCAGCGTACGAGGTCGAAGAAACGCTCGCTCTCCATACCCATTTCCAGACGGCGTTCCATCTTCACGATCTTCACGGCCTGCTCTTTGGAATAGCTGCCAGTGTAGCGGCTGACGAACATCTTCACGCCAAAGGCGTTGGGATAGCTGGAAATCATCTGGGTGCTGTTGGAGGCACGGGTGCGAAGCTGGTTCACCAGCTCAATGGCTTGGCCGGACTGACCCATCTGGGCATAAGCCTCGGCACGCATCAGCAGCACGTCGGCATAGCGGAAGACGATGCGGTTCATCGAGCTGGCCCAGTAAGAACCCTTGATCAGGTAGCTGCCGATCAGGGCGGGGTCAACATTCTGCTTGAGACTCACGTAGTAGCCGTACAGGCCGTTGCTGCGGCTCCAGATGCTGGTCTCGTCCATCATGTAGTTGCGGTTGAACATGTAGGGCAAGCCGGGCATACCCACGGTGAGGAACAAGCGCGGGTCGGCATTATCCTCGGCCATGTTATAATCCTTCTCATTGAAATTGTCGAGTAAGGGAAGACCGTCGGCTCCGGTGTGGTAGGCATTCACCAGGTTCTGCGAGGGCTTGTAGAAGTCGCAGCCGCCATCGGTGGCTCCGGGAATGTTGGGCGGAATCAAGCCGTAGCTCCAGTTCAGGTTACCGTAGGTGGAACCGTCGTTGCGCGAGTACTGGATAGCCCAGATGCTCTCGATACCGTTCTCATATTCCTCCTCGGGACGGAAGTTGTTGTGGAGGTCATCCTCCAGACCGTAGTTGGTGTACAGGCTGGGGTTGGTGAACTCGATGACCTTCTCCAGGTCGCCCTGATTGATGCTCGTCACCTGGTTGCTGTTTGCGTCATCCTGACGGTAGGCCTTGTAGAGATAAACCTTGGCCAGGAATGCGGCGGCGGCAGCGCGGGTGGGACGTCCCTTGTCCTGCTGAACCTCGGGCAGGGTGTTATAGGCTTCCATCAAGTCGTCGATGATGAGTTGCCAGCCCTCGTCATTGGTGTACTGCCTGTTGGACAGCTCGTTATACTCGTCGTAGGTCAAGTTCTCATTGACAACAAAGGGGATGTTCTTGTACAGGCGCTTGAGCAGGAAGTGGCCATAGGCACGCAAGAACTTCATCTCGGCCAGGCGCTGATTCTTCATCGAGTAACTGTCGTCGGTCTCCTTGAGCAGGGCAATGGCACTGTTCACGCGAGACAGACTGTTGTACAACCTCACCCACATGTCATTAATGTTCCAGTTGGTCGTGAGCACGCCCTGCTGGACCTCGAGCTGATGGAAGACGTCACCGTCGCTAGTTCCGTTACCTCCCTTATAAGCGTCATCACTGCGGACGTCGAAGTTCCACATCGAGAATGATGAGTTGATGTCCTCGGCCGACGTGAAGATAGCATAGGCCGAGATGGCCATGGCCTCAGCGTTCTCGGGGGACTTCACCTGCTCGTCACTCAGTGTGGCTTGGGGCTTGTGTTCATCGAGAAAATCATCACAAGAAGTAAACATTGTGGTGGCACTGCAGCATATCAGACCTACACACATTATATTGAATATCTTTTTCATAGTGAATCCTGAATTATTAGAATGAAACATTAAGACCATAGGTTATATTCAGGGGGATAGGATAGCCGAAGTTGGGATTCTCGGGATCCACACCGGTGAATGACTTGCTCTTGATGGTCAGCAGATTCTGTGCCGACACATACATGCGAAGGCGGGCCAAGTGCAACTTGTCACACACCCTGCTGCCGAAGTTGTAACCCAGCTGGATGTTACGCATCTTGGCGAACGAACCGTCCTCAACAAAGTAGCTGCTCACGCGCTTCTCGTTGTTGTTGTCCATCGTGCTCACAGCGGGAATGTTCGACGAGGGGTTATTCGGACTCCAGGCGTCAAGCAGGCGGCGGCCCTTGTTCAGGTTGGTGATGTTCAGGCCGGCCCACAAGTCGGACTCGCGCTTCAGGTCGCTGATCACGTCAACGCCCTGGACTCCCTGCCAGAACATCGTGAAGTCGAGGTTCTTGTACTCAAGGTAGATGTTCAGACCCCAAGTGAAGTCGGGCACGGGTGAGTAGATCCACTTCTGGTCCTTCTCGTTGATGACACCGTCTTCGTTCAGGTCTTTCCAGCGGATGCGACCCAGGCCTGCACCATTCTGCTCGGCATGATTGTAGATGTCTTCCTGGCTCTTGAACAGGCCGTCATACACATAGCCCACCTGGGCGCCCATGGGATGGCCCACAACGCTCTCGACGCCGTTGCCGCCGAAGGTGCCGGCTGCTGCCAGCGTCTCGGGCAATTTAGTCACCTTGTTGCGATAGGTGCCGATGTTTCCGGCGATGTCATACTGGAAATCGCCCACGCTGCCGCGGTAGCCCACGTTCAGCTCGATACCCTTGTTGGTCATCTCACCGGCGTTGATCCACTGGCTGCTGCCCTCACCCATCACACCGATGCCGGGCATGTAAACCAGAATGTCGGTGGTCTTCTTGTAGTACCACTCAAACGAGCCGTAAAGCGCGTTGCGAAGCATACCGAAGTCAACACCGAGGTTGGTCTGGGTCGTGGTCTCCCACTTCAGGTTATCGTTGCCCAACTGGTTGCGCTTGAAACCGCTGGGGAGCGTCTGGCCGCCGTTGGTGCCGGCAATGTCGTAGCTGGTACCGTAGCTCTGGCCACCGAAGCCGGCCTCACCGTAGTTGCTCTCGAAGATGGTGTAGCGGGCAATGTTGGAAATCTCCTGGTTACCGGTCTGACCCCACGAGGCACGAAGCTTCAGGTTGTCCAGCCAGTCCAGACCCTTCATGAAGGATTCCTCGCTGATGCGCCAACCAAGGCTCACCGAGGGGAACGTACCGTAGCGGTTGTTGCGACCGAAACGGCTTGAACCGTCGTAACGCATGGTCACGCTGGCCAGATAACGGTCAGCGTAGGTGTAATTCACCTTGCCGAAGAACGACACCAGCGTGTAGCCCTCGCCCGAGCCGTAGGCCTCGGCCTCGCCAACTGCAGCGTTGGGCCACATGTAATCGGGATTCAGCACAGCAAAGTCGTAGGCCTTGCCGCTCAGCCACGAGTCATCCTCGCGGTTGAGCTCGGTACCGATCATGATGTCACCACGATGGTTGCCGCGCTCCAGGTTGTAGGTGGCAATGGCATTCCACATCCACTTGGTCCAGTGCTCCTGCTTGGCCTCGACTGCATTGGTCGGATTGGCAACAGTGCCCTCGGTAATGGGATAGGTGAAGATGCGCTGCTGCTTCTGCGAGTAGTCAAGACCGAAGGTCGACTTGATGTTGAAGTCGGCAAACGGGTTGATGTTGATGAACGCGTCACCGAACATGCGCCAGTAGGTGTAGCGGTTGTCGCTGTTGCGGTCAAGACGGGCAACGGGGTTCTCGCGGTCGGGATATCCGCCAACGGGACCGGCATACTTGCCATCGGTCGTGTAAACGGGCAGCGACGGGTTGAACTGCAGCACATTCTCCAGGAATCCGCCAGGTGCCTGCAACTCGTTGGTGCGGTTCACCGTGAAGTGCTCACCCACGGTCACAATCTTGCGGTCACCTACGTTCAGCAGCTTGTAGCTCGAGTTCATACGGGCCGACAGGCGCTGGAAGTCCGACTTCTTGATGATACCGTCGTTCTTGTAGTAGCCAAGCGAGAAGAATGAGGTCCCGTTCTCGGTGCCCTGGCTCAGCGACACGTTATACTGCTGAACCAAGCCCGTGCGAGTCGTCTCCTTGAACCAGTCGGTATCGGCGGCAGGAGTGATACCGGCAGGATCCAGATACTTGTTCATGGTGATGTTGTTGAGCAGGGGAACGCCATTGGCATCGTAACTCCAGTCATAATGGTAACCCAGACCGTTCAGGTTGGGATTCAAGCCGTCGTTCACATAGCCCTGCCACATCGTCTGGCCGAACTCCTTGGCGTTCAGCACCTTCATCTTGTGAGCATAGGTCTGGACCGACAGGCTCGCGTCGAAGTCGATCTTCACTTTGCCGTCCTTGCCGCCCTTGGTGGTGATGATGATCACACCGTTGGCAGCGCGGCTACCGTAGATAGATGCCGAGGCGGCATCCTTCAGCACCTGGATGCTCTCGATATCGTTACCGTTGAGCTCGTGCATGCCGGCCTTGGTGGGAACACCGTCGATGATGTAAAGCGGGTCGTTGTTGTTCAAGGTACCTGTACCACGGATGCGAACCGTTGCAGCACCCGAGGGGTTACCGTCGGCCGAGATGTTCATGCCCGGCACGCGACCCTGCATCGCCTTGATGGGGTTGTTCTCGTTCTGTTTTACCAGATCGGTCACACTCACTACACTCACCGCACCGGTCAAGTCGGCCTTGCGCTGTGTGGTGTAACCTGTCACCACAATCTCGTTAAGGGCGAGTGCGTCCTCCTTCATGGTGACAACCATGCCATCGCTGGCTGGCATCTCGACATTAAGGAAGCCCACGTAGGAGAATACGAGGGTTGCTCCAGGGTTGACCTTGATGGTGAAGACGCCGTCAAAGTCGGTCACTGTACCGTTGCTGGTACCTTTCTCCATCACAGTGGCGCCGATGACGGTTTCTCCTGTCTCGTCAACGACGGTGCCTGTGATTTCTGTTTGCGCATACAAGATTGTACACGTCAACATGAGCATGAAGCTGAGTAGAAATCTTTTCAGTACGTTCATTGTTCTGTTGGTTTAGGTTAATAAAAAATAGTTTTTGTCATTTTTGGGCAAAGTTAACCTATTTAATATATAAGGGATTATCAAATTTCGTTCATGCACTATCAAATTTGTTTCGCTGCATCATACCTGCTAAACAATGAACGATTTTTACAACCCATCAAGGATTGCTCGCGCCAGCGAGCATAAAGGAGTCATCCTCCAGTAGGGCCTCGCCTTGGCGTGGCCGTAATAAAATAGTTGTTCAAGTTGTTTGAAAAATGAACGCGTCAGCCTCATTAACCTCTAACCTCTAACCTTTAACCCGCAAGCATCGCGAGCACTAACCCGCTCGCGCCAGCGAGCACTAACGCGTCAGCCTCTCTACACTCTCCACCGCTCGCTTCAGCGAGCGCACTCCACCACGAGCGATAGCGAGTGAAATCCACTGCTCGCTTCAGCGAGCATCCCTGCGTCAGCCTCTTTAACCTTTATCCATTCTCCACGGCGTTAGCCGTTCATTTTTTCTTTCCACACGCGTGCGTAGAAAAAAAAGAAAAATGAGAATTTTAGAATTTTCCATCTGTCTTAGTTGAGTATTCTATATGAGAATATTGGTCAAAACTATTGGGATGACCAAATTTCTATTTTTCTAATTTTTCTCTTTTTTCTCTTTATATATATAAAATGGGAAAAATGAGAAAATGAGAAAAAACCATTTTTTCTTTCCACACACGTATGCGTAGAAAAAAAAGAAAAAATAGAATTTTAGAATTTTCTATCTGTCTTAGTTGAGTATTCTATATAGAATTTATTGGTCAAAACTATTGGGATGACCAAATTTCTAATTTTTCTATAATATATATATTTAGTAGAAAAAATAGAAAATCAGAAAAAACTATTTTTACTCTACCGTCTGTTGTCGGTAGAATACTATTAAGAAATAATCATCATGTTAAAACTTGCGATAACATGCTGTTTTTCGTTTTTTCTTTTTTTTCCGTATTATATATAATAGCGGAAAAAACGGAAAAATGAAAAATCTATATCATCTGATTGTGGTTTTACTATCTGCGAACCTTTAACCCGCTCGCGCCAGCGAGCATCCCTGCGTCAGCCTCATTAACCATTAACCATTAACCTTTAACCTGCTCGCGTCAGCGAGCATAATAACCTTTAACCCGCGAGCATCGCGAGCACTAACCCGCTCGCGTCAGCGAGCACTATAAATGCCAGCTAAAAATTTGTTTTTCTCAAAAAATGTGACTAAATTTGCCGAAAATCTGATGAATTGACAAATATTAACCATAAAACATTACGACTATGAAACAAAAAACATTACTCCTTCGACTGGTCGTCCTGCTGACGGCCGCGATGTGCGCCCTCGGCGCCGCTGCCTACGACTTCGAGTATGGGGGCTATTACTACAACATCTTGACGGACAGTACTGTTGCCATCACCTACAAGACCTATGCTGGAAACTCCTACAGCGGCAATGTGACCATTCCTGAAGGTGTTCGCAACACCAGCACTCACATTTACTATACCGTTACGGAAATCGACATGGAAGCGTTCATAGGAAGCACGAGCCTGACCAGTGTGACAATTCCAAATACGGTAACCCTTATTGGTTCACGTGCTTTTCAAAATTGCACAGCACTTCGGTCGGTTGTGATGGGCAAGAATTGCTCGTTTTATGACCCCTTTACTAATGGGCATGTGCTTAATGTCTTCCAGAATTGTCCGAATCTTACTTCCATCACTTGCTGGATGTTTAATCCAGATAGGTGGCTTGAATATGATGGTTACTATAATTTTGACCAGTCGGTACTCAACAACGCAACTTTGTATGTGCCCCGCGGTGCCATCCCCAACTATCAGGCTAAAGAGGGCTGGAGGCTCTTCGCCCACATCCAGGAAGCCCCAGGTGACTACAACTATGACTTCTATCAGGACGGCATCTTCTATAAATTCAGGGGCGGTAGTCAAGTGAAGGTCACCTACAGGGACGAGGATTATAACAACTACAGTGGCACGGTTACTGTCCCCGCGATGGTGACTTACAACAATACTAACTACACGGTGATGGGCATCGGCGATTATGCCTTCAGGGATTGTGGCAACCTGACGAAAGTGAACCTGCCTGCCACGATAGATTCCATCGGCTCTTATGCCTTTACGTACTGTTCCAAACTCACCGAGATTGACATCCCCAACGGAGTGACTTATATCGCCGATGGCGCTTTCGCGAACTGCAGCACACTCAAATCCATCATGTTCCCAGCTGGCGTGACTAAGATCTACGGCAGCACATGTCGCGGTTGCTATGCGCTTGAAACCGTCTGGTTCCCCGTTAATCTCACCAATATCTATGCCGGTTCTTTCTCCTACTGTAACGCTATAAAGAACATCTTCAGCCTGAACAGGGTTGCGCCCGACCTGTACAACTCAAATATTTTCAGCAGTACAGTGTATGAAAACGCAACGCTTTATATCCCCGAGGATGCCTACGGCAACACCTACACTTCAACCAATGACTACTGGTATAATTTCACTACCCAGAAGCCCTACAACCAGTATCTGTCTGCTGCCATCAACGCCGCTGGCACCGACATCACGTTCTCCACGCCATCGACCGACAATTACCCCTGGTTGGTCAAGACCAACGCAGGCCGCACCTGTGCCCAGTCGGGCAACACAGGCATCCACAGCAGCGCATCGGTCATGACAGCCACCGTAGCGGGTCCCGGCAGCCTCTCGTTCGATTTCAAGGCCTGGGGTGAGGCCTCCTTTTATGACGTGTGCAAATTCTATGTCGATGGCGTGGAAAAGTTCCGCTATGACGCCCGCGACAACGACTGGGAGACCTATACGGTGGAACTGGGCAACGGCACCCACACGCTCACCTGGAGTTACACCAAGGACGGCAGCGTCAATGCGTCGGGCGACTACTTCGCCATCAGCAATGTCCGCTTCACATCCTATGCCCCCGAGGCCTATGCCTGCTACACTGAGTCGAACACGACGCTGACATTCTACTACGACACCCAGCGCAGCAGCCGCACGGGCACGACCTACGACCTGAACACGGGCGGCAACGACACCGGCTGGGACACTGACGGCACTAGAACCAATGTGACCAAGGTGGTCTTTGACCCGTCGTTCGCCGATGCCCGCCCGACGACCACCTGCGATTGGTTCTATGGTATGACAAACCTTCAATCCATCACGGGCATCGAGTATCTGAACACCAGCGAGGTGACCGATATGGGTTTTATGTTTATGCGCTGTTCCAAATTGACAAGCCTTGATGTGAGCCATTTCAACACGTCCAAGGTGATAAATATGAATCAACTGTTCTCTAACTGCACTGGCTTAACAAGCCTTGACTTAAGCAATTTCAATACGTCCAAGGTGACCACTATGCTGAGGATGTTCTATAACAGCACTAATTTGCGGACCATTTATGTGGGCAATGGCTGGAGCACGGCTGCCGTGACGTACTCCGGTGATATGTTCACTGGCTGCACCAGTCTGGTGGGTGGCCAGGGTACGACCTATGATGCCAATCATATCGATGCTGCCTATGCCCACATTGACGGCGGCACGAGCAACCCGGGCTACTTCACCGACAAGAATGCACCTGTGGCCTATGCCTGCTATACGCCGTCGAACACGACGCTGACGTTCTACTACGACACCCAGCGCAGCAGCCGCACGGGCACGACCTATGACCTGAACCCTGCCTCCACCCGTCCCGGTTGGTACACTGACGGCACCAATACCAATGTGACCAAGGTGGTCTTTGACCCCTCGTTCGCTGGCGCCCGTCCGACGGCCACCTACGATTGGTTCTATAGTATGATAAACCTTCAAACCATCACGGGCATGAATTACCTGAACACCAGCGAGGTGACCAATATGTCTTGGATGTTTACGAATTGTAAAAAACTAACGAGCCTTGATTTGAGCCACTTCAACACGTCCAAGGTGACTAACATGAATTCCATGTTCGGTGCCTGCTGGGGACTGACGAGCCTTGATTTGAGCAGTTTCAATACGTCCAAAGTAACCAATATGTACAACATGTTCTATAACTGCCCTGATCTGCGTACCATCTATGTAGGCAATGGCTGGAGCACCGCGGCCGTGACGAACTCGACTGATATGTTCTATAACTGCACCAGCCTGGTGGGCGGCCAGGGCACGACCTACGATGCCAACCATATTGACAAGGCTTATGCCCACATCGACGGCGGCACGAGCAACCCGGGCTACTTCACCGCGAAGAACGCCGGCCAGCGTGGCGACGTGAACCACGATGGCCAGGTGAACATCACCGACGTGACCACCCTCATCAGCATGATCATGAGTGACAACACTAGCGGTAATCCCGAAGCCGACGTGAACAGCGACGGCAACGTC